>NZ_JBEPRI010000022.1:0-130833 GCF_040548265.1 Bradyrhizobium sp. F1.13.3 | reverse complement strand
AGCAGGCAGCGCAACAGACCAACCTATAGGGGGTCAATTTTGGACGCCGATCCCCCGGCTTAGGGGGTCAATATTGCAAGCCGAATGACAGCCTGGATGCGTTGTTCGAGATCGAGCGCGCCATCAACGGCCGTAGTGCCGACGAGCGGCGGGCCGTGCGCCAGGAGCGGAGCAAGCCGCTGCTCGACGACATGCACGACTGGCTGCTCCGCGAGCGAGAAAGCCTCTCGCGCTCCGCTGAGGTCCTGAAGCCCATGAACTACATGCTCAAGCGCTGGGACGACTTCGTCCGCTTCCTCGACGATGGCAGGATCTGCTTGACCAACAATTGCGCTGAGCGTGCATTGAGAGGCATTGCCTTGGGAAGGCGCAACTGGACCTTCGCTGGTAGCCAACGTGGCGCCGACCGTGCCGCGATCATGCTGACGATGATCACGACTTGCCGCCTCAACGACGTCGACCCAAAGGCCTGGCTCGCTGAAGTCCTCGCCCGGATCGCCGATCTTCCCGCGTCGCGGCTGCGCGAACTGCTGCCCTGGGAATGGAAGCTCCTGCACCAAGCCGGCAAGTCCGCCGATCAGCAAGCCGCCTGACCTTCCCGCAAGCCATCATATGGCTCGCCGTGCCCGCGCGCACGCGTCAATCAGGCGGTCTTCGTCGTATGCGTACGTAGGTCTGGCGTAACACGCTTTTGCGTCTTTGAAGCCCGGACCTTTCGTCCCATCTGGGAACAACTCCGCACGCACTAATCGGCGTCCCCGCGCTGTAGCAAGTATTGTGCCGTGTCGGATGTATGGTGGATGAACGAGATCGTTCAGCAAGGCCCTATGGATCACCCCAAGTGCAGCCGCGCAGGGCGCCTGCCATGTCGTCGGTGCTATGTTGCTTTCCGGGCATCGAACGGCGGCAGGATGCTTGATAGGTCGAGATAGCGATACGGCATACTGTGCGTTACTTGTGATCCGCGAGAAAGCCAGCAACGAAGGTCCGGAAGTGGCCCAAATGCGAAGTGCACGATCTCCGATAGCTAGGTCGCTGTCGGGGGAAAAGCGGAGGTCGCACACATTTCGCGGGCGATCTTACTGCGCTAAAAATGCGAATGCGACAACTGTGCCACCATGCTTGCGAAAATCAGCAGTGCCGGGAGGGATTTTCGGGTCATTGGCCTCGGCGAATCGCGCGCAGCCGATTGACCGGGTTGAGGTCTAGGCGGTCTCTGGGACCGCACGAGTTTGCCCTCTGTCGTTGGCGTCTGAGCCTTTGGTTCCGGCGCTGCGCCTACGCCTCCCATCTCGCTGTAATAAGCGCTGTAGACCTCGCGAACAGCTAGGGCCGCGGACTCTGGCTCGCTCATTGTCTCGAGCCGAGTTCGATAGTTATTCAGAAAGCTTTGGGCGCTGGACGGCAGGTCATCGAAACCACCGAGCTTGGCCATCATGAGCCAGGTGGCAAAATCCGCCTCAGCCTTCGTGCGCGCTCTCTTGCTGATACTGGCGTTGGAGCTAGAGGACATGGTGGTCCGATCGGTTTGAACCCGGCCGCGAAGCTGTTCATCGACACTATCCGCGCGGCGGGAAAGGCAATTGGCAATCCAATCACAGTACCGGGAGAGTTCAAACCCGAACCTTACCAACTAGTCGGCTCCTGGCCTGGTTGAAGGGACTGAGCAGGCTAACTAGGGACCCAACCAGCTCGCAGTCGCCAAGTCGATTATCGACATTGCGACGTGAGCTATGTCGAGGGCGTCCTTGGCTTATGGCACGATTGGGCATGAACCCAACCCGCAAGAGCCGTTAGACATCAGATGCAGCCGTCCAGCGCTCAATCAGGCGTAAAGCGATGCTGGCGAGCAAAATCCCGAGGACCCGCCAACCACCTTTTCGGACGCATCCAGCAATCTAGCATCGCAATCTGGCGTCAGCTTTTGCAACAATTCCTGCATCACTGCGATTCCAAGCACGAGGCTGAACACCAGCGTCATCCGGTCCCGGTACGCGGCACCAAATGCGAAACGTAGGAACGTAAAGCCGCGACGTGTTCGATGTTGGCCGAATTGCTCAGTTGAGGGCCTTGGTGGATTCGAGACAGACTTGCGTAGGTGGATAAACGCAAGAGAAGCCCACGCAACTGAAATCTATACAGCATAGTTACGACTGACCCGCGTTGTTGCCGCAATAATTCAGCGCCAACGGGTCTAGCGGCTCGCATTTGCCAAGGTGGTGGCTGCGGTTCTTCACCCTGATCCAGAACTTCTGCCGCCGCTCGGGCAGGGCAGTACGACCAATGGTGGGCGCACCTGAACGTAACTTTTCGTGATTGAACTAATAAAAAGGATTTAATTTATTTAATCTGGTTTAAGTTAAACAGTTGCAGTAGCCCGAGGGGATACCCGATGCCCACAACAGAAGAAGACGAAGACCGCCGGGAGTTCTTGAAGACCTGTGGCAGGTTTGCTGCCGTAACCCCGCCAGCGATGACGCTACTGCTGTCGACGTCGTTAACGTCAACAGCCATCGCACGTTCCGGCGCCCAAGACGGAGCAGGATATAGCGGCGGAGGCGGCAGCAGTCATTCAGTTTTCGACAATGATCCACACAGCGCGACCGAGGATCACTCGACCAAGGAGCATTCATCAACCGGCGGCGGTGCTGGGGGCTCTGGCGGGGGTGGCGGCGAGAACTCGGGTGGCGCAAAGGGCTCCAAGGTCGCGCATTCCGGAGAGGAAGGCTCCCGATCTGGCGGTGGCGGCGGTAACAAGGGCTCCTCGGGCTTTGGCGGCCAGGATGGAGATGACAAGAAGAAGAATGAGCGCGATTGAAAAGGACCCGTCGAGCGCCGCTTAGCTGCTGTGTGGTGGGGGCAACATGCGCCATCTCAAGGTGACAATCCTGGTTTTGGCATATGCGGTGGTATTGCCCGCGTCTGCGCAAACCTGTTGCCCCACCGGCTGCGCGCCAGACGCCAATCGGTGCGTGAGCAGCGGTCCGCTGTGGACCAGATGCCTTCCTATCGCCTGCGCCGAAGATTCTCGAGGGCCGTCACGTGGGTCCGCGGTGAACAAGCACAGAGCCGCCGTGCTCGCCCGCCGGCCAGCGCGTACCTACGTGGTCCCAGCTCAGATTCCCCCAGAGTGCCCATTGGTGAAACCGAGCAAGGCGCAGGTCGGCGAGGCGACCGCTCAATGCATGAACGTGTTGACTCGAAATGCGCAGTTGCGGAATTGCTTTTTTGAGGACGACGCTGGGAGGGCCGAAGAGGAAAGAACCGGCCTGATCTGCCCCGATCGCCAAGCTGCTCTGGCGAGGCAGTGTCTACAGCGCTGCGTCAACTATGCGTCCGATACGACACATTTGGTGTGCGCCGGCAGCTATCCGAACACCGTCTGGCGTGTGTCTTTTGGAGCTATCTCGGGCTACACTCTCGGTTCCGAGCATGTCGACCTCTGCGGCTCTCGGCTAAGAACGCCGCGGCAAGCTCCAACGCGATGAGGTGCGCTGGACTGAGGCCTTCGCTGCCATCCGGACGCAGACAAGGGGCGGCCAACTGACCCTGCTGGGAGGGCAGCGGCAGTGAAAGCCGCGGACGTCGCACAGTGCCGGGCGGCCATTGCCAGCGCCGCGGCGAAAGGAAAGGCGCCCTGAGGGCGCACGTTAAACGTATAACGAATCGCGCCAGTACGGTGTGTCGCAACTCACACTGTGGATAACAAAAGTGCCCGCGGGTCGCGCCATTCGATGGAGCCGCACAGCCTTGATGCGGCTGCTGAGGCTGCCGGTCCGCGGACGATCAATGCACCACGCCGAGGTGAGCAGCCGTCGCGGATGCAGGGCGTCATCACACCATGGAGCTTTCAAACCGATAAGCTTGACCCCGTCGCGAATGACGGGCTTCGTTCGAGGCAATGCAGGGACGGTAGATCTGCTGCGACGGAATCCGGCTGGGCCTGGACAGTTGCACCCAAGGCCGTGCGGGATCTATGCCGCACGGCCTTGGCTGACTGGGGACCGGGGTCACCCAATCGCCAACTCGCGCTCACGTTAGGCCGATCGGCGGTCCGGGTATGTGATGTGAATCAGAGACCTATCGTGCCGATCAACCCCGGGACCCCCACGCCCATTCACACCACGGCTCAAGGCTCAATTCGCGCTTCAAGAGTCTTCGCGCGCGAATTCGGAGGTCCCGCGCCTAAGCTCGCCGGCGCAGAACATATCGGCCAGTGACACCGCCAGGGTCACGTAGCCGATCCGGCCACGCCGCGATATCCGCTCAGGCGAATTGAGAATATCGGGAAAGCTGAAAGAATGACTCTGCTTCGTAGGACGGATCGGTGGCCAGTCGGGCAAGCCTTTGCCCGATGGCAGGCGCGAACTTCGCACCATGGCCCGAACACGCGGAGCAGACGATTAGGCGGGAATCCGGCCAGCGATCGATGATGAATTCCTCGCCCGCATCGGGCAGGCGGTCGGCGGGCACGGTGTTGGTGTAGAGGCAGACGTCTCGATCGATGATTGGCCCGGCCGCGCCCGGGACAAGGGCCGCCAACGCATCGCCGACCGGGCGGAGTTCGGCCTCGGTGGCCTGCGGACCCCAGTCGTCGGGGCCGACCACGGGCCCGTGGTTGTGAGGCGCCGCTTTGACGCCGCGCTGTTCGAAGTCCGGAAAGCCGTAGACCACGTCGTTCGGACCTCGGTCCAGAATGAAGATCGGGAAACGACCGAGCGCCACAGTGTCAGGGCGGGTCGGCTTGAACCAGCCGACCGCCTGTCGGGTCACGTTGAGCAGCGCGCCCAGTGTCGGGAGTGCGCGACCGAGCCATGGACCCAGCGCCAGAATCGCGCGCTCGGCGAAGAACTCTTCGGTCACCGTGCGGATCGATACGCCGTCTTGGTGCGGCGTGAAGCTCGCGCGTTCCGGAATCACACGGTTCCCGGCGCGTGAGCGCATCAGTCTCATGACGACACCGGTCCGCAGTATCGCGCCACCGTCTTGTACTACGACGTCCCAGTCGTCGGGCAGGGTGAAAGCCGGAAATTCCTTGTTCGCTACGGTCGCGGTCAACATCGGATCAGGGCGCCCTTTCGCGATCGCGGCCGCGCGTGACGACGCCACCATCGCAGAGCCGAGGAGGCCTGCCTCCAAAACAGGGGTTTCCGTCAGAACCGTTTGACGGCTTTCGGCCTGCAGCCGGATCCAACCGGCATGAGCCTCGTCGCTCAGGCTGGTGTAGTTGGGGTTTTCGAAATTGAAGCGACGGAAAATTCGACATGAACCATGTGACGAGCCTCGATCCGAACCGGGTCCGACGGGGTCGAAGCCGAGCGCATCGACGCCGGCATCCAACAATGAGTTGAGCGCTGCTCCGCCCAGGAGTCCTAGACCCAGCACAGCGACTTCGCATTTTCGCATGAAGGCCTCGCGAGCGATGCCACGACTGGCCGATCATCCTGATGATTTCGCGGATTTACAAGGTCTACGGTAGGGCGATTACGTCGCGAAAGGGACCGCGGGGCGACAGCGGGCCAGATCCGAAGTCTGAATAGGAGCCGCAGTCAACGGCGTCCGTCTCCATAGCTTTAGTTTCGGCCGCATGAGCAGGTCGGTCGCGGCTTAGCGCGACCATGGCCACGATAACGACGGTTGCGGTTTTATAGCTTGCGGTCTGGCAATTGGCGCCGGCTTTGGCGCCTGGGCAACATTGGCCGACTGCCGTGGACGCGGCAATGGTACTTCCTGCATGACCTGTGGCTTTTCTGGGATCGCGTTCGTAACTTCAGGCATCATCTCCTTTGGTGCTGAGGCGTTCGCCGTGGCGCGGGCGAGTTGCTCCTGGTTTGCGTTGAGGCGATCGGTGAGCGTTTGACTTTCGCGTGCCATCTGGATCTGGATCCCTTTGACATCGTCGATGACACGGCTGTTACGTGCGAGTTCTTCCTGGCCTGTCTTGAGTTGGCGCGCGACATTTTCATTGTCGTGGACCAATTTCTCTTGCGTCACGTTAAGCTGTTCGACTGCTTGCCTCAAGGCAGCGAGATCGCGCGTCATCGACTGCAGCTGCTGCGTCAAGTCGGAAACCAGGGCGATTGCAGACGGCGCCGCGTCTTTCGGCGCCGCAGCATCTCGGGGGCCCCGCGTCAGGGGTGCAGGGTCCGAAGGGGCCCTCGTCGCCGGTTGTGCGGAGGACGACCACCACCACCAAGCAGCAAAGGACACAGCCAACAGAGAGCAGACGAAGGCCACGTGGCGCTGTTTCGTCGGTTGATGGTTCGTTGCCGGTGCGCGAGACGTCTCCATGGTCGGCTGGACCGAGGGACCGTCTTCCGCCTTGCGCGTCAGGTGCGAAAGCTCCTCCGCGATCTGCCGTTCCGCGACGCTGTCGTCCCGCGTGGAAGCCATTTGGTGCTCCATATGAACCCTTGACGACGGTGCTGACTTTCGTTGTTTAGCACAGTTTTAGCCTGTGCGCTCGGGCCCAGCGCTGCGCGCGAAGGCGCCGTCGGCAAATGAGTCCGATCGCCGAAAGTTCGAGGCTGATCGAGGCAGGAAAAAGCGCCTAAACTCCAGTGCGGCGTGTGCTTATGCCGATGTATGACGTCGAATGGCAGGCTCGCGTGTCTTGCAGCGGGCGCACTCAACCTCCAGCCAGGCGAGTCCGCCACTAAGCATTGATCGATCGTCGGGCAGGGCTGCGCAGGGCCCCCGTAGCATTCCATGCGGACGGACCAGGCTTCCGCCTCCGGCCGGTCGGCTTCTCGAACGGCCTCCTGGGCGCGCTCGCGGGCTCATTGCGATGGATCATCGCGCCCATAATCCGGCCGCTCCAGACTACCTCTCCACACTTTTCGCGGAGGATTCCGCAGGTGGCTTGTGAAGCTAGCCGCAGCCGGGAGCCCCACACCTCACTTCGGTCAAGCGCGACTGAGCCTAGCGGCTCCCGCGATCTAATGTGCCAACGTGGCTCGAACCGTAGAAGTGGCAAGCTCCGCGCGGAAAAAACGCAGAGCGCTTTCGCGGAAGGGGGCGAGCTACCGGTCCCTGGTTCTCGCCACGCCGAGGATATCCACTCCTCCAAACTGTGGGCGCTAAACCCTCGCGAAGATGTTCATTTTTCGCAAACCGCGGACGGTTCTAGAAATAAGCTACGGTAATGAACTACGGTAACTCGGCCAAATCGCCATACGTGATGCCACTATGGGCATCCGCCGGCAAGGATGTGAACCTTTTCGTCCTGCTGGGCTCTCGCGACTTCGACAGGCATAGTGTCCTTTTCGCACGCCTCGCGCCGCTCAACTGCGAATACTTTCTGCACACGCCGGTTTCAATTGCTAGCTTCTAAAATCTTTCTTGCAGTCGCTCTTCGTCGCGTTCGTGCTCGGAAGGTCGATCCCTCGCGGATTTGGGAGAGCTGCCATCCTGCACGCAGGATGCAAGTGAAATCAAGATTTCAGGCCTCGCTCGGCGCCACCGATCTCGCAATTTCGCCGACGTGAACGGGCGGGGGAGCAGTTGGATCATCGCGGCCAACTGGGCTCAGGCCATGGCATGTAAAGACGCAGCCCTGCGGAGACAGGGCATCGATGAGCTGCAGCGGCGCCCTCTCATGCTGTGACATACCGGCCGGCACGATCAAGACCTACAAGGCCGGCACGTAGGGCAGGGGTCCGGCTAATCGTCGAAGCACGGTCCGGCATCGCAGAGCTTGGGAGCTAGTTAGACGGGCAGCCGAAGCCAAAGGTCGTTGCTGGACAGCGTACCGGCCGGCGTGGCTATCTCCAAATCGACGACGCGAAATGAGCCGGGCTGATCATCATACAGGTAACGAAGATGCCAGACCGGGCCGAGTTCTGGTGTAATGGCGAAGTCATCTAAGGCACTCGCGACGTATCGAACGGCATCGCGATGTGCTATCGGCGCGGAGAACATCGTGTCGATCAGCGTGACGAGGCTCATACCTTCCTGGAGCATGGTACGCGCGACTTCGTCTCCGTGGACGAGCCTAAGGGCCGATACGAGGGCCGCGATAGCGTCAGGGTTCTTTAGAGACACGGCAAATTCGTTTCAGGCCAAAAGCCGGACTATTGACGTACGGGCGCGTGGGCGGCGGTTGCGTGCTTTCGCAGGGCAATGCACGTCTGCTACAACACCTCAGCACGGACTTGAGCAACGCCACGATTTGTAATCCCCAAGCTGCGCGCGGCCGCCAGCGAGAGGTCGAGGACGCGGCCACGGACCCATGGTCCGCGGTCGGTGATACGAACGACCACCGACTTATTCGTCTCAAGATCAGTGACGCGGACTCTCGTGCCGAACGGCAGACGGCGGTGCGCCGCGGTTAGTAGATTCCGATCAAACGATGAACCGCTCGCTGTCTTGCCTTTGGAATAGGAATAGTAGGAGGCTTTTCCGGAAATGAATCGATTGAAGGATTGAGCCCCTGAACGATCTTTCGGCTCTTGTCCGTTCGGAGACTGCGCTTGCGGCTCCTCCTTCTTTGTCTGATCGAGTCCTTCAGGAGCGGGCTCCGCGTGAGCCTTTGGAACGATGGACCATCTGTCATTGAATGTTTGCCCGACGGCAGGGGTCGCATGAAGCCCCGTCCAAGTTGAGACCGCTGCAATCATTATCATTCCAGAAAGCGGACGCATGATCGACCTCGCTACAAATCACAAAACAGAGAAACAATGCAAACTCATAACGCACGTTCCGGCACATCCCCGATTCATATGTAGAAAGGTGATGTACTACCCATGGCGGAACGTAGACGCAGCGCAGCAAGCAGATAGCTCGCTGCAACGCACCACGTTAACGGCATCAGTTCTAGAGCTCTCTGGCGAAGCGAGCGTCAACACCGCCTGTATGTGCAGGGGTTCAATCAGTGGCGTGAATGTCTTCGCCCTGATTATAGACCGAGGAGGACATTGAACGGACCGCCGCAGTTTGGTGGGGCGAGAGGCCGCGAGCCACCTAAGACGCTCCGTACGTTGCCTGCCATGGCTCGATGTTCAGTGGACCCCTCGTCACTATAATGGCGCCGACCTGTGGGGTTGCCTCAAGGCGCAGGGATTTAGCTCGGTGCGAGTCGTTGCCGAATGGGCGACACGCCGTTGGCGTGCCGAAATGCCCAATGCTCAGAGCCTGCAGCGCGTACCGTCCGCGAGACCTATCGCGCGCTGATGACCAATGGCCGCGATACGCTATCAAAGTCAGAGACCGTCACTATTGCGGCAATTGAGCAGGCATTCCTCTCCTGGTGGAAGCTCGAGAAGTCATAGCCAGTTTCCATGCGATGATCCGCAAGGAGGCTCACGGAGCACTCGTCCGCATCAGACATCCTCATTGGGGTATGGTCTCTCCCGGCTGTTTCAAAGCGGACGACAGAGACCCGCATTACGCAGCTTTGTCGGAATTCCTTATCAACCAAGCGGTGGCGGATTGGCATTGCTTCGTTTCGGAATGCGGGCCAATTGTACTTGCGATCAATCTGCCGCTTTCGTTTCTCACAAGCGATGGTGCACTTACGACGATTGAGAAGCTTCTTCCCAGGCATCCGGCCTTTCCGGGACTGATTATCGAGATCGATGGCACGGAGCTTCTGCGTGACTTCAGGCTTGCAAGGGATGCCGCGCATTCGCTAAAGTTCCACAATGTTGGCCTTTCCGTTGATGGGTTAGGTGCAGAATGGCCCTCGCTCCTCGGCCAGGAGGAGTGGCCATTTTGAGCTAAAGGTTGATCGGAAATTTATCGATGGGTGCGCAGGCGACGGGCTAAAGCGCGCGGCTTGCATGAGGATTGTAAAAATGTCCGAAGGCAAGACACGAACGGTCGCGAAAGGGGCGAAAGAAGAGCCGATTTCCTGACGGTCAAGGAATTGGGTTTCGACATGGCCCAAGGGTGTTATGTTGGTAAACCAATGAACCGCAGGAAATCTGCGCGGCACATCGCCGATACTCGGTTCACGACGGGCTGACGAGCTTGCCCCAAAGAACAACACTGCGGGTGCGTTCGCACTCGGCATCCCTGAAGCGAGCTGCTGGCGAGAATGGCAGGGGTTGCCGAGGTTCTGGTTGTGGACGTGCATCGTGACGCTTCCCGGTCCGCCGTTCGGGGAAGCTGGCTCGTTCGATGAAGCGAAGGGGCGATTCATGGTCGCATGGGAGAATTTCAAGGCGAAGCATACGGCGGAAGAGTTGGGGAAGGCCTTCGCTGAGATGAACCGCGCCAACCGACCAGACCATTATCTGCGCTCAGTGCGTTAGCGCGTCGCATTTGATTGCAACAAAATTTTCCGGTTCACGCTGCCGGCCATTTCAAAGCCGACGAGTTCGTCCCGACTGTGTACGCGCCAGCAGTGAGATTGCCCCCGCTTCAGGGGGAGTTTTGGGTGGCCGGAGCCGCTCCGCCAGCTCCGCGGGGAGCCGGCAAGATTCTCAAGCTCCCTATCGAGGTGTTCGTTCCCTGCTGGTCCACCGTGAGAAATTCACGGGAGGCGCCGGTTCACGTTGGCTGCCTTCCTCATGTGGGCAGCAACATGACGCCTGTCCCAGTATAAGCGGTCATGCATCCAACTCGCACCTTAAACGGGATCCTCGGTTGGCGCGGGCTTTTCATTTTTATCAGCTTCTGTCATCTTGCGACGTTCATTTTTCAGGAGAGACGTGCGTGGCGACAGGGATTGTGAAGTGGTTCAACGCGACCAAAGGCTATGGTTTCATTCAGCCCGACGACGGCGGGAAGGACGTCTTTGTCCACATATCAGCGGTGGAGAAGGCTGGCTTCAGTGGTTTGGCAGAAGGTGCAAAGGTGAACTACGAGATCGTGAGCGATCGGGGCAAGCAGTCCGCAGGTAATCTGAGACTGTAGGCGTGGCTGGGACAGGGCTCGCCAGTTCGCGCCGGCGACCGGGCGCTTTGGTCACGTGTATCGAAATTGAGTACACGCTTTGGTGCTGCGATCTTCGGCGCTTTCACCGCTCCATTTCCTTGACGGCCTCCTTTAGCAGTTCGAGAAGCCGGATTTCACATGCCCCCATGACGAACTGATCGGCATCGTCAGGCACGACAATCTGCCCCTGCACGTGTCCATCATGGGATTGGATGATGAAGTCTCGGGCCTTGCACGCTTCGTTGCGGACGTTCGTTATCGCCTCAAGCGGACCCCATTCAATTCTGACAGCCACTGCTAACCCTCGCTCTTGGGGAAACGCGCGCGAGTTACTGCGCGTCATGCGAGTTGAGGAGCGGTAAAGCCGGCAGATCGATCGGCTCGCCTGGAGGTCGATCAACCCGGTTCGCTTTCTTTCCGCTGACGAGGACACCAATATAGCCGGCACCCACCAGTAGGGCCCCTGCGATCATCAGCCAGTGCGGGAATGCCAAGGACATGGTCGCTGGCCTCAAAATACCGCGCACGAGCGGCGGTAGGACAAGCCTATTCAACCATTTCGTGATTGAACAAGTCAAATATTTAATATTTAATAGCTACATTAACTGATTAATTGTGAGATATTAAGAGCGCGGGGTGCACTTATGCCCTCGATCGAGTCTATGCACTTAAGCAGCACAGGGCCTTCCGATCAGCACCCCTATGATCGCGCGCCGGGGGCGCCTGCTGCGTGGTGTCCTTCGGCAAGTGGGCCAATCGTCGCCGAGCCGGAGGCCGCGAATGACACCGCGGGCGAATGGCCTCTGCTACCGTTTCCTGATGGCTGGTACGCCGCCTGCTGAGTTGTGACGCGCTGGCAACCGGCAAAGCCGGCACTTGATAGCGTCTGCGGGCCGGTGGGGTTGCCCATTTAGCACAGTGGCGAGGATTCACCCCAATCAGGGATGATATGTGAGATACTCGACAGACAGTGTCGGAAGAGGCGATACTCTTGAGGCGGGATGATGGGCGTAGTCGCGTCATTTTGCATGTCGGAAGATGTACTTCGCTTCTACCAGTTAGCTGAGGTGTGCAGGGAACGGGCGGCGCAAGCCCGTCAGCCCGTCGACGCGGAGCCGTGGCTAAAGCTTGCTGAGGACTGGCTCGAATTCGCACGAGCCGACCAGCAACGGCGGGACAACGGAGCGCTTACGAGCCGCGCTGCATCCGATGAACAGCGACCAGAAGATCTGGCCGCTCGAGCACTTCCACCAGCTTGTCCAAGATGATGCGCTCGTTATTCCGGGGCCTCGGTTCTAAGTATTCTTCCAAAATGCGCTGGGCGTCACTAACAGCTTGAAGAGCTAGCTGTTCATCCGTCATCTGTTAGCCTCCAGTGGCCATTCAGAACGGAAGAACTTACGTGTAAGATAGTTCCAGATCCCTTAATTGCCGGTTGATGATGCGGTGCTCACGATAGGGGAGGCCGGCGGGTTTTTCTTCTGATCAGATCGGACCGGGGCAGGCCAGTCCACGATGACTAAGTTTCACCCATGTGTATGATTCCCTTGGGCGGGGCTTGATTCGTCATGCTGGAAGCCATTCTCCTATTGCTGGGAATTGGGGCCGCAGCCCTTCTGCTGATCGCCTTCTGGGGACTGCAGCATCACGTATGACTGCGCCTCGGGGGCTAGCGCCTCGGGGGCCGCTGGTTGACGCAGCGTGCTTGCTGCACGCGACTGTGATGACTGTTAGGAAACGTCCTGTGAAGTAGTTCACAAGCGGGAGGTATTCCTGAGCCTAGCGTGCGCGCTTCCACTGGAGGGAAGCGCAATGAAGTGGAACTTGGCACGCTATCGAATGCTCGCGCTGACGGCCGCTGTTCTGGTGGCGGCTGGTACTACCATGGCCGTCGGTACTCCTCGTGGAGTCCATGAACCAATGTTGGGGTCCGAGTGGCAATGCAGCCGGACCATGCTGCTCGTGACCACGTGTGCGCACTGAAGCATTGATCGGATAGCCACGACGCGCTCGGCAAAGTTAGCGGGCGCTCGTTCACACATCTCGGCCTTCACGAATGTCGGCCTAACAATCGGTTAACGAAGAACCCGTAGCGTGTTCCGCCGTTGACCTGCATCCCGTCACGCATGACGAGGTGGGTCTAGGACGGGGCCGATACCATGGCGGACCTAAGGGAAAAATTGGACAAACTCCGTGCGGATGCCGCCGATTTGGCCCTTATGAGCAGGCGGTCGAGCGACCCGCAAAAGCGCGCACTTTTCGAACGTTTGGCAGATGAGCTCGCCATAGAGGCTCTCGAACTCGAGCAGGTGGTGAAGCTGCAAAGCCGGCGCTCCGGTCACAGCGACATGGATAAAGTCGTGCCCCTCCACGTGCGTCCAGATCGTCGCTGACCCGATCCCGCTTCCCTTTGTGGGCCACCGCCGCAGGCACATTGCGGACGAGGGGCGGGGCAGTCCGGGAAGATGCCCGGCGTGCTGGGCAAGTCGCCAACGCTGCTGTTGAGCGCGCCGAACAGGCGACGGATCGCGTCCACGTTTCTCGTCATGGAGTAGAGAGATTGAACACGATCGAGTCTCCGAAGGTGCCTGGCGGGGACGGGCGGCCAGTTGCAGAAGAGTGGCTGCCGGCCGCATCGAACATCAAGGGCATGCCTGGCAACAAGAACGGACCACCCGCAAAAAAGCCGGGCCGCCAATAATCGGTAGGTGGCCCGTAAGCTCCGTCGCCGCGCGGCTTTGCTTAGTCTGCTATGGATCGCCCGGGAGCGGCATTCTTTGGCTGATCGCCGTGCATAATTGCAGCGGCCTCGTCGACGGCTGCCATCACCTCGACGGTCGCGGACTGATGGATCATGTGTCCGGCACCACCAATGCGGTGCAATCTGCTTTGCTTGCTATTGACGTGCAGTCTGGCCGCCTCTCGAAGTCAATTATCCGGTCATCTTCGCGGCTATAGCCTGATCTTGGATGTCCGTCGTAATCATTGCAGTGGGCCTTCTTCCCAATGTGATCGCGGCGCTCAATTTGTCTGCCGCTTTTGAACCGAAGCGTGGTCGATTAAGAAATCG
Source organism: Bradyrhizobium sp. F1.13.3 (assembly GCF_040548265.1). Taxonomy (NCBI): domain Bacteria; kingdom Pseudomonadati; phylum Pseudomonadota; class Alphaproteobacteria; order Hyphomicrobiales; family Nitrobacteraceae; genus Bradyrhizobium; species Bradyrhizobium sp. F1.13.3. The sequence continues at coordinate 116,885 of NZ_JBEPRI010000022.1, read as the reverse complement.
TCCAACTTCCCGGCCACCTCGAAGCTGCGGCCGCAGCCATCGAGGCAGTCTGCCGCGGCCGGACCATGTCTCCGCCGGGTTATTTGGGTTGCTATATTTGGGGCGAACGGGCGGGTATGGACGGCGTTTACGATCGAACCGTACAGCTTTCTCGGCCAGTCCAATTTTGCGGAGCCGCTCCTCCAACCGTGCTTTTTGCACCAAAATTTTCTGACTGAGGGTGGCGGCGACCTGTTGGTGAAGCATCCAAAGCTCGTCAAGGGAAAGCGAATTGAAATGCTCGGTGTTCATCGCTCGATCTCAATTCTTGGGAGAAGGCCCAGGCAGACAACTCGGGAATGAAGGAGCAGACAAGCCATGGGTTAAATAGTCGTCGCACAATCCACATTTAAATGAGGAGGTAGAACGGGAGAAAGGCGCGATGGCGGTAATATCGTGACGGAGCATTTACTTGGTGCGTGCTCACTCCGGCCCGCACACCGGCATCCGTATCATCCACAACCTACCGCTCGACCAGTTGCGCTTTCACGTTGCCATTGCCATTGCGAGGGTGAGCGCAAACGCCGCAGCGACGGTGATCAGCCGGCGGTCGCGTCGCAGATCGGGAGCGGGATCGACGCCCAACGTAACGCATGGGGTTCGATTTAATTGAACGCCGCTGCCGCATTTTGCAACCGAAGAGTGTTGGATGGCCTGTTAGCTCGGGTGGCCAGAAGCACAATTAATCCATCACGTTGCCAGATTTAAGCCGCATGGGGGCCCATGTCGCCGCGAAGGCTCGTGCCGAGTAGGGGCACCACACCGGGAGTTTTCGATGTCCCGTCATTTGCGATTTTACTTCGCCGGTTTAGTCCTTGTCGGAGGTCTTTCGGCGACACCAGCGTGCTCCGACTCTTTTACCGCCTTGTTCAATATTGCTCCGCGCGACCCCTCTGCAACCTCTTCGGCGCAGGCGGAATGTTTGCCGCGACCCGGCAGCTCGCCCGCCGCCGGCCAGCACTGGGTGTATAGGCGGGACGGTCATCGCAAATGCTGGTTTTTGGCCGAGGGCATCGCAACGCTGCGAAAACCGGCTCATGCGCGTGTGGCCAACCGCGCCGCCAGCTCCGTCAAGAACGAGGCCGAGCAGCAAAGGGCGATCCCCGTGATCGATGCGCGCGCGGACTTGCCAAGCTCATCGCCGGCCGAGGGGGCTCAGCCGACGCCGCCGGCACGCGAACTCAAGGTGGCCGATGCAAATTCTGTTTTCGATGCGGGCACGCCGGCCCTGATGGCGGCGGCACCCGCCGCGGATCTTCCCACCAGCCAGCTCACGCCCGAGCACCGCGGGCCGCCCCAAGTTGACGTGGAGAAGCTTGCCGCGGCCGCGCGAGCCGTCTCACCTCCAGCTATGCCGCTGGGCGCGCGCAATGAAGAGGTGCGCGACGAGCCGCGCAGCTGGACGGTCACCTGGCTAGGTGTGTTGCTGATGACGCTGGGGGGCTTTTCGATGTTAAGCTCGAGCCGGACGCTTCGGCAGACGGTGAGATTAAGTCAGTGAAGCGCGCTACACTGGCAAGTTAGGTGACGCGGCGGCCGCGATCGATGAGCTCACGGCGGTATAGCTGAATGCCACACGTACAAGGTTCCACACGCCTGCCGTCAGTTTAGCGCTGCCTTGGAGGGACATTCGATTAACATGGCGGTCCCCCTTTCGGATGGCACTGCCATCATGCGGTACAAAGCGTTTGTGGTGGACAGCAACCGGCGAGTGATCTGCGCAGCAAAGCTTGACTGTATTGACGAGCAGGCGGCGAGACGTCGAGCCTAGCAAATGCATGGCGAGCACGACGTGGAGCTTTGGGAAGGCGATCGGCTCGTTGCTACTTCTCAAGGTGCAAACATCGAATGGATAATCGGTGCAACCGCCCTGTCGGAATGACGGCCGCCGACTTGTTCACGCCTTCGCCCAGGAACTGTAGCGCCTTATCGCCCTGTTCAGGATGTCCACAGCTAAAGTCCAGGGGAGCGTTCGCTCGCTGCTCGCGCGGTTCATTTCCTCAAATGTATTCGCCAGCTCTTCTGTACGGGGCGAATAAGGACGTCGTGCGCTACAGCACTGGCCTTCATCGTGACGCTTCCCGGTCCACCGTTCGGGGAAGCTGGCTCGCTCGATGAAGCCAAGCGCGCCGCTTCAAGGTCGCCTGGGAGAACTCCAAGGCGAAGCATCGGCCAAGCTGGCGCTCGATATCGCTTCGCTGATCGGCGCCGTCGGTAGCTCCAAGTTGCTCGGGGAGCTTTTCCTTTCAAGCACGCAACACTCTCCGCGCCCTCTGCTCCTCAGATTGCTACATCCGCCGCTGAGATGAAAAAGGCCGCAGGATCAGCTCATCTCCTGCGGCCTTTATTTTCCCGGGAAAATTGAGTGCTTACGTAATGGACACTTCCAGCCCCGGCTGTTGGCGATGATTGCAGAACCTGGTTGGCGGGTTGAGTCCAAAACATCTGTTCCGAAGCGGAACATGGGAGGCTGTTGCGCCTGCGCAACGTCTCGTCCTGATGCGGAAGAGGACGGGCGCATAACCCGAAGTTCTGCCGTGTTTCATCGAGAGTCCGACCCAGTATTCTTGCGGGCGGTTGAGGCGTTCGAATTGGTGTAGATTCGGGGAAATGGTGAAAATGCAAGTGCACCATCAACCGTAGCACCAAGCTCGGCCGACGGGGAGGGAAGCATGGTAGCAGCTCTGCAGATAAACTTTGCGCTGTGGGGAATGATAGTTTGTGCCGCCTACGAGTTTCTGCAACTCGTCGAACTATTTTAGAACAGCAGCCAGCCCCGGACTGCAATCACCGTCTTGGCGATAATGTACAGCCACGCCAGCGTTGTGATAGCTGCAGCGCTGAAGAAGGCTACCGTAGAACCATGAAGCGTACCTTTGTGGGAGGCGAGTGAGCCGAGTAACATCGTTCTCGGTGTCTCTATCCGTGCACCAATTCGTGGATAGGTGCCAGCGGGCATGGGGGCGCCCCATTTCAACCCCGTGGCCACGGGCCTATGAGGGCGGCCGTTTGATTATCAGGGCGACCACCGTGATCGGTTTACCGGGCGCTGCTAAACTTTCAGAACGTGGAGATAAGCCAATGCGCCATGGCTCGGCTCGTTGAAGGTGAACCTCATCAACGCCAGGAAACCTGAACAAGAATGTCGCGAAGGTCCACGCGGGTGAGAGCACGGTGCAACGGGGTAGGGGTATCCGCAGCTTCAGAACCAATCGTTTCTTAGCGACCGCTCGCCCCCCGTTTCACCCGCATCTGCAATTGAAATGTTGGGGGGTACCGCATGGCGCCTCGTTTGCCGCCGCCCAATTGCTAAGCTGAGCCGTTCGATGTCGCGCTCGGCTTCGGGCGCAGCTGCTGAAGGTTTTGGCAGAGCGGGTGGTTAGAGCCGAGTATCCAGCGAAAGCCCAAGAACAAACGCCTTCGCGGCAGTCGCTCCGGGCGTCCGCTTCAGCGCCCGCGCAATTTTCTTAACACCGGCCTTCTTTTTCGCGAGTGACTTCAGCGTCTTCAGGTCGTCTTTCGTCCACTCGCGGCGGACAGCCTTTTTCTCTTTCGCGCCGCTTAACACATCGCGCGGTGTGCGCAACCCGACATCCCTGTTCGTTTTGGAAGCACAAATAATCGAACCCAACACATCCCGCATATCCGACAAACGGCCGGCGAGTCGTGCTGGGGCTGGCGCGCCTTCGCTACTCACCGCTCTGTCCGCATGAAGGGGCTGCGCTCTGAGATCAAACGAACGTCGTGGTCGGCTGCCACCGTCAGAGAAACCTCTATCCGCAGGGGGGGCTCTGGGGGGCGCTCAGCTACCATTGCCCAGGCGATGACGCCGACTGCTAAAAGGGCCACCGCTATCCAAGGATGCCGCATCACTGCGTCCTCGCTAGTCTGTTATCAAAGTCCCGATCAGATCGAGCAGCGTCTGGTGAATTAGCTGTTCCGTAGGAAATGTCCTTGTACGAGGTGCGTCCTCCTGAGTTGGCATTCGGCCAATGCTTCACGACTGGCGTGCTCGAAGGTGGTTGCCGCGACAAATACCAGATGCTGCTTTCATACCCGATCGCTCATAGCGACGTAATAGCGCCCGCACTATTCGGTTCCAGTTGGACATCGTGCCGACTACGGAATCTTGCGGTGGCCTGCGTTGGCCACTAGAGGGGTCTGCCAGGACCGAACCCCGGCCGAAATGCGCGCTCGATTGGAACCTCTACCGCAATTGGGGTGTTCATCGGCAAAACAACCCGCAGGAGCGCCTATGAACAGAATGCTTGTGTCGCTCGGGACAGTAGCCTTGATGGCGATCTCAGTTGCGAACGCATCTGCGAAAGATAAGCAAAGCGAGGCGTTCCTTAAGAAGGCAATCGAGGGCAATTTCGCTGAGGTGAGCATGGGAGAGCTGGCGCAGCAGAACGGCCAGAGCGATGCCGTCAAGTCGTTCGGCAGGATGCTCTCCACCGACCATGCTGCCGCCAATCAGAAGGCTTTAACTGCTGCCCAAGCAGCAGGAATGAACCCACCGAGCGGCGCGAGTGCGAAGCAAAAAGCCGACCATGACAAGATGGCAAAAATGTCCGGCGCAGGGTTCGATAAGATGTTCGCTACCCACATGGTCGCAGATCACCAGAAGGACATCGCCGAGTACAAGAAGGCGTCACAAAGCAAGGATGCTGCCGGTGAATATGCTTCTGGCCAGATTGATACGTTGCAAAAACATCTCGACGCCGCAAAAGCGTTGAAGGCCGGTAGTTGATCTGACACGGCTTCATGGAGACGCGCCAAGACTACCTGCTCCGGCTGGCGAGCGTTTTAGATGATGTCGGGGCGGACCGGCAGGTGATAATTCGGGACCGGTACATCGAGTACGCGTTCGGCGGGAACGACGCGCTCGCGCTTGCAGAGGCTGAGGTCTTCGCCCGCGCTCATGGCTGCACGTTTCGTTACAACCGCATTGAGCAACAAGGCGTGTTCACCAGGTCGTATCCCGCCGGAGGCAGGGCTTAAGCTTTTAGGAACGACCACGCAGTTTGATCTGCTTCTTTAGCTTGGAATAGCGAGCCTCGACCGATGCCTGACTGCGGCCGAGGTATGCTGCAATGTCGCTGAATGACGCTCCGCTCGCGCGCATCTGAAAAAGCATTTCGTCGTCCTCTGCGGACCAAATCGCCGAACTTTTAGGAGCCCCGGATCGGACCAATTTCCACCCTGCTGCCGATTTTGCGATCAGACAAAAAGCAGGACCGCGATCAGCCAAATTATGGCGGGTGGCATCCTAAAAACAACCGCTTACAGGTTGGGCAGTCGTACAGGCGCACGCCGGATCGGCAGTGTTATCACTGTGTCCCAGCAGGAGGGCCTCACCGCTAGGAGCGCCACGCGAAAAGGCCGCAGCGGCAAACCACTGCGGCCAGCCGGGTTAAAATGAAGACGTGAAATATTGATTCCAGCCCCGGCAAGACAAGCCTACAGCGACGGCTCAAGTCCGCAATGTCGGCGATGTCACACTTATGGAAAACTTAAATGTCAGTCTTGCTGACTGAGGGAGGGCTCGCCGGGGCTGGCTAAAGCGAGCCCTCAACCTCGTGTGCGACGCCGCCCCCCGGCTGCCTCATCGCAGAAACAATCTGCACACCCGATCTCGTCGAATTCATGTCAACCAATAGCGATGGTTCGCAAGCCGCGTACTTAACTCACCACCGCGCGATGATATTTTGGCGAGCAGGCCGCCTCATGTTGGCGACGATCACAGCAAGCAGCGCATCGTGCACGTGTGGCCGGAAGATCAACCCGGCAAGCTCATTGAACCGGCGCCTATTGATTGGGCCGCGTACCGCGCAAGCCGCGCACTTATCCAAGCCACTGCGCGAAGGCGTGTCCGCTCCTTCGGCTTGTTCGCCCTCGCTGCTTGCGGAAGCGTTGTAACCGACCGTACACGGCCTGGCGACTGCGACCCAAGCGCTCGCCCAACTCGGTCGCAGTCATGCCCTCGTCGAATAGCGCAAGTAGTTGCGCTTCTTGTTCGGGCGACCACGGGCGGATCTCTTGTCGATTGTTGGACATAGATTCATGCCAGCAAAAGCGCTGCGGAGCGTCATCGTACGTCAAGATCGTAAACGATAAGTTCAGGAGGAGCCGTGAACGTCGCCTGACTCGCGCTTGCAAACCCAGGGGCACGTGTAACGTCGACCCAAGATACGGCGTCCAGGGTGCTCGTGTAACGATCTGTAAGTATTGGCATGCAAAATAGCGCCTTTCTGCGCGTGATCAGTCCGACCAAGGAGATCGCCGTGATATCAGATAATGATGACGAACTTGCTGTTTTGACGCGAGAGATCGCTGACAAGGTGACCTATGTTCATAGCCAAACGATCCTGACCGAGGTCCTTGGGCGAGACGGACACGACGTATCCGACTATGAGAGAGCGCTAGCCAAAGAGCGGTCGGGCTTGGCAACACGGATCGCGAGGCAGTTTAGACTGCTTGAAATAGCTTCGGCCAATGAAGGACCCGAGACAGCCGCGTCAACTCAAGGATAATCATGTCGGATCGCCGGAAGATCGATCGTTCGGAGGTCGACTTAGCCGCCTACATTTTTGGAGATGGCGGCAGCCGACGTTGCCGCGTGTTCAATATCTCGCAGGACGGTGCTGGGATCGAGTTATCGACGAAGCTGCACATGCCTGCCACATTCAAGATGATGTTGGAAAGAGACCGTATCATCAGAGATTGTCGTCTCGTTTGGTCCAGTGATACTCGCATCGGCGTCGTGTTCAAAGCCGATTGAGTCGGCTCTGGTAGGTTGTCGGTGCCAGCCAAGTGCCCCAGGGGACGAAGTCGGGTAGTGCTACCACGCTATCTAGCGGCAGGCGTCGAGCGTTGTTGCTGCGGGTCAACGACGACGCACGCGGCGTGTGCTGTGAGGAGGGCGCCCGGTGATCCGCTTGCCAAAACCCTGTCACTTTCGACAGGTGCGGGCCGTCCCGACATGTAGGCATGATCGCGGCTTAAGGACGAGGGCCGCGGACATGCGACGCTATTATTCCCCGATTTTACACGACGGCGAGACACAGGCGGACGATGTGGGAGAGCTATTTGGCTCTGCGGAGCAAGCCGTCCAGTACGGCGCCCGCGTCGCTCGGGATATCGCCAGCGATCCAGATTGCGACCGTGATGCAGGCACGGTTGTAATCGTGATCGACGCCTCCGGTGCCGAGATCGCGCGGCATAGGGTTGGCGAGGCAGAACGCTAAGTTGTCCGCGCGCATTGGGTCGGCGGTCGAGACGTCAAGACGGGGTGGTTCGTCGGGTGAGCTGTGTTCCTTGTGCCCAGACATCGTTGTCAACATACGTTTTGAACTGAGCCGTCGCACTGCCGAAAGCGGCGTCATCTAGGGCAGCTGAATTGCAAAGAGAGCGGCCTCTATACTCAAATCCCGCCGGACCATTCCGCGGTCGTTGCGCGAGCTGTGCGATCGAGCATCTGTATTCGTACTGCTTCCATTCCGTAGAGTGATAGTCAGGCACCAAGCCAATCGAGAACAATACCCGGTCGCCACCAGCTACCGAGTAAGCCCCATCCGAAATCGTATAGTAATAGGGGTCTCTAGACGGAGGCTGGAACGACCACCATGCCCAGAACAGCGACAGCGACAAAGCTGCCCCACCAGTAACGATGGCGAACCTGCCCAACCGGCTCTGCACAATCCGCGCCAGTACCATCTGGGAGCGCGCTCCTATTGATGGGTGCCGTAGCGATTGCCGGTTTTGGAGTTCACGTACGTGCCGCCACGATGAGATGAGCCGGAGATGCTCCCAACGAAGCTCCCCCCGTGGCTAGAAGCGTGATGTCCGCCGCCGTAACTGACGCGGCCTCCGTGTGATCCGCCGCGTGCACTCGCATCCTGGGTCAGAGCTAGAACCACCAGCAATCCCATAGTGGCTTTGATCGTATTCTGCACTGTTGCCCCCGCAAATTTTTGAAATTCTGGTTCCGCAAAAAGTTTGAGCCCTACGGGCACTCGCGGAGTGCCAGCAGGTTGTCGTTATAGTAGCCGTCGGCGTGTGTTCGAACGTATTTGCCATTGGGGCCATCGACTACGCCGATGTCAGCCCGCTTGCCATCGACCATTGTGAAAAAAGTGTTTGAGCCCGACTCGATGGATTGAATCACCTGCAATCTAGGCCATTTCCAGTTAGACCCGCCAAGGTGAGTGATGCCCTCATGCGGATTGTCTCTAGGCTGCTTGTTGATACACGTGACCTGAGCATCGGCCATGGCAGTTGATCCTCCGTTCTAGGAAAGGATGTTTCCAGCGAATGCGGTCAGACCCCTGGCGGCCCTTGCGCCACGTCGACGACATGTCGTTCCGTACCTACTGTGATGACGATGGTGTAGCTCTTCTGTGCGCCGGCCTGATCGGTTGGCGGCGCCACATGAAGTTGACCACCGTACCATTCACCTGGCATTAGCGTGTTGTCTTTGATGACCGACTGCTCAAGCACGGCCATGTTGCGCTGCCCAGTTTCCACCGTTGCAGCAATCATAGTCTCGTTCTGCGCTGCTGCGTTGTTTTGTGCGATTACTGCAGCGGTCGGGCTGTAAAACGTGCCAGTGCGCCCGCTCGGAGTGGTGTAGCTCCCATGTCCCGCGTGCGATGCGCTGTAGGCATTGGCTCCTGCTGCCAAGCCTGTGAGGAGGGCGGCTGCGACCTGCCGATTTCGCTCCTCTTGCACCAACATCTCGTAGGTCACGACTTTCATCTCGAAGTCAGAGCCAGCGGCGTGCTGGACAGCTTCGACTTGCGCGACGCGGAAGTCGACCGGCTGCTTGCTTAGATTGTTGATGCCGACGATGAACACAGGTCTCCCGTTCGCCTGGAGCTGGCGCGAAGCTGGTTTGACGAGAACGAGCGAGTTCTTTTGTCGAGACACCAGGGCTGGCTGCCCATCTCGCATAAGCGCCTGCTGCTGCGGATTTGACGCTCGAAAAGAGACGGTCTCGCCACTAGATACGCAGCCGCCTAGTGCGACGCAAAGCGCCACGATGCCAAATCTACGCATGTAAAAAGCCCCCCGGCCTAAAAACAACGGGGCGCACTGAACCTCAACCAGTGCGCGAAATCAATAGGTTGCGCGCGTAAAATGCAGCAACTTGGGAAAAATATGCAAGGCTTGTGGACGAAAAAGCGGAAGCGCCCCGAGGCGGGTGTTTGTTCTGCGAATCATGTGACAGCAAAAGGCCCGCCGGTTCACACTGGCGGGCCTGGCGCTCCTGGCGCTCAAATCCGCAATTGGATTGGCGGCCGAGAGCATTGGGGGCTGGAAGCCCAGCCGTGCCATGTTCGCCTTTGGCTGACAACACCTGAACGTCGGAAACCGGTAGTTGTCCGGAGTCCATTTTCGGAACGGGGTGTTCTACTGTCGGAACACCGGCGCGATTTAAGTACCATCAAATTTCAAGTTGACCCGGATGGCCGCAGTGGGGCTGGAACCACGCTGCGGCCTTTCGCTTGAGCGAACCCAATTCTTTTTTGATCCGTATTTAACGGCGCAATGTTTTCCGGGGGACGATTTGGGAGCATCCAAACCATAGTGGCTACTATATTGGAGCGCGAGCTGGCCGCGCGCGGCGTGCAATCATTGAGGCATTCCGATTGCATGGAGATCGTGGGAAATCTGACTGTTGGCTTGAAGCAGCTGGACCAGGAATTGGCCGCACGAACGATCAAGCAAAGCTAAGCTCGAATGAGAGACGGCCCCGGCTTCAGGGGGGCTTTGAGGTTAGGCCGGGGCCGCTCCGCCAGCTCGGGCGGCGAGCCAGCGCGGATTCAAGCGGAAACGCCCCCGGCAGGTTCCTTAAGGCGCCAACAAATCCTCGCCCGGCGTCAGCAGCCGCACATAGGTGCCGCTCTCATGCAGCTCCAGCCAGCCCTTCTCGACAGCGCACCTAATGCCGGCACCGAACTCTGCGCCGCTTGCCTTGAGCGTGTAGAGGAAGGGGTAGTTGATCTTCTCGATATGGATTCTGCCGTCCTGTACTGCCTCGATGCCCGAAGCCAGCTGAACGAGCTGACGCGCGGCGGCTTCCGGATCGGCAAAAGGGCATTCGGTGACGTGCTTCATCGCTGGAATCAAAACCTCAAGTCCATGCTTGGCCTGACTTGCCCGCGACTGTCATGCCAGTTCGGAACGATATGCACAGATCCTGCGGCGCCGCATGCTGAACAGATCAGGCGCAGCCCGACGCGCGACCACGGCTGATCCTGCGGGAGTGCGTCGAGCCGCACGTCGACCCTACGATGGCAGCGGCCGTTCAGGCATTGAACGTTGCAGGTCACGTGGCCGTCTGCCAGCCATTCCGCGGGGCTGCGGGGCGGATAATGGCCGGCCCATTTCGTGTATCGGTGAGTGCGCATGCCGCCATCAAAGCGGCATCGTAAGCAGCGCGCAAAATATCGATTCCTAGTAGGTCCTGACGCTCGCGAGCTACTGAGTGTCGTGGGTGTGGAGAACCAGCCGAGCAGCTTCCCGGCCGCCAAGCTGAGGCGAGCTATTTCCCGCTCAGCGCGGCGGCGATCTTGCCTGCGATCAGATCCGCAGCCCGCTTTGCAGGATCGACGGCAATATGCGCGTAGCGCGCCGTGGTGCTGGCCTGACTATGCCCCAACAGGCGCCCGATAATAGGAAGGCCAAGATCGGAGCCCGCCCCGACGCTGGCGAAGCTATGGCGTAGGTCATGGATCCTGACGTCATCAATCCCAGCGCGCTTGCGGACTGCACGCCATGGTCGGTTTAGATCGAAGCGTGGGGTTTCGTCTTTCGTGCCGGCCGACTCACCTGCGATCACATAGACCCCGATCCGGGGGAGGGCGTCCAGAATCGCGATAGCGGGCGCGGACAGGACAACCGTCTTCTGGCCAGTCTTTGAATCCGGCAGGAATAGGAGGCCGCGGCCTGCGTCGTATTCCCTCCAACGAAGATCGAGAATCTCGCGCAATCTGCAGCCGGTGAACAACAGCAAACGCAACGCTGCTGCGGCATGCTGATCGATCTTGGTCAGGCGATTCTCAGGCTTGGGGGCGTGCTTGGTCTTCTTCGTCGGATCAGGGTCCCACGGAATGCCAGCGCTTTCAGCCTCGCGGAGCGCGTCACCAAGGCGCTGTAGTTCTTCCCCCGTCAGGTAGCGCTGCCGTTGCTTCTCGTCGAAATGCTCGATGCCAACGGCGGGATTCTCAGCGCCCTTCGGTAAAATCTTCTCCCTCAGCCCGAACGCCCAGATGGCGCCGATTAATGCCACAACGCGGTTCGCGGCGACTTTGTGCGTCTCGCCTATCCTGTTGTGAAGGCGGCTCACGTCGGAGTGCGTGACAGCCGTGGCTTTCTTCCTGCCGAGGGCAGGGCGAATGTGGTTTTTGATATATCCGCCGTTCAATCGAATGGTCCCAGCCTTCCGCTTTGGCTCAAGATGCTTCGTGGTGAAGGCGTCTAGCAATTCATCAACCGTTTCGGCCTTCCTGGCGGCGCCGCGCTCAGCGGCTGGGTCGGCGCCCAGCTTCACCTTGGCAAGTAGCTTTTCAGCGGCTTCCCGGGCCTTCTCAGGCGACAGCGTTGCGGGAGTACCAATCACCATGCGGCGTTTGCTGACGCGCCTACCGCCCTCGCCTGGCCGATATTCGACTATCCAGGAGAGGGCGCCATTGGCTGTGGCTTTGACGCCAAAACCCGTCAGGTCGGAGTCATAGAAAATCGTTGTTTTCGTAACGGAAGGCAGGCCGGTAACGGCACGTCGTCCAAGCTTAAGGATTGGCATTGTTTCCCCCAGAGTCGCCACCGAGTAGCCACCGGGTTATGTATTGAGCGGAAACAACGGGAAAGCAACGGAAATGAGGCGGCGTTAAATATTCATTAGATTCAGGAATTTACGCAAAGAACGAAAATCAGAGCCACCAAGCGGCACCCACCGGAAAACAGTCTGCTAAGTTTTGGGTACTGCAGGTCGTTGGTTCGAATCCAGCTGCCCCGACCAGTCCGGAGTTGGGTCAGAACCGCACCAGAGAACAACAGCCATTCGGCGAGGCGCGAGAAGATCCAGGCGAGAGCGCAAGCAGCCGAGCATGGCGCGCGTTCAGTGTCGATGCCCGGAGCTGCCAAAAGTCTTCCTAAACCCTCGGCCCTCATTCTCTGCGCAACGCGACTTCCGCGCGATTTTTCAAGGCATTGGGCGGGTCGGGCGGCGCGGAAATCGTAAAACTTTGTCGAACCTTTAGGCGTCGCCCTAGACATATAGGTGTTGGGGGATTTCAGCGCCCAATGCCTAACGGACGCCGCCAAGCGATGATATTCCGCTTGCGCGGCGTTGCGCTTTTCCAACCATCAGTTCGTCGCGTACCAGCCGAACGGAAACGGCAGGAATGGCCAGGCCAGCTGATTGTCGTTGGCGGCCTTCCGCGGCTCTTGCTCCGGCGTCTTCGCGAGCGGCGCAGGCGGCGTCGATCGCAGCGCCAAGCGCAGACATGCACATTGCAAATTCATCGTGGTGGCCCCGCCCATCAATAGTTTTCAAAAATTCGCGTCAGCCCGGAAATAACCGCGCGCCCTCAAAAAAATGACGCGCTCATTCTCAAATCGTACACAGTCTAGGAAAATCGGCGACCGCTTTCAACCGGTCTTGCCGCGCGCTCACAGGAAGTAAGGTTGATCGGTTAGGTTAAGGGCGAGCGGTTGTTGCGGCCGCCTTAGTGGCTGTTATCAGATCGGTCCGGCTCGCGATGGGCTGCCTGAAACTCGTGCTCACACGACATCACAGTTCGTCGCAGCGCTCGTATCCTGTGAGTTCTGCATCATGTCTTTCGATCGCGACGTCCGAACCATCGGTCCGCAGGCGAGCTGGACCGAGATCTGGCACCTCTGGACGGTGCTCGTGCCGCGCCGCTCGATCAACGGGCAGCTCGTTTACGGCAAGGTCTGGCGCCGCCACGATGGCCGCGACTGGATCTACAAGAAGTTCACCGAGTACGACAGCGAAGCGGCAGCCTGAAGCGGCGTCGCTGTCGTCCGGCGTGGTATCGCTGCTGCCCCTTCAAGCGGCCTTTGCGGCCGCAGGCTTGGGCGGCGGCGGCTTCAGCGGCTTGTCCTGCCTCTTCGACCAGGAGATGTAATAGGCCACCGTCGTCATGATCGCGATGCCGGCGACGCTGACGAAGATCTGCGCGAGCAGCGAGCCCGAGCTCATCGACAGCTCGAAATGACCGACGAAGGACAGGAACACGCCGACGCAGAACACGGCGAGCGACTGCTGGCCGCACACGATGATGGGGTCGAACCCTTTCCATTCCAGGCCCGGCCAGTCCTTCGGCACGAAGCGGATCACCAGGATCACGATCACGACGAAGTGGATGAAGCGGTAGGGCGCGAGGTTGGTCTTGTCGTTCGGGTTGAACGCCGAGAACAGCCATTCCGGGAACATGCCGCCGAGGGTCGGGAAGCGGCCAGCCATGGTCATGACCAGCGCGAACAGCATGTAACCGAGGCAGAGCCACAGCGTGGCCGGCGCGTTGATCAACGTCATCGAGCGCCGCGCGCCGCCCAGGGCGCACCAGGCTCCGAACACGAACAGCACCTGCCAGGCATACGGGTTGAAGTACCACTGTCCGGCCGGATAGGCGTTCAGGTTCAAACCGAAATGGCGCGCCGTCAGCCACAGCACGATGGACAGTGCCATCGTCAGGTCCGGCTTGCGCAGCATGAACCAGAGCACCGGCGGAAACAGCCCCATCAGCACGATGTAGAGTGGCAGCACGTCGAGATTGAGCGGCTTGAAGCGCAGGAACAGGCCCTGGCGCAGCGTCTCGGTGGCGTTGTCGACCAGGCCGGCGACGTTGAACTCGTTGATCATCTCGGAATCGCCGAAGCGCAGCGCCAGATAACTGATCGAGGCGATGTAGATCACGAACAGAATGATGTGGGCGACGTAGAGCTGCCAGACCCGCTTGGTCAGCCTCGTGGCGCCGACCAGGAAGCCGCGCTCAAGCATCATCCGTGCATAGACGAAGGAGGCGGTGTAGCCGGAGATGAAGACGAACAGATCGGCGGCGTCGGAAAAGCCGTAATTGCGGGTGGTGATCCAGTTCACCACGTTGTCGGGGATATGGTCGAGGAAGATCGCCCAGTTCGCAATGCCGCGAAACAGGTCGAGCCTGAGGTCACGGCCCTTCTCGGGGAGCGTGGCGTTGATATTCAGGAAGGACATGCGACGGGAGCTTTCGGAGGGGACGGACAGGGAGAGGTCAACGAAGCAGGGCCGCCAGGCGAGATCCCGGCGCGGAAGGCGGGTACGCAATTGTCACGATGCAGCATAATGATTATACCCATCGGCGAGGCATCCCGGGGGCCGGAATCACCGATCAGTTCCCAAAAGGTGTCTCTATACTATGCCCGCGGTTTCCACCAACTGCTACCGTGACGCATCGAAATCGAACGAAAAGACGAACAAGAGGCCCGGACCATCCATGACCGCACGCATTTTCAAGCCCGCCAAGAACGCGATGCAATCCGGCCGGTCGAAGACCAAGGAATGGCAGCTCGACTACGAGCCCGAGCAGCCGCGCGCGGTCGAGCCGCTGATGGGCTGGACCTCGTCCGGCGACATGAAGCAGCAGATCACGTTACGCTTCCACAGCAAGGAAGAGGCTGTCGCCTATTGCGAGCGCAAGGGTATCGCCTACCAGGTAATCGAGCCGAAGGAATCGGTGCGCCGGCCTGTCGCCTATTCCGACAATTTCTCGTTCCGCCGCGGCGAGCCCTGGACGCATTGAGGGCGGGCCGCGCGTCGAGACTCTCGTTATGCCTGGGCTTGCCGTCTTCGCTGAAGCTTCGCCGGCCCAACACCGAATGCCCGGCGAAGCCTTGGCGGAGCCGGGTCCCGGGCATCTACGTTTTTAGCCTCGGCGTGAAAGCCCGCGGCTGGCCGGGACAAGCTCAGGCAACCACGCGGGTTCTTCCCATCGTCCTGCCCTTGGCAGCCATTCCGCTCCGTGCTTCGCTGCCGCGCATAAGACGAGCATGACGAGGTGGGCTATGGCGGGGCGTGACCAGCTCGACGGCGTCGATCTGAAAATACTCTCCGAGTTGCAGCAGGACGGGCGGGTTCGCAACAACGAGCTAGCGCTCCGCGTCGGGGTGTCCGGGCCCAACTGCGTGAGGCGGCTGAAATCGCTGTTCAGCCGCGGCGTGATCCGGGCGGTGCGCGCCGTCATAGACGAGCGGCTGCTCGGCTACGAGGTGGTGTCGTTCGTCTCGATCCAGCTCGGCAGCCAGGCCCAGCCGGTGCTGGCCGCGTTCGAGAGCTCCATCGCCGCGATCCCGCGCATCCAGCAGTGCTGGCGGATTTCGGGAGACACCGACTATCTTCTCAAATGCGTGGCGCCGAGCGTCGAGAGCATGCGCCAGCAGCTCCTACATTTCGCCGCGATGCCGAACGTGAAGAACGTCCGCAGCTTCCCGGTGCTGGGCGTGGCGAAGGACGTACCGCTGCCGTTGCAGGAGATCGCGGCGGCAGGATAGTTCGGCGGCGACGGATCCCAAACGTGGCTCGCACAACGAGATCCGGAAATCGAAGGCGCGGGATGATTCCGTTATCGGGAAACAGGTTCGGATAAGACGGATAAAAAGATTAGTAACTCACCTAACTGTGACATGTGATTTGGGAAGTCCTGCAATGCGCCGAGACGTGATTGCCGGTTCCCGGCGCCGGCCTACATGCGAAGTGTGAACCTCAGCCTGCGTCGCATGCCGAGGCCTCTTTGTGGGACCCTGAAGCAGGAAAGACAACATGATCTCGACCTCGAAGACGTTCGTCGCATCCGCTGCGACGCTGTTTGCCTCTGCGTTTCTCATGATGACCGCGCCGGCTGCCCAGGCGGAAGACTACTGCATCACCAATGGCGCCCAGGCCGCGCACGGTTGCGGCTATCCGACGATGGAGGCCTGCCGGGCGGCGGCCGGCGGCATCGGCGGCTCGTGCTCGCAGAGCGGCGGCGCGAAGACTTCGACCGACGCGCTGGCCTTCCAGCCGAAGCAGACGCAGTCGCGCACCAAGCTCCGCCCGGGCGGGCAGACCAACTCGAACTGATCGGGACCGGTTTCGAAATGTTGCGGCCTCCGAGTTGGATCTCGGAGGCCGCAACAGCATGACAGGCCGCGCGTCAGCGATACCTGCCGCGAAACTCGCGAGGTGAGGCGCCGGCCCAGGTGCGGAAGGCGCGGGAAAAGCTTTTCTCGTTGCGGAAGCCGGCGATCTCCGCGATCCGCTTGATCGGGCTACGACCGCGCATCAGCTCCTGCTTGGCGAGCTCGAATTTTGCTTCTTCCTTGAGATCGCGCAGCGAGGTCGATTCCTCGCGCAGGCGCCGGTGCATGGTGCGGGTGGAGAGTGCCAGCTCGCTCGCGACATCCTCGGCTCCGAGACTGCGTCCGCGCGCATTGCGGAGCACGCGGCGAACGCGCTCGACCAGCAGCCGGTCGCGCCGATAGGGGAGCACGGTCAGCCGCAGCGCGCCCTTGAGCATGTTGTCGAGGTCCGCCGCGCTACGGGTGAGCGGCAACGACAGATAATGCTTGTCGAAGGTGATGGAAGCGCGGTCCGCATCGAAGCGGATGTTTCGGCAAAAGATGGTCGGATAGACCGAGACATGGCCGGGCTCGGGGTGCGGAAATTCCGCGGTGCGGAGCGCGATCCTGGAATCCACAGCCCAGCAGGAAAAGCCGAGGACATAGCGGAGCAGGGTGACCAGGCAGAATTCGCGCAAATGCCCGAGGTCACGCAGCTCGCGGATGGACACGACCGCGGTCTCCTCGCTGACGGCGAGATCGAGCAGCACGTCCTCGGTGAGCAGACGATGGTGCCGGCACCAGCGCTTGAGTGCGACCTCCAGCGTTGGGGCGGTGATCGAGGCGCGGCACAGCATGCCGTAGGTGCCGAAGGGCAGCCGCCGCGAGAACCAGCCGAGCGCCTCGTCATCGAGTTCGCGCATGGCATGGCCCGCCAGCGCCTCGAACTGGCCGGCCGTGACCCGCCCATCCGGAGAATTGACAAGGTCTGGCGTTACCTGACCCCGGCTCAGCGCCTCGGTCGGATCGCGGCCGTAGCGTTCGTAAGCGGCAACGACCCCGCGGACGAAGGCGGCTGGGGTCACGGCGCGGCGCGGGATTGCGGTTGCGACCTGAAAAGGCATCGGAAATCCTCTGGGAAAATCCTCGCCAAGTTTGGCGGAAAATGCAACCTTTTCGACGGCAGAAGGGCCCCGATGCCGCTAGGTTCGGTCCCCAAAAGACGGAGGAATCGCCTTGAATATCCCGAGCATCGATTTCGATCTGGGCGAAGACATCAGCATGCTGCGCGACACGCTGCGCGCCTTCGTGGAGGCGGAGATCGCCCCGCGTGCCGCCGATATCGAGAAAGCCAATCTATTCCCGGCGGACCTGTGGAAGCGCCTCGGCGACCTCGGCCTGCTCGGCATGACCGCGCCGGAGCAATATGGCGGCTCCAACATGGGCTATCTCGCCCATATCGTCGCGATGGAGGAGATTTCGCGCGGCTCGGCCGCGGTCGGGCTCTCCTACGGCGCCCACTCCAATCTCTGCGTCAACCAGATCCGCCGCAACGGCAATGATGCGCAGCGCGAGCGCTATCTGCCAAAACTGATCTCCGGCGAATATGTCGGCGCGCTCGCGATGTCCGAGCCCGGCGCCGGCTCCGACGTCGTCTCGATGAAGCTGCGCGCCGACAAGCGCGGCGACCGCTACGTGCTCAACGGTTCGAAGATGTGGATCACCAATGGCGGCGATGCCGACGTGCTGGTGGTCTACGCCAAGACCGATCCGGAAGCGGGTCCGCGCGGCATGACCGCCTTCCTGGTCGAGAAGGGGGCCAAGGGCTTCAGCCATGGCCAGCATCTCGACAAGCTCGGCATGCGCGGCTCCAACACCTATCCGCTGTTCTTCGACGAATGCGAGGTGCCGGAGGAGAACGTGCTTGGCAAGGTCGGCGAGGGCGTCAAGGTGCTGATGTCCGGGCTCGACTATGAGCGTACGGTCCTCTCCGGCGGCCCGCTCGGGATCATGGCGGCCTGCATGGACGCGGTGGTGCCCTACATGCACGAGCGCAAGCAGTTCGGGCAGCCGATCGGCGACTTCCAGCTCATGCAGGGCAAGCTTGCCGACATGTACGCGACCTGGCAGGCCACGCGCGCCTATGTCTATGCAGTGGGCCGCGCCTGCGACCGCGCTGATCACGCGCGCAGCTTGCGCAAGGATGCCGCCGCTGCGATCCTCTATTCCGCCGAGAAGGCGACGTGGATGGCCGGCGAGGCGATCCAGGCGCTTGGCGGCGTCGGCTACACATCCGAATTTCCGGTCGGACGTCTGTGGCGCGATGCAAAGCTCTACGAGATCGGCGCCGGCACCTCCGAGGTCCGGCGCATGCTGATCGGGCGCGAATTGATGGCCGAGACGGCTTAAAACCTTCACGCAATTGGATCCAACATGCCGCTCCATTCCAGCATCGATATGTCTTCGTCGGACTTTGCGCGCAATTCCGAGGCCATGCGCACCCTCGTCGCGGATTTGCGCGAAAAGCTGAGCCAGGTCGCCGGCGGCGGCGGCGAGGTCTCGCGCAACCGACATACGTCGCGCGGCAAG
Organism: Bradyrhizobium sp. F1.13.3; assembly: GCF_040548265.1. Classification (NCBI taxonomy): domain Bacteria; kingdom Pseudomonadati; phylum Pseudomonadota; class Alphaproteobacteria; order Hyphomicrobiales; family Nitrobacteraceae; genus Bradyrhizobium; species Bradyrhizobium sp. F1.13.3. The sequence goes on along the minus strand of NZ_JBEPRI010000022.1, from coordinate 98,153 downwards.
ATGCTGGCGCGCGAGCGGGTCGACCTGCTGGTCGATCCCGGCACCGCGTTCATGGAGCTGTCGCCGCTCGCGGCCTATGGCCTCCATGGAGGCGACGTGCATTCGGCCAGCGTCGTCACCGGGGTCGGGCGCATCGCGGGCCGCGGATGCGTGATCGTCGCCAACGACGCCACCATCAAGGGCGGTACCTATTATCCCATGACCGTGAAGAAGCATTTGCGCGCGCAGGACGTGGCGCGGCAGAACAATCTTCCCTGCGTCTACATGGTGGATTCCGGCGGCGCCTTCCTGCCGCTGCAGGACGAGATATTTCCGGACGAGCGTCACTTTGGCCGCATCTTCTACAACCAGGCCCAGATGTCCTCGCAAGGTATCCCGCAGATTGCCATCGTGATGGGGTCCTGCACGGCGGGCGGCGCCTATGTCCCCGCGATGTCGGACGAGAGCATCATCGTGCGCAATCAAGGCACCATTTTCCTCGGCGGGCCGCCGCTGGTGAAGGCGGCGACGGGCGAAGTGGTGACCGCGGAAGAACTCGGCGGCGCCGACGTGCATTCGCGGCAGTCGGGCGTGACCGATCATTACGCCCAGAACGATGCGCACGCGATCGGCATCGCCCGCCGCATCGTCGGCACGCTGAAGCCGTCCGTGCGACCGAACCTCAACATGCATCCGCCGCGTGATCCCTTGTTTGCGGCGGAGGAGATCTACGGCGTGGTGCCCGTCGATGGGCGCAAGCCGTTCGACGTGCGCGACATCATCGCGCGCGTGGTCGACGGCTCCGAATTCGACGAGTTCAAGAAGCTTTACGGCACGACGCTGGTCTGCGGCTTCGCCCACATCTGGGGTTTTCCGGTCGGCATCATCGCTAACAACGGCATCCTGTTCAGCGAGAGCTCGCTGAAGGGGGCGCATTTCATCGAGCTGTGCTGCCAGCGCGGCATTCCGCTGGTGTTCCTGCAGAACATCACGGGCTTCATGGTCGGCAAGAAATACGAAGCCGGCGGCATCGCGCGGGATGGCGCCAAGCTGGTGACGGCGGTCGCGACAGCGTCGGTGCCGAAATTCACCGTCGTGATCGGCGGCTCCTACGGCGCCGGCAATTACGGCATGTGCGGTCGCGCCTATTCACCGCGCTTCCTGTGGATGTGGCCGAACGCGCGCATCTCGGTGATGGGCGGCGAGCAGGCCTCGATGGTGCTGAGCCAGGTCCGCCGCGACAATATCGAAGCCAAGGGCGATAGCTGGTCGAAAGAAGACGAGGAGACATTCCGCAGCCCGATCCGCGCGCAATATGAGAGCCAGGGGCATCCATACTATGCGACCGCGCGGCTGTGGGATGACGGCGTGATCGACCCGGCCGATACAAGGCTGGTGCTCGGCCTCGGCCTCTCGGCGGCGTCGAATGCGCCGATCGAACCGACGAAATTCGGCCTGTTCAGGATGTGATGCGATGGACCGCTCAAAGCTCTACCGTCGTTTTCGCACGCTCCTGATCGCCAACCGCGGCGAGATCGCCTGCCGCGTGATCCGCACCGGGCGCGCCATGGGCCTGCGCACGGTCGCGGTCTATTCCGAGGCGGACCGCGGTGCGATGCATGTCGCGCTCGCCGACGAGGCCGTGCTGCTCGGGCCCGCACGCGCCCGCGACAGCTATCTCAATGCCGAGCGGCTGATCGAGGCCGCGCGCAAGACCGGCGCGGAGGCGATCCATCCCGGCTACGGCTTCCTGTCGGAGAATGCCGAATTCGCCCAGGCGTGCTTCGATGCGGGACTGGTCTTCGTCGGCCCGACCGCCGGGATGATGACGGCGATGGGCTCGAAGTCCGGCTCCAAGGCGCTGATGGAGAAGGCCGGCGTGCCGCTGGTGCCCGGCTATCACGGCGAGGCCCAGGACGAGGCGACCTTGGCGAAGGCGGCCGAGAAGGTCGGTTTTCCCATTCTCGTGAAGGCGTCCGCCGGCGGCGGCGGCCGTGGTATGCGCATCGTGCGCTCGGCGGAGGAGCTCGCGCCTGCGATCGTTAGCGCCAAGCGCGAGGCCAAGGCCGCGTTCGGCGACGACCGCATGCTGATCGAAAAATACGTCGACAATCCCCGGCATATCGAGGTGCAGATCATCGGCGACAGCCACGGCAATCTGCTGTCGCTGTTCGAGCGCGAATGCACGCTGCAGCGCCGCCACCAGAAGGTAATCGAGGAGGCGCCGTCGCCGACCCTCAATCCAGCCCAGCGTGAGACGGTCTGCGCCGCCGCGCGAAAAGCGGCGGGCGCGGTGAACTATGTCGGCGCCGGCACAATCGAGTTCGTCTCCGACGGCAAGGACGTGTTCTTCATCGAGATGAACACCCGCCTCCAGGTCGAGCATCCCGTGACCGAGCTGATCACCGGGATCGACCTCGTCGAGTGGCAGCTCCGGGTCGCCTTCGGCGAGGCGCTGCCGCTCAAACAAGATGAGATCAAGCTCAACGGCCATGCCGTCGAGGCTCGGGTCTACGCGGAGAACCCGACCAAGAACTTCATGCCGTCAGTTGGAAAGATTTCGACCTGGCGGTTGCCCGCGGAAACCGGCGGTCTGCGCATCGACGCGGGCTATCGCGAGGGCGATGCCGTCTCGCCGTACTACGATGCAATGCTGGCAAAGATGATCGCCTGGGCACCGACGCGGGATGTCGCGATCGAGCGGCTGAATCGCGGGCTTGAGGATTCAGACGTTCGCGGCATCGTCACCAACATCCCGTTCCTCTCCGCTCTGATCACGCATCCGAAGGTGCGGGCGAATGCGATCGACACCGGCTTCATCGAGCGCGAGCTGGCAGTCCTGACGCAGGCTCCGCCGGCGCCAGGCGAGCTCGAGCTGTGTGCCGCGGTGGCTGCGATCGTCAATGATGAGCGGCAGGCCGCGCAAGGCGAGGCGAGCTCGCCCTGGCAGACCTTTGGCTGGATGCAGGTCGGCCGCCGCCAGCGCAACTTTGCCTTTCGCGTTGGCCACGGGCCGGAGCAGAAGGTTGTGCTGAACTACGGCAGCGGCCCGTCCACACTGGTGATCGGCGAACGCGAGTTGGCGTTCACGATCGCGGCGAAGGGCGGCGGCTTCGACCTGACCCTCGACGGCGTCAAATCGTCGGTCGCGGCCGTGATCGATCGCCATGAGCTGTATTTGCGCACGCGCAACGGCCGCTTCGATCTGCACTGGGTCGATCCGTTCGGCGGCGAGATGGAGGAGCAGGCCGGCGCGGACAAGATCGCGGCGCCGTTGCCGGGCACCGTCGTCGCCGTGCTGGCGGAGGAGGGTGCCAACCTCGAGAAGGGCGCGCCGATCCTCACCCTGGAAGTGATGAAGATGGAGCAGACGCTGCGGGCGCCCTATGCCGGCGTGCTGAAGTCCATCAAGTGCAAGGTCGGCGACATCGTCCAGGAGGGCGTCGAGCTCGCCGTGGTCGAGCCTTCCGGAGAATGAGATGAGCGATCAGGTCCGCATCATCGAAATGGGGCCGCGCGACGGCTTGCAGAACGAGAAGACGGCGGTCAGCGTCGAGGCCCGCATCGCCTTCATCGAGGCGCTGGTTGCCGCCGGCCTCAATACAGTCGAGGTCGGCGCCTTCGTCTCGCCCAAGGCGATCCCGCAGATGGCGAGCTCGGAGGCTGTGCTGCGCGGCGTCAGCCACCTGACCGGCGCCGAATTCCACGTGCTGGTGCCGAACGAGAAGGGCTATGACGCCGCGCGCGCCGCGGGCGCGAAGGTGGTCTCCGTGTTCGCCGCGGCCTCCGAGGGCTTTTCGCGGGCCAACATCAATTGCACGGTCGCCGAATCCATCGAGCGGTTTAGGCCCGTGCTGGCGCGCGCCAAGGCCGATGGTGTCATGGTCCGCGGCTATGTCTCCTGCGTGCTGGGCTGTCCGTTCGACGGCGAGATCAAGCCGAAGGCGGTGGCCGATCTCGCCACCACGCTGTGGGAGCTCGGCTGCTATGAAATCTCGCTCGGCGACACCATCGGGGTAGGCACGCCGGCCAAAGCCAAAGAGATGCTGCGGGCGGTCAGCGCCAACATCCCTCCCGCCAACCTCGCGATGCATTTTCACGACACCTACGGCCAGGCGCTCGCCAATCTCTATGCCGGCCTGGAGGAGGGTGTCCGTGTCATCGATGCCGCCGCCGGCGGCCTCGGCGGCTGCCCCTACGCGCCGGGCGCGACCGGCAATGTCGCGACCGAGGACGTCGTCTACATGCTCGAGGGCATGGGAATCAGGACCGGTGTCGATATGGACCGACTGCTGGCCGCCACGAATGAGATGAGCGGCGTGCTGGGCAAGTCGCCCGTGAGCCGCGTGGCGTCCGCGCTGAACGCCAGGCTGATGCGCGCCGCGATCTAGCTTACGCTGCCTTCAGCCCCACATCGGGCAGGCGCGGCCGGCTCTTTAGCGCCTTGGCCATCATCGCCTCGACCTCGGCCTTCTCCTGCGGCAGCAGCGCGAGGCGGGGCGGGCGCGTCAGCGCGGTGCCGCGGCCCATGATGTGCTCGCACAGCTTGATGCACTGGACGAGGTCCGGGCGCGCATCGAGATGCAAGAGCGGCATGAACCATTCGTAGAGCGGCATCGCCTCGGCAAAGCGCCCCGCCTTGGCCAGACGAAACAGCGTCTCGCCCTCGCGCGGGAAGGCATTGGACATGCCGGAGACCCACCCCACGGCGCCCATCGCGATGCTCTCGACGATGACGTCGTCGAGGCCGGCGAACAGCACGAAGCGATCGCCGACCATGTTCCTGGTGTCGATAAAGCGCCGAGTATCTCCGGAGGAATCCTTGAAGCAGACGACGGTCTCGACGTCGGCGAGCGTGGCCAGGATGTCGGGAGTGACGTCGTTCTTGTAGATCGGCGGGTTGTTGTAGAGCATCACCGGCAGGTCCGTCGCGGTGGCGACGGCACGGAAATGCGCGGCGGTCTCGTGCGGCTTGGACGAATAGACCAGGGCCGGCATCACCATCACGCCGTCGATGCCGACGCGCGCGGCCTCCTTCGCGGTTTCGACCGCGAAGGCCGTGGTGAATTCGGCGATGCCGCACAATACGGGGACGCGGCCGGCCGTGACGGACTTCGCGGTCTCCATGATCGCGACCTTCTCCTTGCGCTCCAGCGAGGTGTTCTCGCCGACCGAGCCGCAGACGATCAGGCCGGAGACGCCGTCACGGATCAGCCCGTCCATCACCTTCGCGGTCGCGGCGATGTCGAGCGAGAGATCGTCGTGGAATTGCGTGGTGACGGCCGGGAAGACGCCTTCCCAGGAAACGCGGCGGCTCATGGTTTGACTCCGAGTGGATTTTGCCGGCGGGAGGCTGGATCCGCCGGGTGTTTTGAAGGGGATGGCGGGTGGGATCAGAGCGTGGCGCCGACCTTGCGCAGCTCGGCGAGGACAGGTGCCTTGGGCAGCCAGATCTTGTCGAACTCGGCAATGACAGCTTCGGTATCGCCGGCTGGCACCTGGCGGATCGGGATCGGGGCGTTGCGGAAATTCTCGATCAGGGTGGGCTCGTTGGAGGCCAACTCGTCGATCTGCGCATCCAGCGTCGACTTGACGGTCTTGGCGATCAGCTCGCGGTCGGCGGCGGGGAGCGACTGCCAGACCCGGCCCGACACCACTGCGGCCATCGGCATGAAGACGGCGTTCATCTGCAGGATCACCTTCGATACCTTGTCGAAGCGCTGGTTCCAGGAGAATTCGAGGTCGGCTTCGAGGCCGTCGACCTGGCCGTTGGCCATCGCGTCGAACACCTGCGGCGTCGGAATCGGCGTCGGGGCTGCACCCAGCGATGAGTAGAAATCGCGATAGACCGGCGTCGGATTGATCCGCAGCTTCATGCCCTTGATGTCGGCGAGCGAAGTCAGATCCTTGGAGGAGAATACCGCCCGCATCCCGGTGATGCCCCAGCCTAGCCCGATCGTCCCGGTCTCCTGCGGCAGCACCTCGAACAGCTTGACCGCCGCCGGATGCCGCACGAATTTCGCGACCGCAGGGGTCGAGCGGACGATGTAAGGCGCGTTGATCGCAGCGATGTGCGGCACGCGCGAGCCGAGCTCGGCGGCCTGGATGAAGCCCATGTCAAGCGCGCCGGACTGCAATTGCTGCATCATCGCGGGCTCGTTGCCGAGTTGGCCGGAGTGGAACACGGTCAGGGTCAGGCGGCCGTTGGTAGCGGCTTTGAGGTCTTCGCCGAATTTGAGCGCAGCCTTGTTCCAGGAATGGCCGTTCGGCGTGATCAGGCCGAGGCGGAATTCCTTGGCCTGCGCGAGCGCCAGCGACGGCGCAAACACCGATGCGGCGGCGCTGGCTGCGAGAAAGCGGCGGCGTGATAGCGGCATGGTCGGGCTTCCTTTTTGACGGGCCTATTTGATGAGGATCAGCGAGAGCGACGGATAGAGCGAGAGCAGCACCAGCAGGACGCAGGAGATGACGAAGAAGGGCAGCGTCACCATGAACATCTTGCCGGGCTTGGCGCCGGTGACGGCGGCCGCGACGAAGAAGCAGAGCCCGACCGGCGGGGACAACAGGCCGAGAACCAGGTTGATCACCACCACGACGCCGAAATGCCGGGGATCGATGTGATAGACGTCGGTTGCGACCGGCAGCAGGATCGGCACCGTCATGATCAGGCCGGGAATGCCGTCGATCACTGTGCCGATCACCAGCAGGATGACGTTGCAGATCAGCATGAAGCTGATCGGGTCCTTGGCGGCCGTCTGGATCCAGGCGGCGGTTTCCTGCGGCACCTTGCCGAAGATCAGCACCCAGGAGAACACCGCCGCGGCGGCCACCAGGAACAGCACGATCGCCGCATAGATCGCGCTGCGCAGCATCATCTGCGGCAGCTGCGAGAATTCGAACTGAACTTTCCGACCAGGGCGGCGGCAACGGCGCCGACGGCGGCGGATTCCGTCGCGTTGGCGAGACCGCCGAGGATTGTGCCGACGATGACGATCGGGATCAGCAGGGTGGGCGAGGTCCGCAGGATCGTCGCCACGCGCTGCCGCGGCGTCTGATAGTCGGCGCGCGGATAGTTGTAGATGTAGCCCATCAGGGCGATGACGACGCAGAACATCACCGTGAGGATGACGCCCGGCACGATGCCGGCGATCAGCATGTCGCTGACCGAGACCTGCGCGAGCACGCTGTAGACCACGAACATCACCGACGGCGGGATGATCGGGCCGAGCATGCCGCCATAGGCGGTCAGTCCCGCCGCAAACGTCTTGTCGTAGCCCTTCTTCTCCATCTCCGGCACCATGATCTGGGCCATGATCGCGACCTGTGCGGTCGCCGATCCCAGGATCGAGGAGATGAACATGTTGGCGAGGATGTTGACGTAGGCGAGCCCGCCCTTGAGCGAGCCGACGAAGGCCATCGCCATGTCGACGATGCGCCGCGTGATGCCGCCGCCGTTCATGATCTCGCCGATCAGGATGAAGAGCGGAATGGCGATCAGGCCATAGCTGTCGACGCCTCCGAACAGCTGGAGCGGATAGGACTGGAACAGCACCGGATTGCCGGACGCCGCGATGTAAACCAGGCCGGCAAGGCACAGGCAGAGCCCGATCGGCACGCCGACCAGCATGATCGCGAGAAAGGCTGCCGACGTGATCATCAGTTGACCCCGTCGAGTTCGGAGAGCGCAAAGCCCTTCGGTTGCGTGCGCGGGACCAGCTCGAGGTCTTCCAGCAAATTGGCGAGGCCATGCACGGTCATCGACACCGCGAACATCGGCAGCGTCAGATAGAGCACCCAGGTCGGCCAGTTCAGCGTCTGGGTATGCTCCGTGTAGAGGAAATTGAAGGTCTGGGCCGCCAGCTTGCGCCCGTCGAAACCGGCGCGGGCAAGGCCAATCGGGTCCATCCAGAGCACGCAGGTGACGATCAGGGCGAGGCCGAACACGACGACGAGGCCGATCGAGATCACCTTCGCGATCTTCTGGGCGCGGCGCGAAAGACGTTCCGTCAGCATCGTCACCGCGAAATCGAGCCGCAGCCGCGTCATCGCGGACGCCCCGATGAAGGTCAGCCAGACCACGCAATAGACCGCGGATTCGTCGATCCAGTAGATCGGAAAATGCGAGTAGCGGGTGACGACGTTGACCAGGATCAGGCCGGTGAGCAGGTACATCAGGCCCATCAATGCGATGCGCTCGACAGCGAGCAGGGCGCTGGAAGCGCGGACGATCATGCGTCGAACGCTGAACGCGCGCGTGGCCGGCATCGTCTGCTCGATCATGAAGAGGCCCCATTGCCCGCAAGATTTGTCGTGCGATGGCCGAATGTATAATTTATACATTTTGGCTGTCAAATGGAATTGCGGGCTGCCTCGAAGGCGTGCACGACCTTTTCGCGGGGGACGGGATGACATCAACATGCAAGACAGGGACCGTTCCGGCCGGCCGAGTCGGGAACGGACGGAATATCGGATGAAAGCGCCTCTGAAGCATCGCACCCTGTCGGCTGCGATCGTCGACCAACTCCGACAGGCAATCCTCGACGGGACCTATCCGGCCGGATCGCAACTGCGCCAGGATGCGCTTGGCGAGGCCTATGGCGTCAGCCGTATCCCCGTGCGCGAGGCGCTGTTTCAGCTCGAAGCGGAGGGCCTGGTGCGGATCGTTCCGCAGAAGGGCGCCATCGTCTCCGAGCTGTCACTGGACGAGATCAACGACGTCTTCGACCTGCGCCGGATCCTGGAGCCGCGGCTGCTAGCGCACTCGGCCCCCCGATTCACCGTGGAGGATTTCGCGGGGCTCGACGACATCCACAAGAGCTTCGAGAAGGCGATCAAGGCCCGCAACGTCAGCGAATGGGGGCAGCTCAACGCCGACTTCCACATGGCGTTGTATGTCCATGCCCCGCAGCCCCGCACCCGGGCGATCGTGCTGTCACTGCTCCAGACCAGCGACCGCTATACGCGTCTCCAGCTCTCCAACACCAAGGCGATGGGGACCGCCGAGAAGGAGCACGCTCATCTGATCGCGCTCTGCCGCACGCAAAAGATCGAGGAGGCCTGCCGGTTTTTGGAGCGGCACATCGAAGCCGTGCGCAAGGATCTGTTGCAGGTGGTGGCGATCGCACCGCGGTCGCGGCGGAAAGAGAAATCGTAGAGTGGGTTAGCGAAGCGTAACCCACCTCTTTCTGACCGCATTGACGAGAAGAGGTGGATTACGCCTTCGGCTAATCCACCCTACGGGAGTTTTACCTGCTCCCGTCCGGGCCCATCACCAGATCCGGCAGCGCGGTCGAGATCTCCGGCACGAAGCACAGCAGCAGCACCGCGACCATCATCAGCAGCACGAACGGCAGCGTGCCCCAGATCACCTCGCGCAAGGGAATGTCGGGCGCGACGTTGCGGATGACGAAGATGTTGAGGCCGACGGGTGGATGGATCAGCCCCATCTCCATCACGATAGTCATGACGACGCCGAACCAGATGATGTCGAAGTTCGCCGCGCGAAGCGGCGGCAGGATGATCGGCGCGGTCATGAGAATAATCGAGACCGGCGGCAGGAAGAAGCCGAGCACGACGACCATGACGAGGATCGCGAACAAGAGGCCCCAGCGCGGCAGATGCATCGCGACGACGGATTCGGCCGCCGATTGCGAGATGTGCAGATAGCTCATCACGTAGGAGTAGAGCAGCGACATGCCGATGATCATCATCAGCATCGTCGATTCCCGGATCGTCGATTTCAGGATCGGGGCGAGGTCGCTCGGCCGCCACACGCTGTAGATCGCCGCAATCAATGCCAGCGCCAAGAGGCCGCCGAGGCCGGCGGTCTCCGACGGCGTGGCGTAGCCGCCATAGAGCGCGATCATGACGCCGGTGAGCAGCAGCACGAAGGGGATCACGCGCGGCAGCACGCTGAAGCGTTCCGCGAGCGTGTACTCGTCGCGGGCGAGGATCGCAGCTTCCGGGCCGCCGTTCTTGTAGATCGCTTCGGCCGCGGCATATTCCTGGCGGAAGCGGATCACGGCGTAGATGCCGAACAACGAGACCAGCAGCAGGCCGGGTCCAATGCCGGCGAGGAACAGCCGTCCCAGCGATTTTTCGGCGGCGACAGCAAACAGGATCATGGTGATCGACGGCGGCAGCAGGATGCCGAGCGTGCCGCCGGCGGCGATGATGCCGGCGGCAAAACCGCCGGAATAGCCGCGCTTGCGCATCTCGGGGATTCCGGCCGAGCCGATTGCCGAGCAGGTTGCGGGCGAGGAGCCCGCCATCGCCGCAAACAGCGCGCAGGCGAACACGTTGGCGACGCCGAGGCCGCCGGGGACGCGGTGCAGCCAGGCGTGCAGAGCCGAGTAGAGATCCTGGCCCGCGCGCGACTTGCCGATCGCGGCGCCCTTCAGGATGAAGAGCGGGATCGAAAGCAGCGTGATCGAGGCCATTTCCTCGTAGACGTTCTGCGTCACCGTATCGAGAGAGGCGGCGGGCATGTAGATGCCCATGAACACGACCGCGACCGCGCCGAGCGCGAACGCAATCGGCATGCCCGAAAACATCACGACCAGCGTCGCGATCCCGTACGCGAGGCCGATACCGAAAACGCTCATGAACGCCTGGCTCCAGCGAAAGGCAGCGCAAGCTGCACGAGGATCTGGACGCAGAGCAGGCTCATGCCGAACGCCATCAGCGAATAGGGGATCGCCAGCGGCGGCGACCACATCGAGTTCGAGACCTGGCCGTCGACATAGGCTTCATGCGCCAGCGTCCAGGACTTCCAGGCGAAGAAAGCGCAGAACAGAAGCGTCACGGCATCGACCAGCCAGAGCCTGATCCGGTTCGCCAGCGGCGAGAGCAGGCCGACGAAGGCCTCGATGCCGATGTGACCGCGGTTCTGCTGCACGTAGGCGGCAGTCATGAAGGTGGCGCCCACCAGCAGGAACACCGCCGCCTCGTCCTGCCAGTAATTGGCGGCCTTGAACAAAGCGCGGCTGAGCACGCTGTAGCTCAGGATGGCGCAGGCCGCGATCAGTGCGATCGCGGCGAACACGACGATGATGCTGTTGACGATGGCGAGACCGCGATCGATCGCCGCCGCAAGGCCGGTCCTTGCGGCAGCGTTGGCCTGGTCGTCACGATCCGGAAGCGGACCGTGGCTCATGCGGCGACGTCGGTCGCGAGCTTGAGCAGGTTGGCCGAGGTCGCGGTCTTGGCGCCGTAGTCCTTCCATGCGGTGTCGCGGGCGATGTCACGCCACTTGCCGACGGTTGCGGCATCGAGCGCCGAGACCTTGGCGCCGGCCTTCTCGTAGACCTTGGCGACCTCGACGTCGTCGTCCTGCGCGCCCTTGCGGCCGAATGCTTCGAGCTCGGTGCCGACCGCGAGCAGGATGTCCTGCTGGTTCTTCGGCAGCTTGTCGAAGATCGCCTTCGACATCATCAGCGGCTCGAGCATGAACCAATAGGACGCGCCTGCGCCAGAGGTCAGCGATTTCGCGACTTCTTCAAGGCGGAACGAGATCAGGCTGGTCGAGGAGGTGATGCCGGCATCGCAGGCACCCGTCTGCATCGCTGCGTAGATTTCGTTTGAGGGCACCGACAGCACCGAGGCGCCGGCGGTCTGCAGCACCATGTCCATCTCGCGCGAGCCGCCGCGCACCTTGAGACCCTTGGCATCTTCGGGGGCCACGATCGGCTTGGAGCGGCTGGCGACGCCGCCGGCCTGCCACACCCAGCTGAGCAGGATGATGCCCTTGTCGGCGAGGAAGTCGGTCAACGCCTTGCCGACCGGCTCCTTCTTCCAGCGCATGCCCTGGTCGTAGGTGGTGACGAGGCCCGGCATCAGGCCGATATTGGTTTCCGGCAATTCGCCGCCGGCATAGGGCATCGGATAGAGGCTGATGTCGAGCGCGCCCTTACGCATCGCGGAGAACTGCGCGTTGGTCTTGATCAGCGAGGAGTTCGGATAGATCTCGGCGGCGATGTCGCCGTTGCTGCGCTTACTGACTTCGGCGGCGAACATGCGGCAGAGCCGGTCGCGGAAATCGCCCTTGTCGACGGTGCCGCCCGGGAACTGATGCGAGATCTTCAGCGTGGTCGCGGCATGCGCGGTGCCGGTGCCGAAACGGAGAATGGCGGGTGCGGCGACGGCAGTCGCGATCAGGTGGCGGCGCGTGAGCATGGTGTGATTCCCTTGGGCGGTTTTTTGAACGGTTCTTTGGAGGGTTCTTGTTTGCCGTGATTTTGGGTCGGTCTTCGAAACCGTGCTGAGGCCCATCCTAGCCGGTCTTTCAGACAATGTTCTCTAGTCTGATAGTTCGAGACCGAATGCCGCGGCAAGAGGCGGCTATGTTGCGTTGCACACACCCGATCTCCTGCATCCGCCGAACGAAGGACGGCGGCGGGCGCGCAGAAATTTATCAGCGGCCGCGTAACAACGCCCCGTGGCAATCCGTCGAGATCAGATAGCGGCGTCCGTCGCTGACAAACATCCATCTCGAAGGGAAGACCAGTCATGACCATTCGTACCCGCATCGCGCTCGGCGTTTCGGCGGCCGTTCTCTCGCTCGGCCTCGCGCTGTCGCCGGCCGCTTTTGCCCAGGACAAGATGGGCAAGGATGACGGCATGATGAAAAAGGACACGATGTCCAAGGACGGCATGAAGAAGGACACCATGTCCAAGGACGACGGCATGAAGAAGGACACGATGTCGAAGGACGGGATGAAGAAAGACGACGGGATGATGAAGAAGCACTGATCTTCCATCGTCGAGGAGGCGCTTGCGACAGACAGACGCGCGCCAAAAATCCGGGGGCGGTCACGTATGACCGCCCCCCAGAGTGTTGTTTCAGTCCAAATTCAATTGAACGTGACTTGCGAGCGTTAGACTTGCGAACGTTACTTGCGCTTCGCCTTGCGGGCGGCGTAGCGAGCGTCTCGCTTGGCCTTTTGCTCGGCCTCGGCTTCGGCCGCCTTCGCGACGGCTTCTTCGGCTTCGCGGGCGATCCGCGCGGACTCGAGCGCGGCAGCCTCTTCTTGAAGGCGCTTCTGCTCGGCCTTTTCCGTCTCTCGCGCAGCCTTTGCCTCGGCGCGCTTGGCCGCAAGGGCCTCGCGCTCCGCACGCTTCGCCACAACCGCCGGATCATCCGGCCCTGGCTGCGACTTGAATTTGTTCAAAAGGTTCTTGCGTGCTTCCTGTGCCGCCTTTTGTCGGTCGGAGAAGCCTGGTTCCCTAAATCCACTCATCGGCGAACCTTGTCATCCTCGCTTTCGATCCTACATCACTGCCTGTTGGTACGTCGGCTGGGCATAGCGGGCGCCGCGCGACGCAGATGCGTGTACATCGGCGCGCGCCGTGATGCCACCTATAATCGCAGCCGATCAGGTAGACGAAAATCGCCGCCCCCGACGATCTCTCGTAGCCCCGAAAAACTGCCGAATTGTGATGTCCCTCATATGGGGGCACCAGGGCGGTGCCTAGCGTCCCGCCCGGTATGAGACGCGGAGCACGGGTATGACGATCTCAAGACTGAGCGTGAAGGCGCTCGCAATCGCCGTCACGGTGGCAGCCCTGGCCGGTGCCACGCTGCTCCTCGCCCGGCCGCAGCCGATCGAAAGTGCCGTCCTGGGCGCAGATTGGGAATGCACCCAGACCGCGTTCGTGCTCACGACCTGCGCACCGCGGGTCCAGCAGGCGATCCCGGCGGTCGAAACCTCGCGCAAGGAAGCGATCCGGCCCACCCGAGGCTAACCGGGAGAAGCTTGGGCGAGATGTGACGCCACGCCGCAGAGGTGATAAAGCCCGCTCGCCCCCGTGATCGGCCAGCCATGTCCAAGTCCGAAGCAAAGTCCGAAGCAAAGTCCGAACGTAAGCCCGAACCGGGCGCGAAGCCCAAATCCCCTCCAAAACCTCAATCCGGTGACAACCGCCGCGGCGCCATTGCGGGCTTGATCATCGCGATCGTGATCCTCGGCGTCGGCTGGTGGCTCGCGCGCGATCTCACCTCGGCCAGCAAGATGCAGGACTGCCTGATGTCCGGGCGAAGCAACTGCAACGTGATCGAGCCGGCCCGCTAGAAGCACTCCAGCGCGGCCCGCGCGGACGAAAAAAATGTCGTGATCTTAATCATTTGTAACGGGACTTGGGCGACCAAAGCAGGTCAGTCATGTCAGCCGGCATCAGCTCAGCGCGAGCCGAATCGTCTATCGCGCCAGGCATCACGGCCATTGACCGCAATCGAGAGAATAGGGGGCAAGCACGCATGAGTGCGTCCAGTCGCATCAAGATCATCATTCCCTTGGTTTCGGCGATGTCGATGCTCGCCGTCCCGGCGCAGGCTCAGGAGGCCAGGCCGCCGAGAGACGCCGCCCAGCCATCGGCCGGACCGGGCGCCAGTGCTCCGCCTCAGAACATGCGCAAGGGTCCGCCGCCGCAGCAGGTTGCCCGGCCGGCGCCACGGCCCGGCGGCCAGCCTCACGCCGGCGGCCCCGGTCATGCAGGTCCGGGCCTTAGCGGTCCAGCTCCGGCGCCGCGCAATGCCGGCGGCCCGCCCCCCGGACGCAATTACGCCAGGGGTCCCGCACCGGCGCGCGATTGGGGCGGTCACAGCTATCGCGGCCATCTCGCCTGGGATGGCGGACGCTGGCGCCACGAAGTCCACAACGGCCGCTCCGGCTGGTGGTGGGATGTGGGCGGCGCGCGGTATTATTATCCGCAGCGGATGGCCGGCCCGCCGGCCTACATCTCGGAGGATTATTACGATGACGTGCCTGTGGCCTACGCCCCGCCGCCGGTCGCCTACGAACCGCCGCCGCCACCGCCACCCGCCGATCCCGGCGCGAGCGCGCTTGGCGGCGCCATCGTCGGCGGCTTGCTGGGCGGCCTGATCTCGGGCAACGCCTCAGGTGCGGCCGCAGGCGCCGTGATCGGCGGTGCCACCGGCGCGATCGCCGGCGCGACGGCTGCTTCGCGTCCTGGCTACTATCTGGCCCAGGGCAACTGCTACTACCGCTATCCGAGCGGCCAATATGTGCAGGCTGACCCCCGCGCGTGTTACTGAGCACTCCAGGCAAGACCTGATGCGAAGAGGCGGATGAAAAGTCCGCCTCTTTTCATTTGTGGCGTGGCCGCGCGCGTCAGGACACCAGCCAGCTGAAGAACGCGATCGCGGCCCAGACCAGGCCCGCGATCCAGGCCAGCATCACGATACCGATGGTCGCAAGATATGCGATGCCGAGCGGATCGGATCTTTCGCGTCGCGTCGGGACGGCAATTTCGGCTGCGGCTTCTTGTGTCATGACGGGACCACCTCCCATGCCTTCTCGCTCCTGAGAGCGCTGAGGACTGTTTAGCGGAGGCGTCGGGCGCCGGCTGTGACGCACTTCACAGATCGGTGCGCATCAAGGCCAGACAGATGCGTGAACTGGATCGAGTCGCAAATCCCCAAGTGCGGATTAACCCCGCAATCATACGGACGAAATTGCCACGCGCTTGTCCAGATCGTCCGGCTAGAATTGGCTTCATGTGTACTAAGTACGATCCACAGCACGAAGCCGAGGCGGCGATGAAGCGCGCCGTGGCGGCCGAAGGCCCCGACCGGCAACGTCTCATCGAGCTGGCCCTGGCCTGGCATCAACTCGCCCGCGACCGGCGCGAAGAGCGGACGGACTGAGCCCACGTTCTTGCGACAATACCCGTATTCACAGAAAAACCCCGTGCTCGGGGGACAAGCACGGGGTTCTCGAGAGCCGATCGGGGCTGGCAAATCGGCACCACTCGATAGCGAACGCGCCGACCGGAGGTTCGTTCCGCGCCTCCTCAATTCTTTTCGCGCGAGATCATGAAGGCCGGCCGGGGAGGCGCATCTTGCCGATGGAACGTCGGTTCCTCGCCGACGTTGAGCCGCTATGAACGATCCCGAGTTGCGCGCAGAGTCCTTCGAGATTGCCTGGAAATATCTCGACCAATCCGGCCTGCTTACTGGCGAGCGCAGGGACGCGGCCCGGTTCATCCTGAACAGGATCGACCGCATGATGCGGGGTGGCGAACGCCGACGGTTGCTGCTGTCCAACGCCGCGATCGACGCCTACCGCTTGTGGCCCGTACTCGTGACGCTCGACGCCTCACGAGAGTCGCAGAAACGCGACGTTAAGACTTGTTCGGACGACGATTTTCCGATCGCGATTCGTTTCGCGGAACGAAGCGGAGCAGGACCGTGAACAAACAAAAAGCCTCCGGGGAAATTTGCTGACTCAGGCCGCTTCCGACTTCGGCACCGCGTCGGCATTGACCGAAAGCTTGACGATATCGCCTTCGACGGCACCCACATATTTCGTGTCGATGTAATGATGATGGTCCTTGTGACCTTCCGGGCTGTCCTTCCGCGTCAGCTTGATGCGGTTTCCCTCGACGGGGTCGACGGTGCCGACAGGCGCGCCGTCCTTGCCGATGATCTTCATATGCTCTCTGATCTCGCTCATGATGTTCTCCTTGTGAAGTGTCAACGGCGAGGACCGGTCTTCGTTGCAAGGACGAGCGGGTCGACTGTCTGGAGCCAATGCGTTCGCCGAGCGTTGAAAGGCAACCGCAATTGCCAGGACCGTTATCAATATCCGCATGGAGACCTCCGAGGCCTATCTCGAACGAAAGCACAGGGAAATCGGGCTGCTGAACGATTGCCTGAGGAGCCCGCTGCATTTGGCTCGGCCGCAATCGGTCGACGAGGTCGTGGACTCCAAATTTCGGCTCGCCGCCGCGCTGCGCGCGGAGCATGCGCTGCAGGACTGGAAGGCGACGGAGACCGCCTGGTCGCACGCGGCGTCTCCCACCAGCGGTCCGTTCGTGTTCAGCTACGATTATCAGCGCGCGGACCTCAAGGTCCGCGGTCCCTCGTTCTATGAACTCGAGCGCGGCTGCCGGAGCGAGGCGATCTATACCGCATCCGGCATGGCCGCGATCTCCGCGCTGCTGCTCGCGTCCGCACGAATCACCGGCAAGGCGGACATCGTGGTGCTGCCGGGCACATACGGCGAGACACTGGAGCTGATCGAGAGCCTCGTCCCCCATTTGCGACTTGTCACCGCCAGACTGCCGCTGGCCGAAGCGTTCGCTGCGGCAGCCTCGCCACGGCTTCTCCTGCTGGATTCATGCGCTCCTGCCGGGGCGTTCGAAGCGGCTTTGCGTTGCGACGGTTCGGGGCTCGATCTGTTGATTTTCGACACCACATGTTTCGCCGGCAGATCGGGGCGCATCCGGCGCGTCCTGAGATGGGCCGCGCGATGGGACATTCCCGTCGTGTTGGTGCGAAGCCACAACAAGCTGGATTCGCTCGGGGTGGAATACGGCCGGCTCGGCTCTGCCGTGTTCGTGCATTGGAGCCGGAAGGACCTCAAGGCAGGCCAGCTGCTGTCCGAAAGCCTGGCGGCGGAAACCCGCAACGCCGTCCGGCTTCTCGGTGGCGCGGCGTTGCCGGCGCACTTCCCGCCATTCGTGGGCTCAGCGGGCTATTGGGCCCTGACGAAAAGGCGCGTCGCGGCGATCCTGCGCAACGGTCGCCACACGGCGCGATATTTCGCCTCCGAGCTCGCTTCGCTCTCGGCCGAGCTGCATTTCACCCACGGCCTCTATGTCACGCTTCGCGGCAGGCGCGCCCTCGACGAGGCGACCGCGCGGCAGGCCGCCGACGACATGAGCCGCGACCTCAGCGCCAAAGGCTTCCCCATTCGCCACGCCGGCAGTTTTGGTTTCGATTTCGCGGCGACCGAGTGGTTTCACGACGCGACCAAGGATCGGTACAGCGTCCGGGTCGCCGTGCCGGATTTGCCCACGGCGTTGTGGAAGGATCTCGCGGCGGCGATTGCCGGGTGGTGGGCGCGACATCAGGGCGAGACTGAAGGGTGAGTACGGTGCAAGGCCATGACAGAGCGATCGAACGCGTTTCCTTACAGGGAATGCACGTGGCATGTTTCAGACGAACAGTCCCAGCAATGGCTTGCGGTGCTTGAAAAGACGGGTGCAACCAACGTCCGAGCGCGGCTAGCCCAGACCGACGCGGCATCCGCAGGAGCGATTGCGATCGGAACCGCGCCCGTCATGACGATCGGGTTCGCCCAGGAATGGCTGAACTGGAAAGATAATCAAAAATCCGAGGCGGATATCGAACGGCACGAGCGGCAGATCTGGTGGACCCGGACCGCGGCAATCGCCGCATCGGTCGCCGCCTTGAGCGCACTGTTCGGCTGGATTTGGACGATCTTCATCCGGGGGAATAATGGCCTGTAACAAACATGATTGTTATGTTGCGCATACATCCGCGAAACGAAAGCGGCGACAAACTGCGCTGTTTCAATCGATCGCCAGGCATTCTTCCACGGCCGGCTTCTGGTGGCCGCGACGCGTCCATGCCTGAACGGCGAAGGCGAGTTGATGCTGGCTAGCCGCCGCGTCCGCGATGGAAGCCCGCGCCGTCGCGATGGGCTTCGTGATGGCGCCGGAGTTCACGACTCCCGCGTCAACTGCCAGGAACGATATTGCCACAATCGCGACCGCAGATGCGATAGCCATTCTCGTCAAGTCGGATAGTGGCATCGAAGTCCTTATCGGGCGCACGTCGCTCGGCGGATAGATAGGGCTCGTTTGCCTGGATCAAAGCCCGGAGCGAGGCGACCCACGCGTTCGTGAAGGACGGTGGATTCTGCAGGCGCGCATCGTAGACCGGGCTCACGATGAACGCTCGAGACTGAAATGGCGATCCCGGCAGGAATCGAACCTGCAACCCTCAGAGTAGAAATCTGATGCTCTATCCAGTTGAGCTACGGGACCGGCTTGAGCCGCCCTGGTTGGGGGCCGGCTGTTCATCTACCATGCCATTATGAAAAATATCGTCTTTCGCCAAGCCTGAACCGAACCGTTTTCCTCGAAGCCGCGACAAAGCGGAACGGTGGGGTGTCAGGGTGCCGGGTTGAGCGGCAGCGGACTGGACGATGGATCACATCGCCGGGAACGCTGGCCAGCTTCCGGGACACGGCCGCCGGACGACTGGTCGGGTATTGCTGCGCCATCAGGACGGCGTGCGCGGCGGTAGCTTGATCGGTCTCCTCTGGGCGTGCCTTGTCATGGCGAATGCGACGGTTTGCAGCTTTGGTTCCATCGCCTTGAGTCCGTCACCTTTCCGCGCATTTCATGCGACAAGCGGCGTTCGTCCGCGATTTCCGGGAGTCCATCCATGATCGGTCTTGTTCGCGCCGTCACACTCTGCGCCACGCTGGCGTTCGGCCTTAGCGTAGCGCAGGCCGCCGACAAAGCCTTCAAGCGGGACGACCTCGCCGATTCCGCGATCAAGCTGGAGGCGCAGATCAAGGGCGAGGCGGGGCCGGTCGCCAAGGCTGCCGCGAGCTTGCGCACCGACGCCGATGCTGCCTTCCGGCGCAACGACTACCGCACCGGCCTGTCGGTGCTCGGCCAGATCGCGGCGACCACGCCGGAGGACGCCGGCAACTGGCTGCGCCTGGCGAAAGTCATCTTCCAGATATCGCCGAAGAGCTCGAGCGAGCAGACGTTCCTGCTGGAGCGCGCCTCGACTGCCGCCTACATCGCTTACCAGCGCGCCGGTAATGCGGGCGAGGAGGCCGATGCGCTCGCGGTGCTCGGCAAGTCGCTATCCGAACGCAAGCTGTGGCGGCCGGCGCTGGATGCGCTGCGGCTGTCGCTCGACATGCAGGAGGTCGCCGACGTCCGCGGCCAATATGAGAAGATGCGCGACGAGCACGGTTTCCGGCTGCTCGACTACACTGTGGACTCGGACTCCGCCAGCCCGCGCGCCTGCTTCCAGTTCTCGGAGGAGCTGGCAAAACGCACCGATTTCGCGCCGTACCTCGCGTTGGCGGGCCAGGACAAGCCTGCCCTGTTGGCCGAGGGCAAGCAGCTCTGCGTCGACGGGCTGAAGCACGGCGAGCGCTACAACATCAATTTGCGCGCCGGCCTGCCGTCCACCGTGAAGGAAGGCCTGCCGAAGTCGGCCGAGTTCAACGTCTATGTGCGCGACCGCAAGCCCTTCGTGCGCTTCACCAGTCGCGCCTATGTGCTGCCGAGGACCGGCCAGCGCGGCATTCCCGTCGTCAGCGTCAACACGCCAGCCGTCAACATCAACGTATTCCGGATCGGCGACCGCAATTTGATCAACTCGGTGGTCGATAGCGATTTCCAGAAGACGCTGTCGAAATACCAGCTCAGCGATCTCGGCGGCGAGCGCGGCGTGAAAGTCTGGACCGGCGAGCTCGCGACCGCGATGACGCTGAACCAGGACGTCACTACCGCATTCCCGGTCGATCAGGCGCTCGGCGAGCTCCAGCCCGGCGTCTATGTCATGACGGCCGCGGCGAAGGGCCCGGGCTCGGACGACGACTACCAGCTCGCCACGCAATGGTTCATCGTCTCCGATCTCGGCGTCACGGCCTATTCCGGCAATGACGGCATCCATGTCTTCGTGAATTCGCTGGCCTCGACCGATCCGGTCGGCAAAGCCGAGGTGCGGCTGGTCGCGCGCAACAACGAGATCTTGGCCACCCGCAAGACCGATGAGAGCGGCCATTTGCTGTTCGAGGCGGGGCTTGCGCGCGGCGAGGGCGGCCTGTCGCCGGCGATGCTCACCGTGACCGGCGAGAAGGCCGACTATGCCTTCCTCAGCCTCAAATCTTCGGCCTTCGACCTGTCCGACCGTGGCGTTGCGGGTCGCGTGGTGCCTGCGGGCGCCGATGCCTTCGTCTATGCCGAGCGCGGCGTCTACCGCTCCAGCGAGACCGTCTATCTCACCGCCCTGTTGCGCGACGGGCAGGGCAATGCCGTCACCGGCGGGCCGATGACTCTGGTGATCGAGCGTCCCGACGGCGTCGAATACCGCCGCGCCGTGCTGTCCGACCAGGGCGCCGGCGGGCGCACCTTGTCCGTGCCGCTCAACCCGGCCGTCCCAACCGGGACCTGGCGGGTGCGCGCCTTCACCGATCCGAAGGGGTCTTCGGTCGGCGAGACCACTTTCATGGTTGAGGACTACGTCCCTGACCGGATCGAATTCGACTTGTCTGCCAAGGACAAGCTGATCAAAGCTAACGCTCCAGTGGAGCTTAAGGCGGACGGTCATTTCCTCTATGGAGCGCCGGCCTCGGGTCTGGCGCTCGAAGGCGACATGCTGGTCGCGCCCGCGTCCGAGCGGCCGGGCTTCGCCGGTTACCAGTTCGGCGTCGCCGACGAGGAGACCTCCTCGAACGAGCGCACGCCGCTGGAGAACCTGCCGGAAGCTGACGCCAACGGCGTTGCGACCTTCCCGGTCACGCTCGACAAGCAGCCGGCCTCGACGCGGCCGCAGGAGGCGCAGATCTTCGTCCGCATGGTCGAGACCGGCGGCCGCGCCGTCGAACGCAAGATCGTGCTGCCGGTCGCGCCTGCTGCCGCCATGATCGGCATCAAGCCGCTCTTCGGCGACAAGAACGTCGCCGAGGGCGACAAGGCCGAGTTCGATGTCGTGTTCGTCTCGCCTGAGGGTGAGAGGCTTCGCCGCGACGGCCTGCGCTACGAGCTCCTGAAGATGGAGTCGCGCTACCAATGGTATCGCCAGAGCAATTACTGGGAGTACGAGCCGGTCAAATCGACCTCGCGCGTCTCTGACGGCGACGTGACCGTCGCCGCGGACAAGCCGTCGCGAATTTCGCTGACCCCAAAGCCCGGCCGCTACCGGTTGGACGTGAAGTCGAACGACGCCGACGGCCCCGTGACCTCGGTGCAGTTCGACGTCGGCTGGTATTCCGACGGCAGCGCCGACACGCCGGACCTCCTGGAGACCTCGATCGACAAGCCGCAATACGCCTCGGGCGACACGATGACCGTGTCGGTCAACGTCCGCAGCGCCGGCAAGCTGACCGTCAACGTGCTCGGCGATCGCCTGCTGACGACGCAGACCATCGACGTCAAGGAAGGCACCGCGCAGGTGAAGCTCCCGGTCGGCAAGGACTGGGGCACCGGCGCCTATGTGGTCGCGACGCTGCGCCGGCCGCTCGATGCGGCCGCGCAACGCATGCCGGGCCGTGCGATCGGACTGAAATGGTTCGGCATCGACAAGCAGACCCGCACATTGCAGGTGAAGCTGACGCCGCCGGCACTGATCCGGCCGAATGCAATGTTGAAGATCCCGGTCAAGCTTGACGGGCTCAATCCGGGCGAAGACGCCAAGATCGTGATCGCTGCGG
Organism: Bradyrhizobium sp. F1.13.3; assembly: GCF_040548265.1. Taxonomy (NCBI): domain Bacteria; kingdom Pseudomonadati; phylum Pseudomonadota; class Alphaproteobacteria; order Hyphomicrobiales; family Nitrobacteraceae; genus Bradyrhizobium; species Bradyrhizobium sp. F1.13.3. The sequence goes on along the minus strand of NZ_JBEPRI010000022.1, from coordinate 75,945 downwards.
TCGATGTCGGCATCCTCAACCTCACCAATTACAAGCCACCGGCACCGGACGACTACTATCTCGGCCAGCGCCGCCTGAGCGCGGAGATCCGCGACCTCTATGGGCAACTCATCGACGGCATGTCGGGCACGCGCGGGCAGATCAAGTCCGGGGGCGACGCCGGTGCCGCCGAGCTCCAGGGCTCGCCGCCCGCGCAAAAGCCGCTCGCGCTCTATTCGGGCATCGTCACCGTCGCTGCCGACGGCACGGCGGAAGTGAGCTTCGATATTCCGGAGTTCGCCGGCACCGCGCGCGTGATGGCGGTGGCGTGGACCGCGACCAAGCTCGGTCGCGCCAACACGGACGTAGTGATCCGCGATCCCGTGGTGCTGACCACGACCCTGCCGCGCTTCCTGCTCAACGGCGACCACGGCACGGCCAATCTCGAGATCGACAATGTCGAAGGGCTGGCCGGCGATTACGTCATCAACGTGAAGACCGGCGGCCCGGTAAAGATGACCGGCAATCCCGCAACCACGGTCAAGCTCGCCGCCAAGCAGCGCAACTCCTTCTCGCTCGCCATCGACGCGACGGCGGCGGGGCAGGCGACGCTCGACGTCGACATCAGGGGGCCGAATGGCCTGGCGCTGGCGCGCCACTATGCGCTCGACGTCAAGGCGGCGACGCAAGTCCTGGCGCGGCGCTCGATCCGGACGCTCGCGAAGGGTGAGAGCCTGACGTTGACCTCGGATATGTTCGCCGATCTCGTGCCGGGTACCGGCAGCGTCTCGGTCTCGGCCAGCCTGTCGACTGCGCTCGATGCGGCGACGATCCTTAAAGCGCTCGACCGCTATCCCTATGGCTGTTCGGAGCAGATCACCAGCCGCGCGATGCCGTTGCTCTATGTCAACGATCTCGCGGCCGGCGCGCATCTGGCCATGGACACTGAAGTCGACCAGCGCATCCGCGACGCCATCGAGCGGCTCCTGGCGCGCCAGGGCTCGAACGGCTCGTTCGGCCTGTGGTCGGCAGGCGGTGACGACGCCTGGCTCGACGCGTACGTGACGGACTTCCTGACCCGCGCCCGCGAAAAGGGCTTTGTGGTCCCGGATGTGCTGTTCAAGACCGCGCTGGATCGTATCCGCAACTCGGTCGTCAACGGCAACGAGCCGGAGAAGGACGGCGGCCGCGATCTCGCCTACGGCCTCTATGTGCTGGCGCGCAATGGCGCGGCGCCGATCGGTGACCTCCGCTATCTCGCCGACACCAAGCTGAGCAACCTCGCAACTCCCATTGCGAAATCGCAGCTCGCCGCGGCGCTCGCGTTGGTCGGTGACCGCAATCGCGCGGAGCGGGTCTATGGCGCCGCGCTCGACAGTCTCGCGCCAAAACCTGTTCTGGAGTTCGGACGCACCGACTACGGCTCGCAGCTCCGCGATGCCGCAGCGCTGGTGTCGCTTGCCAGTGAAGGCAATGCGCCGAAGGCAACGCTGACGCAGGCGGTGTCGCGGGTCGAGACCGCGCGCGGGCTGACGCCCTACACCTCCACGCAGGAGAATGCGTGGCTGGTGCTGGCGGCACGCGCGCTCGCCAAGGAGAACCTGTCGATGGAGGTGGACGGCCAGCCGGTCAAGACCGCGCTCTACCGCAGCTACAAGGCCGCGACACTGGAGGGCAAGCCGCTGAAGATCACCAACACCGGCGATGCGCCGGTGCAGGCGGTGGTCTCGGTGTCGGGTTCGCCGGTGACGCCGGAGCCTGCGGCATCGAACGGCTTCAAGATCGAGCGCAGTTTCTTCACGCTCGACGGCAAGCCTGCCGACATCAGCAAGGTCAAGCAGAACGACCGCTTCGCCGTGGTGCTGAAGATCACCGAGGCCAAGCCCGAGTACGGCCACATCATGGTGTCCGACTATCTGCCGGCCGGTCTGGAGATCGACAATCCAAAACTGGTATCGTCGGGCGACAGCGGCACGCTGGGCTGGATCGAGGATGGCGAAGAGCCCGAGGATACCGAGTTCCGCGACGACCGCTTCACGGCGGCCGTCGACCGCGCCTCGGATTCCAAGGCGGTCTTCACGGTGGCCTATGTCGTGCGTGTCGTCTCGCCCGGCAAATACGTGCTGCCGCAGGCCTATGTCGAGGACATGTACAATCCCTCGCGCTACGGCCGCACCGGGACCGGCACGGTCGAGGTGCGGGCGGCCAAGTGAGTGAGATGAAAGCCGAGCCACATACTCAGTCGTCATGCCCGGGCAAAAGCGCGAAGCGCGTCTTCGCGCAGATGTCCCGGGCATCCACGAACTGTGGTGCCGTCGGCAAGAACGTGGATGGCCGGGACAAGCCCGGCCATGACGGAGCAAAGGACAGGGGCCTGAATGTCCTCTCCGCGCTAGCTCTCGCCCTCATCCTCACCATCGTCGGCTTCGTCGCGTGGGTTTACTCCCTCGGTCCGCTGCCTTTCGACGAAGCCCGCCAGGTTTCCACCACCATCGTCGATCGCAACGGCAAGCTGCTGCGTGCCTATGCGATGGCGGACGGGCGCTGGCGGCTGCCGGTCGAGACAAAAACGAACGTCGATCCGACCTATCTGAAGCTGCTGCTCGCCTATGAGGACCAGCGCTTTTACGCACATGACGGCATCGACCCGCTGGCACTGGGGCGCGCTGCGTTTCAGCTTGGGACGCGCGGCCACATCGTCTCGGGCGGCTCGACCATCTCGATGCAGCTCGCGCGGCTGATGGAGCCGCGGCGGCAGCGCTCGCTCTATGCAAAGCTGCGGCAGATGGTGCGAGCGATCGAGATCGAGCGCAGCTTGAGCAAGGAGCAGATCCTCGACCTCTATCTGGCGCTCGCGCCCTACGGCGGCAACCTCGAAGGCATTCGGGCCGCTTCGATCGCCTATCTCGGCAAGGAGCCGAAGCGATTGTTGCTGGCTGAAGCGGCGTTGCTGGTCGCGCTGCCGCAATCGCCGGAGACCCGCAGGCTCGATCGCCATCCCGATGCAGCGCGCAAAGCGCGTGACCGCGTGCTCGACCGCATGGTCGAGGAGCATCAGATCAGCCTCGACGATGCCAAGCAGGCCAAAGCCGTTCCCGTGCCGAAACTGCGCAAGCCGATGCCGATCTTGGCGCCGCACGCCTCCGATGCGGCGCTCGCGACGGTCAAGGACGCGCTCGTCATCAGGCTGACGCTCGATGCCAACCTGCAAAAGGTGCTGGAGCCGCTGGCGCGAGATCGCGCCATTTCGTTGGGGCCGAACATCTCGGTCGGCATCATCGTCGTCGACAATGAGAGCGGCGACGTGCTCGCACGCGTCGGCTCGGCGGATTATTTTGACGAGCGCCGGGCAGGGCAGGTCGACATGACCCGCGCGGTCCGCTCGCCGGGCTCGACGCTGAAACCGTTCATCTATGGGCTCGCTTTCGAGGATGGCTTCGTTCACCCCGACAGTTTGATCGACGACCGTCCAGTCCGCTTCGGCTCCTACGCGCCGGAAAATTTCGACATGACGTTCCAGGGCACCGTGCCGGTGAAGAAGGCGCTGCAGCTGTCGCTGAACGTGCCCGCGATCGTGCTGCTCGACCGCGTCGGCGCGAGCCGGCTTGCCTCGAGGCTGCGCCAGGCCGGTGGCAATCTGGTTCTGCCCAAAGACGAGGCGCCGGGACTTGCCATGGGCCTTGGCGGCGTCGGCGTGACGCTGCAGGACCTCGCCCAGCTCTATGCTGGCTTCGCCCGGCTCGGCACCACCAGGCCACTGCGCGAGATCATGAGCGACCGGGACGACCGCGAGCCGCTGCGGCTGCTCGATCAGGTCGCGGCCTGGCAAGTGGGTAATGTGCTGCTCGGCACCCCGCCGCCGGAGAACGCGGCTCACAACCGCATCGCTTTCAAGACCGGCACCTCCTATGGCTACCGCGACGCATGGTCGATGGGCTTCGACGGGCGCATGACCATCGGCGTCTGGGTCGGTCGGCCCGACGGTGCGCCGGTTCCGGGCCTGATTGGGCGCGTCGCCGCCGCGCCCATTCTGTTCGACGCCTTCGCCCGGACCGGAAAGACGCTCCTCCCGTTGCCTAAGCCGCCGAAAGGAACTCTCGTTGCCAGTAACGCCAAGCTGCCGTTGCCGCTGAGGCGGTTCCGCCCGGTCGGAGACCTAGTGCGAACCGGGGGCGAACAGGCCCTGCACATCCAGTTTCCGCTGAACGGCTCGCGGATCGATGTCGATCGCTCAGGTGGCGAAGGTGGCGCAGCCATGCCGGTCAAGGTCGCCGGCGGCGTTCTGCCCATGACCGTCATGGTTAACGGAACGGCGCAGGGCGAGATCGACGGACGGCGCCAGCGGCTGATCGATCCGCCCGGTCCGGGCTTTGCGCGGCTGACGGTCATCGATGCCACGGGCGCCGCGGACACAGTTGTCATTCGAATTCAGTGATCCTGCCGCAAGCGGTTGTGGCGATGGCGGTTTCAGCGTAAGCGGAACCGATGGCCGAGACCTACCCAGCACCCCGTTTTGGAGCTCCTCGCGAGCCGAAATCCCCGGTGAATCCGGGCAGCCGGCTCGTGTCCATGTTCGACATCGCCACGGCCAGCCACGTCCGCGCGGTCGCCTTCCTGCTGCTGTGCGCGCTGCTGTTATTCCTGCCGGGCTTCTTCACAATTCCGCCGGTTGACCGCGACGAGGCCCGCTTTGCGCAGGCCACCAAGCAGATGGTCGAGAGTGGCGATTATGTCGATATCCGCTTCCAGGAGGACGTCCGCTACAAGAAGCCGGTCGGCATCTATTGGCTGCAATCGGCCGCGGTCGAGACGGCATCGGCGCTCGGTCTGCCGCGGGCCGAATTGCGGATCTGGGTTTACCGGCTGCCCTCGCTGATCGGCGCCATCGGTGCCGTGCTCATGACCTATTGGGCGGCGCTCGGCTTCGTCACGCGGCGCGCCGCGGTGCTTGCGGCACTTCTGATGTGTGCCTCCGTACTGCTCGGGGTCGAGGCGCGGCTCGCCAAGACCGACGCGATGCTGCTGTTCTGCGTGACCGCTGCGATGGGCGCGATGGCGCGGGCGTATCTGTCGTGGCAGCGCGCCGAGGACGAGACCCATCCGCCCTGGAGTTGGCCTGCGATCTTCTGGACGGCGCTCGCTGTCGGCATCCTGATCAAGGGCCCGCTGATCCTGATGTTCGCAGGTCTGACCATCGTCGCGCTCGCGATCCAGGACCGCGATGCCTCCTGGCTGTGGAAGCTGCGCCCGCTCTGGGGCCTGATGTGGATGCTGGTGCTGGTGCTGCCCTGGTTCGTCGCGATCTTCTGGCGCGCGGGCGATGCCTTCTTCGCCGATTCCGTCGGCGGCGACATGCTGAGCAAGTTGGGCGCGCAGGAATCCCACGGCGCGCCGCCCGGATTGTACCTGGCCCTGTTCTGGATCACGTTCTGGCCCGGCGCGCCGCTCGCGGCGATGGCGGCGCCCGCGGTCTGGCGCGCGCGGCGCGAGCCCGGCGCGCAGTTCCTGCTGGCCTGGCTGGTCCCGTCCTGGATCGTATTCGAGGTGGTGCTGACCAAGCTGCCGCACTACGTGCTGCCGCTGTACCCCGCGATCGCGATCCTCACCGCGGGCGCGCTCGAGCGGCGCGTGCTGTCGTGGTCCTGGTTGATGCGCGGCTCGGCCTGGTGGTTCGCGATCCCCGTTGGCGGCTCGATCATCGCGGTCGTCGGCGCGGTGATGCTGACGCGGCAGCCTGCTTTCGTCGCCTGGCCGTTCATCGCGGCCTCGCTGATCTTCGGCCTGTTCGCCTGGTGGCTTCACGACAACAACCACGCCGAGCGCTCGCTGCTCAACGCGCTGGTCGCAGCCCTGATGCTCGCGGTGACGGTCTACGGCATCGTGCTGCCGTCGCTGACGCCGTTGTTTCCGAGCATCGAGATCGCACGCGCGCTTCGCAACGTCACCTGCGTCGGGCCGAAGGCGGCCGCGGCCGGCTATCACGAGCCGAGCCTCGTCTTCCTGACGGGTACACAGACGTTGCTCACCGACGGTTCGGGCGCGGCGGATTTCCTGCGGCAGGGGAGCTGCCGTTTCGCGCTGATCGAGCAGCGCTCAGAGCGCGGCTTCGTGCAGCGCGCCGAGGCGATCGGACTGCGCTACAAGGTTGGCACGCGCATCGAGGGCTACAATTTCTCGCAAGGGCGCGCGATCTCGATCTCGATCTTCCGCTCGGAAGGTACCGAGTAGGATGTCGGCACCAACCGACATCGCGCCGCGCGCGAGCTATCCCGCGCAATTGCTCACGCTGTCGGGGCGCGCCCTGGCGCAGCTCGTGCGCTCGCCCTCGCATTCGCGCCGCGCCGAGGCCGCGCGAAAGCTGGCGCGGCATTCGCTGTGGCTCAGTGCGGCGGGTGCAGCCTTGGTCATCGCGCTGATGGTCGCGTTCGACCTGACCGAGATTCAGCTGATGCCGGCGCGTGGCACACCGGGCCTGTGGCCGATCCGCATCCTCACCGATTTCGGCAAGGACGAGTATGTGCTCTCGGTGCTCGGGGGCGTGCTGGTGGTGCTGGTGCTCGTTGCGGCGGGATTGCACGGCACAAGCCGCGCGTTGCTGCTCGGCCTCGGCACGCGGCTGCAGTTCATGTTTCTGTCTGTTGCCGTGCCCATATTCGTCGCTGAGATCCTGAAATATCTCATCGGTCGAGGACGTCCGTTCGTCGGCGGCAAGGCCAATCCGTTCAACTTCATCCCGTTCGAGGGGACGGGGGCCTATGCCAGCCTGCCGTCGGGTCATGCGGTGACGGCGTTCGCGCTCGCGTTTGCGGTCTCTGCGTTGTGGCCGCGCCTGCGCGTGTTCATGTTCACTTACGCGATCGTGATCCTGCTGACGCGACTGGTGCTGCTCGCGCATCACCCGAGTGACGTCGTGGCCGGCGCCCTGGTCGGCATGGTGGGAGCCTTGGCGGTGCGCTACTGGTTCGCGGCCCGTAGGCTCGGCTTTGCCATCCGTGCCGACGGCACCATTGTGCCTCTTGCGGGGGCGGTCTCGGCCCGCCTCAAAAGGGTTGCCCACGGGGCATCCGCCCCATAAAAGCGGCTGCCTGCCGGGACCCTCGGTTCCCGAGCCAAGCCAATTCCAACCACGAGCTTTCGATTTGTCGTCGCCCCAGCCTTCGGTTTTCCAGCCCTCGGTTTCCATCGTCGTTCCCGTGCGCAACGAAGCCGACAACATCGTGCCGCTGATCGAGGAGATCGGCGCGGCGCTCGACGGCCGCTGGGCCTATGAGATCATCTACGTCAATGACGGTTCGACGGACGCGACCGGCGAACGGCTCGGCGCGGTCATGAAGCAGCGGGACAATCTGCGCCAGTTGCGCCATGCCAAATCAGGCGGCCAATCCGCGGCCGTGCGCAGCGGCGTCCGTGCGGCACGCGGCGCGATCGTGGCGACGCTCGACGGCGACGGCCAGAACAATCCGGCTTTCCTGCCGGACCTGATCGCGGCGATCGAGAACGGAAGCAAGGTCGGACTTGCCGCCGGACAACGCGTCGGCCGCAAGGATACCGGCTTCAAGAAGTTCCAGTCGCGCGTCGCCAACGGCGTCCGCAACGCGATCCTGAAGGACGGTACGCGCGACACTGGCTGCGGGTTGAAGGCGTTCCGGCGCGAGGTGTTCCTGATGATGCCCTATTTCGACGGGCTGCATCGCTTCCTGCCGGCGCTGGTGCGCCGCGAGGGTTTTGAAATCGCCTATGTCGACGTGATCGACCGGCCGCGACATTCCGGCGTGTCCAATTACGGTTTCTTCGACCGGCTGTGGATCGGCATCATGGATCTCGTGGGCGTGTGGTGGCTGATCCGCCGCAAGAAGCCGACGCCGGATGTGACTGAGGTGAAGGCATGATCATCCAATACGGTCAGGCGCTGAGCAACTATTTCTACGACGTTTTCGTCGCCAAGTTCGATTTTTGGCTAGCGTTCGGCCTCGTCGCGCAGCTGTTCTTCACAGCGCGCTTTTTGGTGCAGTGGATCGCGAGCGAGCGCGCCGGCAATAGCGTGGTGCCGATGGCGTTCTGGTTCTGCTCCATGGGCGGCGGGCTGATGACGCTGGTCTATGGGGTCGTCAAGCGTGAGCCCGTCATCATCCTCGGTCAGTCGCTGGCGACCATCATCTATATCCGCAACATCATGCTGATCGTGAAGAACCGCGGCCGCGCCTCGAAGACGCTGGAGCGCTGATCCACGCTAGCGCGGCAGCGCCGACGCTGCGTCTGTCGCGGGCAGGGCGGCCGCATCCGCCTCGTGCCTGCGATGGGGCTCGCCGGCCGCGTCGAGCACGGGATAGGCGACCGAGCAGATATGCGAGTGGATGCGGCGCAGGTCCCGCAGCACGTCGAGATGCAGCGACGTGGTCTCGATGGTCTCGGGACGGCCCTCGCGGAGGCGATCGAGGTGGCGCTCGACGGCGGCAAGCTCGGTGTTGCGCAGCGCCGTCTTCTCCACCAGCAGCTTGCGTGCCTCGTTGGCGTCGCCCGACATGAAGACGCCAAAGGCGATGCGCAGCGAATCCATCGTGCGCTTGTGGAAGGCGGCGAGCTCCTCGGCGCCCTCGGGCGAGAACTGGAATCGGCGCTTGATCTTCTTGGTCGCGAGCTCGCTCAGGCTCTTGTCGATGATGTCGCCGATATGTTCCAGATTGATGGCGAAGGAGATGATCTCCATGGCGCGCCGGCCCTCGCTCTCGTCGAGGCTGCCCCGCATGAGTTTGGTCACGTAGAGCTTGATGGCTTCGTCGAGGCCGTCGACGATGTTGTCCATCTTCGAGACCTGGTCGACCAGCGCGCGGTCGCCGCTCATCATCGCCGCCATCACCTTGCGCAGCATGATCTCGACCAGATCGCCCATGCGCAGGGTTTCGCGGCCGGCATCGGCCAGCGCCAGCGACGGCGATTCCAGCGCGGTCTCGTCGAGATAGCGCGGCCGGGCCGGATCGGCCTCCTGAACACGATCGGGCAGGAGCCGGGTCAACAGGCGCGACATGGTGTCGAGCAGGCCGATGAAGATCACGGCCGTACCGACGTTGAAGGCGATATGAAACGCCGCCGTCATCCTGGCGAGATCCGGCTGCCAGGCGTGCATGTGCTCGGCGATCGGGCCCAGGAAAGGCAGCATCAGCGCGATCCCGATCACGCGGTTGACGAGATTGCCCACCGGCAGGCGATAGCTGGCGGGATCGTCACGCTTGGCGCCTTCGAATACGGGATTGATGGCGCTGCCGAGATTGGCGCCAAGCACCAGTGCGAGCGCGGCGTAAGGCGAGATGAACTGCGAATAGGCGAGTGACATGATCAGCAGCACGCTGGCGACGCTCGAATGCACCGCCCAGGTGACGAGCGCCGCAATCACGATGCACAGAACGGGATCGCCCGTGATGGAGGACATCACGAGGCGAACGCCCGGTGCGTTCTCGGCTGGCGCCAGCGTGTCGAGCAGGATGTGCAGCGACAGCAGCATCAGTCCGAGACCGATCAAGACACGGCCGACGTCCTTGATCCGCGAGCGCGGACCCGCGCGGAAGGCGACCAGTCCAAGCACGAACAGGACCGGCGCAACGGCGGCGATATTGAACGACAGCACCTGCACGATCAACGTCGTGCCGACATTGGCGCCGAGCATGATGGCAAGCGCGGTGACCAGGCTGAGCAGGCCCTCGGCTGCGAACGAGCTCGTGAGCAGCGCGGTCGCCGTGCTGCTCTGGAGCAGCGCCGTCAGCCCGAGGCCGGCGGCAAACGCGTTGAAGCGGTTGCCAAGCGCCTTGCCGAGCAGCCGTCGCAGGTCCGGGCCAAAGGCGCGCAGAATCCCGCTGTGGACCATGTGCAGGCCCCACAGCAACAGCGCCACGCCGCCCATCAGATCGAGCAGTACCAACGTTCCCATGCTCCGTGTCCGGATGAGAGTCGATTGGTGAGGCTAGCGCCAAATGCTTGAGGTTCAAACCATTTGTTGGCGCGTCGGCGTTAACGTTTGCGGCAGCTGCACGTTCCCGCGGCGCGCGTTGGCGCGTCCGCCGGCGCGCGATTGCCGCGTCCCGAGGCGCGATGCCTTGTGAGCAGGCTCACATTGCTGCCTTGAGGGCAGCGAAGCCGCGATCAAGATCCGCCTTGAGATCGTCGGTGCTCTCGAGACCGATGTGCAGACGCAAGGTAGGCCCGCCCGGTGCCCACTTGGTCGCGGTGCGATAGGCGTCGCAATCGAAGGGAATCACCAGGCTCTCGAAGCCGCCCCAGGAGAAGCCCATGCCGAACAGCTTTAGCGTATCGAGCATGGTGTCGACCGCCTTCTGCGGCGCCGGCTTCAAGACGATGCTGAACAGGCCCGACGCGCCCGTGAAGTCGCGCCTCCAGATCGCATGGCCTGGATCGGTCTCGAGCGCCGGATGCAGCACACGCGCGACCTCGGGACGGCTCGCAAGCCAGCGCGCCATGTCGAGGCCGGAGCGATGATGGTGCGCCAGCCGCACCGACAGCGTACGCAGGCCACGCAGCGCCAGGAAGACGTCATCGGGACCGGCGCAGACGCCGAGCAAGCGGATGCCTTCGGCGATCTGAGGCCAGGCCTTGGCATTGGCCGAGATGGTGCCGAACATGATGTCGGAATGGCCGCCGATATATTTGGTGGCGGCCTGCATGCTGATGTCGACGCCCTGTTCGAGCGAACGGTGATAGAGCGGCGTCGCCCAAGTGTTGTCGTCGATGACGAGCGCGCCGCGCGCATGCGCGACCTCGGCGATGGCGCGGATGTCGGGCATCTCGAACGACTGCGAGCCGGGCGCTTCGACCAGCACCGCGCCTGTGTTGGGCTTGAAAAGCTTGTCGATGCCGGCGCCGATCATCGGATCGAAGTAGGTGGTCTCGACGCCGTAGCGGGTGAGCATGCCGTTGCAGAAATTGCGCGAGGGCCGATAGACGTTGTCGCAGACCAGGATGTGGTCGCCGGCCTTAAGCACCGAGAGCAGGGTGGTCGAGATCGCCGACAGGCCCGACGGCACGATGCCGACGCCGGCGCATTGCGGCCCCTCCAGCGCCATCAGGGTGTCCTGGAACGCACGGGTCGTCGGCGTGCCGTGCCGGCCGTACTGGAACTCGCCGCGATGGGCGTGCAGGTCCTCGGCGGTCGGATAGAGCACGGTCGAGCCGTGGAAGACGGGCGGGTTGACGAACCCCTTCTGCGCCTTGGTGTCGCGGCCGGAGGTGACCAGCCGGGTTTCGGCGTGCTGCTCGGAGGGGTGTGAGGAATCCATGCGTCTGCTTTCAAAAGCGCGTTTCCAGTAGGCGCCCTGCGCCCGCGGGCTGGCCGAAAGGCCGCTGTCGTTAATAACAGAACACAGAAGAGTCCCGTCAACCCCTTGACCCGGCACGCCAGTCGTTCTGTTATCGCAGTGCTATTCAGTCGCTGCATGTTGAGGGGCCTGCCGCGACCTTCGATCCATCGCTTGACCGGACCATGCGCCACAGCCGTAACGGCGGGCGCTTTCGGCGGGGATTAAGGTAGGGCCTCCCGGGATCGGCGGGTGATCGGCAAGGTTTTCCAGCATGACTCTTGCAGGGCTAGTCTTGATATGGCTAGCCCTGGCAGAGACGATCGCAAAGACAACGCTCCTGACCTTGAGACGACTTTGAAAGGCCCAAAGCCCATGAAACGCGTAACCCTGGCTCTCACTCTCGCACTCGCCGCCGGCCTGACTGCCCAAGCCGCCGATGCGCAAACGCTCAAGACCGTCAAGGACCGGGGCATGCTGTCCTGCGGCGTCAGTCAGGGCCTGCCCGGCTTCTCCTCGCCGGACGACAAGGGCAACTGGACCGGGCTTGACGTCGACGTCTGCCGCGCGATCGCCGGGGCGATCTTCAACGATCCGACCAAGGTCAAATACGTGCCGCTGTCCGCCAAGGACCGCTTCACGGCGCTGCAATCCGGCGAAGTCGACGTGCTGTCGCGCAACACCACCTGGACCATCTCGCGCGATACGTCGCTTGGCGCCAACTTCACCGGCGTGACCTACTATGACGGGCAGGGCTTCATGGTGAAGAAGTCGCTCAAGGTGAACTCGGCGCTCGAGCTCAACAGCGCCTCGGTCTGTGTCCAGACCGGCACCACGACCGAGCAGAATCTCGCCGACTACTTCAAGGCCAACAACATGAAGTACGAGGTGATCGCGTTCGGCACCAACGACGAAACGGTCAAGGCCTACGAGGCCGGGCGCTGCGACGTCTTCACCACCGACCAGTCGGGGCTGTACGCCAACCGCCTGAAACTCGCCAATCCCGGCGATCACATGGTGCTCCCGGAAATCATCTCGAAGGAGCCGCTCGGACCAATGGTGCGCCACGGCGACGACCAGTGGTTCGACATCGTGAAATGGACGCTGTTTGCGCTGGTCACCACCGAAGAGCTGGGGGTGACCGCGAAGAACGTCGACGAGAAGACGAAACAGGAAAATCCGGAGCTGAAGCGCGTCCTCGGCACCGACGGCAATTTTGGTGAACAGCTCGGCCTGAGCAAGGACTGGGTGGTGCGCATCGTGAAGGCCGTCGGCAATTACGGCGAAGTGTTCGACCGCAACGTCGGCGCGGGCTCGCCGCTTGGTATCAGTCGGGGTCTCAACAATCTCTGGAACAAGGGCGGTCTCCAGTACGCGCCGCCGATCCGCTGACCCCGCCTGACCCGCGCTCGCGGCGATGAGCATCGAGGCTCGCAAACCCCCGCCCCAGATCGCGCTGAAGATCAGGCGCGTGCTGGGGGGCAAGACAGGCTGGAACGGCATCGCCGTCCAGTTTGCCTTCGCTGCGGTCCTGGGCTGGATTGCCTATGAAATCGTCTCCAACGCCCGCGCCAACCTCGAGAACCAGCACATTGCCGCCGGCTTCGGTTTCCTCGCGAACAACGCCGGTTTCGACGTCAATCAGACGCTGATCTCGTATACCGGCTCGGACACGTTCCTGCGCGTGTTCCTTGTCGGGCTCCTCAATACGCTCGTGGTCTCGGTGGTGGGCATCGTGTTTGCCACCGTGATCGGCTTTATCGTCGCACTGTGCCGGCTGTCTCCCAACTGGCTGCTCGCGCGCGTCGGCGAGATCTATGTCGAGATCATCCGCAACCTGCCGCTGCTGTTCCAGATCCTGTTCTGGTACCTGGCGGTGCTCGCGGCCTTGCCCAATCCACGACAGAGCATTTCGCTGCTCGGCATCGCCTTCGTCAGCAATCGCGGTCTCGTCATTCCCCGCCCGATCGGCGAGAGCGGCTTCGAGGCGTTTCTTGCCGTGCTGGCGCTCGGCATCGTGGCTTCGCTGGCGCTGCGCATCCATGCGCGCCAGGCGCTGTTCCAGCGGGGGCAGATGATCCGGATCTGGCCCTATGTGCTGGGCCTGCTGTTCGGACTGCCGCTCATCACCATGCTGGTAGCGGGTCTGCCCTTCAGCTTCGAGCTGCCACAGCTCAAGGGCTTCAATTTTGCCGGCGGCTCGCGGATCATCCCGGAGTTTGTGGCGCTCACGTTGGCCTTATCGACCTATACGGCTGCCTTCATCGCCGAGATCGTGCGCGCGGGCATCCTCTCCGTTCACAGCGGACAGATGGAGGCGGGATCGTCGCTGGGACTGAGCCGCGGCACTACGCTCCGCCTGGTCGTCGTGCCACAGGCGATGCGCGTGATCGTTCCGCCGCTGACCAACCAGTACCTCAATCTCACCAAGAATTCGTCGCTGGCCGTCGCGATCGGCTATCCTGACCTCGTCTCCGTGTTCGCCGGCACGTCGCTGAGCCAGACCGGGCAGGCCATCGAGATCATCGCCATGACGATGGGCGTCTATCTCCTGATCTCGCTGATCACCAGCGCCGTCATGAGCGTCTACGGTTGGCGCGTCAGCCGGAGTCTCGGCGCATGAGCGATATCACCTCGTCCAGCTTCGTTCGCCAGGATCTTCTCGGTGAGCGTCCCGCGCCGGTGAAGACCACGGGCTTCATCGGCCTGGTGCGGACGCGCCTGTTCAACTCGCCGACCAACATCCTGCTCACGATCGTCGGCGCCTTGCTGCTATGGTTCACCATCATCCCTTCCGTCAGATTCCTGATGATCGATGCAGTCTGGACCGGCAAGGATCGCACGGCCTGCCTCGCCGAGAACACCGGCTTTGCGGTTGGGGCCTGCTGGCCCTACATCCAGGCCAAGCTGCCGCAACTGATCTACGGCTTCTACCCCGAAGCCGAGCGCTGGCGGGTCAACCTCACGCTCGTGCTGTCGGTGGTCCTGCTGGTGCCGTTGCTCATTCCGCGGCTGCCGTCGAAAGGATTGAACGCGGGTCTGTTCTTCTTTGCGTTTCCGGTGGTCGCATTCTTTCTGCTGCATGGCGGCGGCATCAAGGGATTTGGCCTGAGCTGGACCGCTGACCTGCTGCAATTATTCGACGACAGCATCATCGGCGCCGGGCAGGCTCTGCTCAGTCTCGGCAAGACGTCGTCTGCCGCTCCGCTGTTGTGGGTCGTCGGCAATGTCATCGTGCTCGGGGGGACCGCGATCTACTGGCTGATCTTTCCGCTGACCTGGCTGCGAGACCAGCTGCAGGGGACAGGCCAGTCGGTCTGGACCGATTTCGCCATCACGGCCGCGATCGTCTCCCTGATCGCCTTCGTTCTCGGCGGCGGCATCCGCACCGGGGGACGGGCCCTGACATCCAGCATCGCCACCTTCGTCGCCATCGCAATCGTGATCAAGCTGATGGGGCTCGACCACGGCGGACTGCCGATCGTGCAGACGAACCTTTGGGGCGGACTTCTGGTGACGCTGGTGGTCTCCGTCACCGGCATCGTCACCTCGCTGCCGATCGGCATTGCGCTGGCGCTTGGCCGCCGCTCGACCATTCCGCTGATCCGGATCTTCTCGATCGCCTTCATCGAGTTCTGGCGCGGGGTGCCGCTGATCACCGTGCTGTTCTTCGCCACCTACATGCTGCCGCTGTTTCTGCCGGGCAATTTCACGGTCGACGGGTTGGTGCGTGCGCTGATTGGAATTTCGCTGTTTACGGGCGCCTATCAGGCCGAGAACGTCCGCGGCGGGCTGGCTGCGATCCCGCGCGGGCAGGGCGAGGCGGCCGCTGCATTGGGGCTGTCCTGGTGGAAGACGACATCGCTGATCGTGCTGCCGCAGGCGCTGCGCCACGTCATTCCGAATCTCGTCAACAGCTTCATCTCGCTGTTCAAGGACACTTCGCTGGTCTCGATCGTGGCGCTGTTCGATCTCTTGGGCTCGCTGCGGGCGTCGTTCTCGGATCCGAAATGGTCGTCGCCGTCGACCGCGTTCACCGGGTTCGCCTTCGCCGGGATCATCTACTTCATCTTCTGCTTTGGAATGTCGCGCTACTCGCTCTTCGTCGAGCATCGCCTCAACGCTCACCGGCGCAACTGATCGAGGTCACCATGTCCGACCCCATCGTCAAGATTTCCGGCCTGAACAAATGGTACGGCGAGTTTCACGTGCTGCGCGACATCGACCTTGCGGTTGAGAAGGGCGAGCGCATCGTGATCTGCGGCCCATCCGGCTCGGGCAAGTCGACGCTGATCCGCTGTATCAACGCGCTCGAGGAGTTTCAGGAAGGCGAGATCGTCGTTGACGGCATCGAGCTCGGGCCGAACCTGAAGCACGTCGATGCGGTGCGGCGCGAAGTCGGCATGGTGTTCCAGAGTTTCAACCTGTTTCCGCACCTGTCCGTGCTGGACAATTGCACGCTGGCGCCGATCTGGGTGCGCAACATCCCCAAGAAGGACGCCGAGGCCGCGGCGATGAAGTTTCTGGAGCGGGTCAAGATTCCGCACCAGGCCAACAAGTTTCCGGGACAGATGTCCGGCGGTCAGCAGCAGCGCGTCGCGATCGCCCGCGCGCTGACGATGAACCCGAAGGTGATGCTGTTCGACGAGCCGACCTCGGCGCTCGACCCCGAAATGGTCAAGGAGGTGCTGGACACCATGGTCGACCTCGCCGAGGAGGGTATGACCATGCTGGTGGTCACCCACGAGATGGGCTTTGCCCGCGAGGTCGCCAACCGCGTCGTGTTCATGGACGCGGGCCAGATCATCGAAGTCAATACGCCCAAGGAGTTCTTCGCGGCCCCGCAGCACGCCCGCACAAAACTGTTCCTGAGCCAGATCCTGCGCTGAGCACCTGCAATCCGGGTGACGTCGCTGGTCTAACCGCCCCGCCAGCTTGGCACCATGCGAATCGGCCAGCCTCTTTTCGGGCCATACTCCGGAGAGAGACTTTGCAGAGCAGCGCCGGCGCGCGCGCATTCCAGAACGCGCGATTGCAAAAGAAGTTGAAGAAGCAGGCGGACGCGGTCATGTCCGCCGCGGTTCAGGCACTCGGGCAGGGCAGATATGCGGAGGTCGAGACACTCTGCCGTCGGATTCTGACGGAGGTTCCGGATCATTTCGACGCCGCGCACCTGCTCGGCCTGCGCGCGTATGATTGTGGGCGGCTCGAGGAGGCGCAACAACTGCTCGAGCGCGCGACCGTGCTCGATCCGCGTTCGCCCGATGCCCATGGCAATCTCGGGGCAGTGTATTTCAATCTCCAGAAGTTTCAGGACGCTCGCGCATGCCAGGAGAGGGCCATTGCGCTGAAGCCGAATTCTCCGATCGCCTTGACCAATCTCGGCAATACGCTGCTGCACATGGGCCTCGCCGAGCAGGCTATCGAGCTGCACGATCGCGCTATCAGGCTGAAGCCGGACTATGCCGATGCATTTTGCAATCGTGGCATGGCGGAGCTGATCGAAGGCCAGTTCCAGCGCGCCAAGGAGAGTTTCGACCGCGCCCTCGCGTTTCAGCCGCGTCACGCGGAAGCAGTCGCGGGCAAGGGCATGGTGTGCATCGAGCTCCGGCACTATGGAGAGGCGGCCGCAGCTATCGCGGCAGGGCTCGCGATCAAGCCGGATTCGCCGAAGATTCTGGCGCAGCGCGGACGGCTCAATCTCGATCTGTCGCGGCTGGAGCAGGCGCTTGCGGATTTCGATGCGGCGCTGGCGCTTTCACCGAGGCTCGAAGTGGCCTTGCAGGGAAAGGCGCAAGTCAACATTCTCAAGGGCAACACGGCCGGGGCGATTGCGGCGGTCAAGACCTTGCTGGAGGAAAATCCGCGGTCCGACATCGGAATTGCGCTCCTCGCTTCCTGCTATGCGAGCCAGGGTGACATCGTGACGGCGCTCGAACATCTCGATGCGGGGCTGGCAATTGCGCCGGATTATGCGGACTTGATCGGGCGCAAGATATTCTTTCTGGATTATCTCCCCGACGCCGATTTTGCAGTCCAGCAGGCCGCACGAAAGCAGTGGTGGGACGCAATCGGCTCGAAGTTGCCGCCAAGGGCGTTGGCGCCCCGCACGCTCGATCCGGACAAGCGGATCTTGATCGGATATGTCGCTTCCGAATTCAGGAACCACTCGGCAGCGTTCGCTCTGTTGCCGGTGCTGCGCCATCATGATCACGCCAGGTTCGAGATCGTCTGCTATTCGTGTTCGCCGTTACAAGATGAGATAACGGACGAGTTCAAGTCGATGGCGGACGTCTGGGTCGACGCCTGGCAGCTTTCAGATGACGAACTGGCCGATCGCATTCAGGCCGACAAGGTCGACATCCTGATCGACGTGTCCGGGCACACGACCGGCAACAGGCTGCATGTTTTCGCTCGCAAGCCGGCCCCGATCCAAGTCTCGGGGTTTGGCCATGCTACAGGCACTGGCCTTCAGACCATGGACCACGTGCTCGCAGATCCCATCTTCATTCCGCAATCGGCGCGTCATCTGCTGGCTGAAAAAGTCTACGACCTGCCGTGCCTGATCACGATCGATCCCATCCTGGATGTGCCGCCTTCGGAGCCTCCCATGCTCCGCAACGGTTATGTCACCTTCGGCGTATTCAATCGCATCTACAAGATCTCGGACGAGGCCATCCGGGTGTGGTCGAAAGTGATGCGCGAGGTGACGGGTTCGAGGATCATCATCAAGCATACCCTGCTTGACGATCCCATGCTGCGCGACAATTTGGTCGCACGGTTCGTGGCGCAGGGCATTGCCGAGGACAATGTCACCTGCCTGGGCTCGTCCCCGCGCCACGAGCACCTGCGGGCGTTTGCGAAGGTCGACATATCGCTCGACACGTTCCCGCAAAACGGCGGCGTCAGCACTTGGGAATCGCTCTATGCGGGTGTTCCGGTCGTGGCCAAGCTCGGCAACGGCGCCTCATCGCGTGCCGGCGGTTCGATCGTGGCTGCTGTCGGTCTCGACGACTGGGTCGCCGCGGATGACGAGGGCTATGCTGCGATCGCCTGCAAATATGCGGCGCAGCCGGCGCATCTGGCGAAGTTGCGCGCGGAGTTGCCGGCCCGGATCGCCGCGTCCCCCGCCGGCAATGTCGAAATCTACACGCGCGAGGTCGAAGCGGCTTACCGCCGGTTCTGGCGCGACTATTGTGCCGCGGCTGCCGAAGGCAGCGACGTTGCGTAGGGGACCTGCAGCGCCGGGCCGCTGAGCCCCGGGAAATCCCGGGGTGTCGCCGCGCCAGCTGACCGCAGGTCGGGCTCGCGAATCAGCTAGACTCGCCCCGGGCCATCCTCCGGAGAGACACCTTGCAGAGCAGCGGCGGCGGCGCGCGCGCATTCCAGAACGCGCGATTGCAGAAGAAATTGATGAAACAGGCGGATGCCGTCCTCTCCGCCGCGGCTACCGCTTATGGCCAGGGCCGATACGCTGAGACCGAAGCACTCTGCCGGGATATCCTGAAAGCGCTGCCCGATCATGTCGACGCGATGCACCTGCTCGGCATGTGCGCGCATGACGGCCGCCGCCTAGAGGAGGCGCAACAGCTGCTCGAGCGCGTGATTGCGCTCGAACCGCGCCTGCATGATGCCCACAACAACCTCGCGACCGTGCATTTCGACCTCGGCAATTACGAGGCGGCGCGGCGGTGCCAGGAGAGGGCCATCGCGCTAAAGCCGAATTTTGCGGTGGCGCTGACCAATCTCGGCAACACGCTGATGCATCTGGGCCAGTACGAACAGGCGCTCGAGCTGCACGAGCGCGCCATCAAGATCAAGCCGGATTATGCCGACGCGTTCTGCAATCGCGGCATGATCGAGATTGTGCTTGGACAGATCATGCGCGCCAAGGAAAGCTTTGACCGCGCCCTGCTGTTTCAGCCCCGTCACGCCGAGGCCATCGTCGGCAGCGGCATGGTCAGCATGGAGCTGCGGCACCACGACGAGGCGGCGGCCAAGCTTGCCACGGCGCTGGCGATCAAGCCCGGCTCGCCGCGGATCCTGGCCCAGCGCGGGCGGCTCAGTTACGAACTGCAGCGCCTGGAGCCGGCGCTTGCGGATTTCGAGGCGGCGCTTGCGATTTCCCCCAAGCTTGAACTGGCCCTCCGAGGGAAGGCCCAGACCTGTCTCGTGATGGGAAGGACGGCGCAGGGAATGGCAGCCGCAGCGGCTTTGATCGAGCACAATCCGCGCTCGGAGACAGGGCTGGCGCTGATGGGCTTCTCCTATTCGAACCAGGGGGACATGGACGCCGCGATCGAATATCTCGATCGCGCGCTGGCGGTCCGGCCGGACTATGGGGATGCGATCAGAGGAAAGATCTTCCTGGAGGACTACCGCGCCGAGGCCGATTTTGTGGTCCAGCAGGCGGTGCGAAAATCCTGGTGGGACCAGATCGGCTCCAAGCAGCCGCGAAGGGAGCTGCCGAAGCGGCCGCTGGATCCGGAAAAGCGGATCGTGGTCGGCTATGTCGCTGCCGAATTCCGACAGCACTCCGCGGGGCTCACGCTGCTGCCGGTGCTGCGCCATCATGATCACACCAAATTTGAAATCATCTGCTACTACTCTTGGCCGGGCGCTGACGAGTACACCGCCATGTTCAAATCATTGGCCGACGTCTGGGTCGATGCCTGGGGGCTTTCGGACGACGAACTCGCCGATCGTATCCAGGCCGACAATGTCGACATCCTGATCGACGTTTCGGGCCACACGACCGGTAACAGGCTGCAGTGTTTCGCGCGCAAGCCGGCCCCGATCCAGGCCACTGGCTTCGGACACGCGACGGGCACGGGCATGCCGACCATGGACTACGTGCTCGCGGATCCCATTTTCATTCCGCCCTCGGTTCGGCATTTGTTTGCCGAGAAAATCCACGATCTGCCGTGCCTGATCACGATTGAACCCGTCTCGGATCTGCAGCCTTCCGAGCTGCCGATGCTCCGCAACGGCTACGTCACCTTCGGCGTGTTCAACCGCATCTACAAAATATCGGATGATGCGATCCGTGCGTGGACACGCATCATGCGGGAGCTGCCGGGATCGAAGATCATCCTCAAGCATGGTCTGCTCGATGATCCCTTGCTGCGCGATAGCCTGATCGCGCGTTTCCTGGCGCAGGGCGTGATCGAGGAGAACATCACTTGCCTCGGCACCACCTCGCGCGACGACCATCTGGCGGCTTTCGCCCAGGTCGATATTTCCCTCGACACGTTCCCGCAAAATGGCGGCATCAGCACCTGGGAATCTCTCTACAAGGGCGTCCCCGTCGTGGCCAAGCTCGGCATCGGTGCCTCCTCGCGTGCCGGCGCCTCTATCGTGACTGCCGTCGGCCTCGGCGACTGGGTGGCCGAGGATGACGATGGCTATGTCGAGATCGCCCGCAGGTTTGCGTCACAGCCCGAGCATCTGGCGAAATTGCGCGCGGAATTGCCGGCCCGGATCGCGGCTTCGCCCGCCGGCAATGTCGAGATCTACACGCGCGAGCTCGAAGCCGGTTACCGCCAGTTCTGGCGCGACTATTGTGCCGCCGCCTCGAATGACGCCGACGTAGCGTAGGCGAGGCCTGCGTCGAGCACGGGCATCTTCCGGGGATTGCCGGGCCGCCTAAACCGGCGGGCTTAGCCGCGAATCAGCTAGAATCGTCCCGGGCATCCTCCGGAGAGAATCCTTGCAGAGCAGCGGCGCCGGCGCGCGCGCGTTTCAGAACGCGCGGTTGCAGAAGAAATTGAAGAAGCAGGCGGACGCGATCATCTCGACCGCGAATGCGGCCTATGGCCAGGGCCGGTATGCGGAGACGGAGACACTCTGCCGCCAGATCCTGAATGAACTTCCGGAGCATTTCGGGGCCTTGCACCTGCTTGGCTTGGGCGCGTTCGCGGGCCGACACTTCGAGGCAGCGAAACAGGCCCTCAAATATGCCGTGACGGTCGACCCGCGCTCGGCACAGGCTTTTTCCGATTTGGGGGCCACGCATTTCGCACTTGGCGAATATGACGACGCGCGTACATCCCTGGAGCGGGCCATCGCGTTGAAGCCGAGCTTCCCCATGGCCTTGGCCAATCTCGGCAATACCTTGTTGCACCTGGACCGCGTCGAGCAGGCCATCGAAATGTACGATCGCGCGATCGGGCTGAAGCCCGATCATGCCGATGCGCTCTGCAATCGCGGCTTGGCAGAGCTTGCGCTGCGCCAGCTTGATCGCGCCAAACAGAGCTTGGAACGCGCACTGTTGTTTCAGCCGCGAAACGTGGAAGCACTCGTCGGCAAAGGTTTGGTCAATATCGAGCTCAAGAACTTCGAAGAGGCCAAAGGCGCGCTGGAGGCGGCGCTCGCGATCAGGCCGGGCTCGGCGAAGATCCTGGCGAACCGTGGACGCCTCAATCTTGAGACGTCGAGGTTGGAGCAGGCGGCGGCGGATTTTGACGCGGCCCTTGCGCTTGCGCCCAAACTCGAAGTGGCCTTGCAGGGGAAGGCACAAGTCGCGCTCGCCATGGGAAATACGGCGCAAGCGATTCTGGCCTGCACCACGTTGCTGGAGGAATATCCACGCTCCGCGATCGCGATGGCGCTGCTGAGCGCTTGTTTTGCAAACCAGGGAGAGATCGCATCGGCGGTCGAGCTTCTCGATGCGGCGCTGGCTATTGTGCCGGATGCCGCCTTGATCGGGCGGAAGATCTTCTTTCTGGACTATCTCTCCGACGCCGATTTCGCGGTTCAGCAGGCCGCACGAAAGCAGTGGTGGGACGCAATCGGCTCGAAGTTGCCGCGACGGACTCTTGCCCCCCGGCAGCTCGATCCCGACCGGCGGATCGTGGTTGGCTATGTTGCTGCCGAGTTTTGGTACCACTCGGCGGGGTTCACCCTGTTACCGGTGCTCAGTCGTCATGATCACGCCAAATTCGAGATCATCTGCTATTCGTGCTCGCCGGTAAGAGATGAGATGACCGCCGCATTCAGGTCCTCGGCGGACGTTTGGGTCGACGCCTGGCAGATGTCGGACGACGAGCTGGCCGATCGCATTCAGGCCGACAAGGTCGACATCCTGATCGACGTGTCCGGGCACACGACCGGCAACAGGCTGCATGTTTTCGCCCGCAAGCCGGCCCCGATCCAAGTCTCGGGGTTTGGCCATGCTACAGGCACAGGCCTTCAGACCATGGACCACGTGCTCGCGGATCCCATCTTCATTCCGCAATCGGCGCGTCATCTGCTGGCTGAAAAAGTCTACGACCTGCCGTGCCTGATCACGATCGATCCCATCCTGAATGTGCCGCCTTCGGAGCCTCCCATGCTCCGCAACGGTTATGTCACCTTCGGCGTATTCAATCGCATCTACAAGATCTCGGACGAGGCCATCCGCGTGTGGTCGAAAGTGATGCGCGAGGTGACGGGATCGAAGATCATCATCAAGCATACGCTGCTTGACGATCCCATGCTGCGCGACAATTTGGTCGCACGGTTCGTGGCGCAGGGCATTGCCGAGGACAATGTCACCTGCCTGGGCTCGTCCCCGCGCCACGAGCACCTGCGGGCGTTTGCGAAGGTCGACATATCGCTCGACACGTTCCCGCAAAACGGCGGCGTCAGCACTTGGGAATCGCTCTATGCGGGTGTTCCGGTCGTGGCCAAGCTCGGCAACGGCGCCTCATCGCGTGCCGGCGGTTCGATCGTGGCTGCTGTCGGTCTCGACGACTGGGTCGCCGCGGATGACGAGGGCTATGCTGCGATCGCCTGCAAATATGCGGCGCAGCCGGCGCATCTGACGAAGTTGCGCGCGGAGTTGCCGGCTCGGATCGCAGCCTCCCCCGCGGGAAATGTCGAGACCTACACGCGCGAGGTCGAAGCGGCTTACCGCCGGTTCTGGCGCGACTATTGTGCCGCGGCCTCGGAAGGCGGCGAGGGCGCCTGACTCTGCCTGCAGGCCCCAAATTGCGAGGGCAGGTTAGTCCTCCGGAAACCATGCGCCGGCGCGCGACCGTGCCGGTTCATGGCTCCGAAAGCTATGTCTGGGCATATGGCGCCAAAAGGGTGCGCCAATGCTCGGTTTCGTCTTCGGCTTGAACGCCCGGCTCGGGCGATTGCATTTCTTCCTCGCCACGGTCGCGCTTGCGATCGTGATGACGGCGATCTGCTTTGCAATCGCAATGGCCGTGCTGAACAACACCTCGCCCGTCGCGATCCGACCTGAAGACCTCACCAAGAGTTGGGCGATGCTCGCCGCGATCGTCTTCTTCGGAGTTGCGACGTTCACGCTGCAATCGATGCGCATTCGCGACATCGGCTGGGATCCGGTCTGCGTGGTGCCTGCCTGGTTCGCACTCATGATCGTCGACCATGTCGTCGCGGGCCGGTTTCCGGCTTGGGCGATCGGGCAGCAACACCAGGCAACGGCGGTCGGCGCGCTGATCAACCTCGCGCTGATGCTCGCGCTCGTGTTCTGGCCGAGCGGCGACAGCGAAGGCTCCTACGGCGCTCCCGTCCCGCCGCGCACGCGCGCGATCAAGCCTTCGCTATCGAACGAGCGCCTCGCGCGGGTGTCGCAGGGATCGTCTCGCTCGAACTGGAGCTAGACGGCCGACTTCCGGAAACGTTCTAGACGAACGGCAGCTTGATGTTGCTGCGTTTCTCCAGCCATTCCGGCACGGGAAGGCTCTTGGCGCGCATGAAGTCGGCGTTGAACAGCTTCGACTGGTAACGGCTGCCGGAATCGCAGAGCACGGTGACGATCGTCTTGCCGGGCCCGAGCTGTTTTGCGAGACGCATCGCGCCGGCAACGTTGATGCCGGTCGAGCCGCCGAGGCAGAGGCCTTCGTGCTGGAGCAGTTCGTAGATCACCGTCACCGCTTCGGCATCGGGAATGAGATAGGCGTCATCGACCTTTGCGCTCTCGACGATTGCGGTCGCCCGGTTGAGGCCGATGCCCTCGGTGATCGAGCCGCCCGGCGTCGCCTTGGCATCGCCCGTTCTGAAGTATTCATACATGCCGGCGCCATGCGGATCTGCGCAGGCGATCCTGATGTCCTTGCTCTTCTCTTTCAGGAAGCGGCTGGTGCCGGCCAGCGTGCCGCCGCTGCCCACGGAGCAGACGAAACCGTCGATCTTGCCGCCGGTCTGTTCCCAGATCTCGGGCCCTGTGGACTCGTAATGCGCCTTCGCATTGTCGAGGTTGTTCCATTGGTCGGCAAACAGCACGCCGTTGGGCTCGGTCTTGCGCAACTCGTCGGCAAGACGGCGGCCGACATGCTGGTAGTTGTTCGGATTGGAATAGGGCAGGGCCGGCGATTCCAGCAGCTCGGCGCCGCACAGTTTCAGAAAATCCTTCTTCTCCTGGCTCTGCGTCTCCGGGATCACGATCAGCGTGCGGTAGCCGCGCGCGCTGGCCACGACAGCAAGGCCGATGCCGGTATTGCCGGCGGTCGATTCCACCACGAGACCGCCGGGCTTGAGCTCGCCGCGCTTCTCGGCCTCCAGGATCATCCATTTGCCCGCGCGATCCTTCACCGACTGGCCGGGATTCATGAACTCGGCCTTGCCCAGGATGGTGCAGCCGGTCAGTTCGGAAGCGCGCTTGAGCTTGATCAGCGGAGTGTTGCCGATGGCTTCGACAACGTCGTTTTTGATGGTCATCTCAGGGGAAATCACTGGCAAAGGGGTTGATCAGGTTGGCCAGAACCTAGTGCTTGCGCGGTCAAAGGGGAAGGCTTTTGCGCTGCGGCGAAACCGGCGAAAATGCCGGTAAGCAGTGAAAATTTGGAAGGAAAGATCGCCGATGCTGCTGCTGTGCTACGCCGCGGGATATCGCTAGGAGGATGTGGCCAGCCTCTGCCAAAACATGGAAGATAAGGGGCGTCGCCAGCATGCCTTCGCCATGGACGTGAGGCGTCGCGTCGGTTTCGAGCCGGGGCTGAAGCCGCATCGCGAGGGGTGCAGGCGGATTGAAGGGACTGGCGTCGGTGTGGCGGCAATATCACATGAAATCTTGGTAAGCTTGAACGCACTCTGAAATAGCCCTGAAATCGAAGAAAGTCCTGCAGGACAACACCCTTTTGCATTTTCTAAGTTTTGAGATCGCGGTGCTTTGGGGGCCATCTCGCAACTGCGGGACTGTCCCGCAGTTGCGCGCCCGGCTAGGATAGGCGTCAGGTTCCGCAGAAAGCATCACCGCTGTGAACGAGTTGTCCAAAGCCTCCCGACGGCCGCGCCGCGAATCGGTTACTCCCGCTGCGCGGTGGCGGCTCGATCTGCCCGGCGGGGGGTGTGTGTGACACAGGATGTTCCTGCGATCGCCGTGCGGCGGTCTCCAGGCGCCACGTCCCGGACGCGACGTGCGGCGCGCTGGTTTGCAGTCGCTTGCCTCGCCGCGGGTTCGGGCGCCTGCGTGCTGACGCAGGATCTTCCTGATCCCGCGCTCGATGTTCCCACGCAGTACAAATACGCGGGCAAGGCGGATGCGCCGCCATCGCTGGATTGGTGGCGCAGCTTCCGCTCCGCGGAGCTGACACAGCTGATGGAAGAGGCGCAGACCGTCAACCTCGACATTGCCGCCGCCGTTTCGCGCATCGTCCAGGCCGACGCGCAGGCGCGGCAGGCGGGTGCGGCGCTGCTGCCGAGCCTTTCCGGCACCGGGCAGGAGGCCTATTCGCGCACCTCCGGCTCCTCCGCCTCGGGGCTCACCAATGGCGGCCGTGAGGTCGTCAACTACCAGGCTTCGCTGAGCGCGAGCTACCAGCTCGATTTCTGGGGGCAGAATCGGGACGCCTTGCAAACGGCGGAAGAGACGGCAAATGCCACCCGCTTCGATCGCGACGTCGTTGCGCTGACCACGCTTGCAGGCGTCGCTAACGCTTACTTCCAGGTGCTGGCCTCGCAGGATCGCATCCGGACCTCACAGCGCAACATCGCGAGCGCGCAACGCATCCTCGATGCCGTCAGGGAACGGCGCAAGGCCGGCACCGGCACCGATCTCGACGTCGCCCAGCAGGAGAGCGTGCTCGCAAACCAGAAGGCACTGGTGCCGCCGCTGCGCCAGACGCTCGACCAGAACGTCAATGCGCTTGCAGTCCTGGTGTCGCGGCCGCCGGAGAGCGTGCGCGTGCTCGGGGGCTCGCTGAACCGGATCGCGATTCCCCGCGTGACGCCCGGCCTGCCGTCGGAGCTCCTGACACAGCGGCCCGACATTCGGCGGCAGGAGGCACAACTTGCTTCCGCCACTGCGAATATCGGCAACGCTCGCGCGCAGTTCTTTCCGACCATCCAGCTCACCGGTAATGGCGGCTATCAGAGCGCGGCCCTGGTCTCGCTGTTCCAGCCGCATGCGGCGTTCTTCCAGCTCGTCGGCAGCGCGACGCAGCCGATCTTCGACGGCGGCAGGATCCTCGGCAATTTCGAATTCGCCAAGGCGCGGCAGGACGAACTGCTGCAGACCTACCGCAAGACCATCATCCAGTCCTTCGCCGATGTCGACAATGCGCTGTTCTCGATCAAGCAGACCACGATCAGGCTGCAATTGCAGCGTGACGTCCTCAATGCCTCCCGCCGCGCCTTCGATCTCTCCGAGCAGCAATTGCGCGCCGGCACCGCCGACATCGTCACCGTGCTCAATACGCAACTGACCCTGTTCCAGGCGGAAGACGCGCTGTCGCAGGCGCAACTTGCCCGCCTTCTTGCTATCGTCAGCCTGTATCAGGCGCTCGGCGGCGGCTGGGAGCCGAGGATGGAGAAACCGGTCAATGCTCTTTAAGCCGGATACGAAGCAAGGCGCGAAGGAGGGAACGGCGAAGAAGTCGCGCGGGCGCGGCTTCGTCATGACCCTGATCACGCTGGCGATCCTCGGCGGGCTTGGCTACTACGGCTGGACCACCTGGCACCAGCAGCCGCAGCAGGCGAACGGCCGCAACCAGCGGCCCGATCTGCCGGTGCCGGTGCTGGCGGCGACGCCCCGCATTCAGGACGTTCCCGTTTATCTCGACGGCGTCGGCGCGATCCGCGCACTCAACACCGTGACCGTCCGCTCGCAGGTCGACGGCAAGCTGATCGCGGTCAATTTCACCGAAGGACAGGACGTCAAGAAGGGTGACGTGGTCGGCGAGATCGACCCGGCGCTCTACCAGGCGACGTACGATCAGGCCGTTGCCAAGAAGGCGCAGGACCAGGCCCAGCTCGCCAACCAGCGTATCGACCTCACGCGCTACGAGCAGTTAGCTGCCTCCAATGCCGGATCCAAGCAGCAGGCCGACACCCAGCGCGCGCTGGTCGCGCAGACGGAGGCGCTGGTCAAGGCCGACCAGGCCGCGATCGACAATGCGGCGGCGACGCTGAGCTACACCAAGATCGTGGCGCCGATCTCGGGCCGCGCCGGCCTGCGCCAGGTCGATCAGGGCAACATCATCCACGCCTCCGACACCACCGGCCTCGTGGTGATCACGCAATTGCAGCCGATCGCGGTGTGGTTCAGCCTGCCGCAGCAGCAGATCATGCGCGTCAACGCCGCCGCGTCGAAGGGCACGCTCGCCGTCGACGTCTTCGGCAATGACGGCCTCACCGTGATCGACACCGGCAAGCTCACCGGCATAGACAACCAGGTCGACCAGACCACCGGCACGCTCAGGCTCAAGGCCGAATTCCCCAACGCTCATTACCAGCTCTGGCCGGGCCAGTTCGTCAATGTCCGCCTCAAGGTCGAGACCTTGACGCAGGCGCTGGTGGTGCCGACCTCGGCCGTGCAGCGCGGACCGATCGGCACCTTCAGCTATGTCATCGGCGAGGATAACATCGTCTCGGCCAAGCCGGTGACGGTGACGCAGCAGAACGAGCATGACGCCGTGATCGCCAGCGGCCTGTCGGCGACCGACAAGGTCGTCACCACCGGCTTTGCTAATTTGTCTGACGGTTCCAAGGTGGTCATCGGCCGCGACGACCAGACCCCTTCGGCCGATCTCGCGCCGCGCAAGCGCTCGCGCGGGCCGGATGGTCAGAAGAAGGAGGGCGCAAAAGACGGCCAGAAGGACGGACAAGATAAGGACGGCGAGTTCCGCGCCAAACGCAAGAGCAGCGAAGGCGACCAGAAGGGCCAGACCGGACCGGCACCAGGGCCGGGTGCATCGGGAAGTGGAGCCAAGCAGCCATGATCCCGACAACAGCCGCCTGAGCGGCAGGCGTATCCCATGGGCGTCTCCGAACCCTTCATCCGACGGCCGATCGCGACCTCGTTGCTCGGCATCGCGCTTCTGATCGGCGGGCTGCTCGGCTATTTCGCGCTGCCGGTGTCGGCGCTGCCGCAGGTCGATTTCCCGACCGTGCAGGTGACGACCCAATTGCCCGGCGCGAGCCCCGACGTGATCGCCTCGCTGATCACCGCGCCGCTGGAGCGGCAACTCGGCCAGATCCCGTCGCTATCGGCGATGAACTCGACGAGCTCGTTCGGCGTCAGCCAGATCTCGCTCCAGTTCGATCTCAACCGCGACATCGACGGCGCGACCCAGGACGTCCAGGCCGCGATCAATGCAGCGGCCGGCGTGCTGCCGAAGACGCTGCCTTATCCGCCGACCTACGCCAAGGTGAACCCGGCCGATGCGCCGGTGATGACATTGGCGCTGCGCTCCGACACGATCTCGTTGCGGGCGATGAGCGACATCGCCGACACGCTTCTGGCGCAGCGGCTGAGCCAGATTTCCGGCGTCGGGCGCGTCTCTGTGCTCGGCGGACTGAAGCCGGCCGTCCGCATCCAGGCGGATCTCGCGCGGCTCGCTGCCTATGGCATCGCCATGGAAGACCTGCGCACCGCGATTGCCAATGCCAACGTGTCGGGGCCGAAAGGCTCGCTCGACGGCGCGCAGCAATCCTACATCATCGCCGCCAACGACCAGATCGCCGCCGCCGACGCCTACAAGCCTGTCATCATCGCCTACCGCAACGGCTCGCCGGTTACGATTGCCGACGTCGCCCAGATCGTCGACGGCCTCGAGAACGACCGCACCGGCGGCTGGTACCAGGGCTCGCCCGCCGTCATCATCGACGTCCAGCGTCAGCCCGGCGCCAATGTGATCGACGTCGTCAGCCAGATCCGCGCGGAAATCCCAAAGGTCCAGCGCGCTATTCCGGCCGGCGTGAACCTGACCATCGTCTCCGACCGCACCGTCACCATCCGCGCCTCAGTCCGCGACGTGCAGTTCACGCTGATCCTGAGCGTCGTGCTGGTGACGCTGGTGGTGCTGCTGTTCCTGCGTTCGCTGCGCGCCACGCTGATCGCCGGCGTGGCATTGCCGCTGTCGCTGATCACCAGCTTCGGCATCATGTATTTCGCCGGTTTCAGCCTCGACAATCTGTCGCTGATGGCGCTCACCATCGGCACCGGCTTCGTCGTCGACGACGCCATCGTGATGATCGAGAACATCGTCCGCCACATGGAAAACGGCGACAGCGCGATGGAGGCTTCGCTGAAGGGCGCCAGCGAGATCGGCTTCACCGTGATCTCGCTGACGGTGTCGCTGATCGCGGTGTTCATCCCGCTGCTGTTCATGTCGGGCCTCGTGGGCCGCATGTTCCGCGAATTCGCGCTGACGCTGACGATCGCGGTCGTGACCTCCGCCGTGGTCTCGCTGACGCTGACGCCGATGATGTGCTCGCGTCTACTGAAGCATGCCCATGAAGAGCTGGCAGTGCCGGGTCTTGCCGCAGTCAGCCGCTTCATCGACCGCACCGTCGAGTTCTATCACCGCACGCTGCTCTGGGTGCTGGAGCGCCAGCGCGCGACGCTGGTCGTGACCTTCGCCACGCTGATTGCGACGCTGGCGCTCTATGTCGTGGCGCCAAAGGGCTTCCTGCCGCTGCAGGACACCGCCTCGATTACGGCGGTGACGGAAGCCGGTCCCGACGTCTCGTTCGCGGAGATGCAGAAGCGGCAGGCCGCGGCGGCCGACGCCATCAAGGCCGACCCCGATGTAACAGGCGTGGTCTCTGTGATCGGTGCAGGCTCGGTCAATCCGACCACCAATGTCGGCCGTCTTGTCATGACGCTGAAACCGCGAGGCGAGCGGCGCGACGATGTCAGCATCGTCATCAACCGGCTGAAGGAGCGGGTGGCCGCCATCCCCGGCATGACGGTCTACTTCCAGCCGGTGCAGGACGTGCAGATCTCGACCCAGTCGAGCCGCTCGCAATATCAGTACACGCTGACCGGCACCGACGCCGCGCTTGTGTCGGAATGGGCGCGCAAGCTGGTTGCCGAGATGCGGCGCGATCCGCTGTTCCGCGACGTCTCCTCGGAGGCGCAGGAAGGCGGTCTCCGGGCGCAGCTCACGGTCGACCGTACCCGCGCCGGCCAGCTCGGCGTCAGCCTTCAGGGCATCACCGACACGCTCAACGACGCCTTCGCGCAGCGCCAGATCTCGACCATCTACGGCCAGGCCAACCAGTACCGCGTGGTGCTGGAAGCACTGCCGATGTACCAGCGCGATCCTTCGATCCTGTCGAAGCTTTATCTGCCGGGCGCCGCGAGCGCGACCGCCGGCGCGCCCAACGCACAGGTGCCGCTCTCCGCCGTGGCGACGCTGACGCGCACCACCGCGCCGCTGGCGATTTCGCACCAGGCGCAATTCCCGTCGATCTCGCTCAGCTTCAACCTCGCGCCGGGCGCGGCGCTCGGCGATGCCGTCGAGGCTGTGAAGACCATCGAGACCCGGATCGGGATGCCCAACAGCATCGTTGGCGTCTATGCCGGCGACGCCGCCGAATTCGCCAAGGCGCTCGCCGGCCAGCCCTGGCTGCTGCTGGCCGCGGTGATCACGATCTATATCGTGCTCGGCGTGCTCTACGAGAGCTACATCCATCCGATCACGATCCTCTCGACACTGCCTTCGGCCGGCGTCGGCGCCATCCTGGCGCTGATGCTGTGCGGGCAGGATCTCTCGGTGATCGGGCTGATCGGCATCATCCTGCTGATGGGCATCGTCAAGAAGAACGCGATCATGATGATCGACTTCGCTCTGGACGCGGAGCGCAATCAGGGCATGCCGCCGCATGAGGCGATCGTGCAGGCTTGTCTCCTGCGCTTCCGCCCGATCATGATGACGACGCTGGCCGCGCTGTTCGGCGCGCTGCCGCTGGCGATCGAGAGCGGCACCGGCGCCGAGCTGCGCTTCCCCCTCGGCATCTCCATCATCGGCGGCCTGCTGCTCAGCCAATTGCTCACGCTCTACACCACGCCGGTAATCTACCTCGCACTCGACCGCATCAACCGCCGCCTCGAACAGGCGCTGCCGCCGGCGGAATCCGGCGGGCCACCCGTCGCGGGCGCGACCGAGGGGATGCAGTGATGGCATCGATCTCGGAGCCCTTCATCCGGCGCCCGGTCGCGACCACGCTGCTGTCGATCGGGTTGTTCCTGCTGGGCATCGTGGCCTACGAGTTCCTCCCCGTCGCCTCGGTCCCGAACGTCGATTTCCCCGCCATCTTCGTTTCCGCCAGCCGTCCCGGCGCCGATCCGTCCGTGATGGCCGCCACGGTCGCCTCGCCATTGGAGCGGCGGCTTGGCGAGATATCGGGCATCAACCAGATCACCTCGACCTCGTCGCTCGGCACGACCAACATCCAGCTCCAGTTCGACATCGGCCGCAACATCGACAAGGCCGCGCGCGACGTGCAGGCGGCGATCAACGCATCGCTGGTCGATCTGCCGAGCGATTTGCCGACGCTGCCGCGGTTCCGCAAGGCCAACACTGCCGGCGCTCCCGTATTCGTGCTGGCGCTGACCTCGAAGACGCTGTCGGCGAGCGCGATTTACGACGTCGCCGATACGGTTCTGGCGCAGCGCATCTCGCAGGTGCCGGGCGTCGGCGACGTTACCGTGAGCGGCGCCGATCAGCCGGCGGTGCGGGTGCAGCTCAACCCCGTCGCGCTGTCCAACGCCGGCATTGCCACCGACGACGTGCGGACCGCGATCATCAACGCCAACCCGCTCGGCCCCGTCGGCATCTTCAACGGCGAGCGCCAGAGCGAAACGCTGGCCCTCAACAGGCAGATGCGGACCGCGAAAGAGTTCCGCGATATCGTCATCAAAAGCGCGAACGGCAATTTCGTCCGGCTGGCCGACGTCGCCGACATCGAGGACTCCGTCCGCAACGCCCGTTCCATCGCCTGGTTCAACAAGCAGCCGGCGGTGCTGATCCAGATCACCAAGCAAGGCGACGCCAACGTCATCGACACCGTCGACCGGGTGAAGGCGCTCATCCCCGCGCTGAAGCAGTGGATCCCGGCCGGCGTCGATATCTCCACTTTGGTCGACCGCACCAGTACGATCCGCGCCAGCGTGCTCGACATGCAGTGGACCTTGTTCGCGACCGCCATTCTCGTGATGGTCGTCGTGTTCGTATTCCTGCGGCGGCTCACGCCGACGATCGCGGCCGGAATCTCCGTGCCGCTGGCGTTGGCCGGAACCTGCGCCGGCATGTGGGTCGCCGGCTTCTCGATCGACAATCTGTCGCTGATGGCGCTGGCGATCTCCGTCGGCTTCGTGGTCGACGACGCCATCGTCATGATCGAGAACATGTACCGCAATCTCGAGCAGGGCATGCGCCCGCTCCAGGCGGCGTTGGACGGCGCCCGGCAGATCGGCTTCACCGTGGTGTCGATCAGCCTGTCGCTGATCGCGGCCTTCACGCCACTGATCTTCATGGACGGCATCGTCGGCCGGCTGCTGCGCGAGTTCTCGCTGACGCTGACCTTCGCCATCCTGGTCTCGACCTTGGTGTCGCTCACGGTGACGCCGATGATCTGCGCGCATTACATCCGGCAGACCACGTCCGGCACGGCGACCCTGTTCGACCGGATCATCGAGGGCTCGCTGTCGCGCATCGTCGCTTTCTACACCCGCACCTTGCGCACCGTGCTGGAATATCCGCTGCTGACGCTGCTGGTGTTCTTCGCCACCATTGCGTTGACGGTGACGCTCTACATCAAGGTGCCGAAGGGCTATTTCCCGACCGACGATTCCGGCTTCGTCATCGGCGCGACACGTGCCTCGGCCGACATCTCGTTCCAGTCGATGCTGAGCCTGCAGCAGCGGCTCGCCGACATCGTGATGCAGGATCCGGCGGTGGCCGGCATCGGCTCCACCGTCGGCAGCGGCGGCGGGCCGGGCGGCGCGACCTCCAATCGCGGCACCATGTTCATCAGCCTGAAGCCGCCGGAGCAGCGCGACCACGTCTCGACCCAGGTGGTGATCGACCGCCTCAGGCGGGCGTTATACCCGGTGCCCGGCATCCGCCTGTTCATGTTCGCCGCCCAGGACGTGCGCGCCGGCGGACGGCAGAGCGATTCCGACTACCAGTACACGCTGACCAGCACCGACCTCGGCCTGTTGCAGAAGTGGGCGCCGATCGTGGCTAAGCGCATGGAGAGCGTCGAGGGCATCACCGACATCTCCAGCGACCGCGATCCCGGCGGGCTTCAACTGACCTTATCGATCGACCGCCAGAAGGCCTCGGCACTCGGCGTCCGCGTCCAGGATATCGACAACGCACTCAACAACGCGTTCTCGCAGCGGCAGATCGGGATCATCTACACCCAGCGCAACCAGTACATGACCGTGCTGGAGATCGACCCGAAATTCCAGGTCGACCCATCCAACCTCGATCGCATCTATGTCGCCGGAGCGGGCGATGCGCAGGTGCCGCTGTCGGCCGTGGTGCATGCGACGCGCGGGCTCGCCGCGCTCGCAGTCTATCATTCGCAGTCGTTCCCATCGACCACGGTGTCGTTCAATCTGTTGCCGGACGTGCAGATCCAGGCCGCAACGCAGAACATCCAGCGCGCGGTCGAGGAGCTGCACATGCCGGAGGGCATCCGCGGCAGTTTTGACGGCAATGCCGGCGATTTCGCCAAGACCAGCGGCCGCCAGCCGCTCCTGATCCTCGGCGCGCTGGTGGCGATGTATATCGTGCTCGGCGTGCTCTACGAGAGCCTCGCCCATCCGCTCACGATCATATCGACGCTGCCCTCGGCAGGCCTCGGCGCGCTGCTGGCCTTGCAGCTCACCAACACGCCGTTAACGGTGATCGCCTTCGTCGGCATCATCCTGTTGATCGGCATCGTCAAGAAGAACGGCATCATGATGGTGGATTTCGCGCTCGATGCCGAGCGCCAGCGCGGCCTGTCGTCGGCGGAGGCGATCTTCGAGGCCTGCCAGGCGCGCTTCCGCCCGATCCTGATGACGACCATGGCGGCGCTGTTCGCCGGCATTCCGCTTGTGGTCGCGACCGGCCCCGGCACGGAGCTGCGCCGTCCGCTCGGCATCACCATCATCGGCGGGCTGTTCGTCTCGCAGATCCTGACGCTCTACACCACGCCCGTGATCTACCTGCTGATCGACCGCCTGCGGCGGCGCCGCGAGCCGCGCCCGCTGGCCGCGCCGGCGGAATAGGCGGGTTGTTGAACCGCCGTGCAGAGCGTATAGCGGCGACCATGTCGAACCCCACCGCCGCCGCGCCGGCCGATCCGATCCCCGAATGCCCGTACTGCCAGAAGCCGATGCCGCTGTGCATCTGCGACAGCGTCACGCCGATCAAGAACCGGCTCTCGCTCCTGATACTTCAGCATCCGCAGGAGCAGGACAGGGCGCTCGGTACCGCCCGGCTGCTTGCGAAGCATTTCGAAGGTGCCACGCTGCGGGTCGGCTTGTCCTGGCCGAGCCTGTCCAAGGCGCTGGCGCAGCCGATTGAGAACGCCTCGCACTGGGCCGTGCTCTATCTCGGCTCGGCGCACGCCGCCGATCTCGAGGCCGAGGGCGAAATCCTGGCGCTCAACCGCAAGGGCGAGGTCGCGGACAACCAGCGCGCGCTCCTCGGCAAGCTCGAAGGCGTAGTGCTGCTCGACGGCACCTGGAGCCAGGCCAAGGCGCTGTGGTGGCGCAACCCGTGGATGCTGAAATGCCAGCGCGTCATCCTCAACCCGGCCGCCCCGTCGCGCTACGGCCGCCTGCGCAAGGAGCCTCGGAAGGACGGATTGTCGACCATCGAGGCCGCAGCCACGATCCTCTCCGTTCTGGAGAAGCGCCCGGACATCGCCGAGACGCTGAATGCCAGTTTCGAACGGATGCTAACCCGCTACCGCGAGGTCCAGGTCGAGATGCCCGAACTGGCTCCGAAGCCTCCGGTGAAGGACCGCCGGCGCGGTGTCCGGCGGGGCAAGCGAGCCTGACTCCAGTCGGGGTTGCCTAAACCCGTGATCCCCTATATTGCTCCGCCCTCGTTGGGGCCACGTGGCGGAGTGGTTACGCGCCGGTCTGCAAAACCAAACTTCAAATTTTTGCGACATGTCAGGAAACGCTACAAACATGGGTGTCTCCTGCTAATTATCGATGTCACCACATCTCGGCTGTGGGGACTTTTGTGGGGACCTATGCACCGGTCCTGCACCGTGTGGGGCCTTAGCGCCCGCCGAGCTTCTCGACCTTATCGACTTCAGACTTGGTCTTGACCATCAACTCCAGCAACATCGCGACGGCCTTGGGGATGGCCAGATCTCCGCTGATCCAGCGCCGCGAAGTTCGGGGATCGTAGTCGAGAAACTCGGCCGCCTTCACCTGTGACAGGCCGAGCTTCTTGATCACTTCACCGTAGCGCTCCGGGGTCATGATGCCGCCCTTTGAGTGCGATGACCGGCCGCCGATACGCCGTGGGTGGCAACCAGTTGCTGTTCCGGTGTCAGGTACTTCAAATATTCTTCGGTTTGCCGAACCGTCGAATGGCCCAAAATCTTTTGTAGGTCATAAATGTAACCGCCGTTGCGCATGTACTCGATGGCGAATTTGTGCCGCAGGTGGTGGAAAGCAAAGTGCCGGAACTCAACGCCGTTGGCGGCTGCCCACGCCGCGACCCGGTGCATCTCCCGCTTGAACTCGGCGGCAGGATCCTCGATGCAGTCGCCCCTGAAGGTTGGCTTGCGGTTGCTGTCTTTGCGGACACGCTTGTCGGTCGTCCGCCAGAACAACCACTCCTTGCCGATAAACGCCGGGATGCTGGCGAAGAATCTGATGTCGTCCTCCGACAAATCGATCACGCGGAACTTGTTACCCTTGTCGACCACCTTCAACTCGCCGCGGTCGCTGACGGCATCGCGCTTCAAGCTGATCAATGCATCCTCGCGCACGCCGGTCCGGCGGGCCGCCTCGATGATGTAGGGCCACATGCCGCGCGACCGCTCGATCATCAGCGCGATGTCCTCGTTGCGCGGTTCGACGATTGGATCACGGCGCTCCTTGAGCCGCTTCAGCCATGGCAGGGCAGGGTTGCTCTCGCACCAATCGCGATCGCACGCGTACTGCATAACTGACGAGAGGGCGCCCAGGTCGCGCTTGATGGTCGCTGTCGTGACCTCCCGACCGCGACCATCAACGATCTGGCCAATGAGAGCCTTGTTGATCTGCGAGAGCTTTTTTCCTTCGAGGTAGTCAGCGATCTGTATCAGCGAACAGCAGTACCGATCGAAGGTCTCCTTACCGATTTTGCCACGCCATTTCCGCTCGTCTGAATTGCCCTTCATGAAGGCTTTCCAGTCGGCGATCACATCGATCATGAAGCGGGGACCGCCGCCACCATAGGCTTCGCTATTGATCTCGCGCTTCAGTTCCTTAAGCCGCTCTTGAGCAATTCCCGGATCGTCGGTCTTGAGCGACCTGCGGATCGCGACACCTTTGATTTGAAATTCGGAATAGAGTGTTTTGCCCCGCCACTGCATTCCGGCCGGCGCTTTACGCTTTCTACCCACTGCTCTCGTTCCTTCCGTTTAATCCAATTGCGCAGTTGAGCTTCATCGAAAGTCCAGGATCGGCCAAACTTGACGGCGCCGGGGATTTTTCCGGCGCATGCCATCTCCTGAACTGTGCGAACCGGCAAGCCGATAATCTCGACCGCCCGTTCCATGGTGATACGTTCCCGCACGATTCGCTCCTAGGCATATAGGGCGCTATGCCCTAGCTTGTAAAGTCAATCGGCTCAGCGATTCCGACCCGCCACAGATGGTCGAGACCGTAAGGACCAGCGGGGGCCTACGGTGGCAGGGCATGTGCCCACGCCCACCACGCCTCAGTCTCTCCGACCTGTACGACATCGCCGCCGCCCATGATGATGGCGCTGGCCAGCTTGCGCTCGAACTCGTCAGGGGAGAGCACGGTCTCCATCGTCGCGGCGAACCAACGTGCCCCGGATTCGTGGTCGACCCAGTCCGCGAGCTCCGTGATCTCGCAGCCCAGCGTATCCAATGCGGCGAGCACGCCGGGGACTTCGTGCGGCTCCATCACAATCACCTCTGCCGTTAACGACATCATGGCTCGCTCCATCGCGGCGTTTCGATTCTGGTAGGGGAGGGGAGATCGGGGACCGCCGCCAGGAGCTCGGCGTCCGTCAAGAACAACCGATTCAGCGCATCCCCCGGCACGGCGCAGTAGACCGGGCCGGAGAAGTGAAGATTGAACTGCGATCCCGCGATGATTTCGGCGGCCTTGAAGGCGTGGCACGCATCGGTCGCGACCAGGACGAACACCCGCCCGCCCGAATAGTCGCGCCGATAGCCGGACACCAACCGCATGGCGACGAATTCCGGCTCCTCTGTCACGGCATCGTCACGCCAGCGGCGTCCTCCTGGTGGGCACGATGAGCACGCTGACGGCACCGGTCGGAGCAGAACCGGGCGGACGAACGCACCGGCTCGAACGGCCTGCCGCAACACTGGCAGGTGCTAACCGACGTGAGGCTGGCATCGCGATGGTGAACCACAGTGGTGCCGAGCCGATAGGCAGGATCGAACTTGAACCACGAAAACGAATCCATCGCCCCGCTCTTGCTGCCCGGAAACCACTTCATGCGCGGGATCACCACGATGTCTGGGCAGTATTTGAGGTATGGCGTCGCCTTCAGGCTCGTGACGAAATCATGAGCAATCAGCAGCCAGGCGGGCACGCCGAGATCGAGCCCGTGCTGGATCAGATCGCAGAGCAGGTGCGTCGTCGAACCTTTTGGATTCTCCCATTCGTGTTTCGTCGGCGGATTCGTGACGATGGCGTCGGCGCCGTTGAGATCGGCCCGTGTCAGCGTCAACGCATCCCGCCCGGTCGCGATGTCGCCGGCATAGACCGCACGAAAGCCGGCGGCCTCGAGGTGCTGCACCAGCTGATACTTGTCTGGGCTCGGACCCGCGCAGAATTCCGCGAAGGTCCTGACGCGATCCCGCCGCAGAAACTGAAACAACGGCTCCGCACCCCGGCGAGGTGTCGGGTAAAGATCGCGCGGCGCGCGCGGGTAGCTCGAACGTTTGCCCATCAGCGTTTCCTCCGTTTCATCGGCCGTGGCTCGGCCTGGGCTTGTAGTTGCGTGCGCATGCGCGTCGGCATCTTCGAGAGCGTGAACTCGAATAGCGCGCGGGCCTCGTCCTCGCCGAGGACACCGAGCTCGGCGCCGTTGCCGTCGGCGTAAAGTGTCATCAATTCGAACGGACGGACCCGGCGAACGATGGCAAGTTTTTTCGAGGGAATGCCGGACATCGCTTCGACGAAGCTGATGGAGCGAACGCGATGCCGGCGATGTGGGTGAGCGTTAAACCATTCGGAATCGAGGATCATGGGCATTCCTCCGGTCGCGCGCGAAACAGCAGCAACGATGTCTGCGTCGGGTACCACCACGACGGCGACATCGGCTGCACCGCATCGATGTTAAGATGTCCCGCGATCTCGGCGGCAGCGGCGGGGATTCCGCCGTAGAGGTGCACCGCGATTCCGGCCGGCCGGAATGGTTTCTCCGGGTGGCGATAGAAAAATGGATGATCGAGCAGCGAGTGGTAGGCGTAGGTCCGATTCCACCACTCGTCGCGATGATCGTTGACGCCCTGCTGCGCCGACAGCTTGCTCAATGCGAACGGCGTCTTCGCAAGTATCCAACCGCGCTTTGCTCCGAACCGCCGCGCGAACTCGCAGCGCATCCGATAGATATCGCCGTAAAGCACGCGATTCAGATAGCGGGAGTGCTCATCGCCGACGCCGTGCTGGACGATCTTGGCGGCGCACTTGATCAAGGCTACGATCTCGGCGGCGCGCTTCTCCTCGAACGGATCGATCTGCGGGGGAGGGAATATGTGCATCATGTTCACACCTTCGACAGCTTCAGCAGGGTGACGCGCGGAGAGCGGCCGTCACCGCGCTCGGCTTTGATGAGGCCGAGCTGCTCGAGCTCCTGGATCGCGCGGACCTTCGAGCTCGGCGGGAGGTGCAACGACAGCGCTAGATTGTTGGTGACGGCGATCGGATGATCTCGCGTGGCTGCCTTCTGATCGAGGTACCAGCGCTGATACAGGAGCTCGGTCGCAAGCTTGTAGGTGCCGGCCGAGGTCACATCGAGCAATGCGACCTCCCACGCCCGAGGCACGATGGTGTATTCGCGCTGCCAGCCTTTCGCCGCCCGCGAGGGACCACCAGGCTGCTTGCCCTTCTTAGGTCCGCCGCCGCCCTTCGAGACGCGCTGGAATTCAGCCTCGATCTCGGCGTCCCACTCCTCATTGCTGCGCTTGGCGTTCTCAGGCGGCGACATGACCGGTCTCCTCCTGGGCGCGCTGATACTGCTCCAGCAGCCTCAGCACGATGTTCCACATCTCAGTGCCGCGAGTGTCGACGAAGCGGTCGGGATAGCGGACAACGTCGACACCAGTCCGCAACTCGTAACCAGCCCCGAGCACGACTCGAGATGCGCGCATCATGATCTCGCGCATCAGCTCGACGTCGGCGTCGATCTGCTCGATCGAGCTCTCGATCAGCACGGCGTCGTGCACCGAGCCGCATAGTCGCAAGCCGCGACGATGGCCCTCGACGCAGGCAACGCGCAGGATGTCGGCGCCGGTCGCCTGCGTCGGCCAATTGCCGATGGAGCGCGCGTTCAACTCCGTGATGCCGGTGCAGCAGGTCCAGCCCATCGTGGTGTTCATGGTGCCGGTATTGAGCGCGTGAGCGATCCAATCCTCGACCCAGGCCCAGTATTTCGAGAACAGACCGCGATGTTGGCTGAGCATCTCGTGAGCCGCGAACGCCGAGATGCCGAGCCGCTGCGCCAGCGTTGTCGATTGCATGCCGTATTGCGCGCCCAGGCAGCCGACCTTGTAGCGCTCGTGGATGTGGCCGTGGGTCTTCTTGGTCGCGCCGGGCGGAGCTTCGTCGAAGCGCTGAGCGAAGCCAATATAGGGGATGCCGGTCGCGTAGAGGTCGAGCATCGGCCTGCAATTGGACAGCGCCGCCGCGATCTGGAATTCCATTCCCGACCAATCAATATAGGCGATGGCCCGCCCAGGCGCCGGCTTGATCAGACCGCGCAACCATACTGCCGGCGAGAAGATCCACTGCGATGCTCTCGGCTGCGAACGCGCGGTCTTGCCGGCGAACGGCCACAGCACCGTGCGATTCCTGCCGTCGCGGCCGATCGCCAGCTTGACCTTGCGTAGCTTAGCCAGGGTGTAGCGCAGCTGGCGCAGGTTCTCCGTCTGCGGGTACGCCTTCGCCATACTGTTGAAGGTCTTCTCGCGCAGGTCGAGCTTGCCATTGTCATGCCGCGGCCAGGCGATGCCGGCGCGGGCGAGGTAGGCCTCGAACAGCTCGTAGCTGAAGCTCCACTCGCCGGTCGCATCCTGGACGTAGACACCGTATTGCGCGTTGATCAGCGGCACGATGGCGGCGCGGATGTAGGACCAGGCTCCCTTCTCGAACAGCTGACCCGCGATCTCCATGTCGATCGGGACGCCGTTGTGCTCCATCGCGGCGGAGACCGCGACGAACTCACCCCAATGCAGCGCGGTCGGAAGCCTCGTGCGCGCCGGCATCTGCTTCAGCAATGCCTCCAACAGTGCCGGCAGGCCGACGACATCGCTGAGGCAATATTCAGTGATGCGCGCGATCTCGTCCTGACTGTAAGGCCGCCCCTTCAGGATGCGGTCGCGCATTGCATCCTTGTATTTGCCGCTGACAGCATCGAGCCTGAAGTGACGCAGCGCGCCGATCATGCCTTTGCCCTCAGCCGGCGGAACGCGGCCGTTGATATGGCAACGAAACAACGGAGAGAGATCGAGCACGCGCGCCGGCAGCGGCCAGCCGAGCGCAAGATGACAGGCGCACTCTGCCGTAGCAGCGAAGCAGACGAACAACGCGCGCTTATCGATACGGTACGGCGGGACCTCGCCGAGTTGATCTTCCCAGAGCTGAATGCACTGCCCACTGCGCAGCTCATGTGCGCAGAGGCAGAGCACGTCGGGCCGCTCGCCGGGCTTCGAGATGAATTCGAAGTCGACAAACCAGATTTCTTCGAATCCGGCGAGCGCGTTCAGCAGGTAGGCACTAGCGGTCACGGGCGGCCCACTTCTTGAACAGCTCGTGGCTGGTGCTGTCGATCAAGCGGCCCTTGTCGCGGAAGCAGAGACCTCCGATCTTGCCGACGCTCAGATCAGGCCATTGCGGCTCGTCAAAGCGACCTTCCGGCGCCGGGAACACGCGGTACTGCTTGTTCTCCTGGTCAGTGTAGAGCCGCACCCAGCGCTTGACGCCATCGAGCAGCCCGTACTCCTTCGACCTGTTGTAATCATTGTCGCTGCCGACCATGATCGGGATGACGTGGAAGGCGCCGCCCGGCGACATCGTCAGGTAAAGCGTGTACTTGCTGAAGTTGATGCCGATGCCGTGCAGCGGCACCTCCATGTCGGGAGCCACAGCGAAATACTGCTTCTCCATCCCGACCTCGATGTTGACCAGCTTCAAGTCCGGCCGAAACGTCGGGTGGGTGCGAAAGAACTCGTTCTTGGTCGGCGTCTTCGACACCGCGATCGACACGATGCCCTGCGCCGCAGTGCCGGCACTGCCGGGCAGATCACAACGCAGGCGGTTGAACTCGATCTCGTCCTGGTCGAGCTCCTCGACGAGCTTCAATTCGGGGGCCTTCTCACTCATGACCGTTCTCCTTGGAATTGCCGGGTCCAAGGCATGACAAAGCGCCGCCCGGCGAGGCGCTTCGCGTGACGTTGGCGTGACAAGAGAGGAGGCGGGGAGCTCGAGCCCGCAGGCGAGCAGAGGTGATCTCAAGCGCAAAATGGCGGCGCGAGATCGACGTAGCGATGGAGGCGGAGAGGGGACTTAGGCGGCAACAACAGGGACTGGGACTACTGCCATCACCATCCGATTCCGAAGCCCGCCCGCGCACAACGCGGGAGCGGCGGGAGCGCGCGCGAGCTGCACGAGGAACGCGGCGCGGGAGAACGATGGCCGAGGTGTCGATGACGCCCTGGTCGCCGAGACACGCGACGGGATCGGGCGTTGTGCGGCTGCACGGCTGGTGGGAATACTGGATGGTGTTGTCGCAGAAGTCGCGGTATGCGGCGATCCAGGAGGGCACGCCCTTGGCGCGATTGGCGACGAACAGGCGGATCAACCACTCGCAAAATTCGAAGGTCGTCTGGGGAGCCGTTTCGTCGGCCAGTCCGAGCACCATGTCCTGCAATCCCGTTGAACGGGACCGCGCAGATCAGAGGAACCACCTTCCGCTAACGAGAGTTCAGTGCTAGATGGAGCTTGCTTGGCAGCATTCTTATCAGCACTTTGGTCTCGGCCTGTTTTGGTCCCTTTGGGTCTGAGCGGGCCGTTTCCTTTTCAAGCGGCAGCCTGTTCGTCGTTGCTCTCGATCGTCATCTTCGGCAGCGCACCGCTCTCGCGGCGCTGCGCCAACAGCATCTCCAAAGCCTCGTACCAAAGGTTCTGCACCGGCACGCGCTCGGCGAGCGAGAGCAGATGGAGCTGAAGGTGCTCCTTGCTGGTCATGCGGAACGTGAGCCGGCGATTCCGCGCGGCGTTGGCGTCGGCGTTCGGTCGTAGCACTCGCTGGCGCGGCATGGCTTCCTCCGTGATCCCTGCGAAACAGCTGCGTTGTGCGCCCATTCGGCTGCCTACAGCGCGGCGGAAAAATGGCCAAAGCGGAAGGTATCGAGCGTGGAAGAGAGATTATTTTTCGACGACAGCGGCCTCCAACATGCCGTGGATGACACGTTCGATCTGGCCAACCTACCAGCTGCGGTAGGTTCAACCTTCCAGCTGCGGTAGGTTAACCTACCAGCTGCGGTTACCTGTCCCTATTTCTCTTGTTCTCTTACTGCATTCTCCCCCTACCAATGAATCAAACGAGAGGCGGGGAGGCTGGCCCAGCTTTGGATCGGTCGTGGCGAGAATGCGGCGGCTGCGGCACTGTGGAGATCGGTCCGGTCGAGTGAGGACGTGGCCGGGCCATTGTGATTGCTGCGCGGGCGGGTGTAGGTTTCTGAATCTGTCAGTTCCTAACCGGAAAGTTGCTGGCATCCCATGCCTAAACCACCTCCCGATTTCCAGGTCGCGCGCATCAATCCGCGCCCGCCGAGACATCGGCTTCCACCTGGTCCGGGTCGGTCGAAAG
Source organism: Bradyrhizobium sp. F1.13.3 (assembly GCF_040548265.1). Taxonomy (NCBI): domain Bacteria; kingdom Pseudomonadati; phylum Pseudomonadota; class Alphaproteobacteria; order Hyphomicrobiales; family Nitrobacteraceae; genus Bradyrhizobium; species Bradyrhizobium sp. F1.13.3. The sequence goes on along the minus strand of NZ_JBEPRI010000022.1, from coordinate 32,168 downwards.
GCAGCGTCAACAAAGTCTGTCGCGATTTGAAGCTCGGAATCATCAACGCTGCCGTCGAGCTCGGCGAGGATGGTGGGGGCAGCGGCGGATTGACGGGCTATTTGAAATTCCTCGGCCGTCATCACGTCAAAGCGTTCTCGCATTTGCTCGGGAAGGTTTTGCCGCTGACGATCGGCGCCGACAATCCGGGCGCGAATCCCGTCCTCGCGATCAACATCACGAGCATCCCGGCCGGTCATAACGAGGACGGCACGCCGATGGCGGTAGCGAGCGCACCCGTGATTGAGCACACACCGCGCCCGCCGATGCGCGTCGTCTCCGCCAGACCGACACGCGCAGAATTGGAAGCGTTGCCGATCGACGAATTGAAGGCGTATGCGCGCCAGAAAGGTTTCGACGTCGATGGCCTCGTTGACGACGAAGATATTATCGATGGTGCTCGGCGAGCCTGATCCGGTCGAACGCGAGCCCACCGAACCATCACCGCCTCCGCCGGCAAACGAGACCTCGATGCAGCGATGGCATCGCCTCCAGGCGCGGAAGCCGACAGCGGATCGCGATTCCGTCTCGATGAACGAGATCGCCCGCAGCATTCCCCAGCGGAGGCCTCCTCGAGCTCCAGGCCAGCAAGGCCGGCGGTTCAACGGCCTATGGTGGTCGAGCGATTAGGCTGAACGGCACCGCCATCAAGCAGGCGCGAGCTCAGGGTGAGCCCGCCGCGATCGACCGACCCGAACAAGCCGCCAGCACCGGCACGCCCACCAGCGGCCTTCCTAGGCGATCCGCGCCTTCCACCCGCCTGATCCGGCTAAACGCCGTGCGAAACTTAAAAGTTTTGCACCGCTTCCTTGACCTTTGAAATCGCAGCCCTTATCTCGTGCGTAAATCGAGTGTGAAAGTAAGGCGATCAAAATGACCGTGTACGGATACGCCAGAGTGTCGACCGTGGGGCAGGACCACGCCGCCCAAACCGAGGCCCTCCAGGCCGCTGGAGCCGAGGTGATCTTCGCTGAGAAGATCGGCGGCGGGAAGCGCGCCAACCGGCCGCACCTCGCCCGCATGCTCGCCGGCATCAAGGTGGGGGATGCTGTCATCATCACCAGGATCAGCCGAATGGCGCGTTCGACGCTCGATCTTCTTACGATCCTCAAGGAGATCGTCGACAAGGGCGGGACCTTCACCTCGCTGCGCGAGGCCTGGGCCGACACCACGACAGCGCAGGGCAGGCTGATGATCACCTTCGCGGGCGGCCTCGCCGAGTTCGAGAAAGAGCTCATCAACGAACGGATCACCGAGGGCCGCGATCGAGCCAAGGATCGAGGTGTTCGATTCGGTCGGCCTCGCACGTTGACGCAGCACCAGCGCACCGAAGCTCTCGCGCGTCTCGCGAGCGGCGAGGCTGTGATGGACGTCGCGAGGAGCTTCAACGTTCACCACTCGATGATCAGCCGCCTCGGCAAGTCAGCTTGATCAAGCAAGGGTAGAGGGGGGGGGAGGGTGTATCGCGGACGGAATACAACGCGCGGTGAGACGGATGCAAGTTGCCGAACTCCGAAAATCGCGCCCGTATCCCAGCGGAACCCCGCCCCATGAATCCGCCTCCCCATAATCTCCAAACAAAAAAGCAACTTTCGGCGGATACCGGATTCGCGGCGGAGATTTTTCGAAAAATCGCGTCCGGTATATACTCCGCGGCGCTGCTTCGAGGGAGATCGCGATGCCTCGCATGGATGCCGAGATCGTCACCAATGCGCCCTACACCGAGCCGCTGATCGCCACGCTGACAAAGCTCGGCTTCGAGATGGAGGTGATCGATTGGCTTCCCACGGAAGAGAACGGTACCACCATCATCGCGGCTCAGTTCACCGAGCTCGATGCCGATGCGTTCTTTGATGAGATCACGCGCATCACTGAGCCATTCGACGTGACTTTGATGGGCGCCGGCATGGTGGAGCGGCCATCGCCTGTGGTCGCCCGGCCCGGAGTCTTCAGGCGCCACGGGGTCTGGCTTGGCTAAAGCCGAAATCGCCCAATTCCCTCGCATCCTCAACGCTTTGAGAATGCCTCGAACTGGATTAGCATTTCGTCACGCGCCCACCGTCACGAAATGACAGGGAGGTTCTCATGGGCCGCCGGCCGCTCGGAGAGGTAGCTATGACCGGCGCGGAACGGCAGCGCCAAAGCCGGATTCGCAAGGCCGCTCACAAGGCCGACCAAGCGCCGGCCGAAAAGGGTCCTCCACCCGCCGCGTCGGACCAGGCTCCAGGGCCGGCGCTGCGGCCCGGAGAGAGCCCGACGATCGCCATTGAACATATCCGCCGCTGGCCTTACCCGACCGCCTCCTGGACTGCCTCGCGGCTCGGCAGGTCCGCTGCGATGCAGTTCGCCCGCGCCCTGGTTCACGCCGCCGAACAGCTGCCCCAGGAACCGCAGCCGGGACGTTGACGGCAATCGGACCGCTCGAAGCTCCGCTTACGTTTTCCTAAAACGGGAGCTCGAGCGGCTCACCTTCGCTTGGCCGTGATATGATCGGCACCATCAACAGTTCGCCCGGCGTCTGCCCCAACCATCCGACGTCGGGCCGGAGCGGAAGCCGGACGAGGTGATGGCAAAACCATTTCGTCCGACTTGCTCGCTCACCGATGGAGGCGACGATGGCGCAGCGACCGATTCACGAGAAAGGCGAATTCTTGATCGGCGGCGCGCAACCTGCCGAAGATCCGAGACGCAGCCGGGTTGTTAAAGGGATGCGGATGGTCTCGACACCGGCTCCCGGTCCGCTCCCGCAGCGCTACGCGGAGTTCGAGGGCGCCGCCGAAGTCGCCGACCGGTTAGGTGCGGAAGAAAAGCTCCGGCTGCTGAAGGAGGATCAATCGGTCTTCATTCACGAGATGGCGCAACGTTTCGCGCGATTGCGCTCACAATTGGACGAGGTCGCGAAGTCGAAGATCATCAAGGCGCGCAAATGAGAGGCCGCGGGCTAAAAGCGAAATACAGCGAGCTGCTGCAGCGTCACAACTGCAAGCCGATCTCGCGTCCGGCGCTTGCTCTGCTCTCACGCGTCGATCACGCCCAGGTCGTGGAAGGCATCTGCAGCAGCAGTGCGGTCGATGCCGAGCGGCTGAGCTTTCGCGCTGGCTCCTTGAGCTGGGGCGCGCTCGACACTATCCCTCTGCTGCGCCGCCATGCCGGTAAGCCGGTCGGGCAGATCCTGCAGCTCGACTATTCCGCGGGCGTGCTTCGCATCAAGGCGCGAGTTGATGATCCGCAAGCCGCGCAGATGCCGGCGTTCAGCATCGCGGCGCAGATCATCGAGAGTGAACTGCGCAACGCAAATTCACCGACCGGCTGGCACTTCGTAGTGAACCGCGCGGTCATAACTGAATGCTCGATGACGGATCGCCCGAGCTGCCCGAATGCAATCGTCAGTGCGAGGCGCGATGTGCAGTCGACCGATCAGACCTATGACGACCTGATCGCGTCGATCAATCGATTCCGCGGCGGCCTGGAGGCTTTCGTCGCCAACACGGTCAAGGCGCCGGAGCCGGAGCCCCCGTCACCGCTGACACTCGGCCCGGCGCCTGCACGAATCTACGGAACGGTATCGCTCGCCGCGATGCGACCACGGCAGCGGCAGACTTCATTTTCCTCAATGGTCGCGCAGCTCAAAGGATGACGCCTATGTTCAGGACCAAGAAGATTCCGCCACCCGAGCCGGCGAACACCGGCACCGAGCAGCTGCGGCGCCTGCTGATCTCGCACAACCGCCGCCGCGCGATGCAGGTCATCGCCGCCGACATCAACGACACCGCCGCCGAGAAAGCCGGTCGCGAGTTGGCCCGCAGCATCGCCAGCAACATGGCCGGTCCCGATGCTTCGCCCGATGTCGTCACTTCGCTCGCCAAGTCGACCTTCGCCAGTTTGTCGCTGCCAAACGTGAAGGTCATCAGCGACACCACGCTGCAGAGCTTCGCGGACGGCGGCGATCTCGCGCTCGAAGGCAAGAAGCGCCTGACCGCCTATCTCTGTGGCGATCACAAGACCTTCGACGCCGAGCGCGACGCCATCGTGCTCGCCAACGTCAAGGAGCCGCCGACCTATACGCACCCGCCGCGTTGGGTGAACCCAAACCAGGAAATTGCTAGAGCGCAGGCGGAGCTGCGTCGGGTCATGCAGCAGGCCCGCGAGAACGCTTAATGGAGGTCAACACATGTCCGAAATTGCAACCACTACGCCGGCCAAGATCCCGCTCCACTTCCAGCTCGATGACAAAACTGATCGACGGCGCCACGGCCGGAGAGAATCGTCAGCCCAGATCAGGCTCCATTGAAAGCTTGATCAAAAACGTACAGCACTCGTTTTGCAAACCTATGCGTTGCCATGGCCTCCTCGATCGTCGTGTTGCGGATACCAGCGTGTGCGAACGCGTGCCGCCAGCTCAGGATCTGCTCGTAGCTGTCGAGAATGTTCTTACCTAGCCTCTTGTCTATCGCCTTCTTGCGTCGCGTGAGTAGCTTGCCAAATTTATCATGCACGCCGCTGTCGAACGTCCGCGCATAGCTGTACAAATCGCTAACGGCGATCCTGCTATTCAGCTTCGCGAAGTTATTGGTCGCGAAGTTTCCGAAAGCTGAGTGATGGCCACTGGCGTACGTGACCAAGGTCTCCTTCACGCAGCTTTCATATGAAGCAGCTATGGATACAACGAGTAGTCCAGCCAGGTCTGCTCGGAATTCAGCCGTCTCTACCTGGTCGGTTGGCACAAATTGACGTACCTCGCCTACCAGCCTTTCGAGCCGATCGAAGTGCAAGTCGAGATCAGCGCGCGGCATTAATTACCCAAGATCTTTCTCGCGATCTCGAGCCTGGTTTTGAGTATGCTTGTGTCCGTCGTGCCACCTCGGGTCGTTTCATTAAATCGCTTATCAGCCAGCAACGCGGGGTAGCGCTCTTCCAATTGGCTCGATGTGATCGCCGGGTTTTCCAGTAATGTCACCATCACAGCCTCGAGCACCGCAGAATTGAGCACTCCCCGAGGACGGAACGGCCGCTCAATAGCCTTGTTCACGACCTTAACGACATCCGGAAAACGGTCTTTGAACTCTTCTGAACGCTCCGACGAGAAATGACGGTTATCATCCATTTGCTGGTTAAGGTATTTCAGCATCGGTTTTTCGTAATCGTCCCAGATTTGGAAAAGCGAAAAGAGTCGAAGCACCAGTTCGATATCTTTTTGGTTTCGGTCGGGCCTTGTTATGCCAAGCATCTTTCGCCAACCTGCATTGGCGCTCAGAGCCCGCAGCTCCTCAACGATCCTGCCGCGGTAAACCGCATTTCTGATTTCCTGCGGTTTAAGCTGAGTGCCGCCAGTGTTCAGGCGCTCGAAGATGTGAAAGACACTATCGTTGCGCCGGGAGGGCTTCAGTTGCTTGATGTTGATGGCGCGAAGGGTCGAATTCCGGAGTTTCCGTTGATCGCGGGGACTAAGCTCCGCAAAAGTTTTTCCGTTGTATTCAGAGCGCTCAGAAAGACCTTTAAGCTTAAATATCTCCCGCCGGTTCTGGCTGTCCGGCTCTCCAAAATATCCCTCGAAGAAATACGTCACAGACTTAATGCGTTGCTGCCCGTCAATCACTTCGAGTAGCCCTTCTTCGTTGACATAAAGAAAAACTTGCGGGACAGGCAATCCCATCAGGAAGGATTCGATAAGTTTGGAAGCTTGTTCGATTTTCCACACAAAGAGCCGCTGGTAGAAGGGGATGACAATGTCACCGCGCTTCACCTGTTGGGAGAGCAGCTCCAGGGTGGGATCGGATGGCGATACTGAAATATCGAACTCGACGAAGGGTGATTCATCGATCTCCTCCTCGGTATCGAGAACGTCCTCTTCTTGATTCGATGCGCTCACCCCAACACTCCTATGTCCAGCGCTTCGCCGCGCGTGGACATTCTATAGCGCCTGCCGCCTCATTGAGCAAAAAAATTGATCGCGATGTGGCACGTGGAAGCCGAAGCTTTGGAGAGATGGTTACCCCCGATGCGGAGCTCCAACGTGCAGCCCCCGATGGGCGGCGTGCCTAAGATCGACCCAGGGAGCGAGAAAGGGGGCGGAGTAGATTTCGGGTGACGTGCATGGCGGATGCGGCCGATCATCATGCACGGGGGGCCTATCATGCGCAGGGTCAGTACTATGCACTACGCTGGAGGCGGACAGCCGAACGCAACGGAATGGTCGCCTGTGATGAAGAACGGGCGCCCCTCCTGGTAAAAGCTTTGAAAGGTCGGGAAAGCTGGCGTCTCGTTTTCAGGTTCGCTGAAGCCATGAAAAGGACAGGTCACGCTGGCTGTTAAGTCTGGTCGCCCGATGTGCTGGAGTAGGAATGCCTGGACGGCATCGAATTTTTTCGGGCTGAGCGCTACCGAAAGGCCAATGAATTCGCCCCAGCGCTCAGTTGCCGCGTAATGACTAAGCACGGAAACGTCGGCATCGCAGGCGTAACCTTGATCTCTCCATTGCGCGATCTGCTCATCCAAGTCCCGCACTAGCATCGTCGCGTTTAGTTTGTTCTCCTCCCTGCGATAGATGCTGATCTCCGCGGAATCGGTGTCCCGCGCGGTGCTGCTGATCGGATATTGCGGCTCAACGAAGCGAGCGGAACAGCGGATCGTCCAGGACGATCGGGCCTCAGCAATCTGGTAGCTGATGCGGTCCAGGTTGAATGTAAAAAATGCCGACATCAACACCTGCCTTCTCGTCATGCGTCCCGCGTGAAACCAGCGCACAGCCACCCGAGAGCCCAGAAGGCGAGATAGGTGACGACGGCAACGATGCCCGTAATGATGAGGCCCCAGCCGAGAACGGAGGGACCATCGCCGGTTAGGAACGTCGGTGCTGGCGCGTCTGCAATTGCGGTGACCTCGCTGATCGTGTTGTAGGAATGATATGAGTAGCCGGCGCAGCCAGTGTCGCTGTAGTCGGGGTAACGGCTATATTCCTTCTTCGGAAACTTGTAGCCCGTCCGCGCCATCGCAACGAGGCAAGTCGCGCTCCGATAGGATGTTTCGGCAGAGTTGGATCGGTCGATTGCGATGAAGATCGACGTAGCGAGTCCGATTAGCGTGACCAACAAGGCCAGCACCGCACCAATCCGGGTGAAGCCGCGAATGAAGCGGGCGCCAGCGCTCAGCGGGGCGGCGGAGGCGCTGTATCGATGTGGTTGCAGATCGGTCATGAAGTCTAGATCGTTTCCTTCCAGGCCGAGAAGCACCCGAATGCCATAAAGGCCGGGATGCTCCACAACGGAAGATCGAACAGCCAGTTTATGATCTTCTGCGCGCCGGCCCAATCGGTCGCCGGCACATGCCAACCTACGAACTGGATGCCGTCGGAAATCGGCAGCGGTGTCCAGTGGCCGACCTGCAGCCACAGCAGACCCTGATAGGCCGGAATGGCCAACGCGAGAAGGGTGAAGATCACCCCCATCCAGAAGGCGCCACGGTCCTCTTTGCGAGGCGTGAGCTTGCTGAGATGCCGGAGAACCTCATCGTCCTCAAGGTTAACCATGGTTCTATTTCCCCCAAATAGCTAGACATCATGCAACTTCGGCGGTAGCGGAACAAGTGCACCTTTCGACTAGACTATAAGCGATCAACGACTATCTCCCCGGCATGAAAAAGCGAACTTGCAATGGACGTTAAAGTTGCCTCTGTCCGCTGTGGCGGGCGTTTGGTCGTGGCGCTGGCCGCGCTGTGCGCCGTTGCCAGCAGCACGGCTTCTGCTCAGGAGCATAAGACCTATCGATGCAAGGTTACAGACGTTGTGACGCTTGCCGAGGATGGCCGCCTTCGGAGCGATGATAACCCGAGGGACTTAATGCGCCAGCTTTACGACGGCGCGATCATCGATACGCTCACCGGTGCGGTGACAAATCGAGATGGCGCGCGGAGCGTTTGGAAAATCGTCAAAAAGGGTAGTGTCGCAAACGACTACATCCTAATTCCAGATGCGATCATGCTAGATGCCAACGACCTTGCGGTGGTCGCTGCAACTGATTTTATCCGCGTGCGCGCTTGGAAGGAAAATCCGACAGTGCGATTTCTCGTTTTCCAACTGAGCACAATGGCCTCCGGTCCCTGTGCGGTTGTTCGCTGATCCGGTCCGGACGGCGGCCGGCCCGCCTTGTTGGTGGGTGCGGTGATCGGTGGGTTCGCTACATTTGCAGGCTCATGGTGAAAGAACATTTCTATCCATCGACACCTGCGATCAGCGTTCCAAAGCCGCCCTAGACGGGCTCCGCCCGCATAGCTGCATCGCTGCATCTCAGGATTGTTTTGGCTTTCCTCCAAAGTGATCATCATCGTCCCATCGTCGACTGCGGGTCTCAAGGGGACAGAATGCCTTCAGCTGAAGAATGCCGTGCCTATGCCGCCAACTGCAAATTGCTGGGAGCTGAACCGGGCAATTCGGCCCGCCGGTCGAGCGTGCTGACAAGTATGTCGCGCAGCTGGACCGCGCTCGCGAGCCAGCTCGACAGCTTTGCGGGCATCGTCAGGGAAGAAGGCATCTAACCGCCAGTTCCCATCTTTGCAGGGTTGTGGTTCGGTCGGATCTCGGCGCCGCGCCGGCCGCACTTGGTGCAGACGAACTTCGGCTCGACGTCACTGAGTCGGAGGTCGTCGGGCCAGCCATCAGCGTTGGCTTCTGTGCGGTGCCCGCATCGGTGCCCACAATAGATCAGGACGCCGCGCACGCCCATCTCGCGCATTTCTCCGAAAGTGATCTTTTGCGGGTAGGGGGTCATACCGGGCCTCGTGCCAAAGGGCTGGATATCACAACCGAGACCGGCTAGATGGGTGCCGCGCGAGCCCGTCCCGCAGCGGGTGAACGCACCGAGAACTAGGGTTAGAACATGTGGGGATTTTTGTGGGGACCTAGCCCGCGTTTGTGGGGACTATCCGCGAAAACCGCGTTCTGAACCTGGACCTTGGAAGACCGACTAAGTACTGACTTCTAAAGCACTTTTGTGAAATGGGGCCACGTGGCGGAGTGGTTACGCGCCGGTCTGCAAAACCGTTTACTCGGGTTCGAGTCCCGACGTGGCCTCCATCACAAGCTCCTGATATCTCAGCAATATTCGATCGCATCGCGGCTGCCATCGGCCCGCGCGGGCGATACGCGCTGGCCGTGCACACCGGGTTTGCCCGGGGCCCGGCGGAAATCCGCCATTCAGCCCGCTGGCATAGTCTTCGCATCTGCGAAGTGATGCATCCCAACGATCGAGCGCTGGAGAGCACGTGAGCGAAATCGTCCGATTTGTCCCGAAATCCGAGCTGGAGCGGGCCCGCCTCATTCGCGAGGCCCGCGCGATCTATGACAGCATCTTTCCGCCGGCCGCACCCGACCAGGGGCCGCAGGACGGCGGCGAGCGCGTCAAGACCTGATAGCGGCCACGCCGGATTTCGCAGCGTAGCCGCCATAGCAAAACGCCCGCGGAGCGCGGGCGCATCGGCTCACGGTGAAATTGGCTTCAGCAGGCCGCGTACCAGCCGTCCGGAAAGGGCAGCAGGGGCCAGGCGCCCTCGTTGTCATTGGCAGCTTTGGGCTTCGCGTAATAGGTCCACGAGCGCGGCACGAAATCCTCCCCCGGCACGAACGCCAGATCCTCATGGACCATGGCGTCCTGGACGGCATCCAGCAGCAAGTTGAATTCGGCTTCGCTCATCACACCCTCCGGACCGCGGATGGCGCAATGTCGCAAAGCCGGTTTGTTTCCCGGTTGAGCCGATCGTTCGCATTTTAACGATCCGCCAATCGGGTCCCGATTGGTTAGCGAGTCATGAAATCCTCTTGGGGAGATTAGGTTCCTGCCGCGTGCCCGCAGTGTGAAGGAGGTCACATCTTCCGCTGTTTGTTTCTCCTACCCCTTTGCTCACCGGCCAATGCAGGCCGGCGGGCAGGGCAGACGGGAGACTGGTCATGAAGGCGAGGTTCTTGCGGTTTGCGGGTGTGAAAAGCCGGGCGCGTCGCGCCTCAACGGTCGGGCTGTTCCTGACGCTGTTTGCCTCCGCCGCCCACGCGCAGCAGGGAACGGCCGAGCAACGCCGGGCCTGTACCCCCGACGTCTACCGACTCTGTGCCGGCGAAATCCCCAACGTTCGCGCCATCACGGCCTGCCTGCGCCGTAACAGACCAAGCTTGAGTGAGGCTTGCCGCTCCGTGTTCGATCAGGCCGGCGGCTGACATACCGGCCCTGTGGGTTTGTGCGCAGCAAGTGGCTCGCGGGAGCTCGCGAATCCGGCATAGTCGGCCTGTGGATATGCCTGTGGTTATGCTGCGGACAGGCTGTGGACGGCAGTGATGTGGATGTCGGCCGCAGATGCGTCCTGCGAGTATCATATCTCTGTCAAATGACATCACCGAATGGTTCCCTGATCGGGCAGATCGCGGCGTTACGCAAGATCATGTGGTTCTTCCGAATTCGGAAATACATTCCGCGAGCGTCCCGCATTCACGAACAGTTTTTGGGCAGTCGCCTGCCCAAATCACGGGCTCCTCCATCCAATTTTTTGTACGCCCGCGGACAAGCTTTCCGGTCCGCTCTCCTCCTAGGCTCGCTTCCGAGATCTGGAACATGGCCATTGCCATGACAATTCGAAGGAGCTGGACATGGAAAGACCGGTATTGCCCCAGGCGTGGGGGAACGCGCGTGCATCGCTGTCTTGGCGCAAGGCCGCGCTCGGCGCTGCCGTCGCCTTCGGCGCGCTGGCAGCCGCGCCCCTGAGCGCGCAAGCTGCGGCGCCTGGGGCCTGCGCCGCGCTCCAGGACAAATATCCGGACTGGAAGGGCAAGACGCTGGTCAATGCCATCAATCCGCACACGCCGGGCTATGAGACCATCGATCCGAAGAACCCCAGCCAATATATCGGCTTCGACATCGATCTGGGCGAAGCCATCGGCGAATGCCTCGGCTTCAAGCTGACCTACAAGCCGGTGACGTTCGCGGCACTTCTGACCACGCTCGCCGCGGGACAGGCCGATATCGTCATTTCCGACATCTATGCTACCAAGAAGCGCGCCAAGGCCGCCGACTTCATCACCTATTCGAAAGTGTTTGACGGCGTGCTGGTCGCCAAGGGCAATCCGAAGGGCATCAACGGCATCAACATGTCGATGTGCGGCGCCGCTGCTGCCGAAAACACCGGCTATGTCGAGGTGCCCCTGATCCAGGCGCTGATGCCCGAGTGCAAGAAGGCCGGCAAGGCCGAGCCGACCATCCAGCTCTACGACAACAACGCCAACTGCATCCAGGCGATCCTCGCCGGTCGTGCCGACACCTATGTCAACGACGTCAACACCGTCGACAGCGCGGTCAAGGCCTATCCGGACAAGCTGGAGAAGGCGATCGCGGTGACGATCCCGTATTCCGTTGGCATCGCCGTCCCGAAGGACAAGCCGAAATTCCGCGACGCCGTGCTCGCCGCCCTGATCGAGGTGCAGAAGGCCGGCACGCATATGGAGCTTCTGAAGAAGCACGGGCTCGACGTGAACAATTTCAAGGAGCCTGACATTCTGACGGCTGACTGATGTCGCTGTTCCTCCATTACCTGAGCATGCCGTATCTGCTCGAGGGCATCGAGCTCACCCTCGAGGTGACTGCCCTCGGGCTCGGCGGCGGATTGATCCTCGGATTGATCCTCGCCGGCATGCAGCTCTCCCGCTTCTGGTTTCTGGCGGCGATCGCCAGGGCCTACACCGTGATCTTCCGCGGCACGCCGCTGATCCTGCAAATGGTGTTCGCCTACGACGCGCTTCCGCATATCGGCATCAAGCTGCCGGCGGTGCTGGCAGCCGGCCTTGCGCTGGCCTGCAACGAGGCGCCGTTCATCGCCGAGATGCTGCGTGCCGGCGTGCTCGGCGTCGATCGCGGGCAGGTGACGGCCGGCCAGGCGCTCGGCATGACGCCGCGGATTCTGATGTGGCGGGTGATCGCGCCGCAGGCGATCCGCACCATGATCCCGGCCTTCGGCAACGAGGCTGTGAGCGCGCTGAAGAACTCCTCGCTGGCCTCGGTGGTCGCGGTCCAGGAGCTGACGCTGCGCTCGACCCAGCTTGCGTCCTCGACCTTCGACTTCTTCTCGATCTTCTTCGCCTCGGGCCTGCTGTATCTGGTGCTGACCTTTGCCATCAGCATCATCCAGCTTTTCGTCGAATGGCTGCTCGATCTCGATCGCACCAAAGGTCGCCAGCGCAAGCTCGCCGATTATCTGCCCTGGCGCCGCGTCGATCTCGCCACCAAGCTCGAACTTGCCGCGGTCACGGCGCATGAGCCCGAACCCGTGCAGGCGCAGCCTGTCGACACGCCGCCGCGGGCGCTGACCCGCGAGGAGCGCACCCGGCGTGCGGCGACGATTTCGCGCAACAACATCGCGGTCGAGACCAGGGACCTCACCAAGAGCTACGGCGCGCAAAAGGTGCTCGGCGGCCTCGATCTCACGGTGCGTGTCGGCGAGGTCGTCGCGCTGCTCGGGCCCAGCGGCTCCGGCAAGAGCACGCTGCTCCGCTGCATCAATCATCTCGAAAGCTGGGACGGAGGCACCGTGCGTGTCGGCGGCCGGCGTCTCGGTTTTGACGACGACGGCAAGCTGCTGCCGCCACGCGCGATCGCCAATGAGCGGGCAAGCGTGGGCGTGGGCATGGTGTTCCAGCAATTCAACCTGTTCGCCCATCTCTCGGCCAAGGAGAACATCGCGGGTCCCTTGCGCTGGGTGCACGGCATGACCCGCATCGATGCCGATCGCCGCGCCGCCGAGCTGCTCGACCGGGTCGGGCTGTCGCACCGTGCCGACGCGCTGCCGCGGCATCTCTCCGGCGGCCAGCAGCAGCGCGTCGCAATCGCCCGAGCGCTCGCACCGAACCCCAGCGTGCTGCTCCTGGACGAGCCGACCTCGGCGCTCGATCCCGAGCTCGTCAGCGAGGTGCTGGAGGTGATCCGGCGGCTCGCCATCGATGACGGCCTCACCATGATCATCTCGACCCACCAGATCCGCTTCGCCGACGAGGTCGCCGACCGTGTCGCGTTCCTGAGCGGCGGCACGATCATCGAGGAGGGGCCCGCGCACGAGGTGCTCTCCAATCCCCGCAATCCGCTGACGGCACGTTTCCTCAGCGTGATGGAAGCCGACAAGACTCCGGAGGCGGTGCGATGAGAGCCGCACCCACACCGTTCAAGACCGCGTTTCCAGAAGAGGCCACCTCATGAAGCATTTCACGCTGCCGGTTTCGCCGAAGACCGTTCACTGGGGCTATTTCTCCAAAAAGGTCGCGCCGGCCGTGACGCTGCGCTCGGGCGACCGCGCCACCATCGAGACGCTGACCCACCACGCCAACGATGATTACGAGCGCATGATCCAAGGCGATCCCGGCGCCGAGAGCGTGTTCCAGTGGACGCGCGAGCACAAGGCCGTCGCGCGGCGCGGTTCGGGCCCGACGGAAGGCCCGTTCATCCGCGGCGCAGGCGAGGGGATCGGCGTGCATCTCCTCACTGGTCCGGTCGCGATCGAAGGCGCCGAGCCCGGCGATATCCTCGAAGTGCGCATCCTCGATATCAGGCCGCGGCCGAGCTGCAGCGCCTGTCATGCCGGGCGCTGCTTCGGCTCCAACGTCGCCGCGAACTGGGGGTTTCACTATCACGATCTGATCGAGGAGCCGAAGCCGCGCGAGGTCGTCACCATCTTCGAGCTCGACACGTCAGGCGAGCCCTGCGCCAAGGCCGTCTACAATTACGTCTGGACGCCGCAGACCGATCCTGACGGCATCGTGCATCCGACCATCGATTATCCCGGCGTGCGCGTCGATCACGCCACCATCAGGAAGCGCGAGAACATCCTCGCAAGCGTCAAGGTGCCGGCACGGCTGCATTTCGGCACCATGGGGCTCGCACCGTCGGAGGCCGATTTCGTCAGCTCGATCCCGCCGGGCTATACTGGCGGCAATATCGATGACTGGCGCATCGGCAAGGGAGCGCGGATGTTCTATCCGGTCGCGGTCCCCGGCGCCTATTTCTCGGTCGGCGATCCCCACGCCGCGCAAGGTGACAGCGAGCTTGGCGGCACCGCGATCGAGACCTCGCTGACTGGCGATTTCGAGTTCGTCCTGCACAAGAAGGCCGATCTTGCCGGCACCAGCCTCGAAGGTCTCGACCATCCGATGCTGGAGACCGATCAGGCCTGGTCGTTCTACGGCTTCACCTATCCGAACTACCTCGCCGCGCTCGGCGCCCATGCACAAACCGAGATTGCCAATCACTCGAGTCTCGACCGCGCGATGCGCGATGCGTTCCGCAAGCTCAGGAGGTTCCTGATGACCGTGCACGGTTTGAGCGAGGACGAGGCGATCTCGCTGCTATCGGTCGGCGCCGATTTCGGCGTCACCCAGGTGGTCGACGCCAATTGGGGCGTACACGGCACGATCCGCAAGAACATCTTTCGGTGCGACTGATGTGCCGTAGCCCGGAGGGAGCGAAGCGTAATCCGGGTTTGTCACGGCGGACTCAAAAGGCCCCGGATTACGCTTCGCTCCATCCGGGCTACGCATCGTGCTCGACGTTGATATCCCGCTCTAACACTCTGAAGAACAGCTCGTTTCCAGGATGAGCGCGTGACCAAAAACCGTCATTTGCGGCCCGTCGCTGCGACGGATGACCGCGTGCGTCTGGCACAGAGGTTGCTTCGATCCACTGCAATCTGGGTCGATCCGATGAGCTTCCGTCCCTTCACGAGCGAGTCCTACGCGCAAGACGACCGCCCCGAAGCCTGGCGGGACGTGCTGGCCGCGGTCGGCCTGCAGCCGGCGGCGGGCCATTCCTTCCTCGACGGGCACGCAACGGCGTCGCATCGCCACGCCGCAGGCGTCGCGCTGACGCGCATGGCGGCCGGCGCCCAGACCATTGGTCCGCGCACGCAGGCCAACGAAGACCTGCCGATTGCGCTGATGCCGGTCGAAGACGGCATGGTGCTCAAGAGCGCCGGCGGCCATCGCATCGTTCCGGTCGGTCATCTCGTGCTGCTGCCGCGGAGCGGGGACTGGAGCATCGTGTTCCAGCGCGACATGCGCGCCATCGTGCTGTCGGTGACGTCGGAGGCGCTGCACGGCCGCCTCTCGGGTAGGCCGCGGCTCGGCGAACCCAGGGTTGTTCCGCCCAGCGGCTTTGCCGACGTCTTCGCGCGCTTGATGGACGCGACTGCGCGCACGCTCGACACGCTGAGCGATGCCGAATGGAATGCGGTCACGCAGTCGCTCGTCGATCTCCTGCTGACACTCGCCCATCAATTGGCGGCTTCGACATCCGACGCCGGATCGAGTGCGACGCAGTCGGCACTGCTGCACCGGATCTGCCAGACCATCGAACGCCGCCTCGACGATCCCGAACTGGTGCCGGCGCGCGTCGCGCAGGCGGAAGGGATTTCCGAGCGCTATCTGCAAAAGCTGTTCGAGACCGTCGGCGACAACTTTACTCACTACGTGCGCGAGCGGAGGCTGCAGCGCGCCTGGGCCGATCTGTCCAATCCGTCCGAGTCGCATCGCTCGATCTCGGAGATCGCCTACGCCTATGGCTTTGGCGATTCCGCGCATTTCAGCCGCGCCTTCCGCCATCGCTTCGGACTGCCGCCGCGCGAGTTTCGCCAGCAGGAGGCGGAGCGGGCGACGACGCAGCAGGGGATAGCCGGTCAGCGCGGCTGGCCGCAGGATGCGCTGGCCCAGCTTCGCGTGCACCAGGCGAGCGCCGAGGCGCGCGGCCATCTCGCTCCTACCGACATCGATGAGCCGAGAACGGCCGAACGCAAGCATCATCATCTTCCGATCGAAGCCAACCGTGTTCATTGGGGATATTTCAGTCGCGCGCTACAACCGCAGATCGAGATCAATTCGGGTGATACCGTCACGATCGAAACGCTGACGCAGCACGCCTCCGACGATCCTGAGCTGATGATCGCGGGCGATGCGGCCGCCGAAGGCGTATTCGGTTGGACCAAGGCGAGGAAGAACGTCGATCGCCGCGGCGCAGGTCCGATGGATGCCAGCATATTCGGGCGCGGCGCCGGCGAAGGCTTTGGCGTGCACATCTGTACGGGGCCTGTGTCGGTGAAGGACGCCCAGCCCGGCGACGTGCTGGAAGTGCGGATCCTCGACATCGTACCGCGCACAAGTCGTCATCCGAAACATTCAGGCCGCGTGTTCGGCTCCTCGGTTGCGGCCTGGTGGGGCTATCATTACGACGAATTTCTTTCAGGGCCGAAGCCGCGCGAGGTCGTGACGATCTACGAGATCTTCGACGACACCGATGCGCCGCATGCCCGCGCGCTGTATTCCTACCGCTGGGAGCCGCAGACCGACCCGTTTGGAGTGGTGCACCCCACCTATGACTATCCCGGCGTTCCGGTCTTGCCCGGCACGGTAAAGCGCCGCCACGCCGTGCTCGACGGCATCCGCATTCCCTTGCGCCCGCATTTCGGCGTGATCGCGGTGGCGCCGCGCGAGGTCGATTTCATCGACTCCGTGCCGCCGTCCTATTTCGGCGGCAATCTCGACAATTGGCGCTTGGGGAAGGGGGCGACCGTCTATCTTCCGGTCTCCGTTCCCGGCGCATTGCTGTCGGTCGGCGATCCCCATGCCACGCAAGGTGACGGCGAATTGAGCGGCACCGCGATTGAATGCTCGATGACCGGAACCTTCGAGGTGATCCTGCACAAGAAGGCCGACCTCGGCGGTCAGCCGTTCGCCGATCTCTCTTATCCCCTGATCGAGACCGAGTCCGATTGGGTCCTGACCGGATTCAGCCATCCCAACTACCTCGCCGAGTTCGGCGCGCAGGGCCAGAGCGAGGTCTACGCAAAGTCCTCGCTCGACCTCGCCATGAAAGATGCGTTTCGCAAGATGCGACGCTTCCTGATGAACGTGAAGGGCCTGAGCGAGGACGAGGCGATCGCGCTGATGTCGGCCGCGGTCGACTTCGGCGTCACGCAGGTGGTCGACGGCAATTGGGGCGTGCACGCGATCATCAGCAAGCGCCTGTTTCAGAACGCGCCTTAAACCGAAGGATACCCAGTGAAATTCCACATGATCAGCGGCGGACCGAAGCCGGTCGCGCCCTTCAGCCACGCGGTGGAGACCGACGGTTTTGTCTTCGTCACCGGCCAAATGCCGGACACGCCGCAAACACCGGGCGTGTTGCCCGACGGCATCGTCGCACAGACGAGGGCGGTGATGGAGAACCTGAAAGTTGTTTTGGCGGGCGTCGACCTCGGTCTCGAGCACGTCGTGATGACACGCATCTATCTCACGCGTTTCAAGGAAGACTACACCGCGATGAACGAGATCTATCGCGAATTCTTCGCGCCCGGACGGCTGCCGGCCCGCACCTGCGTCGGCGTCACCGGACTTGCCTATGACGCACTGATCGAGATCGACCTGGTGTGCCGTCGGCCGTCAGACGACAGTCCGTAGCCCGGATGGAGCGCAGCGCAATCCGGGATTCGTTCCGCGGAGACAGGGCCCCCGGATCACGCTGCGCTCCATCCGGGCTACAAGACCTTGCGTCGCCCGACGGGCAAAACACCCAAACGACAGGTCAATCCGCTCGCGCGAAAATATTCGCCTTTACAGAAATTCTGATTTATCGCATCTTGTCGGCACCTCACCCCGGTCAGAGGGGCGTATCGCGATCGTCACGAAACGTGGGGTGAGCTGCGGTGGACGCGGGCAGCATCGGCGCGAAGGGCCTCGCAGGGCGGGAAACCGTGAGCGAAGGCGTCGCGCACACGACCGGTGTGGCTCGCGTACGGCAAAACCGTGTCGTCCTGACGCCCGGGGTCTGTGCGTCAAGTCTTGTGGTGATGTCGCTGCCCGACCGGGCACGCAGCATCAGCCATCCACAAGGCGACGGGGGCAATAGTGCATCGCTCCCCGGGGAGAGCTCGGCATAAGCCGTCAACCACTGCGCAGGGAAGGCCGTGTGTTGGGCTTCACCTGTATGCCGCTGCAGCCTCTTGTAGTGCAACCTTCGCACAGTGGACCGTGGGTGCCAGCCGGCACCCGGTCTTCCCTGCGCCCTCTGACGAGGAGGGTGTACGAGACGAAGCAAAGCTCGGGCGAGCCAAGCCGCGAGGACGCGAAGCTGTGGCCGCGACGCAGAATGGGAGTTGTTGGCGATCGTCGATGCCGCTTGCTCCGTCATTGCGAGCGCAGCGAAGCAATCCAAAATCCTCCATGGTAGGGATCTGGACGGCTTCGTCGCAAGAGCTCCTCGCAATGACGTGGAGAGAGCGGGCGCCTCCACCTCGGTCTTGTGCCCGGGACGCAGCCCAGCGCTCCTTCAGCGGTGCGCTGCTGAGCCGGAGCCGATGCCACAGCGTGTGTGCGACTTCCTGGCTCCTGGCTCCTGGCTCCCGGCTCGGCGCTTCGCTTGTCCGGGACCCTCCATTTCGTCTCAAATTGCAACCCGCGCGTGCAAGAAGTCTTGGTCGGCCGCGATTTAGAAGTGATCAAGCGCTTGAACGCAGACTTCAGCCGCCTCGACTAATCGCTGATGCCAAAGGATCAGTGGAACGTGATCAAGCCTCCTCTTCCTGAAGTACCAAGATGGTGCTTTAGTGCTTTCCGTGAACCTGTCACCCCGAAACGCGCCATCGGCGCTGCGATACCGACTTGCGCCTGACCCCGCCGCCAAGGCCGCGCTGGAGGCGACGTTCAGAGCCTATGACCGCATGATGGAGATCCTGGACGAGGTGGCGCGGAGCCATAACGTGGGTTCCAACGTCGTCCTGCTGCATGCTCATGCCTATGAGCCAATCCGCAAACAGACCGCGCTGCCCTCGCGGCTGGTGACGCTGGGCCTGCGCGACCGCGCCGACTATCGCGCGGCCCAGGGGCGCCGCCTACCGCTCGACGACAAGCTTGCCAAGATCAAAGGTCCAGCCACCATTTCGATTGCCACCGTGCAAGGGCGCTTCAGCGTGCCCTTCGACTACGCCGGCTATGCCGAGGGCTGGGGCCAGAGCGTGCCCGCGCACCTGATCCGCACCGACGACGGTTTCGAAGTTCACTACGGCGTCACGCCGAACAATCTGCCAGAGGAGGAGAACGCCATGGATACCATCGCTGCCGCTCCCGAGAATTTCCTGTCGCGGGTCGGACGCCTGATCGCCGGGATTGCCTACGACGCGATCGAGCAGGCCGAAGGCAAGAACAAGCTTGGGGTGGTCGGACAGGCCATCCGCGAGATCGAGCGCGCCGAGGCCGAGGCGCGAGATGCGCTCGCGTCTGCGCGGGCCGAAGAATATCGCCTCAACGCGCGCCGCACCGAGATCGAGCGCGAGATGACCGATCTCGCTCCAAAGATCGAGGGCGCGATCGCTGATAGCCGCGACGATCTCGCCCGCTCGGGCATCGCGCGGCAGATGGATCTGGAGGCCCAGTTCGAGGTGCTCTCCCGCGCCATCGACGAGAACAACGAAAAGATCGAGCAGTGCGTGACGTCTCTGCGTGCCGTTCTCTCCGCGCTCCAGGACGCCGAACTGCGCCGCGCCGACCTCGAAAAGAGCGAGGCGGCCGCAAGTCACCAGGCCTCGACTTCACTGCGGAAGCCCGGCGGCACCTCGGCGGCGGCCAAGGCGCTGCGTGCGGGCAGGGCGGTGGCGCGCGCCACCGGCGTTCCGGCATCCATCCCGTTCTCGAGCGACATCGACGAGCTCAGCACGTTGCATCGCGACAAGGAGATTGCAGCGAGGCTGGCCCGGTTGAAGTCGCGCTCCTGAGACCTGTGTCATGAGCGCACTGCTCGAACATGTCATGTCGCCCGAGGTCAGGCCGTTCGCGATCGCGGCGGCCATGATCCTCATTGTCGGCTCGATCGAAGTGGTCTCGATGCTGGTCGGGGCCTCCCTGAGCGAAATGCTCGGCACCACCATCGATTTCGGTCATCCCAGCGACAATGGCGTCGTCAACGCCATCTCCTGGATCAATCTCGGCGGCGTGCCGCTGCTGATTTTCCTGCTGTTGCTGCTCGGTGCCTTCTCAATCACCGGCTTCCTGATCCAGGACATCGCGCGGATGGTGGCCGGTCCCTTACCAGCGACGGTCGCCTCGGTAGGGGCGGTCGTCGTCTCGGTTCCGCTCGTTCGCGCCACCAGCCGCGCCATCGCGCGGGCCATTCCCAAAGACGAAAGCTATGCGGTCGGCCTCGGCGATCTCGTCGGCCGCGTCGGCGAGGTCGTCATTGGTCCGCTCGACCAGGGACCGCCCGGCCGCGTCAGCGTCGCCGACGTTCACGGTAACCGGCATTTCGTCTGGGCGGTTGCCGCACCGTCATCGTCGACCCTGCCGCAGGGAACCATAGTCCTGCTGGTCGATCGCGCCGGCACCCGCTTCGTGGCGGTGAAGGCCGACGATGAACTCAAGCCGTCCAAACCCACTCTAAGCAGCTAGCAGTCATTTATTAATTGGAGAACATCATGTTCGACATCGCAGTCCCGGCCATGATCGGCGTCGCGCTGATCGTCGTCCTCGGGATCGTCTTCACCATTCTCTACAAGCGCGCCACCCGCGACGAGGCCTTCGTGCGCACCGGCCTCGGCGGCAAGAAGGTCGTGCTCGACGGCGGCGCCATGATCCTGCCGATCTTCCACTCCTATGCCAGCGTCAATTTAAAGACGCTGCGACTGACCGTCGAGCGCAAGGAGCGGGAATCCCTGATCACCAGGGATCGCTTGCGCGTCGATATCGTCGCCGAATTCTACGTGCGCGTTCGCCCGGACGATGAGAGCATCGCGCTGGCGAGCCAGACGCTGGGCGCGCTGACCAACGACGCCGAGGCGCTGCGCAACCAGGTCGAGGCGAAATTTGTCGACGGTCTGCGTTCGGTGGCGGCCACCATGAGTATCCTCGAGCTCCAGGAGAAGCGCTCCGACTTCGTCAAGCACGTGCAGGCCACGGTCGAGTCCGACGTGAAATCGAACGGCCTCGAGCTTGAATCGGTGTCCCTGACCAAACTCGACCAGACCGACGTCAAATTCTTCAATCCGGAGAATTTCTTCGACGCTGAAGGTCTCACCCAATTGAAGACGGTCACCGAGACTCGTCGCCGCGACCGCAACGCCATTGTGCGCGACAACGAGGTAGCGATCGCACAGAAGGACCTCGAGGCGCGGCAGCAGACCCTGACGATCGAGCGGACCAAGAAGGAGGCCGAACTGTCGCAGGAGCGCGACATCGCCAACAAAACTGCGAGCACCCGCGCCGAGGTCGCAACCGCGACCCAAACCGCGCGCCTGACCGAGGAGAATGCCCGCATCGATACCGACCGGGCGGTCGCCGAGAAGGAGGCGGGCGCCAAGCAGGTGAAGGAAACCGCAGTGATCGAATCTGACCTGGCGATCAACAAGCGCAAGACCGATGCGCAGCGCGAGATCCAGATCGCCACCCAGGAGAACGAGATCCAGATCGCGTCCAAGAGCAAGCAGACCTCGGAAGCCGTGACCGAAGCCAAGACGGCCGAAGCGGTCGCCGTTTCCGCGGAAGAAAAGGTCGTGACCGCCCGCGCCGTCGAGGTTGCCGATCGTGCCCGTCTCACCCAGGTGCTCGCCGCGCGCACCGAGGCCGAGCGAAAATCCACCGAGGTGATCGTGGCGGCCGAAGCCGAGAAGAAGGCCGCGCTCGATCGCGCCGAGGCCACCAAGACGCTGGCCACCGCCGAAGCCGAGTCCAACAAGATCAAGGCGGTTGGCGTCAGGAATATCGGCGAGGCCGAGGCCGCCATCATCACACTCAAGAACGAGGCACAGAACAAGCTGGGGGCCAACGTCATCGACTTCGAACTCGCCAAGAAGCGGATCGAGATCATGCCGTCGGCGCTGGCCGAAATGGTCAAGCCCATCGGAAACCTGAAGGACGTCCGCATCCTCCATACCGGCGGGGCGTTCGGCGGCAATGGCGTCGGCGGAGGCAATGTCGGCTTCGGCGAGGGGCTTGCCGGCGAACTCCTCAAGGTGCACGCGCTGCGTCCGATGATCGACGAGATCCTGCGCCAGAGCGGCTTTGCGCCGGGCGAGGATCCCGTAAAGGCGCTGGTCGGCGCCGTGACGGGGAAGAGCAATGGCGCCGCGGTGCCGGCGCCCGCGCCGGAGACAACAAACCGCGCCGATCTATGAATGCCGGTTCATTGCTGCGGAGAATTCGAATCGATATGAATTGGCTCGTTGCGCGTCTCGCGTCGTGCAACGAGCCGGAGGCGGATCGATCGCGTCTCGAACCTTTCGATTGCGCCTCCGACGAATCCTTCAAGGCAACGCCATTAGTTGCCGCGGCGCCTGCGCCGATCGACGTCAGGCACCGAAAGCCCGTTTCGATCGGGGGAATTTCATATGAAGTATTTTCTGTCTGCACTGATCGCGATCGGCCTATCGATTGCGGCCGCGCCGTCGTTCGCGGCTGACGCCCGGAACGTCACCGTCGTCAACGAGACTGGCTATGCCATCAAATTCCTGGGCTTCAACGCCCCGGACGATGGCATGGACGAATGGGACAACGAGTTGGAGAAGGTTTTGCAGAACCAGGCGAGCACCTATGTCGAGTTCGACGATGATGACGATGGCTGTGTCTGGAACGTCCGCGTCGACTGGCAGAACTATGACGAGACCGTGCTCTGGAAGAACGTCAACCTCTGCAAGTTCACCGCACTCCGGCTGCGCTACGATTCCGGCACCAAGACCACTTCGTTCGTCGCCGAGTAACTTGACCTGAGGTCAGGCGGAGGAGGGGCCATGCCCCCTTCCTCGCCGCAATGTGCCAGATAGCGAATTCGTCCTTTGCAAGCGCAAGCGGCTTTGTTATACGCAGCCGCGCGCGAACGACGGGTTCGCCCTTTTCCTCGGTAGCTCAGCGGTAGAGCATCCGACTGTTAATCGGATGGTCGCTGGTTCGAATCCAGCCCGGGGAGCCATTTACTACAGGTTAAGAACCTGAATTCATTGCGCTTTTCGAGATTGCAAAAAACGCTTCCCCGCTTTCTCTCCCTACTTTTGTCAGAGCTTTGCCGCGCCTCCGGCGACTCACCTCGCAGGGCGGGGTTCCGGTTCCGGCGCGCGGTCTATGGAGCGAGTGCACTTCCACGAAAAATAGGATGCAGTTTCGTACGGTTTTGGAGTTGTCAATAGCGAATTTGTTGTCTATGTAGTCCGTAGCCCAAGCGACTCAGTCGCAACCCGGACTGGCCCTTGTGCCGGCGGGTATCGGTTTCCTTGACGCAGCCAAAGACTCCTCAGGAGCTGGTACCGGCGTCAGACTGAAATCAATCTCTCCCATGTCTACCAATCCGTCGGCCTGCGAGCCCATGCTCGTCAGCATGAAGACTGCATGCGCGCTCACTAGCCTGAGCCGCACGATGCTGAATCGCTATCGTGCGGAGGGCCGCTTCCCGGCCGCGGTCCAGCTCGGGGACAAACGCATCGCGTTCGTCCGTCAGGAGGTGAATCAGTGGATCGCTGACCGCATCGCTGCGCGTGCCGCCAACGACAACACCAAGCGCCAGGTCGCGGCGTGAGCCTCAGTGACATCCTCCGCGAAGAGAAGGACCGCACCGGCATCGACCTTGGCAACCTGACCGTGCTGTCACCGCGGCTTGACCCGTATCGTCTCGACACTAAGGCCAATCATAATAAGGGCCAGTGGTTCCGCGACCAGATGGAGCATGCCGGCCTATTCAGGACCGAGGCAACGTACCATAACAGAGGGATTCATTATGCCGTGGTCTCGCTCGGTGACGCATGCCTTCCTTCAGGCATACCTTACAAGAACGACTTTGATTGTTGGACCTTCCTGCAGGACGCCTCGAATATCGCTCGGTGGCTCGGCTACGTTTCGTTTGAGAAGGTATTCGATGCCAGGAACGCAGACCCGGTCATAAGGATTCGTAGCAGGGCAACTCGTGGGTACAAGGTGGGTCTCGCCGCGCAACTTCTCATGCCCGATGACGACGACCTTATCCCGACTGTCGCCGGTAACTGGGGCGATGCCAGGCAAGCCTATCAACTTGTCATCTATGGCGAGAAAACCTCGCTTGAGAGTGCGCTCGGTCCAATCGCCAAGGAGTACGAAGCAGACCTGTATCTGCCATCCGGCGAAATCAGCAATACGCTCTTGGCGAAGATGGCTGCGACTGGCGCCGGGGATGGCCGCGAAATGGTTGTCGCAGTGTTTGCCGACTGCGACCCGTCCGGTTATCAGATGGCCATCAGCATTGCCCATAAGCTGCGTGCATTCCGGGACCTGCATTATCCGAACAACCTGTCGTTCCGAGTGATCACGCCGGCATTGACGGTGGAGCAGGTTAAGGAGTTCGGCCTTCCCCATGCGCCGCTCAAGCCGACCGAGTTGAGGGCTGCTGGGTGGGTGGAACGGTACGGCATTGAGCAGACCGAAATCGATGCGATGGCGACACTGAGGCCCGATGTTTTTGACGCCATCGCTCGCAAATCTCTAGACCCGTACTTCGATCACGGTCTGGCCGCCCGGCATGCCCAAGCCAAGGGTGAATGGCATCAGATGGCACAGGGGCGCTTTGCCGACCACTTCAACGGAGAGCTTGATGACGCTTGGCAGGCTGCAGTTGGGGCGCGCGCTGACCTTCAGGCTAGGGTTCAGGTTTTGTGCGAACTCGCCGATAGGTTCAACGAGGAGCTTCCTGGCTTCGACAGACCGCAGGCCGATGTAATCGGCGATGGTCCAGTCCTTGTGTCGTCCGACATGCCGCTTGCCGAGCATGCTGGCGTTCTGCGCGACCGCAAGGATTACTCGGTCACCAGCTAGACCACCCGCTCGATCGGCCCTTAGCCGAGAGCATCTCGCAGCTTTGCCGAGCCGACCACTAAATAGATCGAGCCCGGCCTTTAGTGTCCGGCTTCCAAACTCGCAAATAGTTATCAATAACTTCAACTTCGGAGGTGAAGTGATGCAGCAGCAAGCGCAGGTATCGCAGCGGGAGAATAGGCCGAAGCAGCAAGACCGTTATTGGCTGACGATGCCGAGTCCGGATCGCATTCACTTGTTCAACGAGTACGCGATGACGCTGCCCGACAATCTCACCACGCGCCAGGTCCAGGCGGCGATGCTGAAGAGGTTTCCGATATGGTGAAGGTGTTATCTGCGAGGCGAACACATGACAGCAGCGTCGTTTGTTACGCCAATGTAGCTCTAAGCGACGACATAGCGGCCTTCAACGTAAAGATCACCGCGGATAAGATGCCAGGCCGCTACCGGGCGCACGCGCCCAACTCTGCCGGGGGGCGGGTGGTTACTTTCTCGGCCAAGCTGGCTCAGGAGATTGCCGAGGCCGCAATTCACTACATAGAGGGAGCATCCGCCCATGAGCGCGCAGCCTAACATTAACACGCAAAATACCTTCGCTAACGACAACGCTCAGACCAACCACAACAAGATTCTCCTCGACTACAAGCGCGACCACGGGGGTACCTTAAGCAGGCATAATGGCGTGGTTACACTGATCGGATGCCGCGCCGGCGAGGATGTCGGCAATGCGACCGTGCATGACGGCGCAGTCGTGTTCACGCCGACTGAGCAGCCCATCGCGGTGGTCGACGGCGCCGTCATCCACCTCTCCGAAAGCGACCTTGCTGCCGTACTGGTGCGCCGTAATCTACTTGCCCTCCGATACGACTGCGATCGCGGTAAGTGGTTTAAGTGGTCTGGCGCGCACTGGTTGGAAACAAAACCGGGAGCCGTGTTGCACGAAGCCCGCATCCTCGCACACACCGCGTCGGCTGGAAAAAAAACGAAGGAACTGATTGCTGCGCGCAAGGCAAGTTTCATTCGCGGCATCGAAACATTAGCCCAGAAGGAACCGCCCATGCCCACTTCAATTTCAGAGTGGGATGCGGACGATTATCTGCTTGGGACTCCGGGTGGGACGGTCGATCTGAGAACCGGCGCACTTCGGCCTGCTGATCAAGACGACATGATTACGAAGCTCACCGCGGTTGCGCCCGCAGATGACGAAGACTGCCCGCGGTGGATCGCTTTCCTTAACGAGGCCACAAGCGGCGACAGTGAGCTTATCGGGTTTCTTAAGCGTTGGTTCGGCTATTGCCTGACGGGTGATACGCGCGAGCACGCCCTGGTCTTTGTATTCGGTCCAAGTGGGACAGGAAAGTCCAGGTTCATAGCCATCATGGAATATGTTCTCAACGACTACGCGACGACGGCTGGAATGGAGGTGTTCACCGCGTCAAAGTTCGATCGGCACACTACTGAGTTAGCGCGACTTGCCGGTGCGAGACTTGTGACGGCCAGTGAAACCGAGGAAGGGAAGGCGTGGGACGAGGCAAGGGTGAAGCAGCTTACTGGTGGGGACAGGATCGCGGCTCGCTTCATGCGGCAGGACAACTTCGAATTTGTGCCGCGGTTCAAGCTGTCGATTGTTGGAAACCATATGCCGCGTGTGAAACGCGTATCCGACGCGATGCAGCGCCGGCTCAATGTCGTGCCATTCTCGATCAAACCTGCCGTCGTCGATCAGGACCTTCCCGCGAAACTGGAGGCTGAAGCAGCCGGAATTTTGCGGTGGGCGATCAATGGTTGCTTGGATTGGCAGCGGGCCGGGTTAGGCAGGCCCTCTAAGGTAAAGGATGCGAACGCCGACTACTTCGAAAGCCAAGATACAATTTCTCGATGGTTGGAGGAATGTTGCCGCGTCGAAAAGGACAACAAGTATCTCAAGGCTACGCGGAGTGATCTCTTCACGTCGTGGAAGAATTATGCAGAAGCGGCGAACGAGTATGCCGGGAAGCAAAGTGACCTGTTTGAACACCTAAGGCGGGAAGGGTTTAGGGAATACAGGGTGGCGTTCGGTAGAGGTTTTAGCGGGCTACAAACCAAAAATGAGCACCAAGCCGGTACGAAGGCGAATGACACTTAGCAGGTGTCACTTCTTCGCAGCCTAACTCATTGAAATTAAACACAGTGACACCTAGTGACACCTGAAACGTATCTATCGCCCTACACGCGCGTGTGTGGAAGCCCGTATGTAAAACGGAGTCATTGGGTGTCATGGTGTCACTGAATAGAGATTGTGCCATGAACCTTAACCTAGCTCTATCCCTTGCCACGGCGGGCACGCCCGTATTCCCGTGCCAGCCTGAGAACAAGCGGCCGTATACCTCGAATGGCTTCAAGGCCGCCTCCGTCTTCCCGCACGTGCTTCAGCGCTGGTGGTCTGACTGGCCGGACGCCTTAGTCGGAATGCCTACCGGCGAGCGCACCAGCGTCTGGGTGTTGGATATGGATTCCTATAAGGGGGCGACCGAGTCCGACCTGCCGCACCCCCTGCCGCCGACCAGGGCGGTGCGCACGCGCTCCGGCGGCAGGCACTTCTATTTCCTCCATGTCGGGCTGGGCAATTCACCGGGCAGGTTACCGCGCGCTTGGGACGTCCGTGGCCAGGGCGGGTTTGTCCTCGTACCCGGCAACCCGGGATATACGCTGGAGCGCGACCTGCCGCCCACCGAGGCGCCTGAATGGCTGTTGGAAATGATCCGACCGCGCCCATATGTGCCGCGCACGAGCACGCCTTACGTGGCGGGCCAGCACGCCCACTACGTTGACGCCGCTGTGCGCTCGGAGCTTGCGGCGCTGTCTGGCGCTGCGGCAGGCTCACGCGGCACGCTGCTGAATCGCACTAGCTTTACGCTGGGCACGATTGTCGGCGCTGGTGCGTTAGACCGTGGTGAGGCCGAGCACAGCCTGCTCGACGCGGCTCACGGCTGCGGATTGATTGCGGTGGACGGTGAGCGTGCCGTCCGGGCAACCATACGGCGCGGGCTTGATGCGGGCAGCAAGCAGCCACGCACGCTCCCGGAGCGGGATGACACGCCGTTGATTGACGTTAGCAGGCTGCTGCGGAAGTGCAGGGCATGACTGTTGCTGCCCCAAACCCCTGATTTCCTTGCGGCCTGTTTTCGCGCGTAAGCGCTTGATCGCGTTGGCCATGGGGCCGATTTGCAAGAGAGGGGTAGGGGCGGCTCAACGCTCTTGGACGATCCAGCTTAACTTCCGGCCGTACAGTCATAGAGTTTAGGCCGCAAGTTTCCAAAAAGTGTCACGGGCAAAAAAAGTTGCGAAATCCGCGGCGTCGCGTGTGCAAGTTCAACGGCGGTCCGCGAGGGTGACCGCGCCAGAAGCCTCACCTCCCCTCCGGGGGCGGTCACATCGGCCCAGAGCCGAAAAGTACAAGAGGCCGCGCCTACATCACAGCATGTAGCGGTTCCATGAAACACGCAAAGCGCTCCGGTCCACTAGGGTTTGCCTCTTCACATTTAGGCTGCTGTATCGGCAAAAGTGGTCACGCCAAGGGCGCTTCAAGAGATTGGTGCGTTGATGCAGCGCGGACAGCGAAAACCCCGCCTGGGGGAAGCGGGGCTTTCTGGTAGGGGTGAAGCTTAGGGACGCTTCGACTGTATGACGCGCGATCGCGGAAAAGGTTCAAAGCTAAAAAGCGAACCACGCCAATACTGCAATGATCGGGATGATTGCCACGCCGCAAAGCACTAAAGGTGCCGGTTCATTGCCCGTCCTGTCGCTCACTGCTGATCCTCCTTTGCGACCGAGTCGGTGGCGCCCAGGCGATCGGCCGGGGGGTTGTTTTCGCTGTTGAGCTGCTCTCCGTATTCCCGCGCGGCCTTGAGAAGGGTCTCGCTAACCTCATCGTCCTACGTCTCGGCGGCGAGGGCTTCGGCCCGGTCGGCTTGGTTCTGAAGAGATTCCTTGGTCATCCCCTTCTTCTTTTTCTTCTTCAATACTTTCGCCTGCGCTCTAAACCCCGCGGCCAGAGCCTTCATTTGCCGAGACACGAATTCGTCGGCCGTCTTCTCAGCGGCCTTCTTGGCTACGCGAGTCTGCTGTTTAAAGGTTTTCGCCGGCTTCATGGGCGCACAACTCTTCCCAAAAAGTCGAGTTCCTGAAGAATCTGGCTTGAGTATTCGTTCGCTTTTCGTTCTAATGTGTCTTTTTCCAAACGAGAGGCGGATATGGCCGACCTGAACTACATCAGGAAGGAGATCGAGCGCATGCGCACCCAAGTGGGGCGCCAGCGAAAGGAGATCCTCCGACTCCAGCGGGCGGGCATATCGACTGCATCGGCTGAGACCTTGCTCTCGCGAATGCTAGGCAAGATCGATACGCTCTGCGACCAGCGAGACGCGCTGAAGAAGACCGACACGCATCACAACAAGGGCAGGGTGCTCGGCGGGCGTCGATGGTAATGGCCTATTCGGCGAGGCGCGGGATTTGTGCTCGGCCTTCTGGAGCCCTTCAACGTTTGTCACAATTCCGCGCGAACCGGTCTTCAAGGCATCCTGCGATTTCGATTCATGGCTCGGCGTAGACGTCGGTACGTGCTCAGGTTAAATCAACCGCAATTTGCGATCTCCAGGCGCGTGCAGCTTGTAGGCGATCACAAATCCACAGGCCGTTGAAGAACGGATGCCGCATCCTGCAACGTCCATGAAACCATCGGAAAATTATCGGCCGGATATTGACGGGCTTCGCGCTGTTTCGATCCTGCTGGTGGTCGGCTATCACGCACACCCCTGGATGTTGTCCGGCGGCTTCGTCGGTGTTGACATCTTCTTCGTCATCTCGGGCTTTCTAATCACCCGGATATTGCTGGCGCCCGACGGCTTCTCGCTCTCGACATTCTACGGGCGACGAATCAAACGCATTTTTCCGGCGTTGATTACCGTCCTGTTGGCTGCTTATGCGCTCGGATGGGCCATCCTGCTCCCCTCAGAGTTACGTCTGCTCGGAGAGAACATTGCCGCCAGCGTTCTCTTCGCTTCGAATCTGTTCCAGCTCGGGCAGGCCGGGTACTTTGCGCCGCTCGCTGCAGATAATCCACTTCTCCATCTCTGGTCGCTCGGCGTCGAAGAGCAATTCTATATCTTTTGGCCGTTGGCTCTCGGTCTGATGGTGCATTCGCCACATCGTCGGCAGATCATCGTCGGATTGATCGGAGTCTCGTTGGCAGCCGGATTAGTTTTGGCGTGGACCAATCCGGATTGGGCCTTCTATGCCCCCGTTCCGCGCGCCTGGGAGCTGTTGATCGGAGGGCTCGTGGCTGAGGCCAATCTCGTGAGGAAAGACAGTAGCAACCTCCTGAGCGCGGCCGGCGTTGGCGCAATCCTGGCCTCCGCGCTGCTGTTTGATAAATCGATGCCCTTTCCGGGGGCGCTGGCACTGCTCCCCGTGCTCGGCGCCGCGGCCGTGATCGCGACGCCAAATGCCGCTGTCAACCGACTACTGTTGTCGAGCAGGCCCGCTGTGCTGCTTGGCCTCATCAGCTATCCACTCTATCTTTGGCATTGGCCGCTCCTGGCTTACCTCGGCATTGTTCGGCATGGGGTGCCAAACTTCCTTGAAATATGGGCCGCGGTTGTCGCCGCGATCGTGCTCTCGATTCTGACATATCGCTTCGTCGAATGGCCGGTTCGTCATGCGCGCAATGTCGTGCCGGGATTATCGATGACTCTAGCGTTAGTCGGGGTGATTGGCGTCGCAACGATCCTCTTTGCCGGCTTCGTCTCGCGATTTCCAGAGGAACTGCAGGCGGTCGCGGCCGTCAGCACTGACGATAATCCTGCATTCAAAGACCACTGCTTCCTCGAGGCGCCGGGCAGCAGCTTTGACATGAGCTGCATCGAGCAAGGTGACGGACCTTTGCTTCTATTGTGGGGAGATTCGAATGCTGCGGCGCTTTTCCCGGCTATAGCCAAAGCGGCCAAATCGGCATCGTTCCGCGTAGCGCGTTTTAGTGCGCCGGGCTGCGCGCCGATTCTTGAGGCCGGCGCCAATGCGTCCTGCAAGCAAAGCAACGAGACGGCTTTTGGCCTCATCAAGGTATCTCACCCCGATATCGTGGTGCTGCACGCGATGTGGGGATTTGATACCGACCTGGACAAGCTCGGCGGCACCATCGCTAGCTTGCGCAAAGCCGGCGTCTCCCGGGTGATCTTAATTGGACCGCCGCCGGTCTGGAAGCGCACCCTCCCGCTCGCCATAGTCAACCACTATCGTTTCGCGCACGAGTTGCCGGACCGACTGGGATCCGGCGTGTCCGGTCCGGCGGAGGACGACCTGATGGATCGATTCAGCAAATCGGCGGGCGTGGAGTATGTGTCCGAGAGGAACGTGCTTTGCAATCAGCGCCAGGAGTGCCTGGTGCGCACGCCAAATGGAGAGGTGGTTGCAAGCGATATAGTCCATCTGACATCAAGCGGGGCAAAATTGGTGCTCGACGCAATCGGCCCATATATCTTTTCCGGCCAAGCTTTAACTCGCTAGTCGGCAGCAAATTCGCCGTCGTTGAACTATGTCGTGCTCGGAGCCGGCTGCCTAGTTCCACTCGTTCTCGGGCAATGATCCGGGCGGCGGCTTAAGCTCTTCCAGGCCGGCTTCGATGATAACAAGTTCGTCCTGAACGGCTCGAATGGCGTTCACCGGGTCGATACCCGAGATGGCCTGCAGCTCGCCCAGCATCTTGCGCCGATGCGCGAGCAATTCTGCGAGAGCGCGTCGATCTTTGCCCCTCACATAACCCGCGACAATCAACTCCATGGCTTTCGACATTCCGCATCATCTCCGCAGGCAATCATTGGTGCAAGCAAACTCCCGCCAAGCAGACCTGCGTTCCCGGTACTGATCTCCCGCCGGCGGGAGCGCGCCGCAGCAGGGGCGGTACTGAGAAGGAATTAGCACACCGCGTTCGCTCCCTGTTCGGCTGCCGTTCTCGTTGACGTTGAAAATACAACCTGGAATCGCGATTGCGGCTGTATGAGAGAACGCCCGGGAACGCCGCTTCAGCTTCGCGGTTGGAGAGTCGTGAAGAAGGTAGGTAGACTGCCCCGTCGTCGGCTCCCCAACCCGGCGGCGGGCTTTTTGTGAGTTGCGTTAGTGGCAAAGCGTATCCGGGCACCGGCCAAGAAGCCGCAAGCTGCCATGCCGGGCTTTATCGGCCCCCAGCTTGCGACCCTGAAGATGAAAGCTCCTTCGGGCGCTCACTGGATTCACGAAGTCAAATACGACGGCTATCGCATCCAGCTTCACATCA
>NZ_JBEPRI010000021.1:0-136210 GCF_040548265.1 Bradyrhizobium sp. F1.13.3 | reverse complement strand
GCTCCGACGAGACGAGCGCTACCAGCAAACCCCGCCGCCCGAAGGGGTCAAAATTGGACGCCGATGAGGGGTCAAATTTGCAAGCCGATTGACAGGCGATGTCGGACGGGCCTTTGAAGAGGCTTCGAAGGCGACTTCCCGCAAGCTCAGTTAGTCCGCGATGCGCGGCGTTGACGACTTACGACCCGATCAACCGATCTCGCTCAAGGCTGCCTGCGAGATCATCTTTGATGGCAGCGTCACCCCCGTGACGCTCAAAGCGGAGCACAAGCGCGGCAACCTTGAGATCGTGAAGATCGGCCGGGCGTACTTCACGACGCTGCGTCACGTCGAAACGATGATTGAGAAGTGTCGCCTGCCGATGCGCGTGTTAGGGACGAACGCAAGTTCAGTAGACAATCAAACGGAAGAAGCGAGAAACAGAGCTTCGCGGGCTGCTGCGTTGGCATTGGCCGAGAGTTTGAAAAAGAGCCGCCAACGTTTTATCCGCCGAAAGACGTAACTTTCACAGCTTGCGAAGCAGCGACGCAACCGACATCATTGCACGGTGGAGCCGCGGCCTGGGAATTTATAAATGAGAGCGAACGTACTTTTGACTTTATGCGTGTTGATCGGGGGCATTGCTTGGTACATCTCCGATCACGGTAAACCGGGTTCAGCAAAAAGGACATCAGTTCTTTAAGGGAAGACATCCGCGCCGAATTTAGCAAACGTGATGGCGTGCACGTCACTGATGTCAATTTGATTCAGGAAAGCGAACGCAGAGTACAGGGGTTCGTGAAGCTCAAAGTCGACGACCTTGGGGAAACCACCAAGGACTGCACGGCCGTGATGTCAATTGATGACGGGCAGAGTGTTTGGGGTTGCAGATGATGGGCATTGGTGCCGACGGTGCGTCTGGTCCGGCTACCGAGGCGAGCGCATCGAGCGATCCGCTGACAGACTGGCTGGCTTCCGAACGGAAGGCAGGCAAGTAGGAGAAGGCAATGCTAAGCTCGGCCTCACCGGGAATTTAGATCGTCTTCCCATTCGACCTCAATGGCGTAGCTAGTCGGCGACGATTTGGCTCGGAAAATCTTCAACGGCCGCGCCCGCCTTTTAATGATCGCCCTCAATCTATCGAGGTCCGTGTCAGGAAAGCGCGGCCCGAGGATGACCGACACCAATTCGCTTTCAAGAAACTGAACTTCAGACACGTTTTGCTGTACGAGCCGCTCTTCCTCTTCATAAGCCCAGGCCAAAGATTTCGTCAGAAACGAGCGCTGTTCGAAAGAGAACCAACCTTGCGCAAAACGTCCCGTGTCGACATTCCTTAGGTGGTCCAAAAACTCACTAAGCAAGATTATCGGGCGCTGGCTAGAATATAGAACCGGTCTGAGAAACCTAAAGCCGCTATCGTCTTTGGGTTGGGTAACAAAATGGTACGCGAGACCTTTGTACCCTTCAGCGTAGTGGCTCCACTGCAATTCGGATGAGATACGCCTAGAAAACGACGCGATGTGGCATTGCTGGCTCTGCGTTCTCATCATCGATTGCAATAGAGCTTTAGTGGACTCTTGCAACTGCTCCGCTGACATTTGCTGTCCGTTTGGGTGAACGACTTGAAGGACATCTAGATTCATTGGTTTGCCACCAATGATAAGCATGTCGTTCGCAAACTTAGATATGTCGGATGGTATCGTATCGTTGACGATAACCGGGTTGCTGTCGAAGGGATCGTTGAGCGTTACGCTGCGAGAAAGCGGCAAGGTGTTCGTTAGCAGTGTCTTTTCCAGCATGTCCCACGCGCCGCCACGCATGCTGATGTATCTGAAGAGGGATGTCCTTGCGCGTGGGATGAGACCAGTGTTAGCTGCGGCGTACAGAGCTGCGGTCCTGACCGCGTCAAATTCATCGTCGTCAATCATCATCCTGAATAAATTCCGAATCTGCCGTGCTTCACGCCGCGAACATATCCGTGCGATACTCGCTCTTCCATCTCGCGCTCTAAGAATTCGTTCGCAATCAACAGCGCCTTCACAGCTTCGCGCGCGTCACCGCCGCAAGCCCGATTGGCTGATTCGCAGCCGTGACGCCACTATACAAAAAAGGAGTACCAGAAGCAGCTCAGTGCAAGTACGGTGCTCATAATCCCCCACACAAAGCCGCCAGTTCGGGTCTTAGTCGCTTGCGGGTCTTTATTGGGAGCCGATGCATTGGGCTGCGTGCCCGTAAATGCAGAGCGAAGTGAATCGTAGGACTGGTACGCGAAAGCACAAGCCATTCCGAATGCAAATATATGAACTAAAGTCTTCATTAGCCGCCCCGCCAGCAAATAGTCCACGCCTGATGCGCCACGCGTGCTATTCACTCGTGCCCGTTGAACCACTCAGGATGTTGCTGCCGCATGCGTCCTTCGACCCCTCGAAATTGATTGACCATCATCAAGTCTGATTTGGGGTCTGGATGATTCCAACTTAATTGACTCAGCGTTTCTCGGTCCCTCTCAGCTCGCCAAAGATTAGGATTGTGGAGAGCGGAATCCAAGAAATGCTCTCGGTCTGATTCCGCGAACTTGAACCAAGACGGGAAGTCTGTCGGCTTGAATCGGCGATAAAAAGAAGACCGCAGTGCCGGATCACGCGCGTCCACTAGCGCTTTGTCCGCTGCAAGCAAATCAGCTAGACGCGACCTTAGAAAGTATCCCGCGTCCACTTGATCGGCGCTTTCGGTTGGAAAGTACCAACGCCTAATCATCGCCGTTGGGTCCACACCGCGAGCGGGCTGGCATGTGTTCAAGAGGTAGTACAAGACACTCGCCCACCGAGGCGTAACGGGGAGTGTTGCCGCTAGCTGCCACGCGCAGGAAAACACCTTGTGATATGAATGATCCCTGTATCCGTCCAAATATGTTTCATCGTACGGAGTGGACATGCGGGGATTTTTTGCGAGCGCAATGATGGCGGACTCAAACGTTTCATCGCTTAATGACTCGAAAGGGGATTTTCGTTCGAGAAGCTTTTGAAGAATGCTGTCGCTTAGTGTTGAATTAGAAAATAACGCGCAAAGCTCCCGGCTGTCGGTAGGCACAGAGGCGTGAAGTAAAAATCGATCACCAAAAGGATCAAAGCCACCGCTCGGAAAACTAGCTAGGAGTGTGCAACGGATGCCCAAGTGTTCCCGCTCGAATATTCGTTGGGCGACGCCTGCGTTAACGCCGTAGCGAGCTAGTCCGAACTCAATGAATGCGTCATTGCGGAGGTGCAGGATTCCTTCTTGGTGTTTGTTGTCGTCGCGCATGAGAAGCGGCGTTTTGCTGGCGCTTTCGCGCCTTCGTTTCAGCCAGTCCACTGCGTCTGACGGTGGGCAGACTTCCAAAAAAGCTCCTTCGATTATCTCTTCCGTGCTCAATGTCATGGTCGACAATCAGCCCCCACGTTCCAATTTAAGGTTGAATGATCCTGGTCGGGGTAGCCTCTTCACAGCTTCGCCCGCGCCGTCGTGCGATCGTTTGCTCTTATTGCTGGAGACCTTCGGTATCTTCAGCGGTTGTCGTGCGATCAGGGGAGAGTTCGAGCTCGAGACTAAGTTGGGCTTTTTCGGGCGGCAGGGGTAAATCAGACAAGCTGATCACCTTAATCTTCGCGAGCACCCCGAGCGTGGCCACGTCCCCATCGTCAGAGTAGATTTCTGTCGCGCCGTGAACCCTCGCGATGGCGACGATCTGACGATCAACTTTCACCTTCTGCCAGGGCGATTTTGACGTCCCGCGCTTGTTTCCGTTGGCGAGTGCTGCGCGGAGCATTGCTGCGGCTTCCAAAGCTGCGCGAGTGTCAAATGGTTCGATTGCGAACACGGCATACTTCTGCAAGTCCTCTACGATTTTCTGAGAGGCTTCCGGCCCGGCTGTGACTAGAGCCTCGCTGAGCGCGGGCGTCGGTATGATGATTTTCGATTTGTTCTGACTCAGTCGGTGCACCAAGTACTGGATTCTATCCCGAGGGCGGGTGATGGGCGCGCCGTCCGCTCCATTCGGAACACGGGTACCTGGGCGCAGCAACAGCAAGAGATTCGTGGAATCAATGACCACCATTCTTGCTGCCTCCTGGTCCCTTTCGCATATCGATCAGCTCTTGATATGCGTCGTCGCTCCAGTCGGTGGGAATGTCGCGTAGAGCCGCGAGCGCGTCGGTAAGCTGAGTCTCACGGAGAGCTTCAAAGCTTTCCACCCGGAAGTTCTCAAGTGTCCAAGTGCCATCCGCGTCGCGAGTCCACTTGCCCTTGCCGAACAGTCGCACTGGCTCGAAGAGCTTAGCCCCGAGCTGTTTGGCTATGGCGCGTGTGGTTTCGCAGCCGGTTATCTGTTGAGTTTCGGATTGCAGTGTTATGTGGATCGAACTGTCTTTGCCGCGGATGCCCGTTACAATGCCGTCAATCGAGCCTTGTTGTTTGACGGTGAACTTTTCCTCGACCACCTCGCGGCCGGGAAAGCGGACAACAACCCCGCGGGGCGCGGCGTCACGCAGCACGCCGACCGCATTGTCAGCCCTAAGAAGCTTGTTCAGGTTATTAAAAGCCCGCTGAGTATCACCGCCAGCATCCCCCGCGCGTACGGCTACCACGCGTGCGCGGACCTTGGGCATTGCCTCCCGGTCCACACGCGCGTTTAGGATCGTGCTGCCCTTCGTGAGGCCCCGAAAGTGCACGGCGTCCCGCTCGCCGAGCAACGTTGCCAGTTCGGTCATGTACTGAGCTAGCCGTCCCATTGGCATGGTGGCCGGGCTATAGGCGTCAATCCTGAACTGATATTCGCTGCCGTGTGGACCGGGCGCTTTGTTCGGAGGCTTTGCCATTGGCGTCAACTCTTTAGGGGTCGCGCATCAGTAAAGCAGAGCAGCTTTAATAATACTACCAATGCGGGCGTAAACTTTCGTCCGGCTGGGCTGGTAAAGGCCGTGCCCCAGCGAATGTGCTTAGCGGCTACGCCTAGCTGAACTTCAACGCTATCAAACCCAACAGGACGCCTGCCACGGCAAGCGCTAGTGCAATTATCTTGTTTTCGGCTAGCCACTGGACGACGCCGCGTAGCTTTCCGCCATGCATCTCCCACCATGTCGTGGTGGTTTTAAGCTGTCGATCCGTCGTTCTGCCAAAGATGTTGCTGACAACGTCCACCTTGCTCAGCGTGGATTGGTGCAGACCAACATAATTTCGGTTTTCGAAAGCTTCCGCTTCCTGCTTCCCGCTTAGAAAATTGAGAGGTGAGATATGATTCTGCTCTAGGAGCGTCTCCAATCTAGGGTGCCCGGTATAGCCTGGGCCATAGATGTCTATGAGCAGTCGGGCAAGGTCGAATTTCCGGTCGTCATCGATGATTTTAGGTTCGCCTTTCAGGACGCGATAGCGGTGCTCAATGGCCGCAAAACCGTAGTTGATGTCCCTCATGTTCCAGTGGATGTATTTCATCCCCTTGTGGCTGCCCACATGCTCAAAGAAGGCGTCGAGCATCATGCGTTCAAGCTTG
Source organism: Bradyrhizobium sp. F1.13.3 (assembly GCF_040548265.1). Classification (NCBI taxonomy): domain Bacteria; kingdom Pseudomonadati; phylum Pseudomonadota; class Alphaproteobacteria; order Hyphomicrobiales; family Nitrobacteraceae; genus Bradyrhizobium; species Bradyrhizobium sp. F1.13.3. Next base: position 130,707 of record NZ_JBEPRI010000021.1, on the reverse strand, counting down.
TCGTAGCTCGCCTCAATGTCGGCAAAGGGGATGCCCTCTTGCTCCGCCACCTGATGAATCGAGAATGACAACGTCTGGCCGGTGTCCAATTTGCGGACAGCAACGGAGGTGATGCGAGGGGATGCCCCGTTGGGTCGGTCGTAGAAGCTTTCGCAGGAATAATGGATCACCGACACGTTTTCCGCGTCGGACGCTAAATCATCAATTGCTGCCCACGCAGCCCGTTGCCTCTGAGGATTTGGTGCGGTCATTCAGTTTGCCGTTCGTTCGATCAGCCCGACGCGGCGACTCAGATAGTCCCCATACGCCGCCTATTTCTGCCTGAATATGCGCACAGTTGTACATCTTTGTTCTGGAAGTTCGTTACCCCTGTGTTACCCGAAGGTGACGAAAGGTCTAGGTCACGTGATCACATTGAAGCTGTTTTGTGAGAGTTTCCAGCAGTTTGCTTGGTGAGCGCGCTGGGGCTCGAACCCAGGACCCCGTGATTAAAAGTCACGTGCTCTACCGGCTGAGCTACGCGCTCCCATGGCCGCCGATGGCTTTGAAGAGATCGCCATCGTCTTCGGTCATTTGGAAAAGCATGTCTTGCCGCCAATTTGACGCAAGGGTTGCGGAAAAACCGGCTGTTTCCGGATCATGCTTTCGGCCCGCGCTGTGTAGGGGGATGGGGCGCGGAGGTCAATAGCTCGGGTGGTTGCCGAAGTTGAAGGCAACAGCGGGAGTTCGCTCGCCGTTTCCAATGCTTGAGCCGGGATTTTCAACCGGAATGGCGGGCCGCCATCCACGCCGAAGAACCCGCGACGTTCGCCGATAGGCCGGATGCCGCGTTCGGAGCCCCGTCAGTTCGCCTCCCGCCGGACCTCGCTTGGCACCGGCACTTGCTGCGGCGTGCCGGCGGGGGTCGGCAGCGCGACCGGGCGCAGGCCGATCAGCTCGGCGGTGCGGATCGCGCTGTCGCGCCAGAACTGGAACGAGTTGATGCGGCTGAGCTCGAGGATGGCGATGGCGACCGCGGCCAGGAACGGCAGGCTTTGGAGCACCAGCACGCCGGCGAAGATGTAGATCTCGGTGATCTGACGATAGCTGTTGGAGGCCACCAGCACGCCGGCGCCGATCAGGAGCAGGGCACCGATCACGGCCTCCCAGAACGCCTGGAACTCGATCGACATCCTGGACAGGCCGCCCTTGGACGTGCGTGCAAACGCAATGTGCTCGGTGATCAGTCCCTGCGCCACCGCGCGCGACACCGTCCACTGCACGCTCATCGCCGCGATCATCGCGCCCAGCATCTGGCCGGGCTTGATCGCGACGCGCGCACGGTACATCGACAAGAAGTGCACGAGCGAGACGATGAAGGCGCCGATGATCGGCAGCGTCAGGATCTTGTCGGGAATGGCGATGTCGGCGAAGGCGACGATCGGCACCCAGACGAGGTTGAGCAGCGCCACGACCACGCCGAGGCTTTCGGCACCCAGCCAGTTCAGCCAGCCCAGGCCATATTCGCGCTTCTGGTCGGGCGTCAGCCGGCTCCGTCCGGGCAGGAAGTTCCGCCAGTGCTTCTTGACGATCTGGAGGCCGCCATAGGCCCAGCGGTGACGCTGCTTCTTGAAGGCCTCGTAGGTGTCGGGGAGCAGGCCCTGGCCGTAGCGGTGGTTGGTGTAGTGCGTGGTCCAGCCGAGCTGCTGGATGGAAAGGCCGAGATCGCTGTCCTCGCAGATCGTGTCGGACGACCAACCGCCGGCCATGTCCATCGCGGCGCGGCGGATCAGGCACATCGTGCCGTGCACGATGATGGCGTTGGTCTCGTTGCGCTGGACCATGCCGATGTCGAAGAAGCCGGCATATTCGCCGTTCATGATGTAGTGCATGATCGACAGGTCGCCGTCGCGATGTTCCTGCGGCGCCTGCACCAGGCCGACACTGGGATCGGCGAACGCCGGCACGAGGTCCTTGAGCCAGTCGGGATCGACGACGTAGTCGGCGTCGAGGATGCCGATGATCTCGGCGTCGACGGCGGTGCGGTCCATCGCGATGCGCAGCGCACCGGCCTTGAAGCCCTGCACCTTCTCGGCGTTGATGAACTTGAAGCGTTCACCGAGCGCGCGGCAATGATCCTGGATCGGCTGCCAGAAGGCAGGGTCGGGCGTGTTGTTGATGATGACGACGCATTCGTAGTTCGGATAATTCAGCCGCGACAGCGCATCGAGCGTCTGCTTGAGCATCTCGACCGGCTCGAAATAGGCGGGAATGTGGATCGAGACCTTCGGGTAATAATTCTCGGGCACGTCCTCGACCGGCTTGCCTTTCGTGAGCAGCCGCTGCGGCGGCCGGCCGAACGCGACGGCCGCGATCTCGTCGATGCGCGCCATCGCGATCAGCACGAGGGGAACAAGCAGGATCATGCCGAGCGTGAGCGCGAAGGCGGAGCCGAAGATGAAATAGTGTCCGTTCCAGAACGCGAACACGGTGGCGGCCCAGGCGCCGACGCCATTGGCGGTGGCCGACAGCAGGAACGCCTGCTTCGCCGTCGGCTGCTGCAGCCGCAGGATCGGCAGCGACAGCAGGATTCCGACCAGGAGGGCGACGCCCATCAGCTTCCAATAGTCGGGATTCTCCACCGGCCCGGTCCAGGCGAACTTCGGCTCGCGGCTGGCGTTGAGGATGCCCCAGTACGGACCGACGCCGCCTTCGAAGTATTTCCAGGGCTGATCGATGGCCTCGACGATGTTGTATTCCATGCCGATGGCGTCGGCGCGGCTGACGAAGTTGCGCAAGGTCAGTGCCTGCTGGAACGGACCGGGGTCGGCGTTGCGCAAATTGTAACCCGCGCTCGGCCAGCCGAACTCGGCGATCACGATGCGCTTGCCGGGGAACAGGTTGCGCAACAGATTGTAGCGGTCGACGGCCTGATCGACCGCCTGGTCCGAGCGGAAGTTCTCCCAATAGGGCAGCACGTGGGCGGCGATGAAGTCGACGTTGGAGCCGAGGTCGGGATTGTCGCGCCAGATGTTCCAGATTTCACCGGTCGTGACGGGCACGCGCACCGAGCCCTTGACCTTCTTGATCATCTCGATGAGGTCTTCGACCTTCTGCTCGCCGCGATAGATCACCTCGTTGCCGACGACGACGCCGTTGACGTTGCTGTTCTTGCGGGCGAGCTCGATGGCGGCCTTGATCTCGCGCTCGTTGCGATCCTTGTCCTTGTCGATCCAGGCGCCGACGGTGACCTTGAGGCCGAACTCGGCCGCGATCGGCGGCACCAGTTCCACGCCGCCGGTGGACGAATAGAGACGGATCGCGCGCGTCATCGTCGACAGCGTCTTCAGGTCGGCGCGGATTTTCTCCACCGACGGAATGTTGTCGATGTCGGGGTGAGCCGAGCCCTCGAACGGCGCGTAGGAGACACTGGGCAGCAAGCCCTTGAAGTCGGGCGCGGGTTCCTTGTCGCGCAAGACTCCCCAGAGGCCGGCGTGGAGCGCGGACACAAGCAACAGAACGGCGGCGACAACCCGCATCGCGGCTAAACCAAAAGGGGCTGAGGGGGCAGGGAAGCGGATCCGACCCCGAGATCCGACCAAGTCCGCGGCAAATGGAGCATACCTCTGCCGCGCGGTTTCACAACTGTCATCGCCTCATGACCGTATGAGGGCATGCACATTTCGAAATTCGCAGCAGTGCCAATTGCCTCTATCGCCGATCGTTCCTGAACGGAGGCTGAAACAATCGCGGCTATTTCGGGGGCGCCGGTGACGGGCTTGCCGCCGGCGAGGGGCTCGCGGCCGGCTGCGGCTGCGCATTGCCCGCTGCCGGCGCGGCCGGCTGCGAGGCCGCGGCCGCGGCCGCCGCCTGCTGCGGCTGCGACGCCGGGTTGATCCAGCAAGCGTGCACGCGGCTGTCCAGGGTCTCGGCGACCTTGGGATCGATCTGGCCACCGAAGCGGGTCAAGCAGCGGAAGGCGGCCTGGATGTGGCCGCCGGGGCAGCCGAAGCGATCGTAGAGGTCGAGATGGCGGAATGCGGTATCGAGGTCATCCCGCCACATCAGCCGCACCACGCGCCGGCCGAGCCAGACGCATTCGGGGTTGCCGGCCGGACCGTTGATGACCTGGGCTGCTTCGGCGAACTCGTCGGTGCGGCGCTGGTTCTGGGCGGCATCCTTGGCCGCGTCGGCGGGCTGGGCGGCTGCCTTGCTCTGGTCTGGAGCGGGCGTGCCGCTCTGGGCGGAGGCCGCGCCGATACCCATCAGGATGACAAGGGAAGAAACGGCCAAGGTGGCGGCGAACTGCCGCAGGACCGCATTTCGTAACTCGAACACCCGTTGCCGCATGAATTCCCCAATATATCACTGCCCGTCCGCGTCAGGACCTTCGCGGACGCGCCCGGTGATGGCGTCCAAATGGGTCTCCAATGCGGCGGAAAAGTCCTCCCGAGTCCATGGCCTGAATCTGGAATTTTGTCCAGCAAAGTCACGATCCTAGGCCTCGGTCGAACGGCCGCAGGTAAATTCCTCAGGGGAGGGATGGATCCATAACGGAGTCACCCCCTTGGCAGACGCCGTGCTAGCAGGTAATCGACGGCCCTTCGCGGAGGACGGAACCGATTTCTCTTCGTACGCCACTGGCGCTTCTGCTCGTTTCATTGGGTGCGATCGCTGCCGTGTGGTGGTGGCTTGCCACGCCGATCTCGCTCGCGCGCGCCCCGATCGATCCCGCCGACAAGGTCCAATGCGTCTCCTACGCGCCGTTCCGCGGCGAGCAGTCGCCGCTGAACGCATGGACCCATATCGAGGCCGACCAGATCGAGCAGGACCTGCGCCAGCTCAAGGAGATCACCGACTGCGTCCGCACCTATTCGATGGAGAACGGGCTCGACCAGGTACCGGCGATCGCGGCCCGGATCGGCGGGCTGAAAGTGCTCCAGGGCATCTGGCTCTCCAGCAACCGCACCAAGAATTTCGAGCAGGCGGCGCTCGCCATTCGTCTTTCCAAGGATTTCCCCGGAATCATCACCAGCATCATCGTCGGCAACGAAGTGCTGTTGCGCGGGGAGATGACGACCGCGGACCTCGTCTCCATCATTCGCTCGGTGAAGGCGCAGGTCAGCGTGCCCGTCACCTATGCCGATGTCTGGGAGTTCTGGCTCAGGAATCGCGAGATCTATGACGCCGTCGACTTCGTCACGATCCACATCCTGCCCTATTGGGAGGACTTCCCGGTCAAGGCGAAGTTTGCCGCCTCCCATGTCGAACAGATCCGCGAGCGCATGGCGGTCGCATTTCCCGGCAAGGAGATCCTGATCGGCGAAACCGGCTGGCCGAGCGAAGGGCGCATGCGCGAGGGCGCGCTGCCGTCGCGCACCAACCAGGCGCGCGTGGTCTCGGAGATCCTGAGCCTGGCGAAAGCGCAGAAATTCCGCGTCAATCTGATCGAGTCCTACGACCAGCCGTGGAAGCGCAAGCTGGAAGGCACCGTCGGCGGCTATTGGGGCCTCTATGACTCGGTGCGCCGGAGCCTCAAATATCCGCCGGGCCAGCCGATCAGCAATTTTCCGTACTGGAAATGGTACATGGGCGCCGGCATGGGCCTCTGCGTGCTGGTGTTCGCGGTGGCCGGCCTGACGTTGCGGCGCAGACCGTGGACGCCGCGCTTCTCGGCCTGGCTCGGCGTGGCGATCTCGGCGACCTCGGCCGGCATCCTGCTCGGGATCGGCGCCGACAAGATGTACTACGAGAGCTACGGCATCGGCGGCTGGCTGCTGTGGGGCACGCTGCTGGCGGCCGGCATCCTGTCGCCGATCTTCTGCGCGCAGGCGATGGTGATCGGCCGCAGCCTCCCGACCTTTCTCGATCTGCTTGGTCCGCGCGAGGGCCGGAAATGGTCGAAGCTCACCGCTGTGCTCGGCTTGACGCTGGCAGTGACGGCGGTGATTGCGGCGCAGACCGCACTCGGCTTCGTGTTCGATCCGCGCTACAAGGATTTCCCTTACGCTGCGCTGACGATGGCGGTGGTGCCGTTCGCGCTCCTGATGCTGAACCGGCCGCAGATCGGCCAGCGTCCGATCGCGGAGTCCGTCTTCGCCGGCGTGCTGACGCTGTCGGCGGCCTATGTGCTCGTCAACGAGGGCCGCGATAATTGGCAGTCGCTGTGGACCTGCGCGATCTACCTCTTGTTCGCGCTCACGCTGTGGCGGGCGCGGGCCGAGCAAATCCAAGAATGAGCAGGCCGATCGCCAGGCCCGACAGCACGACATTGTAGAGCACGATGCCGAGGCCGGCGGCGATGATGCCGACGGTGAGCAGCACGATCGACGGCCGCATCAGGTTCAACGTCGCCACCACCAGCGCGACGATACCGAACACTGAATTCTTGAACAGCACGGTCGCGACCGATCGCGCCTTGCAGACCAGGGTCTGAAGCCCGGCGTCGCAGGCGAGACCGACCTGCGAGTTTTCGATTCCGAGGTAGCGCAGATAGAGCGCATAGCCGACGCTGGCGAAGCCGACGACGATCAGGAACTGCACCTGGTAGGGCGTGAGGCGGAAGGGCTTTTTTGTCATGGTGGCAATATGGTCGGGAAGGCGCGGGCGGGCAACAGGGAAGGTGACTTTATGTCGATCGCGGGCCCTTGCGGAATGAGCAAGGCGGCCGCGCCCGGCCCGAACTTATCCAGGAACAGGCTGGGGTCGCGCAGGTTTGAAACGGTGTGACCGCGCAACGCATGCTGCATGCAAGGAGCGAGCATGGAAAAGCCAACTCAGGAGCAACTGGACGAACTCAAGAGGCTGAGCAAGGAAGCTCGGGTCGAGGATTGGTCGGAACTGGTCCGGTCGAGGGATGAAGCTGAGAACCGCATTCGCGACCTGAAGGAAAAGGCGCGCATGGAGTAAGTGATTGCGTGCGCCGATGAGCCATCAAGGCCGATTTTGCACCGCCCGGTTCTGATCCCTCAGCCGACGTTCGTATTTTTCAGCCAAGGCCAGCAATCGCTTCTTGATGTGGGGGTCGGCCTGTTCGGCCAGCTCGCGGATCAGCGCGAGGTGCTCGCGCAGAAACGTCTCGTCCGCCATCTCCGCTCCGAATCATTATCCGTCGCGGATACTGCCGTCTTGGGTCGGAGGCCTTCGTATCGTTTGATACGTCGGACGCGAGATGGTCTTCGCAGAGCGGATGCCGCGTCTACCGCCTGAAGAACGACGACAGCGTCGATCCCGCCGACGCGGTCTCCGGCTTCGGCTGTGCGGCCGGCTGCGCCGCAGGAGCAGGCGCGGGCTCCTCGCGCTTCGATGAGCGTTTTGAGGAATAGCTGCGGCGATGCTTGTCGGGCTTCGCGGTGGGCGCGGGCGCCGGGACGGTCTCGGCTTGCGGCACCGAGTCCTGGTTCTTATCGGAGTTCTTCTCTTGAACTCGATCCTGAGTCTTTTCTTGTTTTTCCTGCCCGCCGCGCATTGACAGCCGCTGGCCGTCGAACACGGTGGTCTCGCAGTGGCGGTCGTTCTCGGCGAGGCCGGCGCAGAGTTTTGCTGCGGCCGCTGCGTTGATCAGCGGGCCGGCACCGAGGCGGAGCTGCATGCCGAGGCCGGTGTTGCCTTCCTTGATCATGATGATCGGCCGCAACGCTGCGATCTCAGGATTGGATTTGGTGACCCCGCGCCACAATGCGCGCAGGCCTTCGAGCGAGTTGGCGCCACCGAGATCAATCGCAAAGCGCGTCTGCTGGACGGCGATCGCGGGAGCCTCGCTTTCGGCGGCCTCCGGCGGCTTGGCTGGTGCAGCGGCGACTTCGATGGGCGCGGGCGCCGGATCGGGCTTCTTCTCGGCAGCTTTCTCAGTGGTCTCGGGCTGAACCAGTTTCGGGGCGGCCGGATCGGGCGGCGCCATGATCGATTTGGATGGGACCAGCGGAAGCATCGGCAGTGCCGAATTCGTTGCCGGCAACTGCGCGACCAGCGAGGCCGCGGCCGCGCTTTGTGGCGGCGGGCTCGATGGCTCCTTTGCAGCCTCTGCGCGCGGCTTGTCGTTGGCCAAAGCCGGTGTCGAGGCGACCGGCCCGATGCCGGGCGCCGGCGGCCCGATCAAAGCCGGCGCGTCCTGAGGTTTCGCAACGGATGCCTGCGGCGGCGTTGTCGTCTGCTTGGCGATGGCGCCGGTGACGGAATCCAGCCCTTGCTCTAGCACGGTGACGCGCGAATAGAGCCGGTCGCGATCGGTGTTCAGCGTCTCGATGGCGGAGGCGAGGCGTCGGGCCTCGTTCTGGCTCTCCTTGGTCAGCATCTGGAGCCGGTCGGCCTGGCGCGCGAGATCGGCGGACGCAACCTGGTCGCGCCGCCAGCCGAGCTGGGCCTGGTTGGCGAACACGGCAATCACCACGGCGCCGACGGCCGCCACGCCCCATGAGCCCAGCCGCCACATCATGCCGCGATCGAACGAACTCTCCTCGGCTACAAGTCCGGAGAACAGCCCGCCGGTCTCCTTGTCGCCGAAGGCATCCGCCAGTGGGTCGGAATCCTTTGCCATGAACGTTAAGTGCCCAACCCCTGTCCGGCTTCCCCGAATCAATCAGGGAACATTAACAGGAAAAGCGTGTCGCACTTGAACTCCGGGCGTTTGCGGGGGTAGCAAGGCGATAGCTGATGAGGGCGGCCCGTCGCCCGCTGGCGCCGATCGATTCGGCCGATTGACAGGATTTCGATGACCGCCCGTTCCAGCCTCACGATCGTGCTCGCCGCCGGCGAAGGCACGCGTATGCGCTCACACCTGCCGAAAGTGCTGCATCCGGTCGCGCACCAGAGCCTGCTCGCCCACGTGCTTGCCGCGGCGCCCAGGGGAACCGGCACCTCGCTCGCGGTCGTGATCGGACCCGACCATCAGGCGGTGGCGGACGAAGCAAAGCGCATCCGCCCCGACGCGCTCACCTTCGTGCAACAGGACCGGCTCGGCACCGCGCATGCGGTGCTGGCGGCGCGTGATGCCATTGCGGGGGGCGTGGATGATCTGCTGATTGCGTTCGGCGACACGCCGCTGATCTCGGCCGAGACCTTTGCGCGGCTGCGCGCGCCGCTCGCCAACGGCGCGGCAATTGCGGCGCTCGGCTTCCGCGCCGCCGATCCCACCGGCTATGGCCGCTTCATCGTCGAGGGCGACCGCCTGGTCGCGATCCGCGAGCAGGCGGATGCCAGCGCAGAGGAGCGCAGGATCGAGCTGTGCAATGCCGGGGTCATGGCGATCGACGGCCGCCGCGCGCTCGCGATCCTCGAGAAGATCGGCAATGCGAATTCCAAGGGCGAATATTATCTGACCGACGCGGTCGGCATTGTCAGCGAACAGGGATGGGATGCCGTGGTGATCGAAACCAGCGAGGACGAAGTGCGCGGCATCAACACCAAGGCGCAGCTCGCCGAGGCCGAAAGCGTGATGCAGGCGCGGTTGCGGAAAGCGGCGATGGAGGCCGGCGTCACGCTGATCGCGCCTGACACCGTCTACCTCGCCGAGGATACCGTGTTCGGCAAGGACGTGACGATCGAGCCGTTCGTGGTGATCGGCCCCGGCGTTTCGATCGGCGACGGCACGGTGGTCCATTCCTTCTCGCATATCGTCGAGACCAAGCTCGGCAACAAGGTCTCCATCGGCCCCTATGCGCGGCTGCGGCCCGGCACCTCGCTCGGCGACGGCGCGCGCATCGGCAATTTCGTGGAGACCAAGGCCGCGACGCTGGAGGCCGGCGTCAAGGTCAACCATCTCTCCTACATTGGAGACGCCACAATCGGTGCCAATTCCAACATCGGCGCCGGCACCATCACCTGCAACTACGACGGCTTCAAGAAGCACAAGACGATCATCGGGCAGGGCGCGTTCGTCGGCACCAACTCCTCGCTGGTCGCACCGGTGACGATCGGCAACGGCGCCTATATTGGCTCGGGCTCGGTGATCACGCGCGACGTGCCTGATGACGCCATGGCGCTGGAGCGCAGCCCGCAGACCATCCGCGACGGTGGCGCGGCGCGCTATCGCGAGATGAAGACGGGTGGCAAGAAGCCGGAAAAATGAGCGCCGCTATTCGTCGTCGGCGAATTCCGAGAAGATCGCGCGAGTCAGGCGCCAGCCGCGCGGCTTGGCACGCTTCGCCGGCTCGCCGGCGACGTGCTTGATGAAGACGGGCTTGCTTTCCTTGCCGCGCTGGGGCGGCGGCCAGTGCGCAAGGTGCGTGCCGGTAGTCTCGCTGGCGCGCACAGACATCGATGACAGACTTTTGCGGTCGGATGAGCCTTTCATGGCCTCTCTCCTTGATACGCGAGGGTTGGCCAAATTTGTTGACAACAAGTTAACGCGCGCGGTTTATGGCCCAGCCAGTTCGACGCAGGCGAGGCTCGTTGCCGTCGGTGCTGTCTCAATCAGCAATAATTATTGAGTATCTGGTTCCTTAGGAACTTCGCTAAAAACCGAGCGCGTCGTTTAGGCGATTTTTCGACGATTTGGGGGATAGTGATCCGCATGTGCGGGATTGTCGGCATTCTCGGGCGCGAGCCGGTTGCAGAGCAATTGGTGGATTCGCTCAAACGTCTTGAATATCGCGGCTATGATTCCGCGGGCGTCGCCACGCTCGAAGGCAAGCATCTCGAGCGCCGCCGCGCCGAGGGCAAGCTGAAGAATCTGGAGAAGCGGCTGGAAGCCGAGCCGCTCAAGGGCACGACCGGAATCGGTCACACCCGCTGGGCCACCCACGGCAAGCCGACCGTGAACAATGCGCACCCGCACGCGACCGAGCGTGTCGCCGTGGTTCACAACGGCATCATCGAGAATTTCCGCGAGCTGCGCGAGGAGCTCGAGAAGAAAGGCACGGTGTTCCACACCCAGACCGACACCGAGATCGTGCTGCATCTCGTCGACGATCTGCTCACGCGCGGCAACAAGCCGGTGGAAGCGGTGAAATTGGCGCTGGCGCGGCTGCGCGGCGCGTTCGCGCTCGGCTTCATCTTCGCCGGCGAGGACGATTTGATGATCGGCGCCCGCAACGGTCCGCCGCTCGCGATCGGCTATGGTGACGGCGAGATGTATCTCGGCTCCGACGCCATCGCGCTCGGGCCGTTCACCGACACGATCAGCTATCTCGAGGACGGCGACTGGGTCGTGCTGACCCACACGAGCGCTGCGATCTTCGACAAGGACGGCCACGCCGTCCAGCGCGAGAAGACCAAGCACGCCGCCTCGACCTCGCTGGTCGACAAGGCGAATTACCGCCACTTCATGGCCAAGGAGATCCACGAGCAGCCGGAAGTGGTCGGCCACACGCTGGCACGCTATGTCGACATGGCGACCGAGCGCGTCTCGCTGCCGGTCAAGCTGCCGTTCGACTTCAAGAATATCCAACGCATCAACATCACGGCCTGCGGCACCGCGAGCTACGCCGGGTTCGTCGCAAAATACTGGTTCGAGCGTTTCGCGCGCGTGCCGGTCGAGGTCGATGTCGCTTCCGAATTCCGCTACCGCGAGGCGCCCTTGCGCAAGGGTGATCTCGCCATCTTCATCTCGCAATCGGGCGAGACCGCCGACACCTTGGCTGCGCTGCGCTACGCCAAGGCCGAAGGCGTGCACACGGTGGCCGTCGTCAACGTGCCGACCTCGACGATCGCGCGCGAAAGCGAGACCGTGCTGCAAACGCTGGCCGGCCCGGAGATCGGCGTCGCCTCGACCAAGGCCTTCACCTGCCAGCTCATGGTGCTGGCAAATCTTGCGATCGCGGCCGGCAAGGCCCGCGGCGAACTGTCCGACGAGGACGAGACCAAGCTCGTCCACGGGCTCGTCGAGATCCCGCGTTTGATGTCGGATGCGCTCACCACCGAGGTCCAGATCGAGAAGCTCGCCCGCGAGATCGCCAAATCGCGTGACGTGCTCTATCTCGGCCGCGGCACCAGCTTCCCGCTCGCGCTCGAAGGCGCGTTGAAGCTGAAGGAGATCTCCTACATCCACGCCGAGGGCTATGCCGCCGGCGAGCTCAAGCACGGGCCGATCGCGCTGATCGACGAGACCATGCCGGTCGTCGTTATCGCGCCCTACGACCGTGTGTTCGAGAAGACCGTCTCCAACATGCAGGAGGTCGCCGCTCGCGGCGGCAAGATCATCCTCATGACCGATGCCAAAGGCGCGGCGGAGGCGACCGTCGAGTCTCTCGTCACCATCGTCATGCCTGATATGGCGGCAGCGTTCACGCCGATGGTCTATGCCGTCCCCGTTCAGCTGCTCGCCTATCATACGGCGGTGATCATGGGGACCGATGTCGACCAGCCGCGCAATCTCGCGAAATCCGTGACGGTGGAATAGGCAGAAGGGCCGGGCCGGAACGCTTCGTGGTCTTCCAAAACCTGCTAGAAGACCCTAGCTTGGACGAAGCGACCGACCTGGAACCCGAATGAACCCCCGTGACGACGCGCCTGCGCCTCTTGATCCCTTGCCGGAGCCGCATACCGGCCTGATGGGCCGCTTCCGCAATTATTTTCTCACCGGTCTCGTGGTGACGGGACCGGTCGCGATCACCTTTTATCTGGTCTGGTGGTTCGTCACCTGGGTTGATGGCGTGGTGCGGCCGTTCGTGCCGCTGGCCTACCGACCCGAAACCTACATGCCGTACGTCATCCCCGGATGGGGACTGATCGTCGCATTCTTCACGCTGACTCTGGTCGGCTTCCTCGCGGCCAATCTCATCGGCCGAACGCTGGTCGATGTCGGCGAGACCTTCCTCGGCCGGATCCCGGCGGTGCGCGCCATCTACCGTGGCCTGAAGCAGGTGTTCGAGACGCTGTTCTCGGGCAAGGGCTCGAGCTTCCGCAAAGTCGGCCTGGTCGAGTTTCCCTCGCCGGGCATGTGGTCGATCGTGCTGATCTCGCAATCGCCGAACGAGGATGTCTCCCGCAGCCTGCCGGGTCAGGAGGAGCACGTCTCGGTGTTCCTGCCGTGCTCGCCGAACCCGACGACCGGCTTCTTCTTCTACGTGCCGAAGAGCAAGATCGTCGAGGTCGACATGAGCACCGAGGACGCCGCGACGTTGATCATGTCGGCCGGCGTGGTGCAGCCGGGCTCGGCGCCCGATTCGAAGAAGGCAGCGGCGCTGGCGGGCATGGCGAATGCCGCGCGTATTGCCAACGCCTCGGCGCTCCAGCCTCAGCCTGCGAAGGTGGAGTAGGGCCATTCCTCTGCGGGATGGCCGCCGATCACGCGGGCGTCCCGTCCTCTGCTAGTCTCCGGTTGAACCGAGCGCATTGCTCGGAATTCGATCTGGAGTGCACGATGTCCAAAACCATTGCGATCCTCGCGCCCGGTGCCATGGGCAGTGCGGTGGCCCAACGTCTCGGCGAGCACGGTGCGCGGGTGCTGACGTCGTTGAATGGGCGGAGCGAGGCGACGCGCAAACGCGCGGCGGATGCCGGCATGATCGGCGCCGAGGACGACGCGATCGCGGACGCCGACATCATCCTCTCGATCGTGCCGCCGGGCGAAGCCGTGGCGCTCGCCAAGCGGCTGGCGGGGCTGATCGTCCGGCGCGAGAAGAAGCCGGTCGTGGTCGATTGCAATGCCGTCAACGTCGATACCGTGATGAGGATCGAGGAGATCATCGGCTCGGCACAGGCGCCGTTCGTCGATGCCGGCATCATCGGGTTCCCGCCCGAGCCCGGCGGCAAGAGCCCGGCCTTCTACATGTCCGGCGAGCACGCCAAGGACGTCACCGTGCTGAAGGATCTCGGGCTCGACGTGCGGATCGTCGAAGGGCCGGTCGGTGCCGCGTCCGCGCTGAAAATGTCATATGCCGGGATCGTCAAGGGCCTCGCCGGCATCGGCTCGGCGATGGTGGTCGCGGCAACGAAAGCGGGCGCGGCCGATGCGCTGCGCGACGAACTCGCACTCAGCCAGCCCGCGGTTCTGGCCCGGCTCGAAGTCGCGCTGCCGGACATGATCCCGAAAGCCTATCGCTGGGTGGCGGAGATGCGGGAGATTTCCGGCTTCCTCGGCCCCGATCATCCGGCCAGCCAAGTTTACGAAGGCTTCGCGCGCTGGTTCGAGCATCTCGCCGAGGACGCGAAAGGCGAGGCGGCGGATACCGACCTGATGAAGGCATTCGCCGCGCGTATCGCGCAGAAGAAATCCTGATCGTCCGGTCTCACGTCACGGCCGTCGATCATGTGCCGTGCACCGAATCCAGAAAACCCTGGATGTCCCGATCGCGTCTCAAGCGCACGACCGGGACGTCAGCACCGTACTGCACACGCTCGGCCTCGATCACAGGCGCGCGCTCGGTGTCGTAGCGCCACGCCTCGCGCATCAATTTCCAGTCGAACTGTTCGGGACACCCCTCCGGGAGGTCAGGCCGGGTCTTGTCGCGATCGAGGGCGGAGCGCAGGAGAATGCGCCACTGGCAGAGCCAGCGCGGGCGGTCGATGACGACCAGCGTATCGGCACGCGCGAGTGTGAGATCGAATGCGAGTCCCGAGAAGCTGCCGTCGACAACCCATTCGTCGCCCGCGATCGCATCGGTGACACGCGCCCGGAAGCTCGGTTTGTCGGATGGCTTCCATCCCGGCCGCCAGTAGAGCACGTCGAGATGCACCACGGGCAGCCCGAGCATTCGCCCGAGATTCCGGGAGAGGCTCGTCTTTCCGCTACCCTGACAGCCTACGACGATGATCCGGCGCATGATGGGAAGATTTCACAAAGCCAGCCGCGACGAAAGGGGGAGTCTTAAGAGCCGGGCTTATCCGCACCGTCATTGCGAGCGAAGCGCAGCAATCCAGAGTCCCTCGGCGGAAAGATTCTGGATTGCTTCCGCCTTCGCTAAAGCTTCGGCGGACAAGTCGCTTCGCTCGCAATGACGGGGAGGAGACGGCGCGTGGCCCATCTGTTATTGTTTCTGCGGAGGCAATTCCTCCGCAACGGGAGTTCGAATGAGAGTACTTGTGATCGGCGCGGGAGCGCTTGGAGGCTATTACGGATCGCGCCTGGTCCGAGCCGGCGGCGACGTGACCTTTCTGGTGCGGGCCGGGCGTGCGGAGCAATTGCGGCGGAATGGATTGCAGGTCGTGAGCCCGCACGGCGACTTTGCCGTACAGCCGAAGGTCATCCTGGCCAACGATCTCAAGGAAACGTTCGACGTCGTGCTCGTCGGCGTGAAATCCTACTCGCTCGACGACGCAATGACCCAGTTTGCCCCGGCAGTCGGCGCCAACACGATGATTCTGCCGATCCTCAACGGGTTGAAACATGTTGACGCCCTGACTGCGCGGTTCGGCGCCGCGCAGGTGCTCGGCGGGCTTGCGAACGTCAGTGCCGGGCTCGATGCGGATGGCCGTGTCGTTCAGTTCATGGCCAATCAGACCATCGTGTTCGGCGAGATCGAGGGTTCATTGAGCGAGCGTGTGCTTGCCCTGGAGACGCTGCTGCATGTGCCCGGTATCGACGTGCGCGCCAGCGAAGCGATCATGCAGGACATGTGGGAGAAATTCGTCCAGCTCAGCACGCTCGCCGGCATCACCTGCCTGATGCGTGCAAGCATCGGAGACATTCTGGCTGTGCCGAACGGCGAGCAATCCATCTTCCGGCTGTTCGCCGAATGCTGCGCCGTCGCGACGGCCTCGGGTTTTGAGCCACGAGCGCCTTTCATCGAGTTCGACCGGAAGCTGTTCACGACTCCAGACTCTCCGCTTAAGGCCTCGATGCTGCGTGATATCGAGCGCGGGTCGATCACCGAGGCCGAGCACATCCTCGGCGATATGGCCAACCGCGCCCGTACGCTCGGCATCGACACGCCCCTGCTGGATCTCGCCCGGGCGCATGTGGCGGCCTATGAGGTCGGGCGACAGAGAGCGGCCAGCTAGCCCGCCCCGATCAGCGGGATCGCTTCATCCCGCTCATACAAATACAGCAGGCATCGCAGCGCCTCGCCGCGCTCGCCCTTGAGCTTCGGATCGTCCTTCAGGATGCGCAGCGCCTCGTCGCGGGCCTGGGTGATGAGCTGGCCGTGCACCTCCGAGCGGGCGATGCGGTAGCCGGGCAGGCCGCTCTGGCGCACGCCGAGCACATCGCCTTCGCCGCGCAGCTTCAGGTCTTCCTCGGCGATCCGAAAACCGTCGGTGGTCTCGCGGATCACCTTCAGCCGCGCCTTCGACATCTCGCCGAGCGGCTCGGAGTAGAGCAGCAGACAGGTCGAGGCCTCCGAGCCGCGCCCGATGCGGCCGCGCAATTGATGAAGCTGGGCGAGGCCAAAGCGTTCGGCGTTCTCGATCACCATGATGGTCGCCGCCGGCACGTCGACACCGACCTCGACCACGGTGGTCGCGACCAGCAGGCCGATCTCGTGGGCGGCGAACTGGCCCATCACGCGGTCCTTCTCGGTGCCCTTCATCTGGCCGTGGACGAGGCCGACGCGGTCGCCGAAGCGCTTTTGCAGGCTTTCGAAGCGCTTGGTCGCATTGGTCAGGTGCTCGGTGCCCTCGGCCTCGGATTCCTCGACCAGCGGGCAGATCCAGTAGACCAGCTTGCCGGATTCGAGCGCGCGGCCGATGCTGTCGGTGACCTCGTCGAGACGGCTCATCGAGATGGTGCGGGTTTCGATCGGCTGGCGGCCGGCGGGCTTCTCCCTGAGCTCGCTGATGTCCATGTCGCCGAAATAGGTCAGCACCAGCGTGCGCGGGATCGGCGTTGCGCTCAGCACCAGCACGTCGACGGCCTCGCCCTTTGACGTCAGTGCCAGCCGCTCGCGCACGCCAAAACGATGCTGCTCGTCGACGACGGCGAGGGCGAGATCACTGAAGATCACGTCGTCCTGGATCAGCGCATGGGTGCCGACGAGCAGGTCGATCTCGCCGGCTTCGAGGTGTGCCAAGAGTTCCCGCCGCTCCTTGCCCTTTTCGCGGCCGGTGAGGATCGCGACCCGCATGCCCGCGCGCTCTGCGAGCGGCGCGATGGTCTTGATGTGCTGACGGGCCAAGATTTCGGTCGGCGCCATCAGGGCGGCCTGCTTGCCGACCTCGGTGACGGCGGCGGCGAGCAGCGCGACCACGGTCTTGCCGGAGCCCACGTCGCCCTGGAGCAGACGCAACATGCGCACCGGCTGTTGCAGATCATTGGCAATGGCCGCCGCAGCATCGCGCTGGGAGATCGTGAGCGCGTAGGGCAGGGCGTCGATGATCTTGTTGCGGAGGTGCCCGTCGCCGGCGTTGCGCACACCGGCCGGGCGACGCAATTGGGCGCGGATCAAGGCAAGGGCCAGCTGTCCGGCGAGCAACTCGTCGAAGGCGAGCCGCGACCAGAACGGCTGGTCGGGCAGAATGTCGGTGAGCTCGACCGGCTGGTGCACGCGGGTGAGCGCCTCGGTGATCGGCGGGAAATTGCAGCGGCGCAGCACCTCCGGGCTGATCCATTCCGGCAGCGCCGGCAGCTTTTGCAGCGCCTGCGCGACCGCGCGGCGCAGCGAGCCGAGTGCAAGGCCTTCGGTCAGGGGATAGACCGGATCGATGCCGGAGAGTTTTGAAATCGCCTCCTCGTCCAGCACCCGGTCGGGATGCACGATCTGTGGGATGCCGTCGTACATCTGGAGCGTGCCGGAGACGAAGCGCTTCTCGCCAATCGGCAGCAGCTTCTCGACATAGCCGGGCTTGGCGCGGAAGAACGTCAGCACGACGTCGCCGGTATCGTCGCTGGCGTAAACCAGATACGGCGCGCGCGCATTGCGTGGCGGGGGCGGGCGGTGGCGGTCGACGGTGACCTCCAGCGTCACCATGGTTCCCTGCACGGCATCGACGATCTTCGGCCGGGCGCGGCGGTCGATGACCTGGCTCGGCAGATGCAGCAACAGATCGACCAGCCGCGGCGTCTCATTGCGGCTGAGCAGATATTGCAGCAGCTTGTCCTGCTTCGGACCGACGCCGGAGAGGCTGGTCACGGGGGCAAACAGCGGATTGAGCAGGCTGGGGCGCATCAGGCGAACCTAGGATCGTTTTCGCTCGTCATGCCCGGCTTTATGCCCGGCATCCACGTGTTTTTTCGTGTCCCCGCGGCGGCACCGGGCCATGACAAATCGAGGGCTGACAGGGCCCGCCCGAGTGGCTATATCACCCCGGCCCGGCACGTCCGGGCTTTTGGCGTTTGACTGGAATTGAGACATGACGGGAACGACACGATCGAGCTACGGGCTGGACGACCGCCGCAAGCGGCTTCTGTTCCGCTGCTGGCACCGCGGCACGCGCGAGATGGACCTGATCCTCGGCCGCTTCGCGGATGCCGAGATCGGCAATCTGTCCGATGACGAACTGACGCAGCTCGAGACCCTGCTCGAAGAGGCCGATCCCGACCTCTATGCCGCCATCACCGGCGACAAGGTGCTTCCCGCCGAAGTCATCGGCCCGCTGTTTGCGCGCATCAAGACGTTTCCGATCGCGGACCGCGACGTATGAAGCAGGGGATGAAATCGCCGGCCGAGCTGCTCACGCCCGGCCGCGCGCTGACGCTTGCCAATGTCGCCGAGGGTGCCGAGGGCCTCGTCGTCTCCGATCTCGCGCGCGCCATCGCGGCGCGGCCGAAGAAGCCGGCTGTCAGCCTCGCGGTGATCTGCCGCGACGGGCCGCGGATGCAGCAGCTCGAACGTGCCCTGCAATTCTTCGCGCCCGATTTGCCCGTGCTGACCTTCCCGGCCTGGGACTGCCAGCCCTATGACCGCGTCTCGCCGCATGGCGGCGTTCTCGCGCAGCGCCTGACGACGCTGGCCCGGCTGGCGTCCCTGACCGGCAGCGACAAGCCGCTGATCGTGCTGACCACGGTGAACGCCATCGTGCAGCGCGTGCCGGCGCGCGACCTCGTCGCGGCGCAGGCGCTGTCGGTCGCGCCGGGCAACGTCGTGCCGATGGACACCATCATCGCCTGGCTCGAGCACAATGGCTACAACCGCTCCTCGACCGTGCGCGAGCCGGGCGAATACGCGGTGCGCGGCGGCATTCTGGACCTGTTTCCGGCCGGCCTGGAACAGCCGGTCCGCTTCGATTTCTTCGGCGACAGCCTGGAATCGATCCGCACCTTCGATGCCGAGACCCAGCGCACGCTGCTCGACATGCGCGCGCTCGATCTCGTGCCGATCTCCGAATTCCAGCTCGTCACCGACACCATCCGCCGCTTTCGCATGGGCTATGTCGCCGAGTTCGGCGCGCCCGAGCGCGACGACGCGCTCTACGAGGCCGTCAGCGAGGGCCGCCGCCATCCTGGCATGGAGCACTGGCTGCCGCTGTTCCAGGACCGGATGGACACGCTGTTCGATTATCTGCAAGGGGCAGCCGTCGCGATCGAGCCGCAGGCCGAGGATGCCATCCGCGAGCGCTTCAAGCAGATCCTCGATTATTACCAGGCCCGCCGCGATGCGATGGAGCATCCGGGCGGCGGCGCCATCTACAAGCCGCTGCCGCCTGACAGGCTCTATTTGACCGAGGAGGAATGGGGCAAGCGCGAGAGCGGGATGCCGCTGGTGCGGCTGACGCAGTTTTCGGTGCCTGCAGATGGTACCAGCGTGGTCGATGCCGGCGCACGCAAAGGCCGCGACTTCGCGCCGGAGCGCAACGATAGCAAGGTCAACGTCTTCGAAGCCGTCGTCGCACATGTGCATGGGCTGCTGACAAGCCGCAAGAAGGTGGTCATCGCGCTCTGGACGGAGGGCTCGCGCGACCGCATGACCTCGATGCTGCGCGATCACAAGCTCACCCCTGTAACCAGCGTCAACAGCTGGCGCACGGTGCAGGCGACCCCGCGCAACGAGACCATGCTGGCCGTGCTCGGCCTGGAAAGTGGTTTCGAGACCGACGAGATCGCCGTCATCAGCGAGCAGGACATCCTTGGCGATCGCCTGGTCCGGCCGCGCAAGGCGAGCCGCAAGCTCGACAATTTCATCTCGGAGGTGACGAGCCTCGCCGCCGGCGACATCGTGGTTCACGTCGATCACGGTATCGGCCGCTTCATCGGCCTGCAGACGCTCGACGTCGCCGGCGCGCCCCATGACTGCCTCGAGCTGCATTATGCCGCCGAGACAAAACTGTTCCTGCCGGTCGAGAACATCGAGCTGCTGTCGCGCTATGGCTCCGACCAGACCTCGGTCGAACTCGATCGTCTCGGCGGCTCGGGTTGGCAGACGCGCAAGGCCAAGCTCAAGAACCGCATCCGCGAGATCGCGGGCGAGCTGATCAAGATCGCCGCCGAGCGCCACCTGCACGAGGCGCCGAAGCTGCCGGTGCAGCCGGGCCTCTACGACGAGTTCTGCGCGCGCTTCCCCTATGACGAGACCGAGGATCAGCTTGGCGCGATCGAGTCCACGCTGAAGGACCTCGAGCTCGGCCGTCCCATGGACCGGCTGATTTGCGGCGACGTCGGCTTCGGCAAGACCGAGGTGGCCTTGCGCGCCGCCTTCGCCGTGGCGCTCGAAGGCAAGCAGGTCGCGGTCGTGGTGCCGACCACGCTGCTCGCCCGTCAGCATCACAAGACGTTCACCGACCGTTTCAAGGGTTTCCCGGTCCAGGTCGCGCAGGCCTCCCGCCTGGTCCCGGCCAAGCAGCTCAATCTGGTCAAGAAAGGGCTCACCGACGGCTCGGTCGACATCGTCGTCGGCACGCATGCGCTGCTCAGCAAGTCGATCAAGTTCAGGGATCTCGGCCTGCTGATCGTCGACGAGGAGCAGCATTTCGGTGTCACCCACAAGGAGCGGCTGAAGCAGCTCCGCGCCGAGGTGCACGTGCTGACGCTGTCGGCGACGCCGATCCCGCGCACGCTCCAGCTGGCGCTCACTGGCGTGCGCGAGCTCTCGATCATCGCATCGCCGCCGGTCGACCGCCTCGCGGTCCGCACCTTCGTCGCCCCGCACGACCCCTTGATGATCCGCGAGGCGCTGCTGCGCGAGCGCTATCGCGGCGGCCAGGCGTTCTACGTGGTGCCGCGCATCGACGACCTCGCCGAGGTCAAGGACTTCCTCGACAAGAACGTGCCGGAGATGAAGGTCGCGGTCGCGCACGGGCAGATGCCGCCCGCCGTGATCGAGGACATCATGACCGCGTTCTACGATGGCAAGTTCGACATCCTGCTGTCGACCACGATCGTGGAATCCGGCCTCGACATCCCCAACGCCAACACGCTGATCGTGCATCGCGCGGACATGTTCGGCCTCGCCCAGCTCTATCAGCTCCGCGGCCGCGTCGGCCGTTCCAAGCTGCGGGCCTATGCGCTGTTCACGCTGCCGGCGCAGCAGAAGATCACGGCGCAGGCCGAGCGCCGGCTCACCGTTCTGCAATCGCTGGAGACGCTGGGCGCGGGCTTCCAGCTCGCCTCGCACGACCTCGATATCCGCGGCGCCGGCAACATTCTGGGCGAGCAGCAGTCCGGCCATATCAAGGAGGTCGGCTTCGAACTCTACCAGTCGATGCTGGAGGAGGCGATCGTCAACCTCAAGGCCGGCGTGTCGGAGCCCGCCGCCGATCGCTGGTCGCCGACCATCACCATCGGCATGCCCGTGCTGATTCCGGAGGACTATGTCGGCGATCTCTCGGTGCGGCTGTCGCTCTACCGCCGGCTCGCCGACCTCGACAGCGAGGAGGAGATCGAGAACTTCGGCGCCGAGATGCGCGATCGTTTCGGCGTGCTGCCGGACGAGGTGCGCTATTTGTTCAAGGTCGCCGCGATCAAGGCGTTCTGCCGTCAGGCAAATGTCGGCAAGATCGATGCCGGCCCGAAGGGCGCCGTTATCGCCTTCCGCGACAATTCGTTTGCCCATCCCGATCGCCTGGTGAGCTTCATCCGCAGCCACGGCCAGGCCGCGAAGGTGCGGCCGGACATGAAG
Source organism: Bradyrhizobium sp. F1.13.3 (assembly GCF_040548265.1). Lineage (NCBI taxonomy): Bacteria > Pseudomonadati > Pseudomonadota > Alphaproteobacteria > Hyphomicrobiales > Nitrobacteraceae > Bradyrhizobium > Bradyrhizobium sp. F1.13.3. The sequence continues at coordinate 108,862 of NZ_JBEPRI010000021.1, read as the reverse complement.
GTGGTGTTCCTGCAGGATTGGGAAACGCCGGAAGATCGTCTGGCCGGCACCACCGAGATCATGCGCCAGCTGGCACAGCTCGCGCAGAGCAAGAAGGCGGCGTGAGGCTTCAGGTCTCACCACGTCATTGCGAGCGCAGCGAAGCAATCCAGAGTCCCTCTGCGGAGACAGTCTGGATTGCTTCGCTACGCTCGCAATGACGGTGTTTGTTGTGGCAGCTCGCGAGGTACCTACGACGCCGCGCGTGAGGCGTCGGCCGACAGCCTTCCGAGCAGCGACCTTGCCGTATCCGACGGCGAGAGCGAATCCACCGAGACGACGGGATCGCTGCGCATCTCGTGCTTGCCGTTCGAGGTGTGCCGCATCACCGCGGAGAGACGGCGGGCGATCATGTGCGCGGTGCGGAAGTCGGTCTCCGCGAACACGACGATGACCGAACCGTCCTTCTGCGCCGCGCCAAAATCCATCTGCCGCATCAGGCGGCTGAGAATACGCGCGGCATCGAGCTGGGCGCGGGAATTGCCGGGGTCGAAGGCGAAGCGCGCGACCGAGAGGCCGCCGCCGCGGGCCAGCGTCTGCTCGACCGCCTTGGCAAAATCGCGCGCAAAAGCTTCCACCGTGAGCAGGCCACTGCGCGGGTCGAGCCAGCCGCCGGCATCGATCGAGCGCAGCGTGCGGCTCAGCTGAGCTTCCATCGCGTGCTGGCGGATCAGGGGCAGTGCGTTGGCGGCGACTTTCGCCGGCTCGCCCGGGATCAGTTCGAGATTGGGCAGGTCGTAGGTCTGCGTCAACTGATGCGCGGTAAGGATCACGGGGAGGCTGCGGAAGCGGGTGTCCTCGGCGAGCACCGTGAGGAAGGCATCGGTCACGCGGGCGGTAAAACCTTCGGCGAGCACGACGCCGTCGAGGTCGCGGGTGTTGAGATGCTTGGCCGCGGCCTCGATCGAGAGCGCTCCGACGACGCCGACGCGCTCGCCGAGCGCGACGGAAAGCGCAGGGTAAGCCGAGCCGCGGCCGATCAGAAGCACCGTAGCATCGCGTGCGGGATCGGCCTCCGGTAGCGCGACTTTCACCTCGGGCAGCCGGCGCAGCACCGTGGCATGAAGGGTGCGAATGCGCAGCGCGGCGCGAAGCCGCGCAATCAGGCGTTCGGAATGGCCGCCGCGCGAGGAGGAGAAAGGCAGGGCGTTGTGCGGGAGCGCGCCCGCCGCATCCAGCGCCACGAAGGGGAGGTAGGGTGATTGCTCCGCGATCTTCCTGGCGAGCAACGCCAGATGCGGCTCGTGCCCGGCATGCATCGCGGCGAGAACCACGGCCGGCTGCACCTCTTCGACCGCGCGCACCGCGCCGGCCCAGCCGGTGTCGATCACGGGGAAGAATCGCGCCTCGTCCAGCGCCGCAATGAAGGCCGGCCGTTCGCCATTGGACACAAACAGGATCGGGCCAGCCTGGGACATCGAGAGACTCTGATCACGCGACAGGTGCCGCGCAATCTAGTCCGGCCGCCTTAATGCAGCGTCAACGGAACGGTCGAAACTTCGCTTAGACCGGCCCGGATCGATCGCGAAAAGCTTCGACCATCAGCGGGTTAAGCCCGAGTTCGCTGAGCGCCTCGCGGGCGCGGGCATTGTCCTGGGCGCGGCCCGCGAGCCGGTGACCGGAGAGCCGGTCGGGCAGCGCGGTCAGCAGCGCACCCTGGCCGAGCCGTCGCGCCCATTCCTGGAGGTCGTTGGAGAGGAAGCGGTAGCCGCCGACCGCCATGATCCCGGAGGGCGGCGCGGTGATGCAGATCGCGCCGCTGGGACGGTCGAGCCGCGCGGCATAGCCGGTATCGACATAGTCGCGTGGCGGCTGCGCGATCAGGGTGTCGCCGACCGGCGGCGGCGGGGCGTAGGCCGCGATCGGCACCATCGGGCCGCGCAGGCCGAGCGTGCCTTTCGGCGTCAGCAGAATCTCGCCGGCGATCGACGAACCCGACTGCTCGCGCGGCGCGCCGTGCGGTCCCGGCATCACCGGCACCGGCATGCCGTCTTCGCCACGCCGGGCGCCGAACAATCCGGCCTCGCCGAACAGATAGACGTCCGTGAACGGCGCGTGCGGCGCGATCCATGCCTCGCTCGCCGCCACCTGCTCGGGGGCGCGCCACAGGCCGATGACGTTGCGCAAGGTCGGCATCCGCGCCGCGAGATCGGAATCGCCGAGCCGCTGGGCAAATTGCGCCGGTGCGATCAGCACGTCGCATTCGTGCGCGTTGATCTGCTGCTCCAGCACGTCGTTCTCGAACGGATGATGCAGCGCCAGTGTGCCGCCGCACAGCAGCCACACCGCGAGCGAGGAGGCGAGCCCTGCGAACGACATCGGCGTGAACGCCGCCATCACGGTCGCGCCTTGCCTGATGTCGGCTTCCAGCGACATCGCGAGCCCACCGGCGATCAGGCTGAAATGCGGCCGTGGCACCGGACGAAAGCCTTCCGCGGTGACGTCGAAGGAGATCATCGCCGCCTTGCGGCCATCCTGAATCACGGCGCGCGCGGTGCCGGGCGGACGGGCCAAGACGTCGTCGAGCGAGGCCATGCCTTCGGGCAGGTCGGTGCCGAAGCCGCAGACATGGCGGATCGAGAAGGCTTCCGCGGCCGCATGCATTGCGAGGTCGGCATAGTTGACGCCGTCGACCTTGCTCATGGTGACGATGGCGCGCGCCGCGGTGCGGTTCAGAGCGGCGGTCAGTTCGGCATGGCGCCAGAGCAGCGGCAGCACGGCGACGACGAGTCCCGCGCGATGGGCGGCGAGGACGGTGAGTACGAACTCGACCGTATTCGGCAGCTGGATGGCGATGACGGAATTGGCCGGCAGGCCTGATTCGACGAAATACGCCGACAGCGCCTCGATGGCCGTGTCAGCCTCGGCATAGCTCATCCGCCGCGGCTGGTGCCCGGTCACGCGGAACTTGTTCAGCGGGTCGAGCAGAGCGGTCGCGTGCGGCTGCCGCATCAGCGTGCGCTGAAACAGCGTGTCGAGCGTCGGCGATACGGCTGGCTGGTTCACGGCGTCACTTTGCTTGATGAGCTTGCGGCTGCCCCTTCGACCACCAGGTCTCCGGCAAATAGCCGGACAGCGAGGTGGCCTCTGGCCGTTCTATCCGATTCCAGCGCGCGATCCATTGCTCGGATACGTTAAACAGGGGGATTGTGTAGAAACCGGAGATCAAAGCGCGATCGAGCGCCCGCACTGCCGACATGAAAGCCGTATGTTCACGGGCTTCCAGCAGTGCGGCGATCATCGCATCGACCGCGGGATCCCTGGCACCCATGTAGTTGCGGGTGCCCGGACTGTCGGCGGCAGCGCTCCCCCAGTAGAAATATTGCTCATTGCCGGGCGACAGCGACTGGTCCCAACGGTTCTGGATCATGTCGAATTCGTAGGCGAGCCGGCGCTGGTCGAACTGCACGGGATCGACCGATCGGACGCTGGGCTCGATGCCGGCGCGCCTGAGGTCGCGCTGAAAGGCAAGCGCGACGCGTTCCTGGTCGCGGGTCGTGACCAGGATCTCGAAGGTGAAGGGCGCCTTGGTGGCGCGGTTGCGCAGCACGGTGCCGTCGAGATCGTAGCCGGCCTCCGACAACCACTTCAGAGCCGCGCGTAGAGTGGTACGGTCGCGCCCAGAACCGTCGGTCACCGGCAGGCGGTAGCTGCCGTCCAGGATGTCAGGCGGGATCTGCGCGGCGAACGGCTTGAGCAGCTCGCGCTCGCGCGCATCGGCGGGATGGCCATACGCTGACAGGTCCGAGCCGGCAAAATAGCCGGCGACGCGCGAGTAGAGGTTGAAGAAGTAGTTGCGGTTGACCAGCTCGAAATCGAACAGCAGCGTCAGCGCCTGGCGCACGCGGATGTCGGCGAAGATGGGACGCCTCGTGTTGAACACCAGAAATTCGGAAGGTTGCGGCACGCCCGGCTTGAAGGTGTCGCGGATCACATCGCCATTCTTCGCCGCGGGAAAGTCGTAGCCGTCGTGCCAGCGCAGCGGCTCGTGCTCGATGCGGAAATCATAGAGGCCGCGCTTGAAGGCTTCGAACTGGCCGTTGGCCTCGCGAAAATAGTCGAGCCTGATCTCGTCGAAATTGTAGAGCCCGCGATTGATGGGGAGGTCACGGCCCCAATAGTCGGGATTGCGGGTGAGCGTCACGCTGGCACCGGGCCTCACTGCGGTGACGCGATAGGGGCCGGAGCCGACCGGGCCCGTCAGCGTCGTCTCCTCGAAAGCCGCGACGTCGACCGCATGTTTCGGCAGGATCGGCATCAGGCCGAGGATCAGCGGCAGTTCGCGGTCATTGGCGCCCGCAAGGTCGAAGCGGACGGTGAGCGGATCCGGCGCCTCGGCACTTGCGACCTTGCCGTAATATTGCCGGTGGTTGGGACGGCCGTGGTCGCGCAATAACTGCCAGGAGAACAGCACGTCCTCGACGCGGACCGGCTTGCCGTCGGAGAAGCGGGCGCGGGGATCGATGTGAAACGTGACAAAGCTGCGCTCGTCATCGGTCTCGACCGATCTGGCGAGCAGGCCGTAGAGCGTGAACGGCTCGTCATTGCCGCGCGCGAGCAGACTCTCGACCACGTAGTTCCGTACAGGCTGCACGGCCAGTCCCTTGACGATGAAGGGATTGAGGCTGTCGAAGGTGCCGAGAACGCCCCAGGTCAGCCGGCCGCCCTTGGGGGCGTCAGGGTTGACGTAGGGCATGTGGGTGAAATCGGCAGGCATCGCCGGCTTGCCGTGCATGGCGATGGCGTGGGCTTCCCCGGCCCCTGCACCGCTTGCCGGAAGCCCCAAGGCGAAAGCCAGTATACAGAGGCGGACGCAAAGACCCACTGGGCGGCCCTCGAGAAGGCGCTGGAACATGAACATCTGGACACGTTGATTCGAGGACCGGGCGGGCCTGAATCCTATCACAGGGATTTTCCCCGGGCCCACGCCGGCACGCGGCCAAAGACGGTTGTCGGCATTGATCTTTTCGTCGGCCACGTTAAGAAGGCACGCAATCGCGCAAGAGCGCCGAGCCCGTCACTTATCCGCCTCATTTGACGGGGAGAGAGCCGCGCCCAACGCGGCCAGGCTCGGTGCGTCGAAGCGGTTCGGGCACTTCCCGTTCAGAAAGGGTTTTCCGCAATGAATTTCCGTTACTTGGCCGCGTCCGTCCGGCCGCGCGGGCGACTTCTCGCCTTGTTGACGGCGACGGCGTTGGCCGTCCCGTTTGCCGCCGAGGCCCAGGCTCCCGCGCCAGCTCCGGGCGCGCCCGCGCCCAAGGCTGCCCCGAAGGCCGCCCCGAAGGCTGCCCCAAAAGCGCCGGCGCCGGCCGCTCAGGCACCCGCCCAGCCGGCTCCCGCCCAACAAGGAGCGCCGGCCCAGCAGGGTGCGGCCCAGCCGGCCGATCAGCAGATCCAGCTGATCTATGCCCCCTGGACCAAGTTCTGCCTCAAGGGCCAGGACGCCAATGCCAAGCAGGTCTGCTTCACCGGCAAGGACGGTCGTATCGAGTCGGGCCAGCCGGTCATCGCGGCCGTCATCATCGAGCCGGAAGGCGAGCCGAAGAAGATCCTGCGCGTGACGCTGCCGCTCGGCATGCAGTTGGTGCACGGTACCCGCATCATCGTGGACAACAATCCGCCGTTGCAGAGCCCTTATGTGATCTGTTTCCAGAACGGCTGCATGTCCGACTACGAGGCCACGCCCGAGTTCATCAACAACATGAAGAAGGGTCAGAACCTCGTTGTTCAGGCGATCAATGCGAACGGCGCACCGCTGACCTTGCCGCTGCCGCTCGCCGGCGAATTCCAGAAGGCCTATGATGGTCCGCCGACGGATCCGAAGGTGTTCGAGGAGACCCAGAAGAAGCTCCAGGAAGAGCTTCAGAAGAAGGCTGACGAGCAGCGCAAGAAGCTCGAGCAGCAGGGCACGCCGCCCGCCGGCCAGAAGTAATCGGGACCCGATCCCGGACATGAAAAAGGCGCTCGGTTTCGAGCGCCTTTTTTGCTGGCCAGTTGATGGCTGCGAAAACTCAGTTCAGCGACGGATTGCGCGGGCGGTAACCGCCGGTCTTGTCCTTGACGAAGATCTCGGCGACCTGGGAATGCCGGACCGGCTCGCCGGAATCGTCCGGCACGAGATTCTGCTCGGAGACATAGGCGACGTATTCCGACTCCGAGTTCTCCGCAAGCAGGTGATAGAACGGCTGGTCCTTGTGGGGCCGCACCTCCTCGGGGATCGACAGCCACCACTCCTCGGTGTTGTTGAATTCCGGATCGATGTCGAAGATCACGCCCCGGAACGAGAAGATCCGGTGGCGCACGACCTGTCCGATCTGGAATTTGGCGGTCCGCGCTTTAATCATTCCCCGTCGATAGACCAGGATTGTGGCCGATGCTAGTGCCCTGATCTGGAATTAACCCGCGGTTGCGGGGCAGATAGCCCCCCAATGTTCAGAAAACACTTCATCAATGGTCGATATCCTCAATCTGGCTCTACCTTATTTCGGCTTGATCTTCGTTGGATTCGCCTGTGGCAAGGTCAAATCGCTGCCGGAATCGGGCCTGGCCTGGATGAACTTCTTCCTGCTCTATGTGTCGCTGCCGGCGCTGCTGTTTGCGATCATGTCGAAGACGCCGTTCTCCGAATTGAACAACCCGCCGTTCCTGGTCGCGACCACGCTGTCGACAGTTGCGGCGTTCACACTCGCGCTAGTCGTCGGCAAAGTTCTCGGCGGGCTGACGCTGCGCGAGGCGACGCTCGCCGGGCTCTCCGGCGGCTACGGCAATATCGGCTACATGGGACCGGGGCTGGCGCTCGCCGTGCTCGGGCCGAAGGCCTCGGCGCCGACCGCGCTGATCTTCTGCTGCGACAGCATCTTCCTGTTCACGATCGTGCCGCTGCTGATCGAGCTCTCGGACCGCGATCATCCCTCGATCGTGCATGCCTTCGGCGTCGTGCTGAAGCAGATCGTGCTCAACCCGCTGATCATGTCGGCATGTTTTGGCGCGGCCTTCGCATCGCTGCATATCGAGATGCCCGTCGCACTCGATCGCACCATCACCTTCCTCCAGAACGCAGCCGCCCCGACCGCGCTGTTCGTGCTCGGCGTGACCGTGGCGCTTCGTCCGTTCGATCGGGTCCCGTGGGAAGTGCCGGGCGTGATCGCGGTCAAGCTCCTGATCCACCCGCTCGCAGCTTTCGGCCTGATGCTGGCGTTCGGCCCGTTCGCGCAGCCCTGGGCTGCGACCGCCGTGCTGATGGCCTCGCTGCCGCCGGCGCTGAACGTGTTCGTCATCGCCCGGCAGAACGACGCCTGGATCGAATCCGCCTCGGTCGCGGTGCTGCTCGGGACGTTTGCGTCCGTAGTCACCCTGACCAGCGTGATGTGGGCGATCCAGACCGGCCGGCTGGCGTTTCCGTAAGCGGGCCTAGCGCCGCCAAGTCGGCGTCAGGCCTTCGCGCATCGCAAAACGCCGGAGAGGGCCGATCGCGCCGAGCAGGTGCATGCCGACCGCGCGGACCGGCTGGAGCGGCAGGAAATCGTTGAGCAGCGAGCGGTTGGCGATGTCGATCGCAAAGGTCCGGCTCATGATGTCCGGACGCCGGGCCCGGTCGTAGCGCTTGAGCACGTCTGCTGCGCCGGGATCCTGGCCTGATGCGATGGCCTCACCTGCAAGCCTCGCAATGTCGGCGGCATCGCGGAGACCGAGATTGAGACCCTGGGCGCCGATCGGGGGAACTACATGGGCGGCTTCGCCGACCAGCGCGATGCGGTCGCGGCCGAAGGATTTTGGACGTTCGATCGCCAGCGGGAACAGATGGCGGCCCGGCTCGACCGTCATGCGTCCGAGGATCGAATGGGACTGCTTCTCGATCGCGGCGGACAATTCCTCGTCGCTCAGGCCACGAAGCCGCTCGGCGTCCGCAGGCGCCGAGACCCAGACGACGCTGGAGCGATCGCCAGGCAGGGGCACGAACACGCAAGGGCCCTGCGGCGTGTGGAACTCGGTCGAGACGTTGCGATGGGGCCGCGCGTGGCCGACGTTGAAGGTCAGCGCAGTCTGGGTCAGTTGGCGCCGCGTCACCGCGATGCCGGAGGCTTCGCGGCAAAGCGAATGCCGGCCGTCGGCGCCGACCACGAGGCGGGCCGAGAGAAATTGCGCAGCGGCCGTGCGGATCGCGACGTCATCGGCTTCGATGACGACAGTTTCGGCCTCGTCGTCGAAACGGACGAGACCGGGCAGTTCGGCCGCGCGCGCTTCCAGCGCCAGCATCAGCGAGCGATTGTCGATGTTGTAGCCGAAGGCATCGAGGCCGATTTCGTGGCAGGAGAACCGGACCTCAGGCGCGCGGAAGAGCCGACCGGTGTCGTCGACGAGCCGCATGATTTCGAGCGCGGCCGCCTTGTCCTTGCAGCGCGGCCAGACGTCGAGGCTCTCCAGCAGATCGACGGAGGCACCGAGTAGCGCCGTGGTGCGATTGTCGGCATAGGGCACGCGACGCGCCACCAGCGCGGTCCGCGCGCCCGCCTGCGCCAATGCGATGGCCGCGCCAAGTCCCGCCGGTCCGCCGCCGATCACGGCGGCGTCAAAGAGTGTCGATGCATCTGTCATGGAACGACATTGGACACGCCCCGCGGCAAATTCAAGCCCAGTCATATTTCCCTGATTTTATGACGAATTGTGCGACCGGGCGCCGCAATGGCTTATGTGCAAATCGGTGTCATTCTGGTAGCAGAAGCCATGGACAGCCAAGAGGATTCCCTGAAGCCCAGGCCCGCGATCCGCGCCGCTGCCTTCTCGGTGCACATCTTCACCGCGTTCGGTGCGGCGATCGCGCTGCTGGCGATGCTTGAGGCCGTGCGCGAGCACTGGGCGGCGATGTTTCAATGGCTGGGCGTCGCCCTCATCATCGACGCGATCGACGGGCCGATTGCGCGCCGGCTCAACGTCAAGGACGTGCAGCCGAACTGGTCGGGCGACGTGCTCGATCTCGTGGTCGATTTCGTCACCTACGTCTTCGTGCCGGCCTATGCGATCGTGGCCAGCGGCCTGCTGCTGCCGGTCGCTGCTCCCTTGCTCGGCGTCGCCATCATCGTCACCAGCGCATTATATTTCGCCGATCTGCGCATGAAGGCGGACGACAATCATTTCCGCGGCTTTCCGGCGCTGTGGAATGCGGCGGCGTTCTATCTGTTCCTGCTGCACTGGCCGCCGCTGCTGTCGACGCTGCTGGTCGCAAGCCTGGTGGTGCTGACCTTCGTGCCCTTCCACGTGCTGCATCCGGTGCGCGTCGTGCGGCTGCGCTGGCTGACGATGACGCTGATTGCGATCTGGGCTCTGCTCTCCTTCTACACGCTGCAGATGGACTTTCGCGTCGGCACCGGCGTGACTGTCGCGCTCTGCGCGATCGCGCTCTGGATCAGCTTCAGCGACGCATTGATACGGCTGACAAGATCCTTCGCATGATGCACCTGTTGACCAGCCCCGAAGCCTGGGCCGCGCTCCTGACTTTGACCGCGCTCGAAATCGTGCTGGGGATCGACAACGTCATTTTCCTGTCGGTGATCGTCTCGCGCATTCCCGAGAAGCAGGCGCACCGTGCCCGCCAGATCGGGCTCGCGCTGGCGCTGATCTTCCGCATCATCCTGCTCAGCCTCCTGGTCTGGCTGATCGGCCTGACCGCCCCGGTGCTTTCGTTTTCGGGCTACGGCTTCTCGTGGCGCGACCTCATCCTGATCGGCGGCGGCCTGTTCCTGATCGCGAAGGCGACGCACGAGATCCACGGCGAGGTCGAAGCCGATGACGGCGAGGGCGACGCGAGGTCGCCTCGTAGCGCTTTCTTCTGGGTCATCGTCCAGATCGTGATCATCGACATCGTGTTCTCGCTGGACTCGATCATCACCGCGATCGGCATGGCGCAGGACATCGAGATCATGATCGCGGCCGTCGTGATCGCCTGCGTGATCATGTACATTTCGTCCGGACCGGTGTCGCGATTCGTCGCGGAGCATCCGACCACGAAAATGCTGGCGCTGGCCTTCCTGGTGCTGATCGGCGTGGCGCTGGTTGCGGACGGATTCCAATTCCACATCCCGCGCGGCTACATCTATTTCGCGATTGCGTTCTCGGCGACGGTCGAGTTCTTCAACGTGCTGGCGAAACGCAACCGCAGGAACAGCCGCAAGCCGTCGGTCTAGACGTTCCAGCCGGCGTCGAGTTGACAAGGCGGGCGCGATGTCTTTCGCTGGCCCGCCAGAAGAGGAGGTCAGGTGATGACCAAAGCCGTCCGTGTGCACAAGGTCGGAGGCCCCGAAGCCCTGGTCTATGAGAGCGTCGATGTTCCGGCGCCCGGGCCCGGCGAGGTGCGCATCCGCCAGCATGCCGTCGGCCTGAACTTCATCGACGTCTATTACCGCACCGGCCTCTACAAGGCGCCGGGGCTGCCCTTCATCGCCGGCAACGAAGCCTCGGGCGAAGTCGTCGCGGTCGGGCCGGGCGTGACGAATTTCCATCCGGGCGACCGTGTCGCCTACTACCACAATCTCGGCGCCTATACCGGGGAGCGCAACATCCCCTGGGAGCGGCTGGTCAAGCTGCCCGACCACATCACCTACGAGCAGGGCGCCGTACTGATGCTGAAGGGTTTGACGGTCTGGTACCTCCTGCACAAGACCTTCAAGGTCGAGCCGCATCATCGCGTGCTGATCCATGCCGCGGCGGGAGGCATCGGCTTGCTCGCCTGCCAATGGGCGAGGGCAATGGGCGCCCACGTCATCGGTACCGTCGGCTCGCGCGAGAAGGCTGCGCTTGCCGAGGCCAATGGCTGCGACCATGTCATCCTCTACAACGAGGAAGACTTCGTCGCGCGCGTCAAACAGATCAGCCGCAACGAGGGCTGCGACGTGGTCTATGACGGCGTCGGCAAGGCGACGTTCCCGGGCTCGCTGTCTTGCCTGAAGCCGCGCGGGATGTTCGTCTCCTTCGGCAATGCCTCAGGCCCGGTGCCGCCATTCTCGATCGCCGAACTCAACACTCACGGCTCGCTGTTTGCGACCCGGCCGAAGCTCAACGACTATATCGGTACGCGCAAGGAGTTGCTCGAAGGCGCCGACACGCTGTTTGCCGCCGTCATCAACGGCAAGCTGCACGTGCCGATCAACCATGCCTACGCGCTCAAGGACGCCGCCAAGGCGCATATCGATCTCGAAAGCCGCAAGACTACGGGTGCGTCGATCTTGAAGCCGTAACTCACCGTCATTGCGAGCGAAGCGAAGCAATCCAGAATCTTTCCGTGAGGCAGTCTGGATTGTTTCGTCGCTGCGCTCCTCGCAATGACGAGCTTACGCCACGCGCCGTGCCGCGCCGGCCCTGGTCAAAATCCCGTCCAGACAATCGATCATCTCGGCGATCTCGGCCCGTGTGACGTTCAGCGCCGGCATGAAGCGCAGCGTGTCGACTTGCGGCGCGTTGAGGAGCACGCCGGCCTCGAATGCCTGTGCGACGATGCCGGGTGCGATCGGCAGCTTGAGGTCGAGCGCGAGCAGGAGCCCCCGGCCACGCACTTCGCCGAGCCCGTGGCGCGCCGAGACCTTCTGCAATTCGCTTTCGAGCAGCAGCCCGGTTTCGGTCGCCGTCTTGAGGAAATCCGGCTTGCTGACTTCGTCGAGCACCGCGAGCCCCACCGCGCACATGATCGGGTTGCCGTTGAACGTGCCCCCCTGGTCGCCGTGCTCGAAGCAGGCCGCGCGTTCGGTCGCGAGCAACGCTGCGAGCGGCACGCCGCCGCCGATGCCCTTGCCGAGCGTCATGACGTCGGGCGCGATGCCGGTGTGCTCGTAGTGGAAGAGCTTGCCGGTTCGGCCCATCCCGGTCTGGATCTCGTCGAAGATCAAGAGGAGGCCGTGCGCGTGGGTGAGGGCGCGCAACTCCTGCAAGAACTGATCGGTCGCCGGCCATACGCCTGATTCACCCTGGATCGGCTCGAGCATCACGGCGACGGTGTTGTCGTTGATCAGCTTTTCGACTGACGCAATGTCGTTCAGCTTCGCCTTCTTGAAACCGGCGACCTTCGGCTCGAACAGCGGCTCAAAGGTCTTCTTGCCTGAGGCCGACATCGTCGCCAGCGTGCGGCCGTGAAAGCCGCCCTCGAAGGTGATGATCTCGAACGCGCCACCTCGATGGATGCCGCCATATTTGCGCGCGAGCTTGATCGCGCCCTCGTTGGCTTCCGCACCGGAATTCGCGAAGAACACCTGGTCGAACGCGCTGTTTGCGACAAGCTGCTCAGCGAGCTTCAGGCTGGGTTCGTTGTAGAAGGCCGGGCTCGGCGTCAGCAGCCGCTTGGCCTGCGCGGCAAGCGCGTCGGCGATCGCGGGCGGAGAGTGGCCGAGGCAGTTGACGGCCCAGCCCTGCACGAAATCGAGATAGCGCTTGCGGCTGTCGTCCCAGAGGTAGGAGCCGGCGCCGCGGACGAACACGGTCTTGGGCCGGGCGGTGATGTCCATCAACGCGGCATACGGATGGGTGGCGTTGGTCATGTCGAACTCCTCTGGAGGTGGGTGGAAAGGCCGCGGGAAAAGCAAAAAGGCCGCACCTTGCGGGTGCGGCCTTTTCGAGAACGGGGCTGAACTTAGTGGTTCAGCGGCGTCGTCGGACATGGCGCACCCTCTCATCGTCGCGGAAGCGACGGCGGAGCATTTCGGTGCGCTGATGGGTCCGAGCGTTGATCATGGGGCGCGGCAATACATGCGAATGGCACGGCTTGTCAAGCGGGCGCTTTACAGGCCACACGCGCAGCGTGCATGGGGTAGGTGAAAGATGCGCCCCTGGAAACCATTACGTCCCTAGCGCGTTTGTGATCACAGCACGCGAATTGGTTCGAACCGAACGCATGACGGTTCGGACCAAGAGGGGCGGGACCAACCAGATTGTTTTTAAAGCCTTGTCCGACACGCCTTATCCGATCGACCTCGACAGCATTCGCGGCGCGTTTCCGCCGGGCATCGAGGCGCCGTCGCTGTTGCTGGACTTCGCCGGATGGCTGAACGGGCGCCCCTGGGGCAGCGTCGGCTGCTTCTCGCTGCAGGGCCAGTTTTCCGATCAGGCGCCGATTGTCGACGGCAGTCCCTTGCGCGACCGGTTTTCGCTGTTCATGCGGCTGCCGGATGGCTCGGCTGTTGGCGGCTGGTATGGCGCGGGTCTCGACCGCGACAATCCGCCGATCGTGGGGCTTGGGTCCGAGGGCGATTACGAGCTGCTGGCGCCAAGCCTCGATGGCCTGCTCGCAAAACTGACGTCGCAACAATTCGACAATGCTTGGAGCGATCTGAAGCCGCACGACGAAGTCGAATGTCAGACGGTCGAGCTCGCGCAATGGCTCACCGGGCGGCTGAGCGGGGAGATGGTGGCGCCCGATGACGATCCGTCGGAGCTGCCCGACTTTCGCGGCTTCATGGAAAAATGGAGCCGGGATCGCGAAGACTACTGGGCCAATCATCGCTTGATGGCCGAACTCGGCTGGCGCCTCGCCGCGCATCTGCCGAAGGGCAAGAAGCCCTGGGACAGGACGAGCTTCGAGATCGCGATCGTCGGCAGGCAATACCAGGCGCGCGTCCTGACGCGCGGGCCGCAGGCGTTCGAGGAAGCCGCCTCGATCGAATCCCTGCTGCGCGATCTGCGCGAGGAGATGCGCCGCGCGCAGCCCGAGCTCGGGCTGTGGTACGCGATGAAATTCGGCCTCTATGCCGACGGCCGCGTCATGCCGAACTTCGAATACGATCTGCGCCCGAGCATCGGCGGCGAGCCTGCGCTGCTCTCGGAGGCGCAAGCTGATCTTGCCTGCGCGCCGCGGCCGGAGCGCTGGGTGCCGAAATGGCTAGCGGGATCCTGAAGCTCGGAATCCCGCGATGCTGCCGCCCAGCTCGCGCACCGAAATGTTCCGCTGCCGCGCTATCACGACGTTGCGGGAACGGCACCTTCGATCTTGACTTAGAGCGCGCTCGAAGGGGTATCTGTACGTGCGTCAGTACGAGAACGGGCACACATGAAGATCGGCGACCTCGCAAAACGGACCGGCCTGTCGACGCACACGCTGCGCTATTATGAGCGCATCGGGCTGCTGCCATACGCTGACCGGGATCGCTCCGGCCAGCGTGACTTTGACGCATCGATCCTCAGATGGATCGAATTCCTCGGTCGGCTCAAGACCACGGGAATGTCGATCCGGGACATGTTGCGTTACGCGGCGCTTCGTGACGAAGGCGACGCTACCGGCACAAGCCGGCGGCAGATGCTGGAAGTCCACCGCGAACAGGTGCGCACGCAGATCGCCGAACTCCAGGAATGCCTGCTCGTCCTTGATACCAAGATCGCCGGCTATGCCAGCGACGAACAGAGGACGAAGGAAAATGACGCACGCCCAAACACAAGACGCAAGCCGGTTCGATCGCGGCCAGCGGGCCCTGTCACGCATTGACGGCAGCGCCGGCGAAAAGGTCGTCGCTTCACTCGCCGACATCGCTCCGGATTTCGCACGATACGTGATCGAGTTTCCGTTCGGCGACATTTACTGCCGCCCCGGCCTCGGCCTGCGCGATCGAGAGATCGCCACGATCGCCGCGCTGACGGCGCTCGGAAATGCCGCGCCTCAGCTCAAGGTGCATCTCGAGGCGGGTCTGAACGTCGGGCTGTCTCGCGACGAGATCGTGGAGATCATCATGCAGATGGCCGTCTATGCGGGCTTCCCGGCGGCGCTGAACGGGCTGTTCGCAGCCAAGGAAGTATTCGCCGCGCGTGACGAACAGCAGGCGTCGGGAGAAGTGACATGTTCGGCACGCCCAGCCTGACGCCGGCTGGTGGAATGCCTGAGGCGCGCCGGTCTTGCCGGTGTGCCGCAGGCGGAATCTCAGAATCCCGCGACGCTGCCGTGCAGGTCGTACTGGTCGGCGCGTTCGATTTTCGCGGTGACGATCTCGCCGACGCGCAAGGGGCGGCGGCTCGACAGGTAGACGGCGCCGTCGATCTCCGGCGCATCGGCCTTGGAGCGGCCTTTTGAGACGGTCGGGCCGACCTCGTCGATGATGATCTGCTGGCGCGTGCCGACCTTACGTTTCAGCCTGCGCGCGGAAATCTTCTGCTGGCGCGCCATCAGCGCGTTGTAGCGCTCCTGCTTGATCTCTTCCGGCACGGGGTTCTCGATCGCGTTCGCGGTCGCGCCGGCGACCGGCTCGTACTTGAAGCAGCCGAGCCGATCGATCTCGGCTTCGTCCAGCCAGTCGAGCAGATAGGCGAAATCGGCATCCGTCTCGCCGGGGAAGCCGACGATAAAGGTCGAGCGCAAAGCGAGATCGGGACATTGCTCGCGCCAGCGCTTGATGCGCGCCAGCGTCTTGTCCTGCGCCGCCGGGCGCTTCATCGCCTTCAGCACCTCGGGGCTCGCGTGCTGGAACGGGATGTCGAGATAGGGCAGCACCTTGCCCTCGTTCATCAGCGCGATGACCTCGTCGACATGCGGGTAGGGGTAGACATATTGCAAGCGGACCCAGGCGCCCAATTCGCCGAGCTCGCGCGCGAGGTCGATGAATTTGGCCCGGACCTGGCGATCCTTCCACGGGCTCTCGGCGTATTTGAGATCGACGCCGTAGGCCGAGGTGTCCTGCGAGATTACCAGCAGTTCCTTGACGCCGGCGTCGACCAGGCGTTCGGCCTCGCGCAGCACGTCGTTGGCCGGACGGGAGACGAGATCGCCGCGCAGCTTCGGAATGATGCAGAAGGTGCAGCGGTTGTTGCAGCCCTCGGAGATTTTCAGATAGGCGTAGTGGCGCGGTGTCAGCTTGATGCCCTGCGGCGGCACCAGATCGAGATGCGGATTGTGGGCGGGCGGCAGCGCGCGATGCACGGCGTCCAGCACGCTCTCATATTGCTGCGGGCCGGTGATGGAGAGCACGCCGGGATAGGCCTGCTCGATCTGCTCGGGTTCCGCGCCCATGCAGCCGGTCACAATCACCTTGCCGTTCTCGGCCATGGCCTCGCCGATCGCCGAGAGCGATTCCTGCTTGGCGCTGTCGAGGAAGCCGCAGGTGTTGACGATGACGATGTCGGCGCCGTCATGCTTGCGGGCGAGCTCGTAACCCTCGGCGCGCAGGCGCGTGATGATGCGCTCGGAATCCACCAAAGCCTTGGGGCACCCGAGCGACACGAAGCTGACCTTGGGCGCAGCCGTCTGATCCATATCCAAATCTGCCTGATTGACAGGGTTGAGCTAGTCCCAATTGCCCATAATTACAACCCTTTGCAGGGCCTGAGGGCATGCTATGGATGAATCACTGGTGGTGAGTGAGCAATGAGCGCCGAACAGTCGCCCAAAATCGTGATCGTCGACGAAAGCCCGATCCGGGCTGCGATCCTCGAGGAAGGGTTGCGGGAGGCCGGATTCACGAAGATCGTCCATATCAGCGAGATGCAAAGCCTGCTCGCCCGTATTTATGCGGTCGACCCTGACATCATCCTGATCGATCTGGAAAACCCCAGCCGCGACGTGCTGGAAGCGATGTTCCAGGTCAGCCGCGCCGTGCGGCGCCCGATCGCGATGTTCGTCGATCAGAGCGATTCATCCTCGATCCAGGCTTCAGTCGAGGCGGGGGTCTCCGCCTACATCGTCGACGGGCTGAGGAAGGAGCGCATCAAGCCTATCCTCGACCTCTGCGTGTCGCGCTTCAATGCCTTCGCAAAACTCCAGGAGGAGCTGGAGCGCACCAAGTCGCAGCTCGAGGATCGCAAGGTCATCGAGAAGGCCAAGGGCATCCTGATGAAGGTGAAGGGCCTGACCGAGGACGAGGCCTATGTGCTGCTGCGCTCTACCGCGATGCGCGAGAAAAAGAAAATCGGTGAGATCGCCCAGTCGATCATCACCGCGTCGGAGATGCTGAAATGACCGTTCCCCTCCGCATCGGTTTCATTCCGCTGGTCGATGCCGCAGCGCTGATCGTCGCCGTCGACAAGGGATTTGCCGGGGCCGAAGGGCTCGAGGTCGAACTGGTCCGCGAGGTCTCCTGGTCCAACGTCCGCGACAAGCTCAATATCGGCTTGTTCGACGCCGCGCATCTGCTCGCGCCCGTCGCGATTGCGTCCTCGCTCGGGCTCGGTCATGTCAAGGTGCCGATCGCGGCGCCCTTCAATCTCGGCATCAACGGCAATGCGATCACGGTCTCGCCGGCGCTTCATGCCGCGCTGATGGAGGAGATCGACGGCGACCGCTTCGATCCGCTCGCCACGGCAAAAGCGTTGGCGCGCGTGGTCGCCAAGCGGCGCAAAGCGGGGGCCGATCCGTTGACCTTCGGTATGACCTTCCCGTTCTCGACCCACAACTATCAATTGCGGTTCTGGATGGCGGCGGCCGGCGTCGATCCCGACGAGGACGTGCGGCTGGTGGTGCTGCCGCCGCCCTATATGGTCGACAGTCTCGCCAACGGTCATGTCGATGCGTTCTGCGTCGGCGCGCCCTGGAATTCGATCGCGGTCGATCTCGGGATCGGCCACATCCTGCATTTCGTCTCCGACATCCTGGCCCATGCGGCGGAGAAGGTGCTGGCGCTCCGCCAGGTCTGGGCCGACAAGAATCCGGACGTGGTCGCGAGCCTGGTGCGCGCGGCGGTGAAAGCCGCGGAGTTCATCGAGCATCCGGAAAACCGGACCGAAGCGGCGCAGATCCTGGCGCAGCCCGAGCGGATCGGCGTCGATGCCGAAGTCATCCAGCGCACCCTCACCGGGCGCCTCAAGATTTCGCCGGACGGCACCGTTCGCGAGAGCGGCAGCTACCTTCTGGTGGGACGTGAGGAAGCAGGGCGCCCCGATCCGGTCCAGGCCGCTTGGCTCTATGCGCAGATGGTGCGCTGGGGGCAGACGACGCTGACGCCCGACGGCGTCAAGACGGCCATGGCCGTGTTCAGGCCCGACCTCTACGACGGCGCCCTCGGCCGCCAGCCCCCCGGCCAGGCCCCCGCGGCATTCGGCGCATTCGCCGGGCCGGCTTTTGATCCCGCCAATATTCGGGGTCATCTTGAGGTCTTCGAGGTGGGTCGCTGGAAGGCGTGATTCGGGCCTGCATCGTTTTTGAGCGCTGGGGATCCGCGTCTAAATTTTAGGCCGACTGCTCGAATTTCGTAAGAGCTCCAGGGCCCTGAGTTCCCTTTTGTGCTCTTAGCTGCTTGATACTAGACACATTTTCATTTCGTCAAAGCTGGCACGCAAATTGAATGTTGCAGTGCGGCCAGCCTGTCACAGATGCCTGCTGCGCCAGTCCCCAGCAACGAAGCTGATCGGACCGTTGGGTGCGCAGCCGGCTCTCGAGCCAGCCGAGCTCCTCGCGGGTCGTGCACTTTCCGTCGATACCACTCAGGTGGCCGCAGGAGCTTCGTTACTGACCATGAAAATCGACACCGTCTCAGTCGACTTTACCGACGACCAGAAACGCTACCTCGAAGGCTTCACGACCGGTCTGCAGATCAGTCGCGTCGGTCGCGGTCTTGGCGGCGGCGCCGGCAAGGCGAACGCCGAGCCCACCGGTCCCGATGCCGTGCACATCAAGGCGCAGGACAAGGTCATCGCGGCGGGCAAGAAGCTCGCCGACCAGGAGAAGGTCAAGCGCGACGAGCATCCCTTCGATGCCTATCCGCGTCTCCGCCAGCAGGCGCTCGACAATACGCCGCCGAGTCCGGCGGACAATTTCCGCTGGCGCTATTACGGCATCTTCTACGTCGCGCCGACGCAGGACTCCTACATGTGCCGTCTGCGCATTCCGAACGGCATCATGAAGCACTGGCAGCTGGCCGGCCTTGCCGATCTCGCCGATGAAACGTGCGGGCCCTACAGCCACGTCACGACTCGCGCCAATCTGCAGCTTCGCGAGATCCCGCCGAAGAACGCCGTGAAGCTGATCGAAGGCATTCAGGACTTAGGCCTGTGCTCGCGCGGCTCCGGCGCCGACAACATCCGCAACGTGACGGGAACGCCGACGGCGGGCATCGACCCGCAGGAGCTGATCGACACGCGGCCTTATGCGCGCGAGTGGCACTACCACATCCTGAACGATCGCTCGCTGTATGGCTTGCCGCGCAAGTTCAACGTCGCCTTCGACGGCGCCGGCAGGATCGCCGTGCTCGAGGAGACCAATGATATCGCCTTCACGGCATATGAGGTGCAGGACGGCTTCGGCGTCGAGCCCGGGATCTGGTTCCGCCTCGGCCTCGGTGGCATCACCGGCCACAAGGACTTTGCCAAATATTCCGGCATCGTCGTCAAGCCTGAAGACGCCACCGCCGTTGCCGACGCCATCGTGCGCGTGTTCATCGAGCACGGCGACCGCACCAACCGCAACAAGGCGCGGCTGAAATACGTGCTCGACGCCATGGGCCATGACGGCTTTCTCAAGATCGTCGAGGAACGGCTGAAGACACCATTCACGCGCGTGCCGGAAGAGGCGTTTGCGCCGCGGCCGGCCGCGGACCGCATGGCGCATATCGGCGTGCACAAGCAGAAGCAGGACGGCTTGAACTGGATCGGCGTGTCGCTGACGCTCGGCAAGATCAGCAGCGATCAGATGCGGGGCCTCGCCAAGGTGGCGCGGGACCTCGGCGACGGCGAGATCCGTCTGACCGTCTGGCAGAACCTGCTGATATCAGGGGTGCGCGACGAGAATGTCGAGCTTGCCATCGCGGCGATCAAGCAGATCGGGCTTGCGGTCGAGGCTTCGCACATCCGCGCCGGCCTGATCGCGTGCACCGGCAATGCCGGTTGCCGCTTCGCCGCCTCCAACACCAAGCGCCACGCCGCCGAGATCGGCGACTGGTGCGAGCCGCGCGTCGAGATGGACAAGCCGGTCAACATCCACGTCACCGGCTGCCACCATTCCTGTGCCCAGCATTACATCAGCGACATCGGCCTGATCGGGGCGCGCGTGCCTGTCAACGAGGAGGACACGGTCGAGGGCTATCATCTCTTCACCGGCGGCGGGTTCGGTCCTGACGCCGACGTCGGGCAGGAGGTCTATCACGACCTCAAGGCCGAGGACGCGCCGAAGACAGTCGAAGGACTGCTCAAGGCCTATATCGCCCATCGCTCGTCTTCCGACGAAACCTTCCTGTCCTTTGCGCGCCGCCACGACGGCGAGACGCTGCGCAAGCTTGCCGATGCCGAGGTGTCTTCATGAACCAGATCAGCCCTCCGCCGAAAATCGACATCATTCCCACGAGCGCCCCGTTCTCCGACGCCCAACGCTCCTGGCTGAACGGCTTCTTTGCCGGGCTGCTGTCGCCTGACGCGGCCGCGCCGCTGTCGGCCGAGCAGGGCGCCGCGGTCATGCAAGCCGGTGATGGTGACGACGGTGAAGCGCCTTGGCACGACCAGACCATGCCGATCGCCGATCGGATGAAGCTCGCCGAAGGCCGTCCCGTGCGGCGCAAGATGATGGCGGCGATGGCGCAGCAGGATTGCGGGCAGTGCGGCTACAATTGCCACGACTATTCGGAGGCGATCGCGAGCCGCAGTGAAGCGCGGCTCAACCTCTGCGTCCCCGGCGGCAAGGAAACCGCGCGGATGCTGAAGTCGCTGCACGAAGAGCTGGACAAGGCGCCGGCGGCCAAGGCTGGCGACAAGGCGTCCGACAAGGTCGACGCGGTGGCGGCCCCCGCCGTGACCGTGACGATCGCCGAGCCCGGCCGCTCGCGCGACAATCCTGTTGCGGCGACCTTCCTGTCGCGCCGTCTTCTCAACAAGGGAAAGTCGGAGAAGGAAACCTATCACGTCGAGTTCGATCTTTCCGAGAGCAAGCTCGACTATGTCGTCGGTGACAGTTTTGGCGTGTTCGCCCGCAACGAGCTCGGCCTCGTCGACCAGGTCATCGCGTTGCTCGGTGCCTCCCACACGACGAAGGTCAACGGCAAGACGCTGCGTGAGGTGCTGATCGACGACGTTTCGCTCTCGCCGGCGCCCGACACGCTGTTCGAACTGCTCTCCTTCATCACCGGCGGCGCGCAGCGCGAGAGGGCACGGGCACTGGCGCAAGGCGAGGATCCCGATGGCGACGCCGCCGCGCTCGACGTCATGGCTGCGCTGCAGAAGTTTTCGGGTACGCGGCCGCATCCTGAAGCCTTCGTCGAGGCGCTTGAGCCGCTGCAGCCGCGGCTCTATTCGATCTCGTCCTCGCACAATGCGACGCCTGGGAAGCTTTCGCTGACGGTCGATTCCGTGCGCTACGTGATCGGCAAACGCAAGCGCATCGGCGTCGCCTCGACCTTCCTCGGCGAGCGCATCGCCGAGGGCGAGAAGCTCAAGGTCTATGTGCAGAAGGCGCACAATTTCGGCCTGCCGCAGGATCCGAAGACGCCGATCATCATGATCGGCCCCGGCACCGGCATTGCGCCGTTCCGTGCCTTCCTGTTCGACCGCAAGGCGACCGGTGCGCCCGGCAAGAACTGGCTGTTCTTCGGCCACCAGCGCAGCGATTGCGACTTCTTCTACCAGGAGGAGCTCAACGCGATGAAGACCTCGGGCCTGCTCACGCGCATGTCGCTGGCATGGTCGCGCGACGGCGAGAAGAAGTTCTACGTGCAGGACCGCATGCGCGAGGTCGGCCGCGAGCTATGGACGTGGCTTGCCGAGGGGGCGCATCTCTACATCTGCGGCGATGCCAAGCGCATGGCCAAGGACGTCGAGCGCGCGCTGGTCGATATCGTCGCCCAGTTCGGGGCGCGTTCGACCGACGAAGCCGT
This sequence comes from Bradyrhizobium sp. F1.13.3, assembly GCF_040548265.1. Lineage (NCBI taxonomy): Bacteria > Pseudomonadati > Pseudomonadota > Alphaproteobacteria > Hyphomicrobiales > Nitrobacteraceae > Bradyrhizobium > Bradyrhizobium sp. F1.13.3. The sequence goes on along the minus strand of NZ_JBEPRI010000021.1, from coordinate 87,074 downwards.
CAGTTTTGTCGCCGAGCTCAAGAAGACGGGCCGCTTCCAGGCTGACGTCTACTAGCTGTCATCCCACCGTCATCCGAGCCGGTTCCAACTGGCTCGGATTTGAACGAATAAGATTCTCGGAACCTGCGGGCGGGTAGAATTTGGTCCTGCGATGCGGGGTTTTCAGAGAACCCGCATCGCTATTTCCGCGGGTCTCTTGCCCGCCACCCCGGTTGATCCCTCATAATCCCGCATATGGGGCGTTGGAGATCGACCATGCGCGAACTATCGGCGGAAGCCCGGCTGCACTTCTACGCGCGTTCGCTCTCGCGGCGGACCGGGGCGAGCGTGCATCATGCCGCGATGTACAGCGCCTTCGCGGTTATCGCCGCGATCGTGTTCGGCACGCTGTCGGTGCACCCGTTCTGATCACGCCCCGCGCTTGAACGGCGCGACCTCGATCCCTGCATCCTTCAAGGCCTGCCGCAAACCGCGCGCGATGTCGACGGCGCCCGGCGTATCACCGTGGATGCACACCGTGTCGGTGCGCATCTTGATGACCTTGCCTGTGACCGAGACCACCGCGCCGTCCTGTACCATGCGCACCACGCGGTCGGCGATCGCCTTAGCGTCATGCAGCACCGCACCCGGCTTCTTGCGCGAGACGAGATTGCCATCGTCCTCATAGGCGCGGTCGGCGAACACCTCGTGCACCATCGGCAGATTGGCGGCTTCGCCGGCCTTCACCAGCTTCGAATTGGCGAGCACGACGAAGATCAGGCTCTGATCGACCGCCTTGATGCCGGCGGCGATCGCCTTCGCGGTCATGTCGTCCTCGCAGGCGACATTGGAGAGCGCGCCATGCGCCTTCACGTGCGTCACCTTGTGGCCGGCCGCGGTCGCGATCGCCTGCAGGGCGCCGATCTGGTAGACGACGAGGTTCTCGATCTCGGAGGCTTTCAGGCCCGCGATAGGATGGCGGCCGAAGCCGTGCAGGTCGCGATAGCCAGGATGCGCGCCGACCGAGACGCCGCGCGCCTTCGCCAGCTCGACCGTCCGGCGCATGATATCGGGATCGCCGGCGTGGAAGCCGCAGGCGACATTGACCGAGCTCGCCAGTTCGATCATGGCGGCATCGTTGCCCATCTCCCACGCGCCAAAACCTTCGCCGAGATCGCAATTGAGATCGATCGTCTTCATGGGGTGCTCTCCATCTCTGGTCGTCTTGTCGTTTACGGCTCGGCCGCAACCTGCCAGGTCCGGGCGTCGACGGCACTGACAGCATAGCCCGCGACGTTGGCATCGCTGAGCGCTTCGATGTTGAGCGCGACGGTGTCGGCGGAGCGCAGGCGATCGGGCAGGTTGCGGATCAGCTGCGCGAATTTTCTCGCCTCGTCCTGCGCCTCGGCCATGCTGACCGCCTTGAAGCGGAACGCGGTTCCTGCCGAGGTTTGCGCGAGACGGCCGACATCGGCCGTGATCACGGTCGCAATCTTCGGGTAGCCGCCGGAGGTGCCGCGATCCATCATCAGCGCGATCGGCGCGCCGTTGCCGGGCACCTGGATGCTGCCGTTGACCGTGCCGTCGGAGACGATGTTGTGGCCATGCAGATGCTTGATCGCGGGGCCCTCGAGCCGGTAGCCCATGCGATCGGAGGTCGCCGAGATCTTCCACTCGCTGTCGAGGAACAGCGCCTTGTTGGCGTCGTCGAACTCGTCGTCCTGCGGTCCCAGCAGGACGCGGATCGGACCGCTCGATGGCTTCGGCAGTTCGATGCGCAGGTCCGGTGCACCGCTTGCGGCATCGACGGTGAATTCGTCGCCGGCCTGCAGCGGGCGCGGGTAGGGGCTGCCGAGACCGGCACGGGCGTTGACCGCAAGGCTGCCGAACACCGGCTCGCCCTTGATCCCGCCTTCGATCGCCAGATAAGTGAACGCCCCGCCGCGGGCAAAACCCAGCGTCAGCGTCTCGCCGTCCTTCAGCGTCACCGATGTGTCCATGGCGACCGGACTGCCGGCAATTTCCGCATTGCGCGGCGCGCCTGAAATGGCGACGCGCACGGCACCGTCGCGCGCGGTGAACGAGGCGCCGAACGGGCCGACCTCGACAACGGCTGCGAACGGTTCGTTGCCGACAAGCGTGTTCGCTGCCGCGAGCGAGAGGCGGTCCATCGCGCCGCTGACCGTCAGGCCATAGCGCTGCGCTCCATGGCGTCCGCCGTCCTGGACCGAGCTTGCAGGCCCGATGCTGGCGATCACGAGCCGGCTCATGCGACCACCTGCTCGGCAATGATCTCGCCGGCTTCGGCGGCGCGGTCCTGTTCCTCGAACGTCTTGTGGTCGATGGCGAAAAACGTCACGCGATCGCCGGGTTCGGTGAGGAAGGTCGGATTGCGGTGGAGCTGATAGGTCCGCACTGGAGTGCGGCCGAGCAGGTGCCAGCCGCTCGGCGCTGCCAGGCACTGGATTCCGGCCTGGATGCCGCCGATTGAGATCGTGCCGGCAGGCGTCAGCAGCCGCGGATTCTGCCGCCGCGACATCTGCAGGGATTTGTCGAGGCCGCTGAGATAGGACCACCCCGGCGTGAAGCCGATCATGGCAACCTTGTAGTCGCCGGCGACGTGACGCGCGACGATGTCGTCGGGTGTGGTATTCAGCGCCTTCGCGACGTCCTCGAGGTCGATGCCGTGCTCGCCGCCATAGGCGACGGGAATACGCCAGCGGCGCGCTTTGGTGGCCGGCGGCAGCGGCTGGCTGGCGAGCGCGAGCAGCTTTTCGCCGAGCGCGTCGAAGCCGATCTTGCCCGGGTCGTAATGCACCAGCAGCGAGCGATAAGTCGGCACGGACTCGGTGATGGCATCGATCGCGCTTGCCGCGAGCGCCTTGTCGAGCGCCAGCACGCGCTGGTTGGCGTCGTCGTCAATGGTACGGCTGAACTCGACCGTGACGGCGCTGTCGCCACTGGGCAGAAGGCGGGGCGGGGGAAGCGTCGCGGACATGGGCTGTCGAAATCGGGCTTCTGGAGATACGCGGGCTCGGCCTTGAGGTCCGCTTGTTCCTGCTTCGCGTAAATGCGCCCGCAAGTCCAATAAATTAATGCAGGGGGAGACGATAATGCCTTGTTATCGCGACGCATAACAGCGCTGCGGCCCTGCATGATTGGTAGCTTGTTGGCCCTTGACGCAAGGCCCGCACCCCGCAAGATGCGCGCGTTCTTTCCCGCCCATCCGGAGCTCGTCTGTTTCCATGTCGCTGTCCCCCGAAGCCCGCAAGACCCTCGCCGGCATCACCACTGCCACCATCACAACGGTCCTGCTGAAGAAGGGCCTGCGCAACATCTGGATGCGCGGCGCGCGTCCGCTGCGCCCGGGTCTGCCGCGCCTGGTGGGACCGGCCTTCACGCTGCGCTTCGTGCCGGCGCGCGAGGATCTGGCGACGCCGGAATCCTGGTCGTCGCCGATCTCGACCCGCACCGCGATCGAGGCGATGCCGGAGGGCTGCGTCGCCGTGGTCGACGCCATGGGCATTACCGACGCCGGCATCTTCGGCGACATCCTGTGCGCGCGCATGATGAAGCGCGGCGTCACCGCACTCGTAACCGATGGAGTCGTGCGTGACGTGGAGGGCGTGCTCGGCACTAATCTGCCGGTCTGGTGCGACGGCTATGCCGCGCCGCCGTCAGTTGCCGGTCTGACCTTCGTCGGCTGGGGCGAGCCGATCGGCTGCGGCGGCGTTGCGGTCTTCCCGAACGACATCGTGGTCGCCGACCAGGACGGCTGCGTGCTGATCCCGCAGGCGATGCTCGAGCACGTGCTCAACGAGGGTGTCGAGCAGGAGCGGATGGAAGCCTGGATCGTCAACGAGGTGAACAATGGCGCGGTGCTCCCGGGCCTCTATCCCATGAACGCCGAGACCAAGGCGCGCTACGCCGCAAGCAAGAAGTGACCGGGAAAGAAGTGAGGTAAATCCAATGGAGATCACTGTTGCAGGCACGCGGCCGACCCGTCGTGCGCCCGGGGAACACTTCACCGGCACGGTCTGGCAGGACCCCGTCATCATGGCGCCCGCGCCGGCGCGGCTGAACTGCTCGCGCGTCTCGTTCGAGCCGGGTGCGCGCACCAACTGGCATCACCATCCGCTCGGGCAGACGCTCTATGTGATTTCGGGGGTCGGGCGGGTCCAGACCAAGGGCGGGCCTGTCATCGAAATCCGTCCGGGCGACACCGTCTGGATTCCACCGGGCGAGCTGCACTGGCACGGCGGGTCGCCGACCAACGGCATGACCCACATCGCCATGCAGGAAGCGCTCGACGGCGTGTTCTCGACCTGGTTGGAGCCGGTGACCGACGTCGAGTATGGGGCTCCGGTCGGCTAGCGTCTCGTGTTCCGGACAAGACGCGTCGCCGCAAGGCGATGCGGCGCCGATCCGGGACTCAGCGATTTGGGACCCACGAAGAATGCTTGGTCCCGGCTCTGCGGAGCAGCGTTGCACGCTGCACCGCGTCCGGGACAAGAGCACTTACATCCGCTCCGCCGTCCACGTGCCCTTGCACATGCTGCCGCGCCACGTGCCGGAGCCAGAGGTGCCGCTGAGCCGGCCGAAGCCGACGGCGCGCTTGATGCCGGTGCTCAAGGTGACGTTGATGCTGCCGGCGTCCGCGACGCGGCCCGACGCGGACACCACGGCGCTGCTCGATGCGATCTGGCCGTTGCTGATCCCGATCGCGACCGTTGCGCCGTTGCCGCAGGTCTCGCTCGATGACGAGATGCGGACATTCCATGCGCCGTCAAAGGTGGAGGTGGCCGCGCCTGCCTGCGTCAGCGGGAAGGCGATGGCGACAATGGTGACGAAGAGACCCTTGCGAAATCCGTTCATGACACGCCCCTTGGGTTGATCCGGGGGCACCATGACAGACGCGGCGGGCGGACGATGTGAGGGGCGTCACGCACCTCACCGGAGCAGTGTTCCGGGGTGTCGGAATGGGTTTGCTCGGCTTCAAGCCCGGACGGGCCTGCCATAAACGGTCATTTTGACGTCGAAGTGCGATCGAGCACGCGCGCTAGCGCAACGGCGGAGTTGGCATCGACCCGCGCCACCTTGGCGATCGTTTTCCTCAATTCGGACGCCTCGGATGCGAAAAGTCTGTCCGGATCGTCCGGGGCTCCGGTGACGCCGGAGAGGAGGCTGAGCTGCATCCCTCCCAGAACCTGCGCCACGGCCGGCGTTGCGCTTTTGCCGAGGGCTCCGTTCAAGAGAGGTCCCCGTGAGCCGCGGTGGGCGTTTTTCGGCGTCATTCGTTCGACGAGCTTGTCGAAGCTCGTTTGGTAGGCGCCGATGGCGATGAGGCGATCGTTTTCAGCCAATTCCGGCGACGTGATGACCTCGGAGCGCAACGCCAGCATCTGCTCCTCTGCACGGTCGAAATCTCGCATCATGACGACGCGTGCGACGTCTTGCCAGCGCCGATGGAAGCCCAGCTGCGTCAGCGGATTGATCGTGTCCGGTCCGTCGGCGAACAGAGTGCCCGTAAACTCGACGGCGAGCAGACAGTAGTTCAATCCGGCGACACGCTTGCCGTCCGACAACAGCTGGTCGTCGGTGACGACCAATCGCTTTGCCGCGGCCTCGTCGAGTTCGGGGCCTGCGACCAGGAGATAGCCGCTGCGGCCGAGCGCGTTTCCGTCCGCATAGGACAACAGTGGCGTGACGATGTTGAGTCCGAACAAGCCAGCGACGCGGTCGTAGACTTTTTCTGCGACACGCACGCCCTCCGACACGCCGGGCACCAGCCCGGTCTGCGTCGTCAGGTCGGCCGCAAGTTGCAGGATTTGCTGGGCGACGTCATGGTAGGGCAGGCGGAACAGGCCCACGAACAGGGACAGATTGTCTTCCTTCATGGGCGCGCGCCTGACGGCGTAGATATTCCTGAACTCGATATAGCCCGGAGCAGCCGCCCCCGCGGACTTGAGTTGGGCGGCGATCTCGTCATTGCTCAAGATCGTCGGCCTGCGCTGCCGGCCGTCGCCAAAGCTGAACTCCGTCAGGACGACGCCAAGCGGCAGGAACGAACTGAAGAATTTGCCGCCTTCGCTCAGTCCCATCTCGACCATGCGGAGTCCGAAGTAGCTTGCTTCGGGAACGAAGGCTGCTCCCGTCGAAATCGCGTTGTCGCCAGAAGCGGGCACATAGCCGACATAGGGACGCTTCAATTCGCGGCTCGCCCAATGTTCGACAGTGTTCTTGAATGTGGTCCAGACAGTCATGACAGGATCCGATCTCGGCTCAATTGCAGCGTGTTGCCCAATCCGTCGACTGCGCGAGCAAGATGGGCGAAAGCCAGATCGGGCTGTCCTCGTCGTCGGCGAGACGCTCCCAAGAAGCTCGGCATGCCTTCCGGAACGCAAGGCAAACGGACCGCGTTTCATGCAGTTCGCTGTAGAACGCCTTGGCGAAATGAGGCGCGCGGTCATCCTCCACGTTCCAGCGGAATCCCAAGGCATAGGGGATTCCGTTCATCACCAGCTGTTGCACGCTGCCCCTGGAGATGCCGCGGCAAGCGGAGAGATAGACCAGCGTGGTCGACGAAAGACCTTCGGATGCGACCATTCTGTCGAGCTTCAGCCCGATCGCTTCTTCCGGCCTTGTGCCGGGAAGGACGAGAGACACGGTTTTCTGGCCGTCACTCCAGGCATGGCCGGCGTAGTGGAGGATCGACGGCCGAAAATGAGCAAGCCGCTGCAGCAAATGGGGCACGGCCTCATTGCCGGGAGTGCCGGAGAGGTCGACAACCTCCAGCTCGAAGCACCCTGTGGCGGCCAATTCCTTCAGGTATCGGAGTTCAACGTCGATATTGCCGAGCTTGTCGAACGTCTTGCCGTCACAGATCACCCGTTCGAGCTTGCGGTCTGGGTGCTCGCCGACCTGCGAGCGAACGAACATGAGCCTCGAGCCTGGCTCGATGCGCCCGCGCTCGGCTCTCGCCCCTCTCTGCAGCCGAATAACCGACGGCACGCGTCGGACGATCGGGGCATGAAGAAGCACGAATGGCCCGTTCTCTTCAGCGAGATACCGCACGCTCGCCTCGAAGGGGACAGGATAATATCCGGCATCGTTGATCACGAAGCGGAACGACAGTCCTGCCAGCCCACCGGCCGCCCTCTCGATCTGCGAAAACAGGTGCTCGCCGATCGCCTTGACGACGAAGCTCTTGAACAGCCGTGTTCCGACACCCCGCGTCTGGGCGAGCCAGTTCTTGGGCAGGCTGGTGCCGATCCAGTGACCCGCATCCGCGCGGTCCTGGGGTATCTCGTCCCGCCCATAATCCCGGGCGGCAGACTTCAGATCATCCAGATCGCTGACTGTGTTCCAGCGCAGCATTGGCGAGCCGTCGTCGCCGGTTCCGAGACGGCATTCTACCTTGGCGCTATGGATTTCCGTTTCGATCACCCGGAACGCGCCAGGAATGGCGCCCTTCTCATCGGGATGCCCGGTCAGCATCGCAATGAACGGCCTGAGGATTCGATGCCGGTGGAGCTGCAGGGCGTCCATTGGCAGGATCAGAGCGTTGTCGGCTCTGCTGCACTCCTGCTCGAGATCAGGGCAGGCCCCGAACGACGGAGCGATGACGAGGACGGACGTGTGAGGGTCTCGGGCCTGCACGACGGTGCTGAGCAAATCCTGCGCGGCGACTGTCGTTCGCGTGTCGCGATGGACGCGCGGGTCCATCGGCAATCCGGCATCGAGGACGAGCAACTCGGTGTCGTTCGCAATGAGCCACTCGTTGGTCTGGTCCGTAGTCATCAGCTGCTTGTCGTGCAGGTTCTCGGGATCGACGCCTGCCGCGAGCAGATGCGTGCGCAGTGTTTCGAACATGCCCGGTTCGGCCGTGGCTATCGCTATCCTTGCGGTCATGCTGATGCCTCCTGCGCACATAATGGCAAGTCGAATTCGAATCCCATGCCGTCCAGTTCGGTCAAGCTCCCGTCATGCTGCTCGACGGCTTTCTGTATCGCCTCTACGGCGACGCTGGCCATTTGCCGAGCCCGGGACTGACTCCGCTCGATCAGATCGGCGGCCGACGGATCCAGCGGCTGCGCGGTGACCGCAGGGATGCGCATGGATACGAACAGACGATGCGGTGGTCGTTCCGCGATGGTCACGGTGAGCCGATCGGTCGGGGCGACGCGGAGCGAAAGAAGCGAGCTGAGCGCCGAACGAAATGCGAAGCTCAATCGCTCCAGCCAGCCGCTGACGATCAGACGAGCTTCGTCCGTGATGTCGCCCTCTATATCGATCGCGTCACGATCGTCGACGGGAAGGCCCTCGATCTCGTGATAGAGCGCTTCCAATACGTTGAACGAGGTCGGTGCCTCCTGCGGCGTCTGCTGCACGGTCAAACGTTCGGACAGACGTTCGAAGGTGAGATCAGCCTTCAGGAGATGATTGGCCGCCTGCTCCAGCATGTTGGCGCAATTTCTCATCAGTTCGGGTTTGCTTAGAAGGGACTGGGCGCTGCGCAACAAACCATCGGCCATGAGCAGGGGAGCCCGGGTCTCGCGCGCAACAGCCGTGACCGTCTCCTCCAGATATCCCCAGTCGCTCTCTCGGCTTTGATCGGCGAGGCTCGTGAACAGCCATAGGTGGTGGCCATAGTCGTCATTCAACGGCTCGCGGTTTGCAAGGGTGGTCACCTCGGTGCGCGGTGCCTCGCCGATCGTCAGGTGGATGTGAAGTCGGTGCTGGATACCAGATTGCGACAGTTCCTCGATATCTTCGTCTCGTGCCCCGAACGACACGAGTTCGCGGTCTCGTGCCTGACCAAAAATGCTCTCGGCCGCGCCATTCATGTGACAGATCTTGCCGACCGCGTCGACGATGACCGCCGCCTGCTCAATCCTGTTCATAAGCGCCAGCTCGATCGCTTCGTGCCAGCGCGCCGCAAAAATCTGCTCGCAGTCGGCGGCGAGTCCGCGGGCCGCTTCGCGATCGGGTCCGAGAAAGGCGTTGGATTCCGAAGATTCCATATCGAGGATCATCTCGATCTTGCCATTCACGAAGAGGGGGACGGTCATCGCGGATCGCTGATCCGGCGCGGTCTGAATGAAGCCGTAGTTCCGCTTGGAATCGCTGATGTCTGGAACGACAAGAATGGACCGCTGGACGAGACAGCTGCCGAGCATTCCGCTGGATAGGTCCTGGATGTATTCGGACTTTTGGGCGGCGGACTTCACGAGCAGGTTTCGGTCGTTCTTGACGTGCTCGGCGACCAGCACGAACTTGCCACGGGCGCGGTCCACCCGGAATACACCGACGTACTCCCAGCCGAAGCATTGTGTCGTGCCGGTCGCCAGCAGTGTGGCAATGGTGCGGGCGCTGGGCGCCTTGTTCAAATTGTCCTTGAGCTCGCGCAAGGCGCGCGCCTGAGCGTGCTCGATGGCCGCGTCCGCAGCCTGCAGGATTTCCTCGACTCCGAGATTCTGCAGGGTCCGGAGGTCGGCGGCCGTATATTTGTGGTTACGGGACATGAGAGCCAGCGAGCTTCCGAACCGGCCGCCCGCCTTCCGAATCGGCAACACAACCATCGATTTGAAATCGTCGGAGAGGATCGCCTTGCTGACGGGGTTGTCCTTTTCCTCCGGGTTGAGCTGCTCGACGAATTTGCTCAGGTCGTTATTCCACGTCTTGCCCTGTTCGAGCCATTGAATCACATCGGCCGTTACCTTGAACCAGCGTGTACTCCACTCCCAGCGAGGTTTAGGAAAGACGGTGAGCGCTCGCCAATGGTCGCTGAGGTCGTTGTAGACCCCGAATGCAGACATCTCGAACGGAATGACCTTTTCGACGACCCGCAGCATGGCCTCGATGATCTCTTGCGGGTCTGCGTGCTCGGCAAGAACGGTCTTCAGCTGCTGGCGCGCCAAATCCTCGTTGAGGGGAGCGAACAACAACAACAGCCCGGTCGAGCTATTCTGTTCCTCCATGTACGGCGCTGCACTGACTCTCGCCAGAACGGAACGGCCATCCATCGGGCGAAGCCGCACGAAATCCGTAAATCCCGTTTGTGTGCCGATCCATTCGTCAAACCGGCTCGTCGTGCCTTCGTCGTCGGGCGCGAAGACATCGGACAGCGACATCTCCTTGAGAGCCGCCTCGGCGAACCCGAGAATCTGCACGGCTCGCTCGTTTGCGAACCGGATCTTGCCCGCCCGATCGGTCCTGAGCACGCCGTCCTGCAAGGCGTCAAGGCGGCTCCGTTCGGCGCTCTGATCCAGGAGGAGGGCATAATTGCCTTGCTGCCCGTCTTCGTCGCGCAGCGGGCCGATCTCGACCCTGACCTGGCGGATCAACTTATTGGTCCGGATGTCTACGCGCAGGCTTGTGTTGTGGTTTGCCTTGAGGGCTGCGCCCACGTCGGCCGCACGGGACCCGAATAGCCGGGGAAACGGAGCGTTGCGGCCGTCGGGAACGAGCTTGTCGAACGCCGCATTCGCATAGACGATGCGGCCATCGCCTGCCAGTTCGACGAACGGGATGTCGCTGTGATGCGCGGCCTCATCGAGCGCGTCGTACCGATCGGAAAGCACACTCAGGAGCGTGGTTTGCGATTGAAGGATCTTGTCGACGGCTTCGGCGGCCAGACCAAACTCCGAAACGAGCATTCGGGCCAGCTCGTCGACGAGGGGCTTGAGCGCGGTCTTCAGGCCGTTCTGCCTGCTCCTGAGCGCGCCGATCACATGGCGCCGGATACCTTGCTCAGTTTTCAAGTAATCCTGGTCCCAGTCACCTGAGATGAGCGATGGCGCTGCACGGAGTTCCTCCATAACAACCTCGCTAACGCAACTGTGGAGCGAAACGATAAGGTGCTTGAGCCGGCACAAAAATTCGAGGGCTGTCGGTCTGAGCGCATCGGCGGGATCAGAGGCGCCAAGGCGACTTTTGACCGCGGAATTTCGTCGTTCAACCTAAGCTAGAGGCGATCGCGGCCGTCCTAGTATTAACTAGTTCACAGAAACGGCCTGAATTTCAGCGATCGGGTCCGACGCTGTGTCTTTGCCGGGCAAGCACAGGCGCAGCGGCAATCCTCGTTGCCCGCTGGCGCAGGGTAACGCTCAATCCCACCGTGTCACGCGCGCGTGACAGGACCTTCAGTTCACCCGCGTCCAGGTCTGGCCGCCGCAGAACATGCCGCCGAAGGCGCAGCCCTGTACGCGCAGGCGATCGGTGCCCTTCAGCGCGATGGTTGAATCGTAGGTCGAGCCGGAGTTCGGATCGAGGATGCGGCCGGACCATTTCTGGTCCTTGTTCTGGTCCTTGCCGGGCTTCATGTTGATCAGAACCTGCTCACCATTCTGGTTCGATTTCGAATCGACCGAGTAGCCGCAGAGATTGCTGCCGCATTGCTCGATCCGGACCTTGCCCTCCTTCTCCTCGGTGAGCCAGACGCCGAGCGGTGAATTGAGATCGCGCGTAGGCGCGGTTGCGGGAGCCGGTGGCGCGACGGCAGCCGACTGAACGGGGGCGGGCGCAGGTGCCGGAACGGGAGGCGGAGCCGCTGCTGCGACCGTCGGGGCGGGCGGCGGAGGCGGTGCGGGCGGGACTGCCGCCACGGTCGGGGCAGCACTCGGGGTCGGCTGAGGCGGCGGCACTAGCGCGTCTTCGGCCGGAGCATTGTTGGCCGTGGCGGCCGGAGGCGGCGGCGGGGCAGGAGGCGCGACGGCCACGGGAGCTTGGATGGGGGCTTGGACGGGGGCTTGCTCGGCCGCCGGCGGCGCCGTGACAGGTGCCGGGGCCGGCGCCGGATTGGCGGGGGCCTGCGGGTCAGCCTTGGCTTGTTGCGGTGCCTGCGGGTCCGCTTTTGGAGCCCCCTTGGCATCGTTCTTGGTTTTCTTCGCCTTGCCCTGGCCGGTGTTGTCGTAGACGCCCGGGATTTGCACCGTGCCGCGGTCGGGATCGATGCGGATAGTACGCCCGCCATAGTCGAAGGTGTACTGCGCCTGCGCAGCGGTGCTCGCCAGAAGGAATGCGGCCGTGGCCAACAGCTTCCTCATTTCGCGTCTCCTGAAACAGGTGGTCCCCGGACCGACGCTACGCCCCGGTTCGATCGCAAAAAGTGATCTAGATCACTGTCACCGTATGAGTCGTGGTCCGGCGGTTTCGGGTTCAATAACACCGCAGCCGGTCCAAAGTTTGGCCGGGGCAAGCGACAGGAGGACGCGGTCCCTAATCGAACCAGGCGGCGTAGATCTTCTTGTAGCTGCCGTCCTGCATGGAAATGTGCAGCCATTGATCGACGAACGCCTTCAGCGCCATGTCGCGCTGGAGCCAATAGGCCTTCTCGGAGAAGTCGAACGGCTTGTCGGGGTGCACCGCGCAGAGCACGCCTTGATGCTGCTTCTGCTGGTAGCGCGTCTCGGAGGCGTCCGTCATCATCAGGTCGGCATTGCCCTTGGCGATCTCGTCGAAGATCACGGTGTTGTCCGGGAAGACCGTGATGTCGGCTTCCTTGATGTTGGCACGCGCGAAGCGCTCGTTGGTGCCGCCGGGATTGACGATCACGCGGGTGCCCTTCTTGTCGATGTCGGTGATGCTCTGGTATTTGGCGACGTCGGCACAGCGCGCGATCGGCGTCTTGCCCTCGCGCATGATCGGCGTGGAGAAGAAACCCTTCTTCTGCCGGTCGAGCGTGACCGAGACGCCGCCCATGGCGATGTCGAACTGGTCGGCCTCGAAATCCTTCATCAGCTTCGGCCATGCCGTCGGCACGAATTCGACCTTGACGCCGAGCGCTTTGCCGAGCGCCTCCGCCATGTCGACGTCGAAGCCGTTGAACTGCTGCGTCGTCTTGTCGAGATAGGTGAAGGGCTTGTAGTCGCCTGTCATGCCGACGCGCAAAGTGCCGCGCTTGACGATCTCGTCGAGGCGGGACGGCGCCGCCGGCTGCGCGTGGGCCGAAACGTTTGCCAGCAGGACCACGGCCAAAGTCGCCAAAATTCGACTGGTCATTCGAACGATCATCTCTTTTCCACCCATGCCCGAGCTGTCATTGTGCAGCTCTCGATGCCTGTCTTGAGGCTTGGATTTAGACCAGATGCCCGTCGCTGGCGAGGCGGAATTGAAGGGAATTCTGAAGTGACGATCTCGATGCATGACGCCTCGGTTGGCGTCTTCGTGCCGTATCTGCGCAACCTGTCCGCACTGCTCGACAAGGGCTTAGCCTATGCCGAAGCCCGGAAGTTCAATCCAGCCGTCCTGCTCGGCATGCGCATTGCGCCCGACATGTACGATCTGGCGCAACAGATCGGCGAGGCCTGCCGCCATGCCACGGTCGCCGCGGCCTTGCTGGCCGACCGCGAGCCGGTGATGCTGCCGATGCTGGAGCACGACATGGCCGGACTCCAGGCCCGCATCGCGACGTCAATCGAGTTCATCGAAGGCCTGCCGCGCGCGGAGATCAATGCTGCGGCGGAACGGAATGTCTTCTTCAGGCTGAAGAACGGGACCGAGTTGCCCTTCACCGGGCGGACGCTGCTGCTGACCTTCAGCGTCCCGCAGTTCTTCTTTCACGTCACGACCGCCTACGACCTGTTGCGGCACGCAGGCGTCGAGCTCGTGAAGAAGGATTATCTCGGACGACGATAGGCCGAACCGGCATCCACTTCGTTCGAAAGCGCGCTAGGCTTCGCCCTTGCGCTCGTAATCGGCGAGCGAGCTGCGGCCAGCGATCTCGCTGCGCAGCTCTTCGAAGCGCCGATGTGCCTCGTCCTCGTGCGCGTCGACGAAATGCACTGCGGCTTCGCCGGTCATCGGGCCGCTGACCACGGGCACGGACTGCTCGCCGATGGTCTCGTGGACGTAGAACTGGCCGTCATCGCCGCGATGGACCGTCCATTTCAGACGGATCGCCACCATCGGCCCGGGCCCGACCTTGCTGTAGCCGTCGGCATCGGTGTGCTCCGGCACCAGCGGCTGCTCCTCGACGACGGGATGCTCATCGACCATCGGGTGCTCGTCGACTAACGGGTGCTCGTCGGCGACCCCATGCTCACCAGCAACCACCATTTCGGTCACGGTCACGGTTTCGGTCTCGCGCACGGTCTCGGTCTCGCGCACGACGAGGACGGGTTCAGGGTGCTCCAGGATGCTGGCGATGGTTGCCAACGCGTGGTCGGTCGGGTCGATCTCTGACAAGGGTCCATCCTCCAGCTCGACGCGGCCGGCAAGTCTGTCCCATTGCCGCCGCGGCCGGACCTATTACGCGGGTTTGATTAAGGCTGAGTGAGGGCTCGATCTGCACCAAAATGGGACTCATTCTGGCGTTCCGAAGGCGGGGGCGGCCGGGCCGCCCTGGAAATACTCAGCCCAGGACATCCTGATTGATGATGTACAGGCGGCAGACAGGCTCGGACAGCGCCAGACACAAGCACCTCAAAATGCCCCTTAAGCAACTGATATCACACAATTGTCGTTCATTGTCGTACGACCGCGTGCACTAGCGGCAGACGGCACTTTCGTGTTACCCCTATGTTACCCAACGGAGGTGACGATGGCGAGAGTTCGCGGGCTTACGGTCAAGGCGGTCGAGAACCTGGAGGCAAAGGCCGAGCGATACGAGGTGCCCGACCCGGGTTGCGCCGGCCTGTACCTGCTCGTGCAGCCCAGCGGCGCCAAGAGCTGGGCATATCGATATCGACTTGCCGGCAAGTCCAAGAAACTCACGCTCGGCGTTGCCTACACCCACAGCGGTGTCGAGGTAATCAAGATCGGTGACGCTCGCGATCTCGCCGACGAAGCGCGGGTCTCCGTTGCCAAGAGGGTTGATCCTGCCGAGGCAAAGAAGGCGGAGCGGAAGAAGGCCAATGCCGAGAACACGCTGCGCAGGGTTGCCAAGTTGTATCTCGCTCAGCACAGGTCGCTTCGGACTATCGGAACTCGCGAGAATGTTCTTGAGAGGTTGGTCTTCCCGGTGCTCGGCGACCGGACGATCGAGAGCATAAAGCGCTCGGAGATCGTGAAGCTTCTCGACCAGATCGAGCAGAGCAAGGGGCCAGTGATGTCGGACTACACCTTGGCAACGGTGCGTCGACTGTTCGGCTGGTACGCGGTCCGCACCGATGACTACGTCAGCCCGATCATGCGAGGCATGGCGCGAACCTCAACCAAAGAACGTGCGCGCAAACGCACCTTGTCAGACACCGAGCTGCGCGCGCTGTGGCGCGCTGCAAGCGAGGCGGGGCTGTTCGGTTCTTACCTTCAGTTCCTTCTGCTGACCGCCACGCGTCGTAACGAGGCCGCCGGCCTCCGACGTAGCGAGATGGAGCGAAACGACTGGACCGTGCCCGCGGGGCGCTACAAGACGAAGCTCGACCATCTGGTCCCGTTGTCAAAGGCGGCGATCGCCATCATCGCAAAGGTGCCGAAAATGGGGAAGGGAGACTTGGTCTTTACAATGGACGGAGAGGCGCCACTGCGTGGCTGGGGATCTCGTAAGCTCGACTTTGACAAGTTGATGCTTGCCCAGTTGCGCCATATGGCGGAGGAGGCTGGCGAGGATGCCGGCGACGTCAAGCTCGAGCGGTGGACGCTGCATGACCTTCGCCGATCCGCGCGCACGTTGATGAGCCGGGCAGGTGTTCTGGGTGATCACGCGGAACGATGCTTGGGGCATGTCATTGGCGGCGTCGAGGGTACCTATGACCGCTACGCGTACGCACGGGAGAAGCGTGAAGCTTTCGAGAAGCTGGCCGAGTTGGTCGCGAGCATCGTCGAGCAACCCCTTGGCAAGACCACTGCACCCCTTGCCAAGACCCCGACGAAAATTGTTGAGTTCAATTAACATGTCTGCGGTTGACGGAAGAAGAACTCAGCATATGTTGATTGCCGCACTCCGATCGTTCGAATGATAATGGCCGTCTAGGCAGCATCCGAACCGCGTGTGGTCGAGATGACCGCCGTCAGCGCACGGCGCAACAGCGCATCCCACAATCAATCCATCTGGGCCTTTGGCCCTTTCGAGGAGACTCGCCGTGAGTCAGGATGCTGCTCTTTTGCATGCAGGTGATGCGTGCATTCCACAAGCTAGTGACCAAGATCGAAAGTTGACCGCTCGCAGCGTGGCGACACGCCTCGATGTTTCGGTCAGAACGATCGATAGATGGCTAAGTCAGCCACATATGGACTTCCCGCGTCCCGCCATGCGGACCTTTGACGCCAGCGGTCGCGTGGCGAACCGCTACTGGCGTCTCGGTGATCTGATCGCGTGGGAACGCCGGCAGGCTGTGACCAGCGCTGAGCAGGCCTGACATTCCCCCACAAAATACAGAACCCCGCCGACTGCAATCGACGGGGCTTCTGAATTTCAAATCAACACGGATGGAGGCAACCACCGTGATCGACGACAGTAATATAAACGCCGGCGAGTCTAAGAACAAGAGTCTACCGCCCGTCGTCGCTCGAGGTCGACTTAAAGAAGCCCGAATTTGGAACGGGCTTCGCGGCTGGAAGATTTGGCCCAAAGGAAGCCCCCTAGGTTGGGCAGCCGACCACGTCTACTTGGCGTCGCCGCACAACTGGCAACATCACCTCCGGCGTTGGTGCGCCCGCTGGGCGCCATGGCTTACGCAGAGTGAGCTATCCGAACTCATTTCCAGTACCGCGGAGTCCAACAAGCGGTGGACTGCCGATCAGTGCGCAGTCGCACTCGACGTCACCCTGGACGATCGCAACCGCCTTGGCTTCCGGTTCATTGGCGCCGACGACGATCCGAACTATGACCGACGTCGCGATACCAATCAGGAGAAAACCAACGCACGCGCTCGCAAGTACCGAGCTAAGAACCGATCAGGCGCCCCTCGCGGCAGGCCCCGGCTTCAGCTGACGGCGGAGGAGATGGAGATCCGAAAGAAGGAGCAGAACGCAAAGCGGGCTCGGGAGTATCGAGCCAAGAAGGCCGCTGTTCGGGAACACGACGCGTCACCCTTAAATGCATCACGCTGCATAGAGTCTATAGAAGATATAAGATGTAGCGTGACGGATTTTTGCGTGACGGACCTCAATTCTCACTGCGCCGAGCGCCTACAGCGCGACGGCGCCACCGATAGCAGTGGCATGTGGTGGCTCGACGCTGATCTCGACGGTGACGGCGTCGGCTTTGGGCCGCCGCCTAGGCCAGCACCGAGCCAGCCGCCGATTTGAAAGGAGAGGCCAATGACCAGGACGGAGCTGGAGAAGGCGTTCGGCGATCTGATCGTGGAGGCGCGCCGTGCTGACCTAGGCCCCGTGGAGCGGGGCCAATTCGTCGACGTTCTCGAGCGAGAGATCAGGATGATCCTGCGTCCGCTGCACGATGACGGCGACGCTTGGGCCGATATCGGCGGGGCTCGAAGGGCGCGTTAGGTGGTACGCTACCGCTTCAGGACTTCGACCCTTCCGCTTTGGCAAGGCCGCTGAGGCCCTTGCGGTCGAAGTTCACCTCGTTGTCGCCCACCTTGAGCTTCAGCTGCGAGGCGTTACCCACTAGTGCTGATGCCAAATCATCTGCTGCCGTATGCTCCTGGGATGAGCTGTCGCCATAAGCAAATAGATTCCGAGTGACACCTTCGAGCAGAGGCGCAGGGATTTCGGAGTGTTGGTCTCTTCGCCACTCCATCGCGGTCTCCACCACCCAACTGGCGCGGTTGATATCCAGTTCAAACTGCTTCAGCAAGAACTCGGCGGAGGCGTGCTGTTCGAACCACCGGTTCATCCATCTTACATAGAAAAACAGGGCGCCAACCAGTGCGATTGTCACAATGCTCTGCTTACCAAACGCCCAGGCGAGCACGGGCCAGTCGACTTTTCCAACGTCCAGACTCAGGACTGTACTCGCCGTGACGTAGTTTGCACCGAAAAGCGCCGCGATGAGTACGATCAGCGCGATATGGATAGGCGTACGTAGTCGGGTGGTCTCGGGTGTGAGTGTGAATTTCTGCTGCCTCTCAAGAATCCTCTTGCGCAACTCGCCGAGGGTCCCGCGCCTCGCGTGCATATAGTCCCGATCATCTAGGTCCTTACGGCGCTGTTCCAAGGCTTCGGCATCATGCCGCAGCGCCTCTAACCTGCTCTCGTGCTCCTTGCTCAATCGTTCTCGCTCGGAGGCGGTCTCGCTCGCTAGTCTAAGCTTCTCCTGCTCTAGAGCTGTGGTCTGCTCCACGGTCCAGTTCGTGATCTTTTCGATTTGCTGCGCGAAACTGGTTTCTAGTTTCAGGACCGTGGAGTGATAGATCGCCTGTAGGTCGTCGATCGATCTGGCCGCCAGTTCATCGCGCTTGCTGACACCTCCGAGCGTGACCTTGCGGTCGAGATGGTCCAGCAGCGCCATACGAGCTTCGACAGTAAGTCCACCTTGATTCTCGGTGTGGTTGATCTCTATTTCGTCGTAGAACGGGCTTAGCCGGCCTGCGTCTTGATTGCGGATGTAGTAAAGGTTGAAGTGTTGATAGCCGAGGTTGATGCGGGTGATCAGATAGCGGCCAGATCCTCGTTCCAATTCGTCTAAAGCCGGCTTTTTATCTCCAGGGTTGAGGACGTCGACAGAGTCCAGCCCTGCTGCTTGCAACGACATGCTGGAGGGGGCGTGCATCCCTTGCAGCTCTCGGAAAAGCGCCAATACCGCTTGGTCATCAAGGCGCGGAACTGCTGATTTCGTATTAGCCATGGTGGTCCCCCATGGCGCTCAGTTGTAGGGTGCGCGGTTGAATAGCCCATACTCACACGCATCCGTCCTCAGATTTTTTTTCCAACCCGAGATCCATCCGACCTCGGCGGGCGCCCCAGCGCGCGCGGGCATAGCGCGCGATGACCAGGATCAGGACGAAGATCAGCGTCAAGACGACCGTGGTGGCGTTGGCTGATCGCATGACGGGCCAACCGGAACGCGTCGACGCCGTTCTTGTGCCGCGCTCGGTGTCCCCTTTGTCCCCATGTCCCCCCATGTCCCCCCAATGTCCCCGAAAGATTGTCCCCTCAACGCCGCTTGACAGCACCATCCGGCGCGTTACAAACGTCTCAACGAACGTTGACGTATTTGTAACGAGGCGGCCATGGTCCAGAACAACGGCAGATTTGTTTGTTATTACCGCGTCTCCACCGGCAAGCAGGGCCGCAGTGGCCTCGGCCTGGACGCGCAGAAGGCCGCCGTCACGACCTACCTCAACGGCGGTGATTGGTCGATCGTCGATGAGTACACCGAGGTCGAGTCCGGCAAGCGTTCGGATAGGCCCGCCCTGGACAAGGCGCTGGCTGCGGCGCGGCTGCACCGTGCGTCGCTGGTCGTCAGTAAGGTCGATCGCTTAACGCGCTCGGTGGCCTTCCTATCGCGTTTGCTGGAGGCTGGCGTCGACGTCCGCTTCGCGGACCTTCCCCAGATCGAAGGCGCAACCGGCCGCTTCCTGCTTCAGCAGATGGTTGCCGTGGCCGAGCTGGAAGCTGGCATGATCTCGGCCCGTACCAAGGCCGCCCTCGCGGCCGCGAAGAAACGCGGCAAAACGCTCGGCGGCAATCGTGGTGTGAAGCCGACGGCCAAGATGCGAGCGGCCTCTGCGGCGGCTCTCCAGAAGCGCGCGAGCGCGCGGGCCGCCGACATCGCGCCGGTGATCGCCGAGCTGCAGGCCAGCGGGAAAACGAGCCTAAGGGCCCTTGCCGAGGGCCTCAATACCCGAGGCATCCCCACGGCCCGCGGAAACGGCATCTGGTCGGCCGTGCAGGTGGCGAGACTGTTGGAGCGACTGAACTAGTCCCCTTGCGAAGGGGGCGGGGATTTCTGTACTCCTCGTGCGGTCTAGGGGGCAGGATTATGAGAATGTTGATCGTATTGCTGACGACGATGAGTGCCGTTCTGTGTCTGGCAGGATGCGCCGTCAACACCGTCAACACTCCGCCGGCGGTTGATATGCGCGGCGTTGATGGCGCCAAGTATGCGAATGACCTCGCCGAGTGTCAGGATCGCGCGCGCCATGGCGGCTTCATCCAGCTCGGAGCACCGGTCAGTAGTTGTCTCGAGGAAAAAGGTTATCGCGTCACTGAGCGCGTGAGCTGAGGCTCCAAGCTCGGCCGTCCACGGCCGTGACCCGGCCCATTGCATCACGCAGCGAGTGGTTGTTCAAACCCTACCACCATCGCTTGACGGGAAGGCGCGAATCACTCCCCGCTACCGCTTCCGTTCAATGGAGAGAATCAATGGCTACATCTAAGCGTGACGCGTCGAAAGCCTCGAAGTTGCTCCGCACCAGCAAGAGCAAGGACGTTCGCTCTGTAGCTGGCTCTGATCTCTCGCAGGCCAAGCACAAGCCGAAAAAGAAGGGCAAATAGGACGCAGTGAGCGAGTCTCGCGTCAAGGCGATCAAGCACCAGCGCATTCGCAATGGCGAGTTTCAGTGCGTTTATTGCGGCGGCAGTAGAACGGCCACCGAGCCGGAGCACATGCCGCCGCGCATCTTGTTCAGCAGGAAGCAGCGTCCCAATGACCTGATTTTCCCGGCCTGCGCGGAGTGCAACCGCGGAAGCGCTCCCATCGACACGATCATTGCATGGCTTGGGCGAAGCTATCCGGATAGCCATGACCCGCGCGAACGCGAAGAAGTTCGCCAGATTGGCAGGTCGATGGCCTCCAATTATCCTGAAGTAGCGTCGGCCTTCTACACCGACCACAGTCATCCACCTCTGTTGCCGAATCAGACGGCTGGGCTCCGTGGCCGAACGACCCCGGTTAATGTCGACGACCCCTACGTTCACCGATGCATCGAGTTCTTCGGAGCGAAGTTTGGACTGGCTATGCATTGGAAGGTCACAGGGCAGATTGTCCCGGAGCATGGAAGAGTGTATTCGCAATGGTTCACCAACTACATGGCGGTGACGGGTCGTATCCCGGCTGATCTCTTCAAGGTGTTCCCTAAGCCGCAGCCGCTGAGACAAGGGCGTCTGCACACGGCGGGGCGCTTCGAATACGAGTCTGCGAGCGACGGGCCCTACACAACGCATCTGGCTATCTTTGGGGAGTCCTTCCTTGTACTCGCTTTCGTTTCGCCCGACGGTCCTGAATATGAGTTTGCCCAAAATGGCGTGCTGGAGTGTGAGCCCGGGTGTTTGAAGTCGGGCTACCCTTATGGCCTACCTCGCCTGTCGGGGGCCGAACTTCAGCAGCGTTTTGATCGACCTTCTTAAAATGAATGCAGCTTGACTTCACCTTTACCCGCCTGCGCGACGATGGCGATATGCGAAACACCTCTCAACTCGCCGACGCCATCGCTCAGCACTTCATGATCGGCACCGGCATCGCCTGCGTGCTGATCACGGCGGCCGGTGATCATTCCCGTCTTTCCGTCAACGATGCCAGCGCGCACGGCGCCGAGGGGCGCCGGCTCTGGTTCGGCAGCCAGCGCCTTGCGCAGCGTGCCCTAAGCCGTCTCCTAAGTGCTGACAGGCGCACCGCCAAGGCCCGCGACGGCCTTGTGATGGCGACCAGCATTGAGGAAGCCGAGAAGGCCTTGATAGGCATTGTGACTATCCATGGTCTTGCCAAGACCTTCGACGCCGAGATCGCCGAGCGGTTTGCGACTATGACCACACGCATCGCGGCCTTCATCGCCGCTGGCGGTCTCAAGAAGCTCAATCGCGAGTACCAGGCGCTTGCAAGCCCGGCTCGAGCAGCGAGCAGGCAAGCCAACCAGACCGCTCACGCCCGCGCGCAGGAAGTCTTCGCAGCGTTGCCGGATGCTGAGCGGGCGAAGCTCAAATCCGAGTTCGCCATCGCCAAGGCGGCTAATCCGAAGGCGTCCTGGACCACTTTCCTTGCGAGCGTCTGGCCAGAGTTGGAGACGCCGGTCTTGGGGGTGGGTGAAAGCAAACGGGTCGCCGATGTGCCGGCCTATGAGATGTGGTTGATGGATCGAATCGGCCCGCAGATCGCCGCTATGGCCGGGAGCATCGGGCGGCTGCCCGAATAGTTGCACCACTCACGACATCGTGAATTAAGCGAAGAAAGTCACAAAACTTAGTTATTTTATCTAGTTACACGAACCGATCAGGCAGCGGTGAAGTAGCTTCCCCAAATTAGCAGTTGTATTCCGGTTGTTTTTCTGGCCATCGTACGCGCGCATGCGGCCACCACTGCGTCCGCGGTAACCCCCAACATTGTCATCTAGTCGCTGACGCGCGGGCCTTCGGCCGGCGTGAGCTTCATCACCTCTCGACCTCATCTGATCATCCACACTCGGCACCCCGCGGGGCGTGCGGGCGCTTTCGCGCGTCTGAAAGGAGACCAAAAATGTTCAAGCCCGGTACCGACACGGCAACGCAAAAAGCAGGCAGGGCCCTGATGCAGCTGGTCAAGGCGGAGGATGCACGGCTCCGGCGCGAGTTCGTTGAAGCGATCAGCGAGACACTGGGGCGTCCCGCCACCGCGGCAGAGCTGATCACCATCGAAGCGCTGGCGTCGGCGCACGTTAAAGCATCGCGCCTCCGCAGGCGCGGTCGCGACGATCTTGAGCAGCTGCGCGTGATCGCGTCGCTGACGGAGACCCTTGCCAAGACCCGCGACGCCGCGACGGCCTGACAAGCCAAAACCATTCCAGCAAACGATTGAGCGAACGATGTCGCCGAACAATTCAAGCGCGCGCAAGCTGCGCGGGTGGGCCCGAATGTGGCAGATCAGGGAAGAGGACGAACAGCGCCGGCAGCACGAAGCCGCCGCCATCCTCGCCGATCTCGGCCGCGAGCCGAACGCCGCCGAGCGCATCCTGGTCGCCGAGATCGCGGCCTTGGTGGTGCGGGCCGATCGCGAGCGGGCCAAGGGCAAGCACGGCGAGGCTGAGATGTGCAGCCGCCTGATCATCCGGGCCCTGGGCAAGCTCGGCGTGAAGCCGGGGAAGGCCAAGCCGACGTCGTCGGCCGACATCATCGCTCGCATCACCGGCCGCTCATGATCACGATCATGGACGCCATGCGCGACCCGAACCTCTTTGGTCGGTGGTTCCGCAATCCCGAGTCATGGGCCGCCTGGACCATCTTCCTGAGCGTCTTGTTCGGGCTGCCGATCGATCCTGCCGGCGCCGAGCTCCTCATGCAGTGCACGGGGCGCGCGGCGCTGCCGACTACAGCGTTTTCGGAGGCTTGGCTGATCTGCGGTCGGCGTGGCGGCAAGAGCATCACGCTGGCTCTGATCGCAGTCTTCTTGGCCGTCTTCAAAGACTGGTCCGGAAAGTTGGTGCCGGGCGAGCGCGGCACCGTCATGATCATCGCGGCCGATCGAAAACAGGCCCGCGTGATCTTCCGCTACATCACGGCGATGTTGATGGAGACCCCGCTGCGGGATCTTGTCGACGGCGTGCCGACCCAAGAAAAGATCGATCTGATCAACGGCCTCTCGATCGAGATCTCGACTGCGAACTTCCGGAGCGTCCGAGGCTATACGTTAGTCGCCGCACTCTGCGATGAGATCGCCTTCTGGCAAGGTGATGATAGCGCCAATCCGGACAGCGAGATCCTCTCCGCATTGCGCCCGGCCATGACGACCACGCGCCCCGACGCCATGTTGCTCTGCGCCTCCTCGCCGCACGCCCGCACGGGCGCGATGTTCGATGCGTACCAGCGCTACTTCGGTAAAGAGGACGCGCCGGTCTTGGTCTGGAAGGCCAGCACCAGGACGATGAACCCTTCGGTACCGCAGTCCGAGGTTGATGAGGCGTACGAGCGAGATGCTGCCAAAGCCTCCGCTGAGTACGGAGCCGAGTTTCGCGATGACGTTGAGACCTTCGTGTCCCGCGAAAAGGTCGATGCCTGCGTTGTCCCGGACCGCACCGAGCTCTTGCCCACGCCCGGAATCACCTACGTGGCGGCGGTCGACCCCTCCGGCGGATCCAGCGACAGTATGACAATAGCGATCGCGCATCGCGAAGGCGATCGCGCCGTTCTCGACTATGTTGAGGAATGGGTGCCTCCCTTCAGCCCAGAGCAAGTCGTGCGCGAGATCTGCGACACCTGCCGGCGCTACGGCGTCAACACCATCGTCGGCGATCGATACGCTGGCCTATGGCCGCGCGAGCGCTTCCAGGTCAACGGCATCACCTATGAGGTCGCCAACCTATCCCGCAGCGACGCATATTTGACGATGCTCCCGGCGGTCAACAGCGCCCGCATCGAGCTACTCGACCATTCGCGCTTGATCGCCCAACTCTGCGCGCTCGAACGTCGATCAGCTCGCTCCGGAAAAGACAGTGTAGATCACCCCAGAAATGGTCGGGACGACGTCATCAACGCTGCAGCTTTGGCGCTGGTAGCTGCCGCCTTGACGTCTCAGGGCAGCGCCGAGAACTGGATCGAATACCTGCGCCGCCAGATTGTCAGGGCTGGGCTCGATGTGGATGACGTTCGTGCATCAGGACGCGAGTTCGGCTTCAACTTCAACGCTGCCGAGCCGGAAAAGGTGGTCAACATCGCGCTTCCTTCCTGCATCACCGCTGGCACCATCGAGGTCGTCGGCCGCAGCTACGTGACGAAGTATCGCGACGGAGGACCGCCGTACATCGAGCTCAGATGTGACTACGCGGTGAGCCTTTTACAGGAATCGCCGGTCTGGCGTGAAGCCAACGCTGCACTGGCGGCATCGCTTCTTCGAGGAGCAACTGCATGATCGACTTTCAGAAAGGCAACATCGTGCCTCTACGCTTTCAAAGTTTCGAAGAACTACAGCGCACGGAACAGGAGATCTTCGCGGATCATTACGAGGCCTGGCATGCAGCCTTCGCCAAGTTCGATCATGTCGACGCAGCCCTCAAGGGCGACGACGGCGCACTCGCAAAGTGCACTGCGAGCGAGATGACGCTGGCGAAAGCCGAGGCCGCGCGGCACCTCCGTGAGTTCGGTGCATTGGCGAAAGTGGGCGCCCTAGAGGACCTTGTCGCCACACTGCGTCACCTTAATGAAGTGCGAGACGCCGCGCTGTTCGGCTACGGTGCAGTCGCGCGGCGCTCGCTCCGCTTCGCCCGCAGCAATCCTGACCGTTTCTATGGACCCGGTGCTAGCTCACTTCCGCCGAAGGCATCATGATGGCCGATGATCTCAATAAATTGGGCATGCCGCATGGCCTGACGAAGGTCGCGACCCCGCGTGGCGAGGCGCGCTCGATATCGAGTGTGACGCCGCAGCAACTCGGTCAGACGTCCGATCAGGGCGGTGGTTGGTTCGGGCCGTCCGCGCCCATGCGGCCGGTTGCGCCTGAAGTAGCAGGTCGCGCCTGGGATTACGTCCCGGGCTACAACCTTGCCACGATCCCTCGCACCTATGAGCCCGTCACTTTCGAGATGCTGCGTCGGCTGGCGGACGCGTATGATCCGGTTCGCCTCATCATCGAGCGGCGCAAGGATCAGATGACGCGCCTGCCGTGGACGATCCGCGTCAAGCACGATGGGGGTCCGGTGTCCGCCCGGACGCGCGGCATCACTAAGGAGGTCACGGAGTTCTTCAAATTCCCGACTGAGGGCGTCAGTTTTCGTGCCTGGCTGCGGCAGGTGCTCGAAGATCTTTTGGTGCTCGATGCACCGGCCATCTATTGCGAGCGCGACCCTGTTGGCAACCTCACGGCACTCAGTCCCACAGACGGCGCCACGATAAAGCGCATCATCAGCGAAGCGGGGCGAGTGCCACGGCCGTTCCGCTGGAACGGTACCGCATTCGACTTCCTTGGCCAAACCGTGACCGCCGCGAATTATCAATTACTCGGGTTCAGGGTTGCCAACGGACTCATGTGGCCACCAGCCTTTCAGCAAGTCCTCAAGGGCGTGCCTGCGGCAAATCTGAGCAGTCTGGATTTGGTCTATGCGCCCATTAACCAGCGCACCAGCGGAGTGTATGGTTTCAGTCCGGTGCAGCAGATCATCACCACGATCTCGACGGCGTTCCGCCGCTCGATGTCGCAACACGAATACTTCCGCGAGGGCAACGTACCCGAGGGGGTGTTTTCGCTGCCAGAGTCGTGGACGCCAGATCAGACACAGAGATTTCAGGACTCGTGGGACGCGATGTTGGCCGGCAACATCGCCAATCGTCGCAAGATGAGGTTCGTTCCATCAGGGAAGAATAATGCGTACCAGCCTTTCAAGGAACCACCCCTCAAGTCGGAGTTCGATGAGTGGCTGATCCGCATTGTCTGCTTTGCCTTCTCCTATCCTCCGGCCGCCTTTGTCTCGCTCGCGAACCGCTCTTTGGCGGAACAGCACGAGCGCACGGCTGAGGAGGAAGGTGTCGAGCCACTGAAGCAGTGGGCCGCCGAGATGATCAATGGAATCATCCAGCGCGAGTTCGACGATGAGGTCGAGTTCGTGTGGACCGAGGAAGCTGAAGTTGATCAGAAGGTCGAAAGCGAGATCATCGAACGTCTCGTCACCAATGGCATCATAACAGCAAATGAGGGGCGCCAGCGCTTGGGGCTCGAGCCCAGCACAGATGTCGGAGCGAACAAGCTCATGGCGA
Source organism: Bradyrhizobium sp. F1.13.3 (assembly GCF_040548265.1). Taxonomy (NCBI): domain Bacteria; kingdom Pseudomonadati; phylum Pseudomonadota; class Alphaproteobacteria; order Hyphomicrobiales; family Nitrobacteraceae; genus Bradyrhizobium; species Bradyrhizobium sp. F1.13.3. The sequence continues at coordinate 60,596 of NZ_JBEPRI010000021.1, read as the reverse complement.
AAACCGCCACCGGCTTTGTGTCAATCGGCAATCACACCAACCACGAGGAGCAAGTATCATGACTTTCGAACAGCAGCGCGGCGGCATCCGGGTGATCGCGCCCGACCATGTCAGCAATGTTCAGACGGCGGACGGGAAGATGCGCAACGTGGAAATCATTGACGGGCAGCGTGTCGTCTTCTTGTCGCATTGGGGCGATTTCGTCGCGCTGCTGCGGGGCCGCGAAGGGTTGATGTGGGACGCAGCTAATTCGGGCGCCGGCGGGGCCTTGGAGCGGATGGCGGCAACCAACATCGGGGCCTTCTTATGAGCAAGACGGCGATCGACCCGTTCTTCGGCACCAACAACGAGCCGATCTCGGCGCCGCGCAAAGGTGCCGTGGTCACGCCATCGGACAGCGCCGACCTGCCGTTCGTCACTTCCAAACTCATCGTGACGCTCGGTGCCGGCGGCACCGGCATCGTCGTGATCTTTGCCAACGGCTCCGATCAGCAGCCAGTGACAATCCCGCTCACCGCGGGCCAGACCTACATCCTCGAGATGCAGGTCCGGCGCGTCTTGGCAACGGGCACCGTGCTCGGCACGAGTGGCGGTGTCGTGGCGCTCTGGAGCTAAAACTTAGGAGAAAACGCTATGCCTTCCACTGGAACGTGGCCTGTACGCCTACTCGGCGGCCGAAAACTGGGCGTCACGTACGACTCTATATCCGGAACCATCTCAATCCTGGGCCAGAGCGTGTCGCTGTCCTCCTTCGCGGCGGCCCTTCAAGCTGAGTGGGTCACCGCGGTCGCAGCGACGCCGATAGACGGCGCCTTGGCGCCCTTCGGAGGCACCAATGTGCAACGCGCTGCGGGCAACCTTCTCGATGCCGCGCCGACGTGGCGGAGCGCGGTGCAAGCGGCGCTCGCGACCTACGTCGCCGAGATCGGCACAAACGATCCAGGAACGTGGATTCGTCAATGACGACCCGCGCCGGCCTTATCCAGCGGGCGCGCACACTGCGGCGGGGCGGTTTCTCCTTCCCGTCCCGCCGACACTTTTGAAAACAAGATCACGCGCACCGCCGCCCGGACGGCCGGTGCGCTGTAGGGCGCGGCGGCTGCTGCGGACGTACCGGCCGCCGCCGCGCATCTTCCACCTAGGAAAGGTTCGAAGCATCATGGCGATCACGACAGGGGTTGGGCCTCATGCCGCATGGCTGAGCGTCAACGGCACAGCATTCCCAATCGAGCATGGCTCCGTGAGCCAGCACGCCAAGCGGAAAAGCGCTGACTTCTCTGCGTCGCTGCCCTTGAGCTTTCCAGGCGCTGCGGACTTGGCCGGGATCGCGGACAACACCGCCACCATGACGGTGATGGCGCGGGGCCAGACATCGACGGTTTTCACCGGGGAAATCAAGCGGGTCGGCGTCGACTACATCGGCCGTACCATAAATGTATACGGACAGGACAATAGCTCGAAGCTTCACCACAACAAGACGTCAGAGAAGTGGCAGAACAAGCTTCCCTCCGACATCGTGCAGGACCTGATCGGTCGCGTCGGGCTCTCCGGCAATGTGACGTCGAGCGCAGTCATGGCGGGCAAGAAGCTCGAGCAGGATTTCATCAAGCTCTCCGACAACGTCTCGTTTGCGCAGGTGATCCATAAGCTCGCCGAGCTCGACGGCGCGCGCTGGTTCGTCGATGCCAACGGCCAATTCCACTATCTGCCGTTCGGCAGCTCGACCGGGGCCTATTCGATCCAGATCAATCAGGACACTCGGCCGATCTCGTCTGACTGCCTCGCGCTCCGTGTGTCCCGCAATGTGGAGGCCGGCAAGAAGATCGAAGTGTCATGCAAAGCCTGGCATCCGAAAAAGAAGCAGGTGTTCGCCTACACGGCAACTGTTGAAGGCTCGGGCGGTCCGCACTCCTACTCCTATCACATCCCGACCCTGGAGATGGACCACGTCAAGAAATACGCCCAGTCGCAGGCCAAGGAACGCGCCCGCCACGAGCTAACCGTGAACGCCACGGTCGTCGGTGATACCGCGGTTGCTGCGGGCATGGCATTGCAGCTGACCGGCACTGAGTTCGACCAATCCTTCGAGATCGATGCCGTTCACCACGAGTTCGGCATGAGCGGCTACACCACCTCAATCACGGCGCGCTCTGCTAGGGCCGGCCGCACGGTGACGTAGGGGGCCATCGATGAAGACCTTTTCCCTTCTCGGCTTCATCGCCGAGCTCCCGGCGATCGAACGCGACCTTCACGCCTCAGGACCAATGATCATCAAACGCGCCTGCGAGATCGTCGAAAAGAAGGCCAAGGGCGCGATCGGAAAGGATCACGAGTTGTGGGCGCCGCTCGCGCCGAGCACGATCTCGGATAAACAAGCCCACGGCTTCCCAACGCCAAAGCCTCTGCTACGCACCGGTGAGCTGCGCGACAGCATCGAGCACACCGTGAGCGGATTGGAGGGCGCTGTCGGCTCCAACCTTGATCGCGCACTCTGGCTCGAGATGGGGACTTCCAAGATGCCGCCGCGATCATTCCTGAGAAGCTCGGCGATCTCGGCGGAGGATCGTATTCGCCGTATGGCTGCCGCCGCGACCGTGGCAGCCCTGTCCGGCCACGGCCGGCACGCGAGCGACGTCCGCGAGCTATTGCACTTGCTGCATCGCGCAGGGGACGCTCTGAAGGAGTTGGGCGAAGACCTACTGCACTTGGATGACGAGGAAAGCGAAAACGGATGACTTTCGAAGTGCGCGACTTCGTCAATATCATGCTCGACACGGCAGAGGACCTTGCGATCTTCGAGTGCGGGAAGCCGGACAATGAAACGTTGACTAGGCTTGAGCAGCTAGGCGTGACGCTGCGGGGCCAGCTGGCGCCAGTGGTCGGTGCTGACTTGGCCGGCCAGATGGTCGACGTGTTTTGCTGTTCAGTGATGGGCGAGAAGCACGAGCGTGAGGCGCTCGCCGCCCTTGGCATTCTCTGACGAACGGTATTGGCGATTTCGCGCAGCTCCAAATGCACCACAGTGGTGCAATTATAACTTTTACGCTTTCAGGTTGACAGCCGCTGCGCGCGCCGACAAAGGTGGGCGGGCCGGCCGGGTGCGCAAACACCACGGCCGGCCCTCACCTAGAACACGGAGCGACCATGTCCCAGGCTACTCAAGTATCATGCTGCACCATCGCGATCGCAAGTCCGCCGCTCGTCGAGGCTCACAAGATGAGATACGTCCGCTCGGAGGCCTCGCCCCAGCGGCCCGCGGCTGCACTTGTTGAGATCCAGATGAAGCCTCTTGCGGGGGGTGATCCCGTCATCATTACGATGACCACAACCGGCATGATCGAGCTGGTCAACAAGTGCTCCGAGCTGTTCAGCATCTATAGCGCCGACATGTTGGGCGACATCGGCGTTCTCTATTAATCACCTCGCAGTCAATCCAGCGCAAAGGGCCGCCCTCAGGGCGGCCCTTTTTGTTGTGTGCAGCCGTTCAGCGCTGCGACGCTTCCAGCGCGACGTCGACCGGATCGGCGCGAGCGTTCCGGAGTTAGAGGCGGAGGGCAACGTGCCGAGCGGCATCGGGGCGGCTGCTTAAAATAAAGAGGCCCCGTCCGCATTGCTGGCGGGGCCTCTGCTTAGAGGTCGCCTGAGTTATGCGGGGTCTGCAAGCGTCTCAGCATCCGCTGGTTTGCGACCTTTGCTTGTCAGCAGCTTAAGGACCGATATACGGTCATCATAAAGATCTTCAAGGATTCGCTGCGTGTACCGGTGCGAGAGCTCAAACTCTTCGCGACTGATCTCCCTCCAATCGTCGTGTAGAACGTCGTTCCCCAGCACCCGAATTTCGTCATGAGCCCGGACGGATCGAGCAGCGGTGATGGCGCCGTCAGAGGCGGCTTCGTCGATTAATCGGGCCAGTGGGCCCTTGGTATAGCCGCTATGCTTCAGCGCCTTTTCCAAGGTGGACCTCATCAGTGCGGAAGCGGCACGCCAAGCCTGGACAGATGCGACAAGTTCGGCCTCGCGAAACTCGCTGGCTAAATCCGCAGGCACATGCTCTGGAAGCGAGAAGCTCTCTACACTCGAAGGGAAAAACTGGCGAAGGCGATAGGAGGTTCTAGAGCCCTGACTTGAGCTTATGTGGGTGGATTCGACGCACGACATCCCGCCGCGGCCACATCCGGCGCATTTAAGAAGATAGTACTGATCTGCGATTGCGTGGGTTCGTTGGCGCTGTAGACCGCCAGACGGAGCGTGAGCCTCGAAAGTGGTGACAGCACCTTTACACTCGGGGCAGTTGGCGCGAACACTCTTTTGGTCGTTCAGTAGTTCGGTAGGCATGTCGGGCTGGATCTTCCCACAATTCATCGAATCGTTCGTTCGGGCGAGTGATGATCGCGTTGAGAAGGAGCTACGGCAACCGCCCGCATCAGCAGGCCCGCCTTTTGGCGGGCCTTTTTTGTTACCCCCGCAGCCACCCCAGTAGACTTTTAGGGCCGCTAAATTGCAAGAAAGATGATATTATTCAATATCTTAGAGGCTACGATAAGACGTCCTGATTGATGATGTTCTGCCGGATGGGATCGCCGTCCAGCACACTCAGAATGTTTCGCGCGGTCTGCTCGCTCATCCGGCTCACCGCCTCGACCGTGACGCCCGCAACATGCGGGGCCATGATGACGTTGGGCAGCGCGAACAGCGCGTTGCTGACCGGCGGCGGCTCGACCTCGAACACGTCGATGCCGGCACCGGCGAGCTTGCCCGAGACCAGTGCGTCGTACAGCGCCGCCTCCTTCACGATGCCGCCGCGCGCGGTGTTGATGAGGTAGGATTTCGGCTTCATCCGTCCGATCCGCGCCGCGTCGAACAGGCCGACAGTCTCCGGCGTCTTCGGGCAGTGGATGGTGACGAAATCGGCGTGTGGCAGCGCGGCATCGAGATCGGCGACCGGCTCGCAGCCTGCCGCCTTGATCTCTGCGACTCCCTTGTAGGGATCATAGACCTGCACATTCATGTCCATCGCCAGGCAGCGCTTGGCGGTGCGGGTGCCGATGCGGCCGAAGCCGATGATGAGGACGGTCTTGCCGTAGAGATCGAACGGCAGCATGCCGAGGCGGTCGGCCCATTTGCCGTCCTTGACGCAGGCGTGCATCTCCTGCGCGCGTTTGGCCAGTGTCAGCATCATGAACAGCGCCTGCTCGGCGACGGAGGGCGAGTTCGCGCTGCCCGCGACCATCAGCGGCACCTTGCGGCGGGAGAGGGCGGGAACGTCGACGGCGTCGTAGCCGACGCCGATCCGGGTCACCACCTTCATATCCTTTGAGGCTTCGAGCTCGGTCTCGCCGAAAGCGGTGGCGCCGAGCGCCACGCCATGGACCGGCGCGTGGCTCTTCAGCAAGGCCTCGAAATCCCTAGCGGAGATCAGGTTCGGAAACTCGATGAGCTCGATGTCATCTCGCTGGGTGAGGAGGGCGCGCGCCCCTTGCGACAAAGTTTGCGTGACAAAGATTTTCTTCTTGTTGGTCGACATCGTTCCTACCTGCGCGAGTTTCCCGACCGGTCGTCACAATACGACGCCGGTCGCCTCGTTTAGCAGGTGCATATTGTTGAGGTCCATCGCCAAACGCATGGGGCCGCCGTCCTTGGCGCCCGCATTGGGATCGACACGGCCGCAAATTGGCGTGCCTTCCAGGCCGAAATAGACCAGCGTCTCCATTCCCATTGGCTCGGTGACATCAAGCACAGTGTCGAAGGTCTCGACTCCCGGCTCCAGATGGGCATGCGATTCCGTGAGATGTTCGGGACGGATGCCGAGCAACAGGTTTTCGGCTCGGGGCAGCGCGCTGTAACGGGCGGCGCGGGCCGACGGCAACGGGAACGAGATGCGGTCCGTCAGGCGGATGTTGAGCTTGCCGCCGACGTCCTCGAGCCGGCACGGAATGAAGTTCATCGCCGGTGAGCCGATGAAGCCCGCGACGAAGCGCGTCGCCGGCTTGTGGTAGAGCTCGTTCGGGGTGCCGATCTGCTCGATGCGGCCCTTGTTCATCACCACCACGCGATCTGCCAGCGTCATCGCCTCGACCTGGTCGTGGGTGACGTAGACCGTCGTGGTACGCACCTTCTGGTGCACCTTCTTGATCTCGATCCGCATCTGCACGCGCAGCTTGGCGTCCAGATTGGATAGCGGCTCGTCGAACAGGAAGACTTTTGGGTTGCGCACGATCGCCCGCCCCATGGCGACGCGCTGGCGCTGACCGCCGGAGAGCTGCTTCGGCTTGCGGTCGATCAGGTCGGTGATGTCGAGGAGGCGGGCGGCCTCGGTCACCCGCGCCTTGATTTCGGCTTTGGGATAGTGCTTGAGCCGCAACCCGAACGACATGTTCTCCGCGACGGTCATGTGCGGATAGAGCGCGTAGTTCTGAAACACCATCGCAATGTCGCGGTCCTTCGGCGGCACGTCGTTGACGACGTCCCCGCCGATCATGATGTCACCGTCGGTGATGTCCTCGAGTCCCGCGATCATCCGCAATGTCGTCGACTTGCCGCAGCCCGATGGCCCCACCAGCACGATGAACTCATGGTCCGAGATGTCGAGATCGATGCCGCGCACCGCCTCGACCTCATCGTAACGCTTGACGACCTTCCGCAACGCAACTTCAGCCATAAGACATCAACCCTTTGTCGCGCCGGCGGTCAGGCCGGCAATGTAATAGTCCATCAGGAAGGCGTAGATGATCAGCGGCGGGGCCGCGCCCAGCAGCGCGCCGGTCATGATCTGACCCCAATTGAAGACGTCGCCCTTGATCAGCGTGGTGGTGATGCCGACCGGCAGCACGAGCTGGTCGATGGATGTCGTGAACACCAGGGGATAGAGGAACTGCGCCCATGAGACAGTGAAGGCGAAGATGGTCGCCGCGATCAGGCCGGGCAGGGCGACGGGGATGAAAATCCGCGTCAGGGTCTGGAGCCATGAGGCGCCGTCGATGAGAGCCGCCTCGTCCAGCTCCTTCGGGATCGAGGCGAAATAACCGATCATGATCCAGGTGCAGAACGGCACGGTCAGCGTCGGATAGATGAACAGCAGCACGTACCATCGGTTGAGGAGCGTGATGCCGGTGATGTCCTGGACCGCTGCGAGCATTTTGAACAGCGGAATGAACAACAGGCTGTCCGGAACCAGGTAGGTCAGAAAAACACCGGTCGCGAGCGTCGTCGAGCCCCAGAACTTCATCCTTGCCAGCGCGAAGGCCGCAGGAATGCTGATCAGCATGGTGACGCACACAACGACGATGGAGACGACCGCCGAATTCCAGAAGAAGCGCAAAAACTGGTTCGACGTCAACAGCTCGACGTAGTTCGCCAGGGTGGGATGAAATACCCACCAGGGATTGGTCGCCGCCGAAATCTCCGCGCTGCTCTTGAGGGAAGTGATCAGCATGTAGATCGGCGGGACGAGCGAAAAAATCGCGAACAGCACCAGGAAGAAGTAGGACCAGCGCAGCGCCCAGGTCCGATCCCGGCTCATGCTCCGGTACTTGACCTTGCGCGTGGGACCGCCCTTGTCGATTGCAAGCGTGCTCATCAGGCTTCGTTCCCACGTTTGTTGACATCGCGCAGGATGAAGATCGCCGCGACTGCGAGGATCGGTACCATGAACAGCGAGACGCATGCGCCGAGCGGAATATCGCTGCTCTGGATTCCGACTTGGAAGGCCCAGGTGGCGAACAGATGCGTCGAATCCAACGGGCCGCCCGAGGTCAGGATGCGCACGATGTCGAAATTGGCGAAGGTGACGATCAACGAGAACAGCGTCGTGATGGCGATGATGTTGCGCATCATCGGCAGGGTGATGTGCCAGATCTTCTGCCACCAATTGGCGCCGTCAATGGCGGCAGCCTCGTAGAGCTGGTCCGGCACCGATTTAAGCGCGGCCAGATACATGATCATGAAGAACGGTGCGCCGTACCAGACGTTGACGAGAATGACGGAGAAACGGGCCCAGAAGGTGTCGCCAAGCCAGGGAATCGGGCCGACACCGAAGAACGACAGCGTGTAGTTGAAGGCGCTGTAGGAGGGATCGAACAGCCACAGCCAGGCCAGGGTGCTCATCGCCGGCGGGATCACCCAGGGCACCAGCAGCATGCCGCGCCACTTGCGCTGGCCCTTGGCCGGAAGGTTGTGGACGAAATGAGCGACAATGAAGCCCATCAGCGCTTTGAAGAACACCGCGGTGAGGGCGAAGATGCAGGATTGCCTCACCACCATCCAGAAGGTGTCGCGCTTGAACAGGAAGGTGAAATTGCTCAAGCCGACGAACTTCTGCATCGACTTGTTCAGCGTGGCGAGATGCATCGAGTAGAAGGCAGGATAGAGCACGAACAGCGCGATCAGGAGAATCAGCGGCAGCGTCAGGAAGAACGCCATCGTCGACTTCCGCCGGAGTGCATTTTTGAGGCTCGCCCGTTTGCGCGGGCTCGCGGCACGGACGGAGCGAGCTTGCTGAACGACGACATCGGCCATGGTCAGACTTTCTTACGGGACGTTAGAAAGGGAAGCCGCCCGCATCGGTCGGCATCCCTTGGAAGGCGATGGAAAGGGTGAATCCCGGACGGCTCACGCGCGAACGCGTGAACCGCCACGGCACATGCCCGGCATCAGCTCCGCATGAAGCCTTCGCACTCGCCCTCGGCCCAGGCGAGCGCCTGCTCGATGGTCTCGCCCCGTGCGTAACGCAGCACCAGTTTGGTCAGCGTCGCCTGGGAGTAGATCTGCTGTGCGATCTTCGGCGGCGCCGGCGAGGCCGCGATCGACATCGTCTGGCGGCCATGTGGGTCGGGATAGCTATAGAGCGTGCCCTTCGGCGGCCCTTCCTCAGCCCACGTCTTCAGCTTCGTCATGTTCGCGAAAGCCGGGAGATCGTAGCCGCCGCTCGCCGCGACGAACTTTTCGATCGATGACGGTTGCGACAGATGGGTCAGCAGGCTCTTGGCGGCTTCCTTGTTCTTGCCGAACGCCCAGACGCCCCAGAAATACGGCAGGAAGGGTGCAAAACGGCCCTTCGGACCGGCCGGCATGCCGTGCGTCCAGCATTGCTCGGCGACTTGTGGTGCGTCGCGTTTGGCGACGGCCCATGAGCTCGGCGGATTCAGGATCAGTGCACCGCGGCCTGAGATCAGCCATTTGTTGTTGGACGCATCATCCCAGGAGGCCGCATCCGCCGGAAGCACCGCGATCAATTTCTTGTAGAATTCGAGAGCCTGACGCACGGCGTCAGTCTTTACGGTGATGTCGCCCTTGGCGTTGACGAGCTCGGCGCCGAACGACTGGAAGATCGCGCCAGCGGTATCGACGCTGTCGGTGGTCTCGCCGAGTCCGATCCCGAACGGGACGCCGGCCTTGTTGCAGGCTTCGGCGGCCTTGAGAAAGGCGTCCATCGTCCAGTTCTCGTCCTTGGGCACGCCACCGGCCGGATACATCTCCTGAACGTCGATGCCGGCATGCTTCTTCATCAGGTCGATGCGCGAGCAGGGGCCCTTGATCTGGCTGCCGACGGTGGCAGGGACGGCAAGCCATTTGCCGCCGGCCTGGCCGAGATATTTGGTCGTGCCGTTCACCTCGCCGTTCTGCTTGATGATCGGCTCCATGATGTCGCTGACCGACTCGAGCTGGTCCGCATAGGCGTGCGGCCACCAGGTCGGCATCTGGAGAATGTCGTGACCGGATTTCGCCTGCGCCTCGGCGGCGACGGTCAGTTCGAGCTTCTTGTTGTTGCTGGTGATGTAGTCGATGGAGACCTCGACCTTCTCCTTCGCCGCCCATTCGTTGACGAGGTCGGTGGAGGCCTTGTTGGCGCCCGGCACCCAGTGGTCCCAGAAGCCGATCGAGAGCTTACCGGCGGCGTAGGCGCCCCGGACATAGGGCGCCGTGATCAGCGCCGCAGAGGACATTGCAGTGGCAGCCACAAATTGACGTCGCGTCAGTGTCTTGCGTGACATCTCGTTTCCTCGCTTGGGTGTTTTATTGTTCTGGCGTTTCCTCTGAACTCTTCCGAGTTCTACTTTTGATTTTGTTTTTGAAAGTTTCTTGTTCGACGTTTCTTATTGATGCCGTCGGCTTCGAAGGCAAATTGGTAGCGCGATCAGATCATGATTGATGGCGTCTGTCGAGAAAGCCGAACGGCTTGCGCCTAGAACTAACGTTGTGTCCGGGAACGCGGCAGTGCGCTCGATGGTCGTGCGCGGGCCATGAACCACGCTCGGCCGTTTTGCGACGCACACTTTGCGCCGTCCGCCCGGGCGATACATGCGCAAATACGCCGCAGTTTCGAATAAGCCTGCATAAGCGCCTCGCGCCAAACACTTTTCGGGCGTGGATAGCATTTGCGGCGGCTAGACCTCGAAGCGGTGAAAACGATAGAGTTGCAACTGGCGAGGGGTTCTCACCCCCAACAGCCCGACAAATCGAGATGGAGACCAGAATGATCAACCCGGCGCCTCCCGCGCGGCTTAACCTGCGACGATGGTTCGCGCTGGGGTCCGTTCTCGTGATGTTGCTCGGCGCAGCCGCGGTGGCGAACGCTCAAGGCCTGGTCAAGGGGGTTCAGGAAGGAGCCGCGGCGGGGAACAAGGCGGCTGGTCCGGTCGGCGGCGTGCTCGGCGGCGCGATCGGCGGTGTGGTCGGTGTCTTCACCGGCGTGCTCGGCGTTGGCAATAATGGCAATCAGGCGCCTGCCGCCAAAGATCCGAGCAAGGACTCGAGCAAGGACGCTGCCAAGGACGCCAAGCAGGGTGCCGGCAAGGACAAGGACGCCAAGAGCGCCAAGTCAGGCAAGGGCGCCAAGGCGAGCAAGGAGGCGAAGAACGCGCCGCAGGACAAGGATGTCACGGTCCTCACCCAGACCGGCGCGCCGCAATTGACCGCCGACCAGATCGTCACCAACAGCGACTCCTACATCGAGCGGATCAAGGCCGAACTGAACCTCACGCCTGACCAGGAGAAGCACTGGTACGGCTTCTCGAGCGCCATGCACTACCTCGGGCATAACGGTGCCGAGCGGCTCAACCTGCGGGTTGCGCGCGCCAAGCGGGATCCGCCCGACGACATCGTCGAGCAGATGCGCAACGAGGCCCAATTCCTCATCGACCGCGCTGCCGACCAACGCAATGTCGCCGACGCCGCCGAGCCCCTCTATTCGAGCCTCGATGACAAGCAAAAGCAGGTCTTCGTACAGGAGATGGTGCGGCTCAGCCACGAACGAGGACTGGATTGATCAAGTTGAATCGGATCGGGCGCGTTTGAATTAACGGCCCCCGCCACGAAGTCGTGAATCCTCTTCGCGATTCGGTTATGATTAGCTTCGGAAGCTGATTGCGGGGTTGATATGGCGGACGGACTCTCCGTTTTCCTGGTCGAAGACGAGACGTTGATCCGGATGATGATGGCGGACATGGTGGAGGAACTCGGCCACCACGTCGCCGCGGAAGCGGACAATGTCCGGGACGCCAGTGCTTTCGCCATGACCGCGCAGTACGATCTTGCGATCCTCGACATTAATCTCAAGGGCCTCTACGTCGATCCGGTCGCCGACCTGATCGAGCGCCGCGGCAAGCCGTTTCTGTTTGCCACGGGCTACGGCCCGGAGCTGCTGCCATCCTTGCTCCGGCGTCGGCCGATCCTGCGCAAGCCGATTTCGATCGATCAGCTCAAAGCGATGATCGATTCGATGTTTCCGGAAGCAGCAGCGAAGACGCCGCACTGAGACCAAAACAGAAAATGGCCGCCCGTCAGGGCGGCCATTCGCGACGGAATTCGTCGCGGTCTCACATCAGGCCGGCGCCGAGATCGATGCCGCGCGCCATCAGGCCGAACGAGGCGACCAGGCCCGTGCAGCAAAACAGCAAGATGGTCTTGAACGAAGAATCGGCCAAACGCGTTTCGATGGTGGCCGGCATCGCGGCGATCGAAATCATGCTCATGTTCATTCCCCCCTTTGTTGCCCCTGAATTGGATCAGGTAAGGGAACTCCTACAGCAAAAAGTTTGACGCGAGCTTTCGAGGGATCGTTAACGTAATCGCAATCGATCCCGCATTTTCAGGCACTGGAGCGCGATCACTCGTTCAGTGGCGCCCGTTCTTCAACACCGTAGCGATGGTATGGGCTGTCATGGCGGCGCGGTCCGAAGCGCGCTGGGCGGCGAGGCGGTCACGCGCCTTTTCCTCGATCAAGAGCTCGATCAGCGCCAGCCGCTTGCCCTCGTCGTCCGCCTCGAGCAGCAGGCGGTGATAGCGGTGATAGTCGAAACCCAAATCCTGCTTACGCATGTCACGCCCCCGCAACTACGCCACACACAAGCCAGGATTGTTTCTCATCCGAGACGTGCGCGCAAGCATGATCCCGCTTCGGGCGCGCGTGCTCGTTAATCAGCTGTGAATTACTCGAACTCGCGCGAACGGAGACGCGCGCCGTTAAGGCTGGTTGTGCTCCGCGAACATCGTCAGGCCGAGGAAACTCGCATCAGGTTTCGTGACCAGCCTGGTCGGGATGTTGCGCAGATAATCCTGGAAGCGTCCTTTGGCTTCGAAGCGCGCCCGGAATGCGGAGGCTGCAAGGAACTCGGGAAAGCGCGGCACGATTCCGCCGGCGATATAGACGCCGCCGCGGGCACCGAAGGTCACCGCGAGATTGCCCGCGACCGAGCCGAGGATGGCGCAAAACATCTCCAGCGTCGCGCGGCAGAGCTCGCAACTGCCCTCCAACGCCGCCTTCGTAATGGCGGCGGCATCGCGATGCGGCACCTGAGCGCCTTCCACCTCGGCCAGCGCCTCGTAGAGGCTTTGCAGGCCGGAACCGGACAACGCGCCACGCTCGATGGAGACGTGGCCGAGCCGTCGGCGCATGCACGCGATCACGCGTTCCTCGCGCTCGTCCTCCGCCGGCAAGGTGGCGTGGCCGGCCTCGGTGACGACGGCCAGACGTGAGCCGTGGCGCTCGACCAGGCAGGAAACGCCAAAGCCGGTTCCAGGGCCAACCACCAGCAACGGCTCTCCGGGAAGGCCATCTTGTCCGCCGAGCGGGATCAGGTCGGCGGGCTGCAGGGCGGGGAGGGACCAGGCCACCACTTCGAAATCGTTGAGAACATGGACGCTGTCGAAGCCCAGGGCCGGCTGGAGCTCATTGCCGTCGATGACCCACGGGCTGTTGGTCATGACGCAGCGGTTGTTGGTCACCGGGCCCGCGACGGCCAGCACGGCCCTTGGGGGCGGTTTGCCGTCGGAGTGACGCACGAGAACATCGGCAATGGCTTCCCGGACGGTCGGAAAGTCTGCCACTTTGACGTAGTCGATCGGTCCGGTCTGGTTGCCCTGACTGAGCGCGAAGCGCGCATTGGTGCCGCCGATATCGGCGAGAAGAATCTGTCCTGTCTTGCCGATGGTCATGTCCATATGGCTGCCGCAGCCCTTTTGGCTGCGGGAACCGCTTCCTCCGCTCTATCCGATCGCAAGTTGCGAACGGCTTATCAGAATCCGTCCCCGGGTGGATCTAGTCAACACGCATGAGCCCAAACCGTTGCATCCCGGGACCGACGGGGGCATTTGCGCAGATGGCCGCACCTGCGGGTGGTTGCGAAGGAGCGCGGGAAGATCGACACTGGAGACGTGCGTTCGGCGCCGGTCGCGCGGGATGGCCTTTAATGGACCTTGCGATGAAGATTTCCGACCGGGACGTGTTGCTGGTCATCGACGTGCAGAACGATTTTTGCACGGGCGGGGCGCTCGCGGTGCCCGGCGGCGAGAAAGTCGTCCCCGCCATCAATCGGATCGCCCAAAAATTCGCCAATGTGGTGCTGACGCAGGACTGGCATCCCCGCGATCATGTCTCCTTTGCGCCGAACCATGCGGGCAAACAGCCGTTCCAGACCATCGTGCTTGACTACGGCGTCCAGGTGCTCTGGCCGAGCCATTGCGTCCAGGGCACGGCGGGCGCTGAATTTCACCGCGATCTCGACGCCGCTCGCGCAAGTCTGGTGGTGCGGAAGGGGTTTCGGCGCGGCATCGATTCCTATTCGGCGCTGTTCGAGAACGACAGGAAGACGCCGACCGGCCTGCTCGGATATTTGCGCGAACGCGAGTTGAACACCGTCTTCGTGGCGGGCCTCGCGTTCGACTTCTGCGTCCGCTTCTCGGCGGAGGATGCGCGCAAGGCGGGGTTCGAGGTCGCCGTCATCGAGGACGCCTGCCGCGGCATCGATCTCGACGGCTCGGTGGCAGCGACCCATCAGAGTTTTCGGGAGCGCGGTATTTCGCTCGTCAGCTTCGAGGCCTTCCTGTGAGCGCCGTGAGATAGCCATGGCGGAGAAGACCGGAAAACAGCAGCGCGCACCGGGGCCGGTCCCCGATGACCCGCTGCTGTGGCCGTTCGCAGCGGCTCGGCTTGCCATGGACGCCTGCTTCGGATGGCTCGAGCGCGGCTCGCCGGAGCCGACCGATAGCAGCCTGCCGTGGACCACGCCCAACTCTGTCGCGCTGGAGCTTGCGACCATGCGCCTGCGCGATTGCACGCGGATGGGGTCCGGCCAGCCGGCACTGGTCTGCGCGCCCTATGCGCTGCACCGGGCCCTGATCGCCGACTTCGCCCCCGGCCACAGCGTGCTGCAATCCCTACAAAATGGCGGCATCGACCGGGTCTATCTTACCGACTGGCGCTCGGCCGCACCCGACATGCGCTATCTCTCGATCGACAGCTATCTCGGCGATCTCAACGTCGCCATCGACGAGATCGGCGCGCCGGTCGATCTCGTCGGCCTGTGCCAGGGTGGCTGGCTGTCGCTGCTCTATGCGGCGCGCTTTCCCGCCAAGGTGCGGCGGCTGGTGCTAGCAGGCGCGCCCGTCGACCTCTCGATCGACTCCAGGCTGTCGCAGCTCGCCCGCAACGCGCCGGCGATGGTCTACGACCAGCTCGTCGCGCGCGGGGGCGGCAATGTCAGCGGCGAGGAGATGCTGCGTGTCTGGTCGAAGGCGCCGAGCCGCGACGATATCGCGACGGCGCTGCAGAGAGACCTCTCCGGCGAGAAGGGTGCGGCGCTGCTGGCACGGTTCGAGCGCTGGAACGCCGAGCCTCTCAATCTGCCCGGCACCTATTATCTCGAGATCGTCAATTGGATTTTCCGGGAGAACCGGATCGCGCGCGGCCAGTTCACGGCACTCGGCCGCGTGACAGATCTGAAGGACGTCAAGGCGCCGGTCTTCCTTTTGGGCGGGCTCGATGACGACGTCGTGCCGGCTGCGCAGGCGCTCGCCACCGCCGGCTTGCTCGGCACCCCACCGGCCTTCATCACGGCGACCTCCGAGCCCAGCAACCATCTTGGCCTGTTCATGGGCGCGCGGACCCACGCTCATGCCTGGCTCCGGATCGCCGAGTGGCTGCGCGATGATCTGCCCGGCACGCTGGCGCGCAGCGCCTGAGACTGCCCCCAAAGGGTCGCGGCGCCGGGCAGCGAAGCTGCAAATCCGTTATGCATGCCGTTGAAGGGCCTGCACGGGGCCATGTCGATGGGTTAAATGGAGTCCAGAGCTGGCGGAGGCCGGTCGCGACGAGACAAAGGGACTGTGCTCGATGAGTTTCCACTCGATCTATGCCCACGGATTTGCGCGTGTGGCGGCCTGCGTCACCACCTCTCATGTGGCCGATCCCACCGCAAACGCGGCTGCGGTTCTGGCGACGGCGAAGGACTGCCACGCGCAATCGGTGGCGGTTGCCGTGTTTCCCGAGCTGTGCCTGTGCGGCTATGCGATCGAAGATCTGGTGAAGCAGGATCCGCTGCTCGATGCAGTCGAGCGCGGGCTCGTGGCCATCGTCGAGGCATCCTCGTCCTTGATGACCGTTTTGATCGTTGGCGCGCCGCTGCGCTTTGGCAATCGGATCTACAATTGCGCGGCCGTCATCCATCGCGGCAAAGTCCTCGGCGTCGTGCCCAAGAGCTACCTGCCGACCTATCGCGAATTCTACGAGGGACGGCATTTCGCCTCCGGTGCGGGCATCGTCGGAGAGATGGTCGCCTTTGGCGGGCTGCATGCCCCGTTCGGCATCGACCTCCTGTTCGCGGCCGACGACGTTCCGGGCCTGACCATCGGCGTCGAGATCTGCGAGGACATGTGGATCCCGGTGACGCCAGCCTCCGAGCTCGCGCTCGCGGGCGCGAGCGTGCTGATCAATCTCTCGGGCAGCCCGATCACGATCGGCCGCGCCCGCTCGCGCGCGCTCTTGTGTCAATCGACTTCGGCCCGCTGTCTCGCAGCCTACGTCTATTCCGCGGCCGGGGCAGGGGAATCGACCACCGATCTTGCCTGGGACGGCCAGACCTCGATCTACGAAAACGGCGTGCTGCTGGCCGAGGGCGAGCGGTTCCGGCAGGGCGGCCAGATCACGCTGGCTGATGTCGATCTGGACCTGCTCAGGCAGGAACGCGCGCTGATGGGAACGTTCGACGACAATCGCCGGCAGCGCGAGGCCTTCTTCCGGAAAGTCGGCTTCGCCCTGAAGCCGCCGGCCGCCGATATCGGCTTCCTGCGCAAGGTCGAGCGCTTTCCGTTCGTGCCGAGCGACGAGAGCTTGCTCGAGCAGGACTGCTATGAGGCCTACAACATTCAAGTCGCCGGCCTCGTCCAGCGCATGCGGGCGACCGGCACCAAGCGCGTCGTCATCGGCGTATCGGGCGGGCTCGATTCCACCCACGCCCTGATCGTCGCTGCCAAGGCCGTCGATCTTCTTGGCCTGCCGCGCGAGAACATTCTCGCCTACACGATGCCCGGCTTTGCCACCGGCAGCGAGAGCAAGACCAATGCGCTGGCGCTGATGACGGCGTTGCAGACGAGTTGGCAGGAGCTCGACATTCGCACCACGGCGACGCAGATGCTGAAGGATATCGGTCATCCCTTCGGCAAGGGCGAGAAGGTCTACGACGTCACATTCGAGAACGTGCAGGCGGGCCTGCGCACGGACTATCTGTTCCGGCTAGCCAACCATCATGGCGGCATCGTCATCGGAACCGGCGATCTCTCCGAGCTCGCGCTGGGCTGGTGCACCTACGGCGTCGGCGACCAGATGGCGCACTATAATGTCAACGCCGGGGTGCCGAAGACGCTGATCCAGCATCTGATCCGCTGGGTGATTGCCTCCAAGCAGTTCAGCGACGACGTCAATCGGACGCTTGGCTCGATCCTGATTGCTGAAATCTCGCCTGAACTGGTTCCGGTCGAGCCCGGCGAGAAGCCGCAAAGCACGGAAGCCTCCGTCGGTCCCTACGAGCTTCAGGATTTCAACCTGTTCTACACGCTGCGGTTCGGCATGCGGCCGTCGAAGATCGCGTTCATGGCGCTGCAGGCCTGGAAGGACGTTGCCCAGGGCGAATGGCCGCCGGCGTTCCCGACCGATAGGCGCAAGGCCTATGATCTCAAGGAGATCCGCCGCTGGCTGGAGGTGTTCCTGCGCCGCTTCTTCGCTTTCAGCCAGTTCAAGCGCTCGGCGATGCCGAACGGCCCCAAGGTTTCGGCCGGCGGCTCATTGTCGCCGCGGGGCGACTGGCGTGCGCCGTCGGATTCGAGCGCGGCGGCGTGGCTTGAAGATCTCGAACGGAATGTGCCGAACTGATCGGGAGGTGAGCGATGTCGGCCGGCGATGGGCCCGAGCAGGGCGGCAACCCAAAGAAGGTCCTCAACGGCCTTTACATCTTTGAGATTGAGATGCGCGACGGCAAGCGCGGCCAGGCCAAAGGCGTCGTCGTGCTCTGCGATGGCCGTATCATGGGCGGCGACAGCTATTTCTATTACACCGGCAGCTACACGTTCCGGAACGGGAAATGGCGCGGCGATATGACCGTCAATCAGCACACCGAGGCCGTTGGCAAGCCGCTCGCGTTCGGTGGCAGGGAAGTGACCTGCGGCTTTTCAGGCGACTATTCCGCCGACGGCGCCGAAGTCGAAGGCATGGCGCTGGTTGGCAAGACCAGCGTGACATTCACGGCGCGGCTCACGCTGAAGGACCCGATGTGAGACCCGCCTGAAATGTGAGACCCGCGTGATCGGCCCTCGTTCCTGGTCAGGAACCTTCGCACCCATAGAACGTTCGCGTCTGTTGTTGCGAATTTCCGAGGAGAGGGACCATGCGCAAGCACTTGATGTTATCGACCGCAGCTATCGGACTGATGCTTGCTTCCGGCATCGCCTACGCCCAGGCGCCCGGTGAGCGAAGGGACGAGCCGAGACGGACCGAGGAGCCAGCGAAAGGCGCTGCGCCGCAGCGCGGCGGCGCCCAAGAGCACGTTCAAGAGCGTGTTCAAGAGCGCGCGCAGGGCGCCCAGGAGAGATCGCAGGGCGCCGGCCGCGAGGAGAAGGGCGGCGCTGCCAGGCAGGACGCGAGTGACGACAAGCGCCAGCCGGCCAGTTCTGCCGAGCGCAACCAGCCGAAGTCGAAGGATCAGGCCCAAGACTCCCGCGAGCCCTCCCGGGAGCCTTCGCGCGATCGCAACCGCGACGCCGAGAACACCAAGCCGGGACGCGACAGCAAGAGCAGCGCCGAGACGAAGCAGGATAAGTCCGCGCCGCAGAAATCAACGGCGGAGTCCGAGAAGTCCAAGTCCGGCTCGACTGGCCAGCAGAACGAGCGCCCGGGCACGGCGGCCAACCAGAACGAGCGCAACCAGACCCAGCCGCCGCGCAATGCGGCCGAGCAGCAGCCGCCGGCGCAGCAGAACAACCGACCGGCCACCGCCACCGACACAAACCGGACGGCCCCGACCAACAATGCGCAGACCGCGCCTGCCACCTCGGGCACGCAGACCAATCAAGCCAATCAGACGACCCAGACCAACACGCAGGTCAATCAGCAGACCCAGGTGACGTCCGAGAAGCAGGTGCGGATCTCCGAAACGGTGAGCCGCGCACGCCTGGCGGAGCCGGAGCGTAATCTGAACATCTCGATCCGGGTCGGCGAGACCATTCCCTCGCGCGTGCGCCTTCACAGGCTTCCGCCCGAGATCGTCGCGATCGAGCCCGAGTATCGAGACTACGAGTATTTCTCAACGGGTGACGAGGTCGTCATTGTGGAGCCGCGGACCCATCGCATCGTCAGCCAGGTGCCTCGCGATCCGTCGCGAGCCCGCGCCCAAATGAGCGGCGGCACCTCATCGAGCATGGCGGCCGCCGGGGACAGCGCCGGGGGCAGTAATGTGAACTGCCAGATCATGCGGCGTGACGCGTCGGGCAATGTGGCCCAGGCAGAACCCTCGACCGTAGGCTCGACCGCGCGAACCGATTCCCTGAGCGTGACGGTCCAGATGCCCGGCGGCGGCTCGTCCGCGCCGATCGCCCTCGGTGCTCCCGCGGGTAACATCGTGGTGGCGACGCAAGGGCAGGGCGACTGCACGGTGACGATCGAGCCGCAGACGCGTTAAGAAACACCCACAAAACGACTTCGCGCCGCACGGCTGATCAAGCCGGCGGCGCGAAATCACGTTCAATCTTGAAAGTCCCGAGGTCCGGAGTGCCTAGGAGTCCGGACCTCGTAACCTTGCCTCAGCCTTTGATCCCCCCGCCCCATGTGGTCCCCCAACCCCATGTAGCGCGATCAGAGGGTGATGCCCTTGGAAGGCCGCCGATCGATGTCCCGCGATGTACGCGACATCGGAATAGGATTCCATTCCGGATCACTACGGACTCGAACGCGCTTGATCCGCGCCCGGATGCATGCGTCTGCACGCGCCGCAATCGCATTGCCTGAATTCGATGCACGCGATCGCCGGGATGTCCACATCTCCTCAGCGCTTCGGAACCTGCATTTCACCGGCCTGTCATTGAACTGGTCTAGCGCTGCTCCCGTCATTGTTGACGGCCGAGGAGCAAGTCATGTCGAAGCCGGTACTGGGCGCCGCATTGTCCATCAAATCGATCCCTGCGCATCGCGACTGGCTTCTCGAACGGCAGCGCGACCTCGAAATCCAGGATTTCTTTCGCGCGGATCTGCTCGATAGCGATTGGCGGAGCACGGCCGGCGAGATCAAGCAGATGCTTTCGGGCCATACCGGCCGGCTCGGCATCCACGGCCCGTTCTGGGGCTTCAAGATCGACAGCCACGATCCCATGATCCGTCAGGCGGTGACCCGACGTCTGCTTCAGGGGTTGGATGCCGCCGAGTTCCTCGGCGCGACGCAGATGGTGATCCATTCGCCGTTCACGACCTGGGACCACAACAATCTCGATCTCCATCCAGATAATCGCGTGAATATCGTCGAACGCGGCAAGGCGACACTCGCCGAGGTGATTGTGCGCGCCGAAACCATCGGCTGCGAGATCGTGATCGAGAACATCGAGGACAAGGATCCGCGCGATCGCGTGCGTCTCGCCAAGGCGATCGAAAGCAGCAAGGTGCGCGTCTCCCTCGACACTGGCCACGCCAACTACGCGCACATCTCCACCGGCGCGCCGCCGGTCGACTACTATGTCGAGACCGCCGGCGACATGCTGACGCATGTCCACCTGCAGGACACCGATGGCTTTGCCGACCGGCACTGGGCCCCGGGCGAAGGCAATATCCCGTGGGTGGCCGTATTCCGCGCGCTGGGCCGGCTGAATTCCAACCCCCGCCTGATCCTCGAACTTCGCAATCACGACGACGTCCGCGCCGGCGCAGCCCATCTCGCCGCGCTTGGTCTCGCCGAATAACCGCATCATCCAGGGCAGGGGTTCCCGTCATGAGCAAGCTTACCCGTCGCACCATTCTGAAATCAGGCGGCGCTGCCGCAAGCACACTGCTTCTGCCGCGTTTTGCCATCGCGCAGGCCGACAACCGTCCTTCGGTGACGATTGCCGTCCAGAAGGTGACCAATTCGAACGTGCTCGACGTGCTGCGCGAGCAGTCCAATGTCGGCGAGCGCGTGTTCTTCTCGTCGATCTGGGAAGGCCTGATCTCCAAGAACTGGCGCGGCAGCCTTGAGGCCGTGCCGGGGCTTGCCACCGAGTGGCGCCGTATCGACGACCAGACTGTGGAGGTGAAGCTGCGCCAGGGCGTCAAATTCCACAATGGCGACGAGCTGACGGCCGAGGACGTCGTCTTCACGTTCAGCCGCGAGCGTATGTTCGGCGAGACCGAAGCCAAGAGCCGCAGCACCATCCAGGCTTTCGAGAAGATCCCGACGCCGCGGCCGGGCAAGGAGCTGCCGCCTGATGTTCCGGCGGTTGCACGCCGGATCTGGCCGGATCTCGTCCGCGTCGATGCCGTCGACAAGTACACGGTGCGCTTCTACAACGCGACGCCCGACGTCACGATCGAGGGCCGGCTGTCGCGCTACGGCTCCGACATCGCGAACCGTCGCGCCTGGGCTGAATCCGCGAGCTATCTCGACTGGGCGCGCAAGCCTGTTACCACAGGCCCCTACAAGGTCGTCGAACTCAAGCCCGACGTGTCGCTGACGCTCGAAGCGCACGACGAATATTGGGGCGGTCGTCCACCGCTCAAGCGCATTCGCTTCCTCGAGGTCCCCGAGGTCGCGAGCCGCATCAACGGCCTGTTGTCGGGCGAGTACCAGTTTGCCTGCGACATCCCGCCAGACCAGATCGCCGGCATCGAGAAAAATTCAGCCTTCGAAGTGCAGGGCGGCACCATCCTCAATCATCGCCTGACCGTATTCGACAAGAACCACGCCCAGCTCGCCAATCCGCTTGTAAGGCGCGCCTTCACCCACGCGATCGACCGCCAGGCGATCGTCGACAGCCTGTGGGCCGGCCGCACCCGCGTCCCGAAGGGCCTGCAGTGGGAGTTCTACGGCGACATGTTCAATGCCGACTGGAACGTGCCGGCCTACGATCCCAAGCTGGCGCAGGACCTGCTGAAGCAGGCGAACTACAAGGGCGATCCGATTCCCTATCGCCTGCTCAACAATTACTACACCAACCAGGTCGCGACCGCGCAGGTGCTGGTCGAGATGTGGAAGTCGGTCGGCCTCAACGTCCAGATCGAGACCAAGGAGAATTGGTCGCAAATCATGGAACGCGCGCCGACGCGCGCGGTACGCGACTGGTCGAACTCGGCCGCCTTCAACGATCCGGTGTCCTCGCTGGTTGCCCAGCACGGACCCAACGGCCAGCAGCAGCAGATCGGCGAGTGGACCAATGCCGAGCTGAACACGCTTTCGGAGTTCCTGGAAACCTCGATCGACCGGGCCGCCCGCAAGAAGGCGTTCCGCCGCATGCTGGAGATCGCCGAGCGCGAAGACCCAGCCTATACGGTGCTGCACCAGAACGCGACCTTCACGGCCAAGCCGAAGTCGATCAAGTGGAAGGCGTCGCCGGCGTTCGCGATGGATTTCCGCGCCGGCAATTTCGAGGCTTGATCGGTGACGCCGCTGATCAGCATCAGGGACCTCAGTGTCGCCTTCCACGGCGTGCCGGTCCTGCGCGGTGTCGATCTCGCCTTGCACAAGGGCGAGGCGCTCGGCCTCGTCGGCGAGTCCGGATCCGGCAAGTCGGTGACGTGGCTTGCGGCACTCGGGCTCTTGCCGCGGAATGCCCGCGTTTCGGGCTCCGTTCGTCTCGAGGGTTGCGAGATCCTTGGTGCGCCGGCCGCCGAACTCGACCGTATCAGGGGCGGACGCGTCGCGATGATCTTCCAGGACCCCGCGAGTGCACTCAATCCCGTGCTGACCATCCGCCGGCAGCTCTGCGAGTCCCTGGCGCTGCATCGCGATCTCTCGGGCGGCGCGGTGAAAGCGGAAGCGCGGCGGTTGCTCGATCTCGTCGGCATCCCCGACGCGGCGCGCAGGCTCGAAGCCTATCCGCATGAGTTCTCCGGCGGCCAGGTCCAGCGCATCATGATCGCGATGGCGCTCGCCGGAAATCCCGACCTGCTGATCGCGGACGAGCCGACCACCGCGCTCGACGCCACCATTCAGGCGCAGATTCTAGAGCTGCTCTCGACCATCCGCCACGAGATGGGCATGGCGATGGTCCTGATCAGCCATGACCTCGGCGTGGTCGCGGAAAACTGCGACCGCGTGGCCGTGATGTATGCGGGCCGCATCGTCGAGGAGGGGCCGGCGAACCAGCTCTTCGCCGATCCCGTCCATCCCTATGCGCAGGGCCTGATCGGCGCGTTGCCTCCGCTCGACGGGCCGAGGCGCCGCCTGACCGCCATTCCCGGCACCGTGCCCGATCCCGCGAGGATGCCTGATGGATGCGCCTTCGCGCCGCGTTGTGCGCTCGCAGAGGCGCCGTGCGGCGTTGTGGCCCCAACCCTCGCGCCGATCGCGGCGGATCGCGCCGTTGCCTGCGTCCGCGCCGAGGCTTCGCGTCGCGCGCTGCTCGGGATGGCTGCCGAATGAGCAGTCCGCTCGTCGACGTTTCCGCGATTTCGCGCAGCTACAGCATGCGCTCCGGGATGTTCGGCCGAAGTGCCGCGGTTCATGCGGTCGATGGCGTGTCGCTGACAATCCGCAAGGGCGAAACGCTCGGCCTCGTCGGCGAGTCCGGCTCGGGAAAATCGACCACCGGCCGCATCGTGCTCGGCCTCGAGCCGCCGGATCAGGGCGAGGTGCGGTTCGACGGCAAGCCGATGGCCACGCCCGGAACGACCGCATGGCGTGCGCAACGCGCGCACATGCAGATGATCTTTCAGGATCCGCTGGGGGCGCTGGACCGGCGGTTGCCGGTCGCCGCCCAAATCCGCGAGCCCTTGGACATTCACGGCCTCGGTACGCCCCTCGAGCGCGAGGAGCGTGTCCGCGAATTGCTGCGCGCGGTCGAACTGACACCCGCACATGGCGCGCGCTATCCGGGTGCGCTCTCCGGCGGACAGCGCCAGCGCGTCGTGCTGGCGCGGGCGCTGGCGACAAAGCCGGATTTTCTCGTTTGTGACGAGCCGGTCAGCGCGCTCGACGTCTCGATCCAGGCGCAGGTGGTGAATCTGCTCGCCGATCTCCAGGCGCAGCTTGCGCTGACCCTGCTCTTCATCAGCCACGATTTGCGGGTGGTCCGGCAGATCAGCAATGTGGTGGCCGTGATGTATCTCGGCCGCATCGTCGAGATCGGGTGCGCCGATGATCTGTTCGCGCGGCCGGAGCATCCGTATACCCAGGCACTGGTTTCTGCATCGCCCGCGCCGGGTCGCCGCAGCGCAGGCCGCATCGTGCTGGCGGGCGATCCGCCGAACCCGGCGGCCCGTCCCCAGGGCTGCGCCTTCCATCCGCGCTGCCCGCGCGCGATCGCGCGTTGTGGCAGCGAGGTGCCGGCGCTGTCCAACGTCGGCGGCAACAGGCAAGTCGCCTGTCATCTCGTGACCGGGCCGCAAGTCGAGACGCGGGACGCGGCGTGATGGGACGCTATTTCGCCATTCGCATCGGACGCGCGGCGTTGACGATCGTGCTCGTCGTCACCTTCGCCTTCGTGGTGCTGCGTCTCTCGGGCGATCCTGCTTTGATGATTTTGGGACCGGAAGCACCGCCGGAGGTCCTCGCCGCCTTCCGCAAGGCGTGGGGCCTCGATGATCCCATCTGGTTTCAGTATCTCGACTATTTTGGCGCGATCGCCAAAGGCGAGCTCGGCCGTTCCATGCGTGACGGGCGGCCTGCGATCGAGCTTGTGCTGGAGCGAATACCGGCAACGCTGGCGCTGACGCTGCCGGCCTTCGCATTCAAGGTCGCGCTCGGCATTCCCGCCGGCATCTACGCCGCGCTGCATCGGGGTTCGGGAATCGACCGCGCGGTGATGATGACGGCGGTCGCCGGCTTCACCGTGCCGAGTTTTGTACTGGCGCTGCTGCTCGTGCTGGTTTTTGCCGTGCAGCTCGGCTGGCTGCCCTCGGGCGGGCAGGACAGCTGGCGTCACGCCATCCTGCCGATCGTGACACTCAGCCTTGGCGGCGCCGCGGTGCTGGCGCGCTTCACGCGCAGCGCCATGCTGGAGGTACTGGGCCAGCCCTATATCCGCACCGCCTCGGCGAAGGGCGTGCCGTGGCGAAAAGTCGTGACGTCGCATGCGCTGCCGAACGCGGCGATTCCGACCGTTACCATTCTGGGCTTCATGGTGGGCACGCTGATCGCGGGCGCGGTCGTGGTCGAGAGTGTGTTTTCGTGGCCGGGGGTAGGGCGCCTGCTCGTCGTCGCCGTCGCCAACCGCGACCTCGCCGTCGTGCAGTGCATTCTGTTGCTGGTGGCGATGACCATGGTCACCTCGAACCTGATCGTCGACTTCCTCTACGGCTTCCTCGACCCGCGGCTGCGCGCCAAAGGAGCGCATGCATGACTGACGCGACGCTGAAGGACACGTCTGTCCGCCGCCGCATGAGCTTCCCGGCGATCCCGGTCTCGGTCGCCGTCGCGATCGGCTGGATCGTCGCGATGCTGGTGATCGCGGCCTTCGCCGAGAAGATCGCCCCCTACGGCTATACCCAGCTCGACCTGCGCAATCGTCTCGCTACACCCGGCAATGTCGCGCACTGGCTCGGCACCGACGAGCTTGGCCGCGACGTGCTGTCGCGGCTGCTCGTCTCGATCCGCATCTCGCTCCTGATTGCGTTCGGCGCCACCGCAATCTCGGCCATCGTCGGCACCACCCTCGGCTTCCTTGCCGCGCATTTCCGCGGGCCTGTCGAGCAGCTCGTGCTGATGCTGTCCGACTTCCAGGCCAGCATGCCCTTCCTGATCATGGCGCTCGCGGTGCTCGCCTTCTTCGGCAACTCGCTGCCGCTCCTGATCGGCCTGATGGGATTCTTCGGCTGGGAGCGTTACGCCAGGATCGCGCGGGGACTTGCCATCTCGGCCAATGCGCAAGGCTATGCGGCGGCGGTCCGCCAGCTCGGCGCGACGCCGGCGCGGATTTACCTCCGGCATATCCTGCCCAACATCGCCTCGACCCTGATCGTCTCGACCACGCTGGTCTTTCCCGAGGGGATCCTGATGGAGTCGGGCCTGTCGTTTCTCGGCCTCGGCGTGCAGCCGCCGATGACCAGCCTCGGCAACATGGTCGGCTACGGCCGCGAGTACCTGACCCGGGCGCCCTGGATCATGCTGGCGCCGGCCACCACCATCGTGGTGACCACGCTGGCGGTCTCCGTGATCGGCGACTGGCTGCGCGACCGGCTCGATCCCGAGCTGCAATAATGCTTCTGCATGCCCGGCTTGTCCCGGCCATCCACGATCTTTTCCGCGGCATCAAGAACGTGGATGCCCGGGACAAGCCCGGGCATGACGGCTGAGATCGCCTGTGCTCCCGCGCCGGGAGCAGGGGAGGCCTGCGCAAGGCCGATCAGGCCCGGTCGGGCCCAAGTTCCCGTTGCGCGCGTTCCCCCCGTGCGCTATCCGGCCGGAAAGGCCTGAGGCGGCTTCGAAAAATTGCCCCGCCCGGCCAGCCAAACCCGAGGACGGAAACCGCCATGCCAGCCTATCGCTCCCGCACCACCACCCACGGCCGCAACATGGCGGGCGCCCGCGGCCTCTGGCGCGCGACCGGCATGAAGGATGGCGATTTCGGCAAGCCGATCATCGCGGTGGTCAATTCCTTCACCCAATTCGTGCCCGGCCACGTCCATCTGAAGGACCTCGGCCAGCTCGTCGCCCGCGAAATCGAGCAGGCCGGCGGCGTGGCGAAAGAGTTCAACACCATCGCGGTCGACGACGGCATCGCCATGGGCCATGACGGCATGCTCTACAGCCTGCCGTCGCGCGAGCTGATCGCCGACAGCGTCGAGTACATGGTCAATGCCCATTGTGCCGACGGCATGGTCTGCATTTCGAATTGCGACAAGATCACCCCCGGCATGCTGATGGCCGCGCTGCGGCTCAACATCCCCGCCGTGTTCGTCTCGGGCGGACCGATGGAAGCCGGCAAGGTCACCCTGCAGGGCAAGACCAAGGCGGTCGACCTGATCGATGCCATGGTCGCAGCCGCCGACTCCAAGGTCAGCGACGAGGACGTCAAGGTGATCGAGCGCTCGGCGTGCCCGACCTGCGGCTCGTGCTCGGGCATGTTCACGGCCAATTCGATGAACTGCCTCACGGAAGCGCTTGGCCTTGCGCTCCCCGGCAACGGCACGGTGGTCGCAACCCACGCCGATCGCAAACGCCTGTTCGTCGAGGCCGGCCACACCATCGTCGATATCGTGCGTCGCCACTACGAGCAGGACGATGCCTCGGTGCTGCCGCGCAATGTCGCGAACTTCAAGGCGTTCGAGAACGCGATGACGCTCGACATCGCGATGGGCGGCTCGACCAACACCGTGCTGCATCTGCTCGCCGCCGCCCATGAAGGGCAGGTCGAGTTCACCATGCAGGACATCGACCGCCTGTCGCGCCGCGTGCCCGTGCTTTGCAAGGTCGCGCCGTCGGTGGCCGACGTGCATGTCGAGGACGTGCATCGCGCTGGCGGCATCATGGGCATTCTGGGCGAGCTCGACCGCGCCGGCCTGATCGACACCTCGGTCTCGACCGTGCATGCGCCGACCATGAGCGACGCGCTGGAACGCTGGGACATCAAGCGCTCAAGGAGCGAGTCCGTCCGCACCTTCTTCCGTGCCTCGCCCGGCGGCATCCCGACCCAGGTCGCCTTCAGCCAGGAGCGCCGCTACGACGAGCTCGATGCCGACCGCGAGAAGGGCGTGGTCCGCAACCTCGAACACGCCTTCAGCAAGGACGGCGGTCTCGCCGTGCTCTACGGCAATCTCGCGCAGGACGGCTGCATCGTGAAGACCGCCGGCGTCGACGCCTCGATCCTGAAATTCTCCGGCCCCGCCCGCGTGTTCGAGAGCCAGGACGCCGCGGTCGAAGGCATTCTGGGCGGCAAGGTCGTTGCCGGCGAGGTCGTGGTCATCATCTACGAAGGACCGCGCGGCGGCCCCGGCATGCAGGAGATGCTGTATCCGACCAGCTATCTGAAATCGATGGGCCTCGGCAAAGCCTGCGCGCTCGTCACCGACGGACGCTTCTCGGGCGGCTCGTCGGGCCTGTCGATCGGCCATCTGTCGCCGGAAGCAGCCGAAGGCGGCAACATCGGTCTCGTCAGGACCGGCGATCGCATCGCCATCGACATCCCGAACCGCAGCATCACCCTTGATGTCTCCGACGAGGAGCTGGCCAAGCGCCGCGCCGCCGAAGAGGCGAAGGGCGATGCCGCCTGGCAGGCGATCGGCCGCAAGCGCAACGTCTCGACCGCGCTGCAGGCCTACGCTGCGCTGACCACCAGCGCCGCGCGCGGCGCGGTGCGCGAGGTGAAGCGGCGCTCGAAGTAACAGCGTCTCGTGCCGGCGTGATCGCAAGGATCGCGCATCGCGCATCGCGCATGGTCAACAAGTTCTGAACGGCCGGCGCAAGCCGGCCGTTTGCATTAAGGATGCCCCGACGAACTTCGGCAAGGCGAGGTTTTGCCGCGTATACTGATGCGACCTTCGCAAATCCATTTCGGGCAATTGGGGCACAACAATAATGTCTCGCACTCTCGCTGTCGTTTTCTCGACCGTCGTCGCTGCGATTTCCATGACGACTGCCGCTTCCGCCGGCTGCTACAATTGCTACACGCCGCCGCCGTGCACGACCTGCTATCAGCAGCAATATGTGCAGCCGCAATACCGCACCGTCGATGAGACCGTGATGGTGTCGCCCGGCTCCGTCGTGGCGCATCGCGCGCCGGCGCAGTACCGCACCGTGATGGTGCCGCAGACCGTGATGGTGGCCCCGCCGAGCGTCCAGTACGAGCGCATCCCGCCCCAATACGCCACGCGCCAGCGCGTCGAGATGGTCCAGCCGGGCTATTCGTATTACGCGCCAGTGCAGATGGGGTGTGCGTCCTGCGGCGGCTACTGAGCCAACCCAGCTACGATGAATTCCAAGCGGCGCTCCTCACGGGGCGCCGTTTTTCTTTTGCAGGCAGCAAACGAGACTCTGAGATGGGAGACGTACCCAACCGGGCCTCGCAACCGGCGATGCCTTGGGAGATGTCGCCGCTATCCGGATGGCTGAGGCGTACAGGCTAAGGGAACAGGCTGACGCTCGCCTCACAGATCGTGTGCGGCGGAGGGGTTTCGGGTCCGGCGCCAACTTCGCGTTGCCTTGGGCCGTCGAGTGCGTTAAGCGACAGCCATTCCGGACTTGGAAGGGTGGCCGAGTGGTTTAAGGCACCGGTCTTGAAAACCGGCGTGCCCGCAAGGGTACCGTGGGTTCGAATCCCACCCCTTCCGCCAGTATATTGTTCTCCTCTGTTCGCAGTTGTTCGAACTCCACAGCAAAATCAGGGACTTGCGCCGAAAGACTGTACTTTGCAGTTCGCCGGTGTTCCTCCTAATCGGGTCGCTGACCGTGGTTTTTGCCCGTGGGTTCGGAGGACGGTTTTTCTCGGAGGAAGAATGGCTGGAAGGCTCAAACCGCTCGACGTACAGCGCCAAACCAAGCCCGGCAAATACGCCGATGGCGATGGGCTCTACTTGATCATTACCGGACCAACATCGAAGAGCTGGTCATACAGATATTGGAAAGACGGCAAGGAACGCTGGCACGGCCTCGGCTCCTTAAAGGAAGTAGCGCTAAAGGATGCGCGGCTGGCACGGGATGCGGCGCGGCTGCGCGTGAAAGGCGATCGCGGCAACGCCGGCGTGGACATAGTGCAGGAGAGGCGAAAGGCACGTGAAGAGGCGAAAACCGTCGAGGCCAAGGCTGTGTTGCCGACGTTCGAGGAATGCGCGGAAGCCTACATCCGCATGAATTGGTCGACCTGGAGCGGGAAGCATCGCGATCAGTGGCCGTCCTCCCTCAAGCGTTACGCCTATCCCACCATCGGCAAGCTCACCATCCCGGAGATCAAGCCGAGCCACATCCACGATCTGCTCAAGCCGATCTGGCTCGAAAAGCGCGAGACTGCGAACCGGGTCCGCGGCCGGATTGAAACGATTGTTGCCAAGAACGTTGATATCGACGATCCAGACTTCCGCAATCCGGCCGAGCTTACGAGGCAGTTGCGCGAAAAGCTTCCAAAGCGCCCAAAGCGGGTCGTCCGTCATCATCCAGCCTTGGCGTATGCCGAGGCGCCGGCGTTCATGAAACTTCTTGCCGGTGCGCCCGGAACGGCTGCTGCGATGCTACGCTTCCTAATATTCACAGCTTGCCGCACAAACGAGGCCGTCGAAGGGCATTGGTCTGAGATCGATCGCCCAGGCTCGACCTGGAAAATTCCCGGCGACCGAATGAAGATGGACCAGGACCACTACGTCCCTTTGACGGATCCGGCGTTGGCGGTCCTCGACGAGGTGCGGGATGGCCGCCAAGGCGAACTGATCTTCACCAATCCCGAAGGCGGATCATTCTCCGAAAACGCGATGCTCGCGGTCCTTGATCGTATCGGCTACGGGCATGTAACGGTTCACGGCTTCAGATCGACCTTCGCAACCTGGGCTGAGGAATGCACCGACTATCCGGACGGCGTACGTGAGGCTGCGCTGGCCCACAAATACAAGAGCGAGACCACCGCAGCTTATCAGCGAGGCCAAAAGTTGGAAAAGCGCCGGGCGTTAATGGAAGATTGGGCCGTGTTCCTGAGCGGCACCAAGGTGGCCCATTTGGATGACTGGAGGACAGGGTAGGGCGTCGAGCGGCCGGACTTCGGACAACAGGAGGCAAAGCGTTTGCGTCAGTCTCCATGGCGTCCGGTCTGGTCCAAGAAGCCGAAATGGAAGGGCTCGGCAAACGGTCGGCTAAGGGCGGCCATAGGCAGAAGTAACCGACTGCCAGGCGTTCATGGACGCGGATCAGCCAAGGTCGATACCGAAATCGTTCCTTTATTGCGCGAACCGGACCGAGGCCGATGCGGTGCGCGGCGGTCAGCGCTGTACTACGTTCGATCCGGCGATTTGACCGCTGTCGTTGCGCAGCCTGCCGGCGAGTTCTGTAAGTCAGCTTTGCGCTGGTTGCGCGTGGGGTGCGGGGGCGAGATTATCGATGCCGGTCGCTACTACCGAGACGCGGACGATACCGTCTAAGCTTTCATCAAACGATGCGCCAATGATGATGTTGGCGTCCTGGTCGGCCTCGTCGCGAATGCGGGTAGCAGCTTCCTCGACCTCGAATAACATCAGGTCCTTGCCGCCAGTGATGGAGATTATGAGGCCGCTGGCACGCTTGATCGAGGGATCCTCGATCAATGGATTGGAAATCGCGGCCACGGCGGCGGTTAACACGCGGTTTGCGCCAGAAGCCTCGCCCCTGCCCATCATGGCCTTGCCCTTCTCGCGCATTACGGCGAGAACGTCAGCAAAATCGAGGTTGATCAGACCCTCCTTGACTATGAGGTCGCTGATGCAGGCTACACCCGAATAAAGTACCTGATCGGCCAACGCGAAGGCATTGGAGAACGTGGTCTTCTCGTTCGCGACCCGGAATAGGTTCTGGTTCGGGATGATCAGCAGAGTGTCCACCACCTTCAGCAGTTCCGCGATGCCGGCCTCGGCAAGGCGCATGCGGCGCTGGCCCTCGAAGTGGAATGGCTTAGTGACTACACCGATGGTGAGAATGCCAAGCTCACGCGCAGTCTTTGCGATAATGGGCGCTGCGCCGGTGCCGGTACCGCCGCCCATGCCCGCAGTAACGAACACCATGTGTGCGCCGGTCAAATGATCGCGGATCGCGTCGATCGTCTCTTCGGCTGCAGCGCGCCCCACTTCAGGATGCGAGCCAGCGCCGAGACCTTCCGTCACCCGCGTGCCCATCTGGATGAGACGCTCGGCCTTGGACATGCTAAGCGCCTGCGCATCGGTATTGGCGACGATGAAGTCGACGCCTTGCAGCCCGGCCGTGATCATGTTGTTGACAGCATTGCCACCGGCACCGCCGACCCCAAACACGGTAATGCGCGCCTTCATCTCGCGAATATCGGTAATGTTGGTCATTTTTGCCTCGCAACTGCTCCACCGAGCTGGCGAATGAGAGGACACGGATTGCTATACGCCAGGACTTTGCTCCGAAAGTGAGCGCGGCCAGCGATTGGCAAGCGACGAGCGGCCACTGGCGAGATCTTCAGGCACGCTCCTAGCGCGGCATATGTCAGCGTCTCGGCGGACACCGGCTGTTCGCCTAGAACGAACCAAGCGGCAATCGGCTGATGACGACCAGTGACGGCAGGCTAGGCCGCGGTGGTTAACGAATTCCTAAAGGCGAGCAGGGTCTGCCACTTGAGCGTGCGTGACCGGTGGGGATCGCGTCCCACCATCTGACCTCATTGCGAAAGTGCGCCGGCCTCGTGGGCTTGCCGAGACAATGTGTGTAGTCAACTCCACGCCAAGCGGTCGGCAAAGGAATGTCCCTTCCGTCGGGTCGGGTTGCCCTCGGTGACTTCCGGTTTGCGTCGGACTCCGGACATGTCGCTTCGCTGCGCTCACGGATTCGATGGGCCACAACTGGAAACCAGCAAAGTCCGTTACTCTTCCAGCACGGGCACCCGGTCCATCGCGCCTGGAAGCAATATTTACCACCCGAGCGTTCCCATCGACGAACGCGTTAGCGCAAGCATGACATTTTTATGACCCGCGGAATGCACTGAGGGGAGTCTGATCTTCATATTCGATATGGGTGGAACTTCAGATCAGTGCTACGGCACGCGGGTGGAGAAGAGCACCTTTTGCAGCCTCGATACTTTGGCGCCGCAACTGCATCGATACTGACACTCTCTTCCCTTACTCGCCGCGCTCATGTCGCGGACCATTCCCCAAAGTTGACCCATTCGTGTCTACGAGGACTCGGGCTTTGAGCCGATGCACAGCTGGAATATTCGTGTCTGGAAGTGAATTTGATCTCAATGTGAGTAGTGAAGGCGGATCTAAACATAGTTTAGAGCCATCGTTCCTCGCCGCCCGGAATGAAGTGGACGGAAGACGCCTCACCGCAGGTCGTCTGCCGTGACACGTCGGGGCGGAATGCATAACCGTCTTCTGGCGACACTGCCGCCAGCGGATTTTGATATGCTGGCGCCCGATCTACAGAGGGTTACGCTTGATCAGGATGCCGTCCTCTCGCGATCGGGTGACCAAATTGAGAATGTCTTCTTTCCTGATGCCGGCGCCATCTCGCTGATGGTCGACATGGCGGACGGGCAGACGGTTTCCACCGGCGTGGTCGGGCGCGAGGGCGCAATTGGCGTGCTTTCTGTGCTAGGGCCGTCGCCTTCGGGGATCACCGCAATCGTTCGCGCGGCGGGTACCGCGTCGCGAATCCCCGCGCTGCGGTTTCACGCCGTTTTCAACCGAAGCCCAGCGATCCGGCACGCGGTCCAGATCCACGCCAGGACCCTGCTGATGAAATTTCAGCTCGGTATGGCCTGCAACGCATTGCATCCGGTCAAAGCTCGCATGGCCCGCTGGTTACTCCATTTTAGCGACCGCATCGACCACGACTTCCTTCCGCTCACACAGGAGGCCCTATCGCAAATGATTGGTGTGCGACGAACGACGGTGACGGTCTTGATGCGCGATCTGCGCGCATCCGGTGCGATCAAATCTCATCGACGAGGTCAAATCGAGATCGATCGGTCGCGGCTCGCGGTCGCGGCTTGCGAATGCCACGGCACCATGCGTCTCGAACTCGAGAAGATCTTCGCGATAAGTACGGCCCGACCGATCTCATTGGCTATGCCGGATTGAAGGGCGAATAATTCCCTAAAGGAAGCGAAGTTTTGCATCACAGCGATTCCACCTGCCCATGTCGCAGAAGGGTCATTCGCGTCGGTTTGGCAGCTCGGCTGCGAACTTCCGTTGCGCCCCATGAACCGACATTGGGCTGCACCGCGTCAACGGTAGCGATGGGCCAGCAGGCGACCTTCGAAAAGAGGTCGCCCACTCAGCCGGTCTTATTTTGAGGTAGCATTCATGTCCTTTTCGGCGGGCGCAATTCGCTTTTGGTCCATGCTTGCAAGTCTGGGACCTGCATTGGATCGACGTTATCGCACCTGGTACACCGAAACTTGCATCCGCCCGTTTTGACGATCACGAAATGCATCGGCATGCCGCATTTGGCGCTGACCGGGCGGGGAGAGTTTTTGGGCATGGAGGCTCACGCTGAGTTGAAGCGCAAGTCTTCTGCTCACAGTCATCGGCAGCTGCCGGCTAGGCCGATGATGGAGCCATGCTAGCTAACTATTGTATTGGCTGCATCAAGAAAAAGACGGGGCTACGCATTATTACGTAAGCGCCGTTTCGGGGGCATTCGCTACACATCTCTCCCCTGTTAGGTCAGTGAGGGCAGGCGGTCCACAAGGCGTGCGAGATGCCAAAGCTGAATGCCATAATTGCTACGATCGATTAGCCTTGTTGCCTGCCTTCAGACGCGTCCACTTCCGCTCAGGGTAAACAAACGGCGACGGCCCCGCGCGCGACACGTCCGGCCTGCCGCCTTATATCGGAGGTACGCCCGTGTCTGGGATCAGTCGGCATGGGGCCAGAACCGGACCTTCGTTGCTGGCTTTCTCGCGATCACAAGTAACGCACAGTATGCCGAACGCTCAAACGACCGCTGCCTCTTAGCATAAGCGTCACCAGCGTATCCCGACATCACCTGCAGCTGCACCCGTTCGGTCATTTCCGGGCGTGAGCTTCTGCGTCCCTGAACCATGGAGCTGTTCGATGCCTGCGATCGCGCATCACCTGATCACCGGCCTGTTCGCCTACACCATGATCGGCTCCCTGGTGTGGATGGTGATCTACAGCTACGGCCACCTGGCGCGCGTGTACGACGAGCCCTCGGGCAGCGGTGAGGTGATCGACGTCCTCGCCAACATCATCATCACCCTGACGTTAATCCTCGGCTGGCCCGGCATGCTTGGCGTTGTCCTGCACTGGGCCCGGCAGCGGAGGTCGCGCCAGTGAAGATCATCGACAACATGATGGTGGTACTTCCCATCGCCGCGATCGCGATCGCGCTGTTGTTGGCGTGCGCGTTGCGGGTCACCCGCCGGTGGAGGACCGTCGACAGACGGGCCGGCTTCGGCCGGGCCGCGGGTGACCCGTTTCAATATCCCTTCGGCGAGGTGCCGACCGTCCCGCGCGAGCGCCACCTGGTGGCGCGCGACTTCCGCGCATGGGGCATTCCCGATTGTTGGCATTCCGCAGCGGTTGCCCACCGGCGGAATGAGAGCGGCGGCCGTCCTGCATCCCTGTCGGGGACGGCCGTCGTTCTCACCTTTCCCCGGAGGAAGGCGTGATGCAGCAACATCTCACCCGCGCCGAGCAGGCCAATTCTGATCGCCGGCCACGCCGTCGCCTACGCGACCGCCTATCTCGACGGCCGCCACACCGCGCAGCAGCTCGCCGAGAACGCCGATCGGCTCTTCCTTGATCTCCTGGTCGTCGAGACGCCCGAGACCAGCACGTTCCTGGTTCCAGTCCAGCTGCTCGCCATCACCATGATGCGGGCTGCCCGACGCAAGATCCCGGAATCGCTCGATACCGACACGCGAGCAGAGCGCTGGCACGCCGTGATGGCCGCGCTGGTTGAGCTCGTCTGCCACGAAAGCCGCCAGACCACAAAGGACGGAGCATGAAGCCGCTCTCCGAGCACATGACCGTGCTGATCGCGACCGCCGAGGACATGATGCGGCGTCCGGTCCATCAGATCCCGACGCATCTGCCGGCGGGGTTCTCCGAGGTCGCAGCCGCCATCAAGCAGGCCGACAATTCGCCCTGCGACGGCATCCGCGCCACGCGCCCCGGTGTCGTGATGTGTACCGCGATCGAGGCCTACTTCGCCGAGCCGCAGTCGCAGGACTACTGGCAGATGCTGATCGGCGCCACGCTGCCGCTGGTGCGCCGCGCCGCCTGGCAGGCGCTCCGCAATGAGCGGGCGGTCTCCGAGGAGACGCGGCGATGACCGTCAAAAACCTGCCGCCCGAAGAGATCCGCCGCGAGGTCGATCGGCGCCTCGCCGCCGCGCTTCGCGATGCGGCCGGCAGCGCGCTCGGCATGCCGGGCTCCATCGACACTTTCAAGGCCATGCTCGAGCGCGCCGATCTCGCGCTCGCCCTGAAAGAGGGGGGGGGTGACTGTAATGGCCGATAGCTCCGCACCACAGGCGCAAGCCTATCCGTTGCAATGGCCGTCCGGCTTCCCGCGCTGGAAGCAGGGCCGCGTCTCGGGCTCGTTCAAGACGAACTTCGAGACCGCCTTGCGCAACGTCAAGAAAAGCCCCGACCTGTTCGCCAAGGACAGCGGCAAGAAGATTGAATTTCCGGTGCTGTCGAGCAACATCGACATGAACCCGCTGACCTCAAATTCCGGCAACCGCCCCGCAGATCCCGGCGTCGCGGTCTGGTTCGCCTGGGACGGCCTGCAGGTCTGCATCCCTGTCGATCGCTATGATACGCCGGCGGCGAACCTGCAGGCGATCCATCACATCATCGAGGCGCGCCGCGTCGAGCTCCGGCACGGCACGCTCGCCCTGGTGCGCGCGACCTTCTCCGGCTTCCAGGCGCTGCCGGCGCCGAAGGGCAAGCACTGGCGCGACATCCTGCAGGTTGGCGGCAACCCGACCAGGGCAGTGATCGAGGCCAACTACAAGCGCCTGGCGCAGGACTATCACCCCGACCGTGCCGGCGGCTCGATCGAGAAGATGTCCGAGCTCAACGCCGCGCGTGATGCGGCCATCGCGGAGATCGGGTGATGGCGCAAAGCTCCGCGATCGAATGGACGGACGCCACCGTGAACTTCTGGTGGGGCTGCACCAAGGTCGGCCCTGGCTGTGACCACTGCTATGCGGAGACATGGTCGAAGCGCACCGGCGGCTCGCATTGGGGTCATGGCGTGCCGCGCCGGAAGATTGCGAGCGCCGCGAAGCTGATCCATCGGCTCGACAATGATTACGCGGAATGGGCCGCTGATCGGGAATGCGGATTGTGCGGACCGCATGCCGCAATAAGTCGGCGCGTGTTCATTCAGTCGATGTCCGATCTCTTCGATCTGGAAGTGCCTGTCGAATGGTTCGCCGAGGCCTGGGGCCTCATCAAGGTATGCGACCGCATCGAGATCCAGATCGTCACCAAGCGCATTAGCGCCGTCGAGAAGCGCCTCGCCGCAATAGGTGAAGATCTGAGGCGATGGCCGCAGGCCTCCAGGGACACCGGCCACGTGCCGCCGCATCCCGACTGGCTATGCCTGGCACGTGCCGGCCGCGACGGCGAGGACGGCCTGTCGATCGAGATCGAGGGCACCTTCGATCCGGCGAGGAATGACTACAGGCGGCTAAGCGTGGTGTCGCTTAACGGCGGCTCGTTCATCGCCCGCAGGGACAATCCCGGACCATGTCCAGGCGAGGGCTGGAAACTGATGGCCTCCCAGGGCAAGACCGGGAAGCCCGGCGAGCGGGGCGGGCAGGGTTTGCGCGGACCGGCCGGGCCCGGCGTCGCTAGCCTTGACGTCAACGACCAGGGCCTGCTCACGCTCGCCAACGGTGATGGCAGCACGGTCGAGTTCGATCTCTATCCGCTGCTCTCGAAGCTGCAGGGCTAACGATGTTCCAGGTCCTGACACCCGCGGACGATCTCAACCTTCTGACGATCAAGGAGCTACGGGCTGCCGCGGGGCTGCTGTCGACGGACGGGACCAAGGACAGCAGGCTCCGCGCGTTGGGCGCGCGGGTTTCGGCCATGATCGCTGGCGCCTGCAATCTCGCAAGAGATGGCGTAAATCCGCCTACGCTGATGCTGGAAGGCTGCCGGGACACGTTCCGCGTAGAGTCGCCGCGGTCGGGGCTGTTTCTGTCCCGCAAGTTCGTCTCTTCGGTGGCGTCGGTCACGGTCGCAGGATCCTCGCTGACCAGGGATGTCGATTACGAACTCGACGCCGCCGGCGGGAAATTGACGCGGCTCTGCGGCGACAATGTCAGCTGCTGGGCATCCGGGAAGATCGTGGTCGAATACGACGCAGGCTTCGAGGAAGTCCCTGAGGATCTGAAGGCGATCGCCGCCCAGCTCGCGGGTGGCTATTGGGCCGATGACGGCGTCGACCCGATGGAAAAGAGCCTCACCATACCGGGCATCATTGCCGTCGAACGCTGGGTCGATGCATCAGCCGATCCGCAGATGCCGAAAGACATTTTGAACGCGTTGATCTCGGGCGGTTACGTCAACCGCGCGATGGTCCTTTGAATCCCCGCTGAGCTGAGAAGGGTATCCGACGATGGCTTATGACCAGGCGACGCTGCCGGCGACCGGCGATAACGTTGCGATCGACAAGATCGCGGGCCGCGATTTCCAGCGCGTCAAGTCGGCGTTCGGGGCGGAAGGTAGTGCAACGGACGTCAGTTCGGCGAACCCGATGCCGGTTGACGACGCCGATACACAAGCTGGGCTCGCGGCCATCCTCGCCAAGCTCCTCTCGGCGCCGGCCACCGAAGCCAAACAAGACAGTGCCATCACGGTGCTCAACGCAATCGGCGCGTTGCTGACGACCCAGGCAGGCTATCTCGACGGCATCGAGGGTCTGATCGGAACCACCAACGGCAAGGACTTCGCAACGCAAGCCACACTCGCTGCTGTCCTGGCGAAGCTGATTGCCGCACCATCGACTGAGGCCAAGCAAGATACGCTGATCGCCGCGCTTGGGGCCTCATCCGGCGCGAAGGTGATTACGGATGCCAACGGAACGGTCCAGCAGTATCTCCGCGGGCTGGTTTCACAGTGGATCGCAGGCACGCTGGTCGTCGGCGCCGGCGAAAATCACCTCGGCGAGGTCGGCGGCAACACGGCCGTCGCCGGAGGCAGCATCACGCGTCAGGCCAACACCACGGCCTATGCACTCGGTCAGCACATCGCGGCGGCGACGGCGGCTGCGATTCCCTGTGCTATCGCGCGCAAGAACGCGGGCACGGGCGTCATCACGGGCGTGCGCCTGAGTAAGTCCGGCAACGTGCTGACCAATGCCAGCTTCCGCGTCCACCTGTTCAAGACCGCGCCGGCGACACTGCCTGTTGACGCCGCAGCATTCGCCGCTGGCGTCAGCGGCGTGTCGGCCATTGCACTGGGCTATGTCGACATCACCATGGACCAGCAATATTCAGACGGCGCCAAGGGCTTCGCATCGATCCAGGCCAAGGCCTTTGACGCGGCCGCCGGATCGCAGAACATCTATGCGCTGATCGAGGCGAGGGGCGCCTATACGCCTGCGAGCGGCGAAACCTTCACGCTCGCGCTTGAAGCCCTGCGGGATTGATCGCATGCCACTTCTCGCAAATACGCAGGCGCGCGCTACTCTCCTTGGGGGAGCGAGCAGCGGTTACCTCGGGCAGGTCGCTACGCGAACCTATCTGCCTGACAACAGCAATACGACGAATAAGCAGATGCGTTTCCGCTCGGCGCATATAGCACGGGACACCATCATCAACCCGATCATCCGCTTCCCCAATTTTTATGTAGATGGCTTTGCGGGCGGCGCGACATATCAGGAGAAGGGCAGCAAGCCTTGAGTATCCCCTCGGTACGTACACACAGGTCATCTTCGGCGGACAGGTGAGCGGGTCTATTCCAAACGCGGCATACCTTGACGGGACCTGCCCCATCACCATCGTCGATGGCGATAAATTTTATGTTCGCGGCTTTATCGTAAACGCTGCCGGTATCGTCTTTCAGAATGGTGTGGTCGGGAACACCAACGTTCCCGGCAATTTTGCATTCGGTGATGTATTTGATGCGGCCGTGTCGGGGCTGTCTGATAACACCTTGGGCGGCGCCTATACTGCATCATCTGGCATCACGCGCTACTCCCCCATGATTATCGCGGCGAGGACGCGCAAACCTTCTATCCTGGTCATTGGCGACAGCAAGGGCTACGGCGAGAACGATACGGGAGACACGAGCGGTGATATCGGAGAAGTTCAACGCTGGATCAGCCCATCATTCGCGAACGCATGCTGGGCGATTAGGGGGCGAGATGCCTCGCAGTTCAACGCCAATTCGGCCATCCAGGCGTCGATGGCCTCGTTCTTTACGCACCTCATCAATGAGGATGGCATCAACGGCTTTATCCACGGACGCAGCGCGGCGCAGATCGCAATAGACACCGACACACTCGCGGCAAGATTCCCAACGCTTAAAAAGCTCCTAGTCACCATCCTGCCTGCCCCCACATCTACCGACAGCTACGCTACGCTCGTTAATCAGACGCCGCCGTCCTATGAAGCCGGAAGAGTGACGGAGAATACGCGTCGTCGCGGAGTGCCATCGCCTTGGCTCGGGTGTTTCGACAGCGCGAGCGCGGTTGAAAGTTCGCCAAATAGTGGCTTGGTTGCTGCTGGGTTGGGATACTACACCACCTCCAGCGTCCACCCAAAGCAGGCGGGGTATCTCGCCATCAAGGCCACAAATGAGGTTAACATTGGCTTGATCTAGTAGTGGTCCGCGTCTCCAGGGGAGCGGCGGATGTTCTCATAGGTGATTGCGATGTCGAACATTATTGGATTAGGATCAATTGCCGTCGGCAGCACAATATGGGTCTGTCTGGAAGTGTCGAATAATTGAACTCTATTTACGTCGTCTACGTTGTACGTGAGCTTGGTCTCGGATCGGTATTGTAGAAATCTACTGCTCAGTTCTGTAGTGAGCGCTATGTCATGAGCAATGACGACAGCGTGCTCTCCGTTCAGCTTCGCAATACGGCCGGCCAAGCGGTGCTCCGAGCTGAATCGATTTGCCTTGAGATCCGTGCCCTTCGCTGCGACAGCAACTTGCAGGCAAATGCAGCGGCCTGGCATGGCCGGGTCCAGCCAAGTTGAATGATCAATAATTGCTTTGTTTAGGAGCGGCTCTTTCAATGGATGCGGATCAACAAAGATCATGAGGGCGCTTGCAAATCCGTTCTCATCTGGAGGCGGCCTTCGCCATGTACAAGC
The DNA here is from genome assembly GCF_040548265.1 of Bradyrhizobium sp. F1.13.3. Lineage (NCBI taxonomy): Bacteria > Pseudomonadati > Pseudomonadota > Alphaproteobacteria > Hyphomicrobiales > Nitrobacteraceae > Bradyrhizobium > Bradyrhizobium sp. F1.13.3. The sequence continues at coordinate 19,716 of NZ_JBEPRI010000021.1, read as the reverse complement.
TGACCTAATCGCGTTGCTCTTTACGGTACTGCTTCTGCCGATATGCCAGTTACCCGACTTATGCAGACTGACTTTGGTGTGCGGCAGACTTTGGGTCGATCCGAAGTAAACTTCATCACCTTGTACCCATAGTCGCCAGATCGACGAGCGGACATCATCTGGCTTTCCAATTGCGACTTGAAAGTGGTTAGCTGCGGGTCCGCCCTTAGCCTCTGAGCGGTCCATTGATGAGCCACCTTTATTGTTCAAAGTTGACACCCTAACCGTGCAAAGTCGGAGTGAACAGAGTTCTGCTCACTCCCCAGAGACGTTGGTTCGCTGTCCTCGGGTGATACGTCCACGCCCTTCATGGATCGGCTCTGATGTTCTCATAGGCAATTGGGATGTCGAACATTATTGGGTGAGGATCAGTTGCCGTCGGCATCAAAATATGAGTCTGTCTGGAAGTATCGAATAGTTGAACGTAGCGTCCACCTTGATCGGAACATCGGGCTGGATGACTGCCGGTCACGACGTCAACACGGACGCCCGCAGCTATACGACGGCTTGGAGGGCCGCTTCAGGTCCGAGCACGACCATCATTGCTTCGGCGTGAACCCCATAAGGCTGCGCGAAGTCTCTCCCAAACTGTCGGAGAGACGGCAATACCAAGTGCTCTTAGGCCGTCCCTCGTCAGGACGATCGTGTCCAAAGGTGACCAGCCATTGCCCATGTCGACGCGGATCAGGCCCAAACTTCTGGCTTGTTCGAAAACGTCTTTTTCAGCGGGGAGGGGATCGAGGTCAACCAGGGTAATCTCTCCCTGCGCGTGAACAGTTCGTAGCAAATCCATAATTTCTGCCGAAAGCATTCTTGGCGCATCCATGTCGGAAATACGGCCAGAATATGCCCGGTTGCAGGATGGAGGGCAATCAATTTTTGCGGCGGCTTGCTCCGTAGTCCCCAATCCCCGTGGATTGGAAACTTGGACCTGGGGTCTAGCGGACCGCACGACGACGTTTATCGACGCTGGAACCGCAGCCGTTCAGTCCCTCAGCGGCCCCGGTTCACTTCCTTCAAGGAAGTTGGAATATTCCAAAGGCCCATCTTGTAACGGAGTGCGGGACGTTCGATTGCCCACCAGGACAAATAGCCAGCCAGGTAAGCTGCGGAAAGCCCTCCTAAGAATATCAGGCTCCAAGATGCCTCAGGCCCAACTCCGGCCCTCATCAATTGTTCGGCCGGCCAGCCATAGAGATACGTCCCATACGAAATATCTCCTACTTGTCTCAGTGTCGGAAGGCTTAGCCGTTGTGATGTCCCGATCAGGAGGATGACCGGTGCGCCGGCTAAAGGAAAAATCTGCAACATTGCATCGTAGCGGTATGCCACGCACAAAGCGAGAATTGCAGCGACCATGCTGGCCAGGCGGAAACCTGAGTTCTTGTGCTGGAGTTTGAGCAAGGAAAAGGCCGCACCTGCGCAAAACGCTGGAGCCACCAGGAGGAAATCACCAATCGTCGCGGAATTGGGGATCAATCCGGTGACTGATATCAGCACCATACTCATGCAGATCAACACGAGAACCCAAGCATTGAGCGCGCCCAAAAGCCCTATTAGGCCAAGCAGAACATAACAGGCTAATTCATGAAAAATCGTCCACAGCGAACCGTTGATCATCCCTCCGAGCCAGCCGCTCGGCTCGTCATAAAGTGTGACGGAGGGCATACCCGGCGGCTTGCCTGGCCACCACAGATTTCCAAGGAAGTACCGGATGCCTTCTGATGATGTGAAGAAGTTCACAGGGCCGTTGGTACTGAAGAGCGGCCCGATGACGAAAGCGCTTATGGCGAGACAAACGGCGAGGGCAGGATAGATCCTGAGAAACCGGCGCCAAAAGTAGTTGAGCACAGATGGCGAATTGACAAGGCTCAGTGTTACCAGAAATCCGCTAATGAAGAAGAATGTGAATACACCATAGATACCCAGAATATTGCCTTTACCTAAGAGTTTCACCAGCGGCTCGCCGGCCTCGTCACCGCTGGCAATTAGGAAGGCATGGGAGAAAATGACGGAACTCGCGGCAATCAGTCTAATGAAATTGAAATTTGGATAGTCCAGACGTTGAGTGGGCAACTCGCAACCCTCTATGCTCACAAAATTTACGTTGGCATCGCGGCTTTTGGCCGAGCGGTCATCATCGCTAAGCGCGTAGGACCTGCCTCGAACAGATAGAGCGCCAAAATGCTGCTCCTCTCAATCAACCCACGGGTGGCTCGGTGCCGTCGACCTTCGTGCTCTGCGCCCGCGTCGCCATCCTGACGTCGCTCTATGCCAAGGCCGCATGGCCGTTCACTCACGCCCGAACAAACGCTGCATCTCTCCTACCGCAATTGTGCGACCATCATCTGCTTTGACAATCGCCTGGTACATGTAGAGACCCGGATCGCACGGAGCGAATGTGCGGATTGATCCTGCAGGAATGATGCCGCTTGATAGGAGCGCCGTCTCCTGACCTCCAAGCTCCGTGCCGTTTGGCCCTATCAACCGAAGCAAGACCCTTGTGGCACCCGGAGGTACGTTCCGGATTCGAATTTCTGGATTGGCATAGAGAGTGATGCAGCCTCTCGTTCCCTTGAACGAAAAGTCGAGCGTCATCCCGTCGTCAGCAGCCGCTGCACTGACAGTAAAGAACGAGATAATAGCAGCGCAAGCAAGCGAGGGCTTCAAAACAGAACCTCAACAGCAAAGCATCCTCTATAGCTATAACCTTGGATTGCCGTCCAGCGGTTGGCTTAGATTGATGTTCAGGTGTGCGAAATTAACCTGACCAGTCAACCTTAATGGCCTTGTCCGCTCCCTGAGGGACGTTGGTTCGTTGTCATCGGGTGACAAGGTCCACTCCCTTGAATGGGCGGAGCGCCTTAGGCGCTGACGCCTGCGGCGGGAGATGGAATGGCGTAGCCTGTCGCAGCCCCGCCAGTCGAAAGTTGCGAGTATCGCCGCGGAGCTCCCGCTTAAGGCCGATCATCGTATTTTTCACAGCGTGGATCGCCGCGCTTTACTTGTTCGACCTCATTCAGCGGAGGAATGCATTGCAGGAGCCCGTACAAATCTTGGTACGGTGCTGGGGCGCGGCGGCAAACAGTTGAGCCAACTGGCACCTCAACATACTGCCCTGTCATCAATGAGTATGAGCATGGCGGTGGTTCAGACGGTTTCTCTTTTTCCTGGGCCAGAACGGACGCAGGTAAAATCAGGGCGACAGCGACGATCGAGATTGCTCGCATGGCAATTGTCCCAAATTCTAGGCATCTACCCAGAGTTTAGGGCTGCGTGACCTAGCAAGCAACGGTCTCTGGTGCCCCGGTTCACTCCTTCAAGTCTGTGAACTCGCTGCAGAGCACAATCAGAAATTAGAGTGATCTCGCCGAACGGATCGCGATCGGGGGATCGAATGGCAGACGCGCTCGAAATCAATTTCGCACTTTGGGGCATGATCATCTGTGCTGGGTTAAAACTCGCGGGCCTCTGACTCTAGAACAGAGCCCATTGGGCTGTTCGAAAGACCACCCAGCCAAGAAACGCTAGCCAGCCCAGCATGGCGACCGTCACGGGCAGGCCGAACAGAAGCGCAAGCGAAAGCTCGGTTGTTCCGTGCTCGTTTTTCAGCTGATTGATCTGAGCCACGGCGTGACCTCGACTGGTCTGCTCATCCGTCTCGGCGCGGTCGGAAACGGTCATTGTTGTACGGTACTCGTGACTCAGGGACGGATAGCGTGCTGCTCTGGCACTGGCCGGCGTGATGCTGACGCAACGTTGCGGGGCTCACTTAGTTTCTGGTCGTTGCTATTTTTTCCCGATGCACCTCCAGCCTACTCAGGCCAGCGGACACGTATAGGACCTATGACTTTTGGCATATGGCCCTTGGGCGAGCGAGAACAGTAAAGACTCAAAATCGATTGGCGGCGACATGTAGTTGGTACCCCGGCCAAAATCTCCAACTCTGGCATGGAGGTGCTTTTATGTCCTTTGACCCGATGGCCGCGGCGGTCGATTGGTTGGATGCCTACCGCGCTGGCGATATCGAAGCGATATTAGGAATGTACGCTGAAGATGCCGTCATCGTCTGCGGCTGCGGCGGCACGAAGACCGTCACCGGGCGGGAAGGTCGTCGCGCTTACTGGGTCGATCGGTTGATCGGATCTCCAGCTTCGCAGCTCGACAACCTGCAGCAGTCAGGCGACGGAGCGCTTATCTCTTACTTTGTGCGCGATAGTGTGGTCAGCGCGGTTTTGAGATTCAACGCCGCTGGTCAGGTGTCGACGCACACCTGCGGACCTTCAAATTAGTCCGCGCCGTTTCGCGGCTCAAATCGGGTCAACGAACAACGCCAGCCGCGTCGTCCTTGCTGGGGACCAGCCAATCGACCGCGAGCAGGCAAGCTTCGACGACAACGAAGGCAAGCAGACCGCCGAGCCAACCGAAGAAGACGACGGAAAAGATCGCAAGCAAGAGAGCGCAGAAGACATCGGCGAGCACCTTGGCATTGCGCTCCCATCGGGTTTGGTCAGCTGTGTAGTAAGGCATTGAAGTCTCCTTGAGAGGGCTCGAACCGTAGCCTCAAGGGCTGCTGCCGTCCGCTCCCTCAGCGTGTGCGGGAGGGGGCGTCGACCATCGCCCGCGAGCGCAGTGAAATTGAGCCAGGGATAGCGGCAAGGGCGGAGGTGCTAGTGGACTTGACGATAAATCGATGGATGTCGGCCTCGTCGTGCCGAACAGCAACGCGCCTCGATAACTTCAGCGGCCTGGTGAATCAACATCAACCGTCGTCAAGTCTGTCACGCCGCGAACGATGGTGCCGAACATCGTTTCGGCCGTTACAATCGCGCCGCGGTCGCCTTCCTCGATCGTCATGGACGTTCCTTCGGGAAGCAAAGCGCAACGAAGGATCTTGAGGTCAGGCGGGGAGGAGCCTCGCCGGAGCTGTTCCGTGGCGAAAGCTACGGCGGCCAAGGTGGGGCAAACTAGGGCGCCGTCTGGGCGCGCTTTGCCTGTTCGGACGGTGGTCGGAAGAATGCTCTCGGCCAATGCTGCGGTCCCGAGCAGAGCGATAATTAGGATAGCAATGATATGGGTACGCATAGCGGCATCTTGAACCAAGTGCGGCGTGTCCGTCCATTCCCTTCAGTGGCGTCGCTTGGCCTTTCGGCCCCCGTTGTAACCCGTCCGCTTTCTTCAAGGAAGCTATCGTCCAGAGTCGTGGGCGGGCGATCGAGGCTTCGCAGGCGACCGTAGTACAAACTTGGCGCGCCGCTCTGCTTGTAAGACTTGGGATCGGAGATCTTCGAGTTCGGATAGTTGGGAAGCGAGTTCGTCTAATCGTTGAGCAAATTGGATTTGGCGAAGTCCCTGCAAATGCGCCTCCCATTCAATCCATCCGGAAAGACTGGAGTAAGGCGCATGAGTCGGCAGGCGTCATTAAAGCAAGTGAATCTCTATAGCCGGTGCTTCGATCTGCCGCGGCGAGCGCAATTGTTAGTTCCGGACATGAATGCAGCCATCCACTTCCGCCAAGGTGCGCAGCATTCCTCAGGGTAGGCCCCGACCATCTAGCTCGACGGCTTCCGCAGGATCGCCGACGTGATCATGGGCGCACCGTTTGTGCCTTTGCTCAATCCCGTACTGGCCGTCGGTGCGGTATTGTGCGATGAATTGCGCCACTGACCGCCGAGTGCGCCGTATAGTGGTCTCGAGGTTCTGACTAAGCTGGGCGGCCAGCCCAGAACCCGTCACAGAGGGAACGTTCCCGAAGACCGGAGGGAGCACCATGAAAGCACTAGTGTCCATTCCCATAGCCGCAGCTCTTACGTGCGCTACGCTATCCGCGGGAGCCGGAGAGCCACTCAAACAGCAGCTTGTAGGCACTTGGAGCGTCGTTTCATTCGTAAACATCAAGGAGAGGACCGGGAAAACAACCGAAGTATTTGGATCCGATCCGAAAGGATATTTCATGTTCGATGCAGCAGATCACTTCTCAATCAATCTCCTGCGTCCGAGACGACCAAAATTTGCTCGCCGCGACTTTCCGAGTGCCGGGGAAAGCAAAGCCGCTCTGGAGGGGCTAATCGCGATGTTTGGCGACTACAAGGTCAATGAATCTGAACATTCAATATCCTTACATATTATCGGCGGTAGCTTCCCCGCGTGGGACAATTCGAATCAGAAGCGTTTCATCGCGATCAACGGCGATGAGCTCACGTATAAGAATCCTACGCCGGCATCCGGTGGGGGTACGGCTGTGGTAACACTGAAACGCGCGACAAGCGCAACCGAGTGATCTTTTGGTCGATCCGTCGCCGAGCCGCCGGTTTGATAACTCGATCCCGCGACCGGCAAGCCTCGTTATCCCAATGTGATCCAGTGAGTGGGTCCGCACACGATGTACGCATGGGGTCATTCGCGTCGGTCCGCCCTGAGTCGAGCGCTTCCGGTCTCTCCCCGACTCCGGACATGTCAGTGCGATGCGGCAACCGATGCGAATGGCCAACAGCTGCCAAAAGTGCTTCTCAATTCAAGCCTGGGCAGCCTCGATCTACGCGTTTTCGTGTATCGCGCGAATATTTTGAACTGTCCGTTCTTCGCTTTGATAGAAGAAATAGAGTCAACTCTAATTAGACAGCAGAACTGCTTGTCTGGCGGAGTGCGCGAAGAGCATGTTTGACGAGGTTCGGCGGGACCGGCAATTGAAGCAAAGAAGCTTGCGAGGGTTCTCACCATGATTGAAAGGTCAATGGAACGTCGCGCTCTGCCGCGCGAGATCGTTAATGTGCCGGCCTTGCTTTCCTTCGATGGAATTATGGGGGTGCATCCGTGTGTGGTGCGCGACATCAACGCCTTTGGCGCTTGCCTTTCCGCGCCCTATTACATATTCGCCAGCGAGTTTGATCTGTTGTTCAGCGGGCTTCACAAGACGCTTGCCTGTCGAGTGGTATGGAGGCGAGCAACCATTTCGGGCGTGGTGTTCGTTGTGCGCCGCCGCGCACCGGAGCCGGTGAGTGCAAGCATCATTCAGCTTAATCCACCCAATTCACTACCGCCGGTGCGGCCCGTTGGCGACGTGTTCGTCCCCCCTTTTGATATGCATTGACCTAATGGTCTGGCGTCGAATGGGAAAGGGGCTCGTGACAACCGCGATGACGAGCTGTCGCAAGCGGGATTGGGCTGCAGGCAGGTTTGACGCGCTATCCAACAGATGCACAAGAAATTAGTGCAGATAGCGACAACACCAGCATGGCGAAGCCACTCACACAGGGTGTCCGCTAAGGGTCGTCACAAGCGGGCATCCCGGCGTTTTGAGACCTTCGTCCGCTCCCGGCCGGAGCCGACATTCCGCCGCCCCCCGACACGGGACGCTGCTTGGCGACCCAGCTCGTAGATTTCAACCGTAGCTTTCAAGCTGAGCCGCCAAAGAACGAACGCTATCAATGCGATTTGGGGGATGGAGTATCCCCAAAGGGCCTTACTTCTCAAGTTGATGAGGTACTTCAATTAATCGGAAGCGATTTTGTTTTTGCCTGAACTCCGTCCATTGCGGTGACTTCATCCATTCGCGCAATTGAGATACTCGAGCCTGAAATTTCTGTTCTTTGGTCCATCGGGAGACCGTTGTTCGATCGACATCCACCAAACCGGCGATGAAGCTCAAGCTCAAGTCTGGAGCCTGAGCCAGTATGTATGCTGCCTTCTCCTTAGAGATGTACGAGCTTACCTGTTCCTGCGCTGCAGTAGATAAATTGAGGAGGCCGTGGATAAGACGTTGGATGTAGGGGCCCGGCGGAGCCACGATGTAGCTCTGAAGCAGGTCGAATGCGATATAAGCAATCGTCGAGTGAGGCAGGCGTCCGCCGCTCCTTACAGGAGCATTCCCAGTTTCCTTGAGCGCTTGTAGATCCTGCGAAAGAAAAAACGCGAGCGCCTCACTGGCCGTTCTTGGCTCTGCACTCGTTTGAGCAAGTCGCTCTCCTTTCTCCTCATCTGGACCTACAAGGTAAATGACGTCGTAGTGATCGTTCTGAGTGAGGGATCCCGGTTGAGGGGGAACGTACCAAACAACTTCCGAGTGGTAAGCGCAGCCACTCACAGCTTCAATTATCCCTTCTGGGATCGTCCTGCCGCGAAGTGATTCATACATTTCGTGGCGTAGATCGGCACCAAAGCCTCCCTGCACCCAATCGGTCGGCAAATAAAGCCCGATCATTTCGTGAGCACTGGCTCCCTTGTTTCTTTTTCGCGCCATCGCTTTGGACCTGTGCGCCTTAAATTTAGTACGCACGATGTGCATATCGAATTTCTCGTGCCCGGGCAGCTGTATTTGTTCGCGCCCGTTCATCATCCTCCGCATAGTTAGCCTGCAAAAGTGAGGAATCGCGTGGTTTCTGACTTTGGGGTGCTGGATCGGAGCTATTACGGCAGCAGCACCCACCCTCCGGGGAGCATCGTCTACTGCGGGGTGCGACCAAGACGAAGCCCGGTCCGAAAGGTGCGAGGGCGGTTCGCCGGAGCGATGAGCAGCTTCGTAAGTAGGCACCGAGGTGGTCCGCGGCATCGCGAGATCATCGCCCTAAGCGAGGGTCGGCTCCATGCAGACATCATCGTAGCGGGCATAGGGACTGCCTCCGCGTAAAGCCGGGGGTAGTCGTCCTATGCCCGTTGCTCCGGTCTCACCTTCAGACATCGATTTGGTAACATCTTGGATCAACATGGTCGGAAATACTAAGAAATCATTCGATAGCTTACGTGACCTTCCGGCGCTCGTTGCTACTGTGAACGAGACTATGGCCGCGCTGAAGGTGGGGCGGGCTAAGCTCTACGAGCTCCTCAATTCCGGCGAACTGGAAAGCTATCTCGAAGGATCTTCCCGCAAAATCACTTGGCGCAGCATCGCAGGCTATTTCGAGCGTCGGCTTGAAGAGGAGGGGGCTCGGCGGCAGAATCGCGCGCGCCACCGCGGCCAAAGCCCTGAAGAGTTGCGCCCCAAATGAGCGCTGAGTTCGGACGTGCGTCAGAGCCTCGCTCAACGCCCCACCCCCGATCGACGTGCCGATCTTCACTGCTTGCCACAAGGGCGGGCGGCGGCCGCATGCGGACTTCGATTCGTTCGCTCAAGCGGGCTGATCCGGTCGTCTACTCCGCCAGGAGCTTCAGCGTGTCGAGAGCAGATTGGTCTCGCATTGAGCCGCGATCCGAGCGTGTGAGTCACCGCGATGACTCATCTGTCTCATGAGACAGTTGCCGCAATGGCAATGCGCGAATCCGGCACTGATTTCCGCGACTTACTGGCAGTTCGGGCCTGTGAGACAGGATATGAGACACGTGACTTCATGAGCTGATCCGGGCGGCGCCAACGCTTATCGAACGCAGAGCTGGCTTCCGCCTCGGTTGACTGGTGGGCGGGCCGACAGATGGCTCCTGAGCTTATGGGGCGCTGGTCCGGCATAAGAGCCTTTGTGAGCCTACGCATTTCGGTCCGATCTTGGAAACCACCCGTTGCTGACCGGTCAATGGGCGACGCGGTCGATGAACGGGTTCTGGATCGTGCCGCGGCCGTCGTATAGAGGCCAAAGCCAAGCTGTAGGTCCAGTGGGGGGTGGCTATGGGCGTCCTGGCGGCTTGAGCACCACGATCTTGACTGAGCGCCATGCGAAGCGGCTGAGGCCCTGCTCAATGTTGTCGCTTGCCGGCCCGTCCCCCGGGACGGGAGTCGCAGAGATCGGAGATCAGCTCCTCTTGGTGTTGTGCCGGCCCCTATCGCGTGAGTGAGACAGTGAATCAGCGAGCTGACGCAGATGTCTCATGAGACAGTCGCCGCAATCGACTGCGTGATCTGGCACCAATTTCCGTAACTTACTGGCAGTTCGAACCTGTGAGACAGGAGATGAGACGTACGCCTACGACGAAGGCCGCCTGATCGCCGCGTTAGGATGGGATTGGACAGCAAAAAGGACGTCTATTTGGACGGCTCATCGGTAGGGCCGGTGAGCCGAAGGGAGGTTCTAGAAGGACCTTCGGGACGCCGTGTGCGTTCGGAGGCTGAGAGAGCCCGGATCGTCGCGGAGAGTCTGCTACCTGCTGCCCAGGGTCCGAGGTGGCGCGCAAGCACGGAACGACGCGCTGGTAGATTTACAATTGGCGACGACGCTTTCGACAGCGAGGCATGTTGGCGCCGTGCGAGGCGTCGCAGTCGACATTTGCACCGCTGGTCGTGGAAAGCGCGTTGGAGGAGCGTCACGTTCCGGCGATCGACGCTGTATCAGCTACCACAGAAGTTGGTCATATCGATAAACAGCCACCCTTTGTGCAGAAATCTGGCGAACATTTGGCGAAAGGCTCCATGGTGGTGGAGCGGTCAGGCTTTCGAATAGTCGGAGGCGCGTGATCGATGTTGATGATCCGCGCCGGTAGTTAGTAGCGCAAAAAGCTATCAAGGCGTTCTAGGCACTCGACGGCGGGAGTAAAAGACGAAGCCTCCCGGGCGACATCGTAGATCAAGCCAATAAGCCTTCCGGCTTGTGTTCTAGATTTCGGCGACCATACTTCAAAATTTGCGCCCCCCGCCGGCGTCCGACAGTCGACCTTGATCGTGATTCCGTCGAGACCAAAAGTTTTTTCAATATTGAAGGGCGCAGCCAACATGGCGTCCATTTCGGTCCAGAATCTCAAAGCGTAATTTGGCGCAACGATGTTTTTATGAGTGAACGGGTGCGCGATCATGTGTTCGGCGGACGTTAACTCCATGATCGTACCGTCGGAGTCGGCTATCACGCGCAGCAAGGTTTCAGCGTCGAATGACGGACGGAATAGTGCTTCTGCTATCCGTGGCATCTCGTCTCGATCAGGGTAGCGCAGCCGTTTGCGGGACGCGGCCTTGTAATCGCTGATCACGGCGTTCGCCACGCTGAGCGCCCTGTTGGGAGTTGGCGGCTCTTCGAGCATTTCGCCAACTTTCATCAGCTCCCGGGTCGTCAAACGAAAATCCTTGCTCGCTATCATTATCGCTTCGGCGATGTTCTCGATCGGTGGGATTGCCGCCTTCTGGCTCGGGTTGTCTTTCAGGTAGGTCGAGATTGCCGCGTTCTCCCACAACAGGGGCATGATCTTGAGGTAGGCTGCCGCCAGTACGGGATTGGAGGTCTCCCGTATCAGCCGCTTCTCCTCGTTGGCCAGCGCCAGATCCATGTCCTCCTGCGGCAGCGGAAACATCTGCTGCGCCCACTCAGTTTTGAGCGGCTGGCTCTCCGCTATCTGATTCCAATACCTTGCTGCGGCCTGGTGCATGAACGTCTCCTTGCCGGACAAGACCTCACTGGTGAACCGGCGCACGTAGGGCTTCATGGCGCGGATGGCGTCCGCGTCCATCCCGGCCGCGGCGAGGTTCTTGACTAGCGCCTTGACCATGGTGGGAAGATCGGCGCCGTTGCCGGCGAAATGCGAAAAGCCGTGTTTCAAATAGGATAGGGCCTTCGCGTATTGGTCATCATTCTCCGCGATCTGCTTCGCTCTCAAAGGGTGCGCGAACTCTAGCCCGTTCAGACGCTTCCTTTCCTCAGGCTTGACCTTCTTCGCCTTCTCGCCCACTCGAAAACTCCTTTTGATAGAGCACCCTTCTCGCGCCCCGCAGACACCAAGCTGGTTCCTGCTGTCGGCGGGGGCTTCTACTTGGAGTTTTGCAAACTACCGATCATTCCTACGTAGAACGGTGCGCATTCCCCTCGGGGGGAGCAAATTTCTCCGAATGCAAGCAAATAAGCGATGGCTGAGCAGAGGGCAAAGGCGAGCACGCCAATCCTATACTTCAACAGTCCCCGCCTGATTCCAATTTCGGCGTAACACTCCGCAGCAAATTGCGCGATCTCTTCGTTAGAGTAGCCGTTCGGAGGGCTTGGTGGCCATATGAGGATTGTCACAACTATGATGACCCAAGAGATTATCCTTGGATCCCAAGAGAGTACCGCAGCCAAGGAGACGTAACTCAGGCCGAGCATAGCTGCGCCAACCGCCCAAAGGATCGGCCGCGCAGCGACAATGAAGATAAAATTGTGGGTCTGCACCAGCAGAACCTTGAGAAGGTACGCCTGCGAAGCGATCTTAATCAAAATCGAGATGATATACATCAGCGTCGGTTCGCGCGGTCATTTGCCGAACAGGCCGCTATTGGGCAGCGCCTTTTGTGCTTTGCGGGGCCGCAACGGCGCATTCCCGCGCCACACCAGCTGCTCGCACAGGCTCGGCGCCTTGTAAAAGCCGAACAGGCCCTGACCGATGTCGTCAACGCGGGTCGTTGATCGCGGCAAGGTCAGCCGTTCACATCCAGGGATAACCATCTGTAGTCCGGCCGACGTGCGCTCCAACTTAGACATGTTGCGGCTCCGCTTTGAGTATTTGAAGAGAAAAGTCGCCCATCGACTGGCATTTGCTACGCTAACTTACCGCTTTGTCAGTTCGCTGCGTTGCCGGGTGTAGTGGCGTCATCAGCGGCTGATTGTCTTTGGCGTCCTCCGCCAACTCCCGGAAACGTTCGCCATACGCGCCTCCTTAGACCTGTCGGGCTCAGCTTCGGATCGCGCCTGGGCCAATCATTGGCGCCCGCCGTACGACCACTATCCGCACCAAGTTATCAAAAAGGTTTGGCCTGCCGCAACAGGAATAGGAACGATCGTTCCTAGAAAGATCGTTCCTGCCGTTGTGCCATTTCCTCATGGATTTAAAAGAGGTTGTGGCCACAAACCTGCGTCGTGAACGCCATAGCCAGAATCTGACGCAAGAGGAATTGGCCGACAGAGCGGGGCTAAGCGCACGGTATCTTGGGTCAATTGAAAGAGCAGCGGTTTCTCCAAGCGTTACCGTGCTGGGCCAGCTTGCGAGAGCTCTGCGCGTCGATCCTTCCCAATTGATCCGGCAGTCCGGTCGAGCGCGATCATCCTAAAGGTCCAGAGTTGGTCGCGCGACCCTACTTACGCGCCTCCGGCGCGCCGGATTAGACCGCTCGTACCAAGGACGTCGAGAAAGTCTGTCCTCGTTCGGCTCTCGCCAGCTTGGAGCCGATTTGGTGCAGTGACCGCTGAGGTCCCTTGGTTGAACGACGACGTAGGCGCCTCTAAGCAACTGCAGCCCGTTTTGCTTTTCTGCCATTGCTTTGCCCCTTAATCTTTACAAATTTCTTGAGAAACTTGCGGACTCCGGCACCTCTCAAGGTGCAAGCGCCGCTGTACTTTCTGCAACCACTTCAGCGTCATGTGGCAGGGTGCGGCGGCTGAAGCCAGGAGGTCGGCGGGCTCCTCCGAACTACTAAGGCCATGCCATTGAAAATCTTAGAGTTTGCCCTTGCTGAGCAGCGATCGGTCTTGGTATCCACGCTGACAAGCTACGATTCTAGCCCGCGACACCCCATGCTCAAAGGCCAAGCCGAGGACGAAGACAGGGGATTCAGCCGGGATGAACAAGACAGCGATCTGTTCTGAGAGCTGTAAGTGTCGATGCAAGCAAAGTTCGATGCCGCGGGTCGCAGGACGGTCCCGGAGACCGGCGAATCGGTAGCGGCGATCCACCGCTCGCTGTTTGCGAGGGCACATTGGCGTCGTCCGACGGTGAGGGCTCTTATACGGAAAACTCGGCGCGGGGGTGACGGCATGCCAAGGACCGGTCTAAAGAGCAGGTAGGAGCGGTCAGCGAGTCACCAAGCAAGTGCCGCTGACGCCAAAGTAGCAACCTGCCGGTCGAACATTCCAGTGGTTTAGGCAGCAAGCCTACGAGACCATTAGGTCATCCGACGAAGCGCGGACTAATCCAGGCTCGGAGGCCATGACCGCGATTTTGAAGCAGGCTGCACCGTGCCTCATCTTGTTGGACGAAGTAGTCGCGTACGCTCGCAACCTCGACGGTATTCCTTACGACGGTTTCGTCTCTTTCCTGCAGTCGCTCACCGAGGCCGCCGCTGCGGTACCCGGCGTTTTAGTCGTTGGCTCGCTCCCTGAGAGCGCCGCCGAGGTCGGTAATCAGCGCGGTCGCGAGGCGCTGTTGGCGTTAGAAAAGGTGTTCGGCCGCGTGCAATCGGCCTGGGCCCCAGCGCAGGGGACGGAAACGTTTGAGATCATCCGTCGCCGCTTGTTCCAGGAGCTAGACGCCGACGGCGAGAAGGCACCTGAGCAGGCGGTGAAAGCGTTCACGAGCTATTACAAAAACAACCCGGGCGAGTTCCCGAGCGGTGTGCGCGATCGTGCCTACGAAGCGCAACTCTTGGCCGCTTACGCCCGCGATGAAGCTTGCTGCCGACATCGTTGAACACAAGGGTCCTGGCCAGCGCCGCAACCGGAACCGGCTTGCCTTCCTTGCGGCCGATCAGGCGGCGCTCGAAGACATCCAGAATGTCGTTCGCAAGAAGCTCGCATGGGCTTCCATCGTCCGGGATGCGCGAGGCATTTTGCAGCTGCCACCCGCGCAGGAAGATGACGCCAAAAAGAAGCTCGGCGAGCAGGATGCTGCAGCGATCAACGCGGTACGGCGTGGGTGGAAGCACTTGCTGTTGCCCCAAGACCCTCAGCCAGGTAGCTCGAACGTGGCGCGCGGTTTTGATCTCGAACCCGTGGCGTTGACCAATCGCGGAAGCGATCCGGCGCCATTGGCCCAGCTCGCGTGGAAAAAATGTGAAGACGACGGCCTCATCGTCGCCCGCCTCGGCGTCTTGGATAGTGACCTTGGCAAGGTATGGCAGCCGAACCAGCCACACGTCGCCGTTCGGCAGCTTCGCGATTGGTTTGCCCAGTTTCCGTATCTCTCGAATCTGCGCGAGCCGCAGGCATTGGCGAGGGCCATAAGTGAGGCGTTGGCGCGCTCGGATGCTAAGTATGCGCTTGCGGATAGGTTCGACGAAGCTAAGGGGGAGTATATCGGTTTAAGGCTCGCGCAGTTGGTTAGCGTCGATCTCAACTCGGATGCTTTATTGGTCCGTCGTGAGGCCGCGGATCAGCAATTGGCTAAGCAGGCGCCGCAGACGGCTCTGCTGGCTGGCATCAATGCTGGCGTGAGCGGCGCAGGTCAGCCTTCCATTTCTGAGCCGCGCGACGCGGAGACTACCCGAGCTGCCCGTCCTCGACGCTTCTATGCCAAAATCGTACTCGATCCTAACCGTCCTACCCCACAAGTCAGCAACATCGCTCAATCCATCCTAAGCGAGCTTGATCGGGTCCGTGGTACCCGCATTACGCTGACTCTCGATATTGACGCGGAAGCTGCCGACGGCTTCCCGGAAGATGTCGAGAACGTTGTGCGTGATAACGCGGCGAGCCTACGGATCACGGACTTTGGTTTCGAGGGGGAGTAAGTAGTCGAACAAATGCGAAGCCAGACGGATCACCGCTCCGCCGAACCTCATTACAATGGCTCATATTTTTGTGCGCCTCGACGAAAGCTACGGTTGGAAACCACGGTCGTCACGCTTCTTTCGCGCGCAAACATCTACGACTTGGTCTGAGCAGGGCCCCGCAAGCATGCAGTCACGAAGTCTCGTCGGCAGGTTTTTGGCCGGGCGGCGGCACGGATTGCGGCCCTTTTCCTCCTACTTCTTTCCCGCTCCTGCAGAGTTTGCGGACGCTAAGGTGATGCCGGATGGGCGTACTTCGACCCGAAGCTCTGGGAATTTCTTCTGCCTTACGATGTCGTGAGACAATCGGTTCACCCAGAGGTAGCGCTGACGGCCTTCCTGGAGAGCACGTATCTCGCTGCAGCCGACCTCGGTCATTGGGATCGTATGGCCCTCGATTGTCCCACCGGCGTACCCGCCGACCGGGACCATTGAGCCAAGTGGCCCAACGGCGCGCCGACGAGGTGCTTGAACAGATGGCCGCCATGTCGTTCCGCCCCAGCGGCAAGTGTCCGCAAGGCTCGTCGAGGTCTGTTTGAGGGGATATAGCGGACTAGATTTGCTCGCGTCGAGTTCTTCGCATTTTGACCCATAAGAGACATGCAGCGAGCCGCTGTTGCCATCACCTCGTCGGCATAGGCAAACGGCCTTGCTTACTCCGGCAGCCCAGCTTTCCGGAGGCCATCTATAAAATGTTTCCCCCAAATAAGAAAAGGCGGACTCCAAGACTGCAGCCGGACACCAGCATTTCGAGCTTGGAAATCAGACATGGTCCGGAAGGTAGCTTTGTCGTTCGCCAAATACCTCTGCAGAGTTGCGTGCGCCTCGTTCTCTCGACCGGCGAGCGCAAGCAGTACAGACCGCACCAATCCCGCGGCGAGCAATTCGGGGGCAGAAGCTTCAGCCCGTTCAATCCATACAAGCGCCTCTTCATAGTCCTGTAACTGGCCGAATGCGATGGCTTCGGCGAGATACAATACTGGCCATGCGGCGGGGGTGCGTGGACTGAGCTGGATCGCCTTGTCGGCATAGGCAATGGCCTTTTCTGACTCAGCAATACCCGGCTGTCCGGCATCTCTGACGTGTCAGGGGCGCGGCCGAGGTGGAAGTATAATGGTGCGCCAGCAGCGCCGGCGATCACTACGACTGCGGCGCCAGTCGCCATGAGGCGCGTGCTCCACCTGTCGTGACGCTCGGCCGCCGGCGCATTGCGCGGCTGTCGCGTTGGTTTGTGTGGCCGCATCGCCTCGTCAAGAGCGACTTGGAAAACCCGCACCGGCCGTGCGATGTTCTTCAGCTGCCGTTCGCCTTTATCCTCAAGAATGACGTCGAGCTTGCCCCGAACTTGTCGCTGCGCATCATCGGAAGACGTTGAACAATGCCAGATCAATTTGACCCTCAACCTGGAGCTTCGTCCGGATTGACCAAACGTGCTTCGGCCGGAGTGGCGGGAGGGAGCGAAAAATTAATCCAGATCAAAGCTGTCTGCCGCCGGACCTCTGGTGTGACGCCATGAGTGATAAGCCGTCGGACAAGCCAGAAAGGGCAACCCCGCGAGAGCGACGAGGCCCCGAGGGCGCATCATTGAAGATTATGCCGCAGACCTCTGCGAATTGATCAGGAAAACAAACGACAGTAATGTTGGCTGTTTATTTCGAGCGACACCGCAACGCAGTTCGCTGTATGGTCGCGTTCCATTTTTTTCAACAGCGGATTGATTGCCATGCACCCCATCCAAGGTACGCATATTGCCGCGATCCTCAAACTGACCACCCATCAGCTTGAAGCACTTCGCATCGCCCCAGAGATCCAAAAGGAATATTCCGAAATCCTCGTTTTGAGAGAGAAGATAAAACTGGCGACCGATCTGAAGAAGGCTCGCCGGCAGCTCCTTATTAGGCGCCTGCCAGGCGCCTGAAGGTAAATGACCATGAACTCCACGATCACGTGTCCCAAGTGCGGTCACGCTGCTGCCGAGGTCATGCCGACCGACGCCTGCCAGTTCTTCTATGACTGCAAAGGCTGCGGCGAGCGCCTGAAGCCGCTCCCTGGCGACTGCTGCGTGTTCTGTTCCTTCGGCACCGATCGCTGCCCACCGGTTCAAGAGAACGGCAAGGGCTGCTGTAGCTAGCTGGCCTGAAGGGAGTGAACCTCACCCGACCTTGCGCGGTGAGGCTTGAGCTGCTCATTGGGCATTCCCGCTTGTAGCCCGTGGCTGCCCTCCGCGCAGACGACTGAGGTGTCAGCTTTCGGGAGGCGAGCCGAACAGCGCATTCGGCCTGGCTTGAGGCAGCCTTTGACCCATTGCGGGCTCCAGCGTATCGACGCGCCCTGAACGCGGGTATCGTCTTCGTTAATCAAGGCGTCACGATCCGTTATGACGTGTAGGCAAAAACAACTGCCACGCTGCTGAAGCAATGTCGCGGAACGCAGGCAGGTCGTCGCCGAAGGGTCAATTTCTCAACGAGGATCAGGCGCTAAGACGTAAAGGGAGCAAGATAACCGTCTAGGGACACCTTGGCGCAGATGTCCATCGACCAGCTTTGGGATCTCTACCGCCAGACCGAGGCCATTCTCCCAGGAAAACTTGCGGCGAAACAAAAGGCGCTAGAAGAGCGGTTGGCTAAGCTCGGCGGCGCGGTTGGGTCTCTTACGCGGCAAACTGTTCGCGCCCGACGGCGCTATCCCAAGGTCCTTCCAAAGTAATCGAAACCCACTAAATGGATCGGAGACTTGGGCCGGACGCGGTAAGCAGCCTCGCTGGGTAACAAACCTGTTGAAGTCCGGAAAACGGATCGATGACTTGCGTATTGATCGGACCGCGACGTAGCCCGTTCAGTGCCGGCGTCTGATTTCGGCTTTTCTAACTTGCTCTCGGAGTGCTAGCTTGAGAGGCTGAAACGAAGGCACGCATCAGCACCTGACCTCGAAAAACCCTGGAGCGAACTGTGTCCGGGATCGATTGGCGCAATCCGCAAGAAACCCAGCGGCCGACGCGGGTCGGATAATCGTTTTGGGTTTGAATCTGATGCTCGATCTGATTCAATGGCGTCATGACATCGAAGCCGGACGATCTTCCGTCGGATCTCGCGAGAGCCTACCTTGCTCTGCTGGCCGAGCGCGAGGCGCGTTGCAGGCTGAACGCGATGTGGCAGTCGCGGATGCCGCCAACGCTCGGGCGGAGCTGTCGGACAGCGAGGTGCTGATCGCTCATCTTGAGCTACGGATCGAGAAGCTCAAACGCGAACTGCACGGGCAGCGCTCCGAGCGCACGGCGCGGTTACTCGAGCAGTTGGAATTGGAGCTCGAAGAACTCGCCACCACGGCGACCGAGAATGAGCTTGCCGCGCAGGCCGCAGCAGCGAAGACGCAGAACGTTCGCCCCTTCATGCGCAAGCGGCCGGTTCGTCAGCCATGGCCGGACGACATCGAACACGAGCGCGTCGTCATTGAGGCTCCAACGAGCTGCGCCTGCTGCGGTGGATCTCGGCTGGCGAAGATCGGAGAGGATGTAACCAAGACGCTGGAGGAGATCCCGCGTCGCTTCAAGGTGATCGAGACGGTACGCGAGAAGTTCACTTGCCGCGATTGCGAGAAGATCAGCCAGCCGCCGGCACCGTTCCATGCCACGCCGCGCGGCTTCATCGGTCCGCAATTGCTGGCGACAATGCTGTTCGACAAGTTCGGCATGCATATCCCGCTCAATCGCCAGAGCGTGCGCTTCAAGGCTGAGCGGATCGACCTGCCGCTGTCGACGCTGGCCGACCAGGTCGGCCACGGAACCTTCGCCGTCATGCCGCTGTTCCAGCTGATCGAGCGTCATGTGCTCGCGGCCGAGCGCCTTCATGGCGACGACACCACCATCCGCGTCCTGGCGAAAGGCAGGTGCACGACCGGCCGGATATGGACCTATGTGCGGGATGACCGGCCGTTCGCCGGGCCTGCGCCGCCGGCGGCGGTCTATTATGCCTCGGGCAACCGACGGGGCGAACATCCTCAGAAGCATCTGGCCGCCTTCGCCGGCATTCTGCAGGCGGATTGCTATGGCGGCTTCGAGCCGTTGTTCGACCCAAAAAGGAAAGCAATGCCGATCACGCCGGCATTTTGCCTGGCCCATGCGCGGCGGGGATTCTTCGAGCTGGCTGACATCGAAAAAGCCGCCCGGGAAGGCCGCAAGGGCAAACCGGTCTCCCCGATCGCGCTGGACGCGGTCAGACGCCTGGATGTCAATCGGCTTGCAAATTTGACCCCTCATCGGCGTCCAATTTTGACCCCTTCGGGCGGCGGGGTTTGCTGGTAGCGCTCGTCTCGTCGGAGCT
>NZ_JBEPRI010000020.1:0-142356 GCF_040548265.1 Bradyrhizobium sp. F1.13.3 | reverse complement strand
CCCATCATGGATCGACCTCGCCGAGATTCGCGTCAACACAACGGAATCACGGTTCGTGACTTGTCTCAACCGACTTTTGCAACAAAATCGGCCAACAGCCGAAATGCGGGTGGAGACGTGTCAGGTCGGCTGTCAGAGGCAAATCAGACGCCGAGCCCGCTTTAAGTTCACCGCCTCCTCTGGCCCATTGCAGACGTTCTCGGAGGGATCAGGCGACGCCATACGTGGTGCGCCATGCGCTTTGCTCAACGGACAGCGCAAAGGCCCGGTGTGATGGGGTTCTCTCCGGGCCTCTGGCTCCGCTTCGTCGCGCGCCGGTTCGGGATCGAGAACCGTCACAGACGAGACGCCGGCACAAATACAACCACAGCCTGAGTCGGATGGTGAAATTGAGGCGCAGACAGCGCCGCGCTCTGCACTGCGATCCGCGATGGCGTGCGGAGCACCTGAGTGGGACCTGAACACTGCTACACTTGGCAGATCTAAGGTTGGGCATTCCCTTCGCATTAACGATGCGAATGGGAATTGATAACAACGAACGCGGCTGAAACTCCAATTTCAGCAGCCACGTCTATCCTGTTTTGCGAACAGGACATTCGCACCGTGCCGAAGTTGGTAAAGTCTCCCTTAACGATCATTGTCGTGCTGCTCGGATTCACGTTAGCGAGCTTTTGGGCGCTGATCGCTTGGAAGGCCACGCAGCAACGAGCGCTCGCGTTCGCCAAGGCGGGATCCGAGACCCAGGGGCTCACCCATTCGCTTGCGCAACACGCGTCCAAAAGCTTCAATGCCGTATCGCTCGCCTTGTTTGGAACGGGCCAGTACATCCAGCACTCAGACAAGTCCGCGCGAGCGTCCGCGGAGATCAACGACCTGCTCGCCCAATATGCCAAGAACATCCCTCAGGCTCGCGAACTAGGCGTGCTTGGGGAGAACGGCGACTGGTTGTTTTCGTCGTTCGAAACCGTGCCGGCGGTCAACAACCGTGATCGAGAGTATTTTCGGTACCATCGATCACACCCTGAAGACGCAACGCCCCGCATCAGCGAGCCTCTCATTTCCCGCGTCACCGGAAGACCGACTCTGCTCATGACCCAACGACTGCCGAATCCCGACGGCTCGTTCGGAGGCGTCGTATTCGCGGCGATCGATCTTGCCTATTTCAGATCGTTCTACCAAGGCTTCGAAGCCGAGCAGGACCGCACCGTTACCCTCATGACAACGAGCGGCAAAGTTCTGGTCCATCGCCGAGACGACCAGGTCGGCAAGGACGTAGCGCGAAGCTCGTTTCTGAACCACCTGAAGGATTCTGGAGCGGGCCTGTATTCTATCGTGTCGCCGTTCGATGGCCGCACTAAGCAATTTGCCTATGAAGCGGCGTCGGATTTTCCCATCGTCGTCACCGTCGCAGTCCCGGAGGACGCGATCCTCGACGGCTGGCGCAGGGACCGGAACTTCGATGTGCTACTGGGTGGCACTGTGTCATCGATCCTGATCGGGTTGGGAATTGTACTGGCCGTCCAGATCCGCAAGCGCTCGGCCATGGCCAGAATGCTGCGTGAACGGGAGCGCGGCTACCGTTTGCTGGCCGAGAACGTAGAGGATGTCGTCACCCGTTTCGACAGGACCGGTCACCGGTTGTACATCTCGCCCTCGGTCGAGAAGCTTTTCGGGTGGAGCCCCTCAGAGCTTCTGCAGCAGCCTGCATATTCAAATATGCACCCGGCCCATCGGGATCTCGTGAAGGGTTTGATAGAGGAGCTAGGACCCGAGAGACCCACGGGGACCGTCGAGTATCTGACGCGCTGCCGCGACGGCAAGTACGTCTGGGTCGAAACCCAGATGAACTATGTCGACGATCCGGAAGAGCCCGGTCCGGAAATCGTCGGCGTGATCCGCGACATCTCCAAGCGCAAGGCTGCCGAGGAGCAACTCGTCGCAGCAAACGAGCAGCTCAAGGCGCTCTCCGAAACGGACCCGCTCACCGGGATCGCGAACCGGCGACGTTTCGACCGAATGTTAGATCTCGAGTTCAAGCGGTGCCAGCGCTCAAATTCGCGCATTTCCGTGTTGTTCATCGACATAGACAAATTCAAATCTTACAACGACACCTACGGTCACTCCGCGGGCGACGACTGCATTCGGCAGGTTGCAGGGGCCGTCGCATCCTGCCTCAAAAGGCCGGCCGATCTGGTCGCGCGCTATGGGGGTGAGGAGTTCGCGGTCCTGCTGCCTGAGACGCCATCCGGCCATGCGGAGATTGTCGCCGAGAAAATCCGGAAATCGGTCGCCAACCTTTCCATCGCGCATCAGGGAAGCCCTGTCGGGAGCGTCACGATCAGCGTAGGGGCTGCAGGCGGCAAGTGCGATGCGAGAACGTCGCCGGCTTCGCTGTTAGCTGCCGCAGACGGCGCGCTGTATGTGGCAAAGGAACACGGGCGCAACCGTGTCTGCGCTGCAGCCGAAACACCCAGCGTTACGTTAGTAAGGCCTGCCGGTTGAGGTAGGACCGACCGGTTTGGCGGAGTTGGTTGCGCTGCAGCACTTAGCTTAGAAGGCCGCGCCCCCGTAGTTTCACGCTCCCTATGCTTAACCGTTTCTAAGCAAGGGAGTGCAACCATTCGTTTGAAAGTACACAATCATTTTGCATAGATAAAAATTGCGCGGAGGGAATGCATGTTCAGCTCGCCCCGTAAGAAACAGGTTGACCGCGCGTCGGCGTTGGCCGCGGCCATCGACAGGTCCCAGGCGATGATCGAGTTCAAGCTGGACGGCACCATCGTCACAGCGAACCGCAACTTTTTGGATGCGATGGGCTACTCGCTCGGCGAGATCGAGGGCAAGCACCACAGCATCTTCTTCGAGCCCGCCGAGCGCGAGAGCGCTGCCTATCGCGAGTTCTGGGCCAAGCTAGGCCGTGGCGAATTCCAGGCAGCTCAGTACAAGCGCATCGGGAAGGGCGGTAAAGAGATCTGGATCCAGGCGTCTTACAACCCAATCGTCGATGCAAACGGCAGGACGGTGGGCGTCATCAAATTGGCCACCGACGTCACCCAGCAGAAGATCAAGTCTCTTGAAGACGCGGGCAAGATAGACGCGATCAGTCGTGCCCAGGCCGTGATCGAGTTCAAGATGGATGGCACCATCGTCACTGCCAACCAAAACTTCCTTGACGCCATGGACTACTCGCTCGACCAGATTGCCGGGAAGCACCACAGCATTTTTGTGACGCCGTCCGACCGAGAGAGCGCGGCGTATGCTGATTTCTGGTCGCGGCTCAATCGGGGGCAATATGCTGCAGGCGAATACAAGCGGGTCACCAAGGACGGTCGCGAAGTCTGGATCCTCGCCACCTACAATCCGATTTTTGATGAGGCTGGAAAGCCATTCAAGGTGGTCAAATTCGCAACTGATATCACCGAGCAGAAGCTAAAGGCTGCCGACGGTAGCGGCCAGATGGCCGCAATCACGAAGTCGCAGGCCGTGATCGAGTTCAACATGGACGGCACTATCCGCTCCGCCAATCAGAACTTCCTCGATGCGATGGGCTATACGCTCCACGAGATCAAGGGCCAGCATCACTCCATGTTCGTGGAGCCCAAAGAGCGCGATTCGGCGGCATATCGTGAATTCTGGCAGAACCTCAACCGAGGCCAATTCCAGGCCGCCGAATACAAGCGCATTGCAAAGGGCGGCCGGGAAATCTGGATCCAAGCGTCGTACAATCCCATTCACGACCTCAACGGCAAGCCGTTCAAAGTCGTAAAATACGCCACTGACATCACCGCTCAGGCGATTGGACGAAAGAAGGCTGAGGCGGCGCGGGGCCTTATCGATGCGGTCGCCGCCGGTAGCGAAGAGATGAGCGCCTCCATCCGAGAGATTTCTGAGACCATGAGCAAGTCGCGCCAGACGGCGGGCACGGCGACCTCCAGGGTGGAAGCAGCCGATCAGCAGGCGGAGCGGCTCAATGCGGCAGCTCAGGCTATGAGCGGCATCGTCGAGATGATCGGCAATATCACTGGCCAAATCAATATGCTCGCGCTCAATGCGACCATTGAGTCAGCTCGTGCAGGCGAAGCCGGACGCGGCTTTGCTGTGGTTGCGTCCGAGGTGAAGAACTTGGCCAATCAGGCCAAGACCGCGACCGACACGATATCTCGCGAAATCGCATCGCTGAACAGCATCGCGGGCGATGTCTCGGGTTCACTCACTGCCATCAAGGCCGCGATAGAAAGCGTCAACGAGTTCATCGCTTCCACGGCCGCTGCAGTGGAAGAACAGAGCATTGTCACATCTGACATGGCTTCCAACATGCAGCGTGCATCCGCCGAGTTGGCTGCCTGATCCACGGGATGGCGGCGTTTCTTGCAGGGCGGACCGCTTGAGCAGGCTGCTTCCTTGCTTCTCGCGGGCCCGTACTGAATGACTGCAAGTAAGCAAAATCATCATAATTTTTGCGGACGCGGCTTGCGTTGACCTCATTCATGACTCCGACGCTAACCCCGGATTCAACACTCCAAGCAAACTCCAATCCTGTACTTCAGGACCAAGTTCGAAGGCTGAATTGCAGTTTTATTGTCTCGTCAGCGGCGCCCCCAAACGCCGTGACACCAACCCAGCCCCCCCCCATGCCGCCCCAGTTTCCCAAACGTTGGGGCGGCACCCCCTTCTTTTTGGCTGTGCGCATAATCTTGGACGTTGCGCTTCCTACGCCCCGGCGCGTTGACGTCATTAGATCATTTGTCTGTCAATCGTCTGGTGGAGCCGTTATGATTTCTTAGGGAGATCGGAGCGCGGAGTAGGATGGGGGCGACCGTACTATCCCGAGCTATTTCGGCGCGGATCTTCAGCGCCGCGCTCGTCATCGCATTGTTGCTGGCGGCGCCTGGTCAAAGTCGGGCGGCCGGTCCGGAGCCTAAGCGCGTTCTGGTGCTGCAATCATTCGGCCTCCGCTTCAAGCCGTGGACCGATTTCGCAGAGTACCTTCGGTCGGAAATGAGCAAGCAATCGAAAGTCCCAATAGACTTTCAGGACCACTCGCTCGTAAGCGCTCGGCTGGATGATGACATAGCGCTAGCGCCATTTGTGGATTACCTACGCGCATTGTACGGAGTAAGGCCTCCTGACCTCATTCTCGCCCTTGGCGCGCCAGCCGCGGAGTTCGTCCAGCGGTATCGGTCCCAGCTTTTCCCCAAAACGCCAATGATGTTTACTTCCGTCGAGGCGCGCCGGGTCCAATACGATAAGCTGACGGAATACGACACCGTGGCTGCTGCGGCACATGATTTTCCAGCAGCTATCCAAACTATCCTGAATGTTTTGCCCGACACGAAAGTGATCGCGGTGGTAAATGGGGCCTCTCCCAATGAAGCTTTTTGGCAGCGGGTATTCGAACAAGAACTCGCGCAGTTCAGCGGGCGTGTTGAACTGCGCTGGTATAACAAGCTGTCGTTTGAGGACATTCTGAAGGACGCGGCCCATCTTCCACCTCACAGCGCCATCTTCTGGCACTTAATGAGCGTCGATGCAGCCGGTGTTACGCACGAGGGCACAGCGTCCTTGCACAGGCTCTCAGCTGCTACGAATGCCCCGATTTTTTCTTATCTTGATGGATTTTTCGATGGCTCGATTATTGGCGGCTCGATGCATTCTATTGAGAAGGGGATGGCCAACGCCGCCGCAGCGGCAATTCGTATTTTGAACGGGGAAAAGGCAGGTGACGTGAAGGTCGCGCCGAGCCGATTTGAATTACCAAGATTCGACTGGAGCCAGATGCAGAAGTTTGGAATCAGCGACAGCCAATTGCCGCCGGGTAGCACGGTCTACTTCCGCGAACCATCGGTGTGGGAACGATATTCCTGGCAACTTGCGTTCATTCTTGCAGTTATCCTGACACAAGCCGGGCTCATCTCAGTGCTTTTGCGCGAGCACCGGAAGCGTCAATTCGCGGAAGTGCAGTCGCGGCAGCGCATGACAGAGCTTGCTCACGTCAACCGCTTCTCGACGGCAGGCGAACTGACGGCTTCAATCGCGCACGAAATCAACCAGCCGCTCGGTGCTATTCTCACCAATACCGAAACCGCGCGGGCGATCTTGAAATCTCCAGACCCAGACATGACCGAACTTGACGAGATTTTGAGCGATATTCTACAGGATGATCAGCGCGCCTCGGAAGTTATCCGGCGGATGAAAAGCCTCTTGAAAAAGGCCCCGTTCGAGCTGAAGCAATTCGACCTTAACGAAATCGTTCGAGAGACCATCAGATTTCTTTCGGCGCTGACCGCTAGCCGAAAGTTCGAAATGGAGAGCGTGATCACAACGGAAGCGCTGCCGGTTCTCGGTGACCGCGTTCAGCTTCAGCAAGTCCTTCTGAACCTTGTGATGAACGGGGTCGACGCGATGAAGGATATGCCTGCGGAAACTCGCGTCATCAGCATTCGGACTTCGCGCATGGAGAACTTCGCCCAGGTATCCGTGTCTGATCGCGGCCATGGCATTCCCGAAAACAAATTGAAGGCGGTCTTCGAGCCATTCTACACGAGCAAAACGGAAGGGATGGGCATGGGACTGTCCATTGCGCGCACTATTGTCGAGGCGCACAACGGGCAGATCTGGGCAGAAAATCGGGATCACGGCGGCGCAAGGTTCAGAATTAAGCTTCCGCTGCAACAGTAATTCCGGCCGTCGTCGCGTTCTGGCCCATAGTTGACCGCCGTGCAGAGCCGGTCGACCACTGCTTTGTGAGCCAGAAGCGGACTCCAGCGCATCGCACTGCCCCCTGAAGGCGGGCCATACTTGGGCGGCGGCAGCGGCAGCGCACCCGCTTAGGAGGTCTTATCGTCTGTATCGGGGGGGGGGAATTGGTTGGGCAAATACAATTCCAGCAGGAGCTTTTGCTGCTTTGCTGCGGCCATCTGATCTCGCGTGTCTTCGCGGAGGGAGATTGCGTCTTCTATGGCGCGCTGCGCGCGATCCAAGAGTTCCCGAGTTTCCGGGCTGAATTGTTCTGGCACGAGAGGCGCTCCGGGCTGAGGCGGGAGCGCTGTGGCGTCTCTCAGTCATCGACGCCCTGAATACGTGGCCGGTGATAGAAGGCAACCGACAACGGGCGAGGCAGGTCCTAAATAAGATAGGTTATGCTGGCCGGGGAAAACGCGCTAATCGTCGGCAGGCAGTTGGCTTCTCCTTAAGCGGTCGTTCTCGTCTAACTCAGCGAGTGTAATGACCTGTTCGGCGCGCCGAGCCAGCTCGGCATAGTTATTTTGCAATTTGGCGAAGCGTTTCTTTTGTCTGCGGAAATTGGCAGTTGTCGGCTTTGATCCGAGATTCTTCCTCCCGCATTTGCCAGTACTTGGAGGAGAGCAATCGCTCGATGCCCATCGCCGATCCTCACCTGAACGGTTCATGGTGATTAAGGACATTCAGGCAGGCTGGTTCCAGAAACGCAGGCGGTTATTGCAGAGGGGCGACTACTGTGACGGCCTCACTCTTGCTCTGGTTCGCAATGGAGGGCTGCCTTTTTTGCAAGCGCTTGCTCTATCAATTCGGCTATGCCGTCGAGTGCAATTCGGTCGTTGATACGTGATGCAATGAATTTGTAGCGCGCAATACGGAG
This sequence comes from Bradyrhizobium sp. F1.13.3, assembly GCF_040548265.1. Taxonomy (NCBI): domain Bacteria; kingdom Pseudomonadati; phylum Pseudomonadota; class Alphaproteobacteria; order Hyphomicrobiales; family Nitrobacteraceae; genus Bradyrhizobium; species Bradyrhizobium sp. F1.13.3. The sequence goes on along the minus strand of NZ_JBEPRI010000020.1, from coordinate 134,738 downwards.
GTCGATCTCGTCACACTTCTCACACATAGCTCACCGCGAATCTTGAGGCGGGAGCGTGCAGAACTCTCAGTCGCCGACAAAGGCCAAGGTGCGCGCGGCGATCAGGCGGTAAGGTGAAGCCACGGGAACCGAATCAGGCTATCTCTACAGGGAGGCCTAGGCTCCACGCCAGACGCGCAACACGCCTTCGCGAAAGCCGCCCACGAAATGATCTGCCACGTCCGCTGGCAGCATTTGGCTGAGGTCGTCGAACGAGCCGCTCACCATGGTGGCCAGCTCGTGTGCCGAAGCGTGCTCCGCCCACCGGCGGCCCAACTCCAAACCACGTTGCCGCTCAGCCTCAGCGTCCATCGTCTTGAGCTATCCTGCGTTGACCGGCCCCGGCGAAGCTGACCACGCCGGGGCCATCGACGCGCTCGCCAATCGTCGGAAGCTTGGGGGCTTTGAAAGACTGGCAAGGCGCAACTTAGACAAACAGACCGCCCGTGTTTGGCTAGTGCACTATGTGCCAATGCCGGTCATGCTCCCGCCGAGCGAGAGAGGTACATCAATCTTTCACCGCCGCCGCCTTGACTCAATGTTCTCTCTTTGTTCTAAGTGTGGAAAATTCAGGTCTGTCCATGCCCACACTCGAATATCTCCGCTCGGAAATCGAGCGGATGCGCTCGCAGGTAAGCCGCCAGCGCAAGGAAATCCTCCAGCTTCAACGGGCTGGGTTGTCGACCGCGTCGGCTGAGACCTTGCTTCAAAGGATGCTGAGTAAGGTTGATGACCTGTGCGCTGAGCGAGACCGGCAGGTGCGGGCGGCTAAGGAAGGCCCGACCTATGAGTCCGGCAAGCCGATAAGGGGCACTCCGGCAAACCGAAGGATGTAATGGACAACCTTCGGCGGTTTCCTGCGCCGTGGGTGATGGTGGAGGAGGGGCAATGTTTTCGCGTGAAGGACGCAAACGGCTTTTCCGTCTGCTCTGTGCCCCACCGCGAAGACCTTCACCAGCGCCCCGTACCAATACGCGGAGCAATTCCTTACCCGTGACGAGGCGAGGCGGATCGCGAAGGCAATCTCACGGCTGCCGGAGCTTTTGAAGAGGCCGCATTACTGAGGACGCTGCTTTATCGCACCGCGTTCCCCGGCTGTTCAGCTGCTATTCTAGTTGACGTTGAAAATACAACCTGGAATCTCAATTGCGGTTGTATGTGAGAACGCCTGGGAACGGAGCATGAGCCTTGCGGTTGGAGAGTCCTAAATAAGGTAGGTAGACTGCCCCGCCGTCGGCTCCCCCACCGACGGCGGGCTTTTTGTGAGTTGCGTGAGTGGCAAAGCGTACCCGAGCACCGGCCAAGAAGCCGCGCGTTTCCATGCCGGGCTTTATCAGCCCCCAGCTTGCGACCCTGAAGATGAAAGCTCCTTCGGGGGCTCAGTGGATTCACGAAGTCAAATACGACGGTTACCGCATTCAGCTCCACATCGACGGGGACAGCCGCAAGGCCTTCACCAGGAACGGCCATAACTGGATCAACCGGTTCGCTGTCATCGCCGGCGCGTTCGACATCAACGGGCAAGCCATCGTGGATGGTGAGGTAGTCGTCATACACGAAGGCCGCACCAACTTCTCTGAGCTGCAGTCCGACCTCGGCAGAGGCGACCAGGACCGCCTCGTTTTCTTTGCCTTCGATCTCCTGTGGCTGGACGGCGTAGACCTGCGCAAACATGCGCAGCTTGCCCGCAAGGAGCTGCTGAAGCAGCTGATAGATGAGAACGGACTGGAAGCACCCATCTTCTACAGCGAGCACCATGAAGGCGACGGGCAGGCACTGTTCGAGGCGGCGAGCAAGCTCAACTACGAGGGCATCGTGTCCAAGCGGGTCGATGCGCTGTACCGCTCGGATCGGGTTGAGGCCTGGCAGAAGATCAAGACGGTGCAGCGCGAAAAATTCCCTGTCGTTGGTTTCGTCAAGGACCCGTCCGGCGTTGCCGCGCTCTACCTCGGCAAGCAGGAGGGGAAGGAGCTGCGCTACATGGGCAAGGTTGGCACGGGCTGGAGCCGGACGAAATCGGCGGAGATCCGCAAGGCTCTCGATACCGTCGTCAGCCCGAAGCAGAAGCTCACCAAGCCTGTCAGGAAACCGAAGGCCACCTGGGTCGAGCCGAAGTTCTATGCCGACATCGAATATCGGGACATCACCTCCGAAGGCCTGCTGCGGGCCAGCTCATTCAAGGGGCTTAGCAAAGGAACGCGGCGTTCCTGACAGCGTTTTCTCCACCAGTGAGTGGAGTACCGGCATGCCGGATCGCGTAACCCGAGCGGTAAAAGAAGCCCAGGCCATCCTGGCTCGCTATGTCGAGCCTGGGCCAAGGGACTCCGAAAACAAGATCAATGACCTGTTGGCCGTTCTCGATGATGAGCGGCTTGTACAGGCGATGGAAGAGGAAGATGAGCGACAGTCTCACCAAACGGGACCAGCGCGACCGTAGCAAGATCAACATGCATGAAGACTTCGAGGTCAAGTATTGGACCAAGGCGCTTGGTGTCTCCAGAGACGAGCTGCAAAAGGCCGTCGACAAGGTAGGCAATTCGGCCGCCGCCGTTCGCAAAAAATTGGCGGTGTAACCGAGGCGCGCGGTATGCTTGCGATCTTTGGAGCAAGGCCCGCGCGCTTTTTCACGCCATGATCAATCCCAACTGTCCCATCTGCGATAGTCCTTCATCAGCAGGTGTCACCGGGTTCGTTCGAATCATCCACCTGCTTGAAGAAGTCGCGGACCACGGGCACCGCGTCTTTGATCTGATAGCAACAGAAGCTGTCGACAGATGTTTTGGTGCTGTGATCGATCAGCTCCAGCCAAAACAGCGGCGTACTATCAACATCAGCCGCCGGATTCGCCAACATCCGGATCTCATAGCTGCCAATCGAAGCGACCGAGACCGAAGCTTGAGAACCACCCTCGGGAAGGGAGCAGAGTCTGACGTAGGCTTGGGAAATTCTCAACTCAATCAGCGTCGACGCGGACGTGTTGCAATCTGTCAAAACTCAAGATCCCTAAAAGTTGGCGTTGCGCATTGGATGCATATGTGCGGGCCGCGCCGATGCCGCGGCGCTGCACTTCGCCGGAATAGGCGTTTGCAAAGAGATGTGCTTGTTAAAGGGGGCCAATTATTTGTTAGGGTGAGCCACCTTCACGGCACATGACCGAACTTCGGCCCGGTTCGATCACGTCCGCTTTTTGTAATTCCGGTTACGCTCCCACTCGTCGGGCTTGAGGCCGTCCAGCCAGTTCAGGAACGGAGCCTGCGCAAGACTAATCTGGCCCGGCTGCTCGCGCGCCGCGTTGACGGCATCCACCTCGCGCCGTTTGAACCAGGCGAGGTCGGGCCAGACCTATCCGTCATACTTGCAAGCTCGGCCTGGAGGGTCTGGTGTCGAAACATCGCGACAGCTGGTACCGCACTGGTCGCAGCGAGCAATGGATCAAGGTGAAGAGTCGATCTCATCCGGCGTTCAGCCGGGTGATGGAGCCCTAGGTAGCGGCGGTTTCGATTCCGAAGGATCGCCCGTGAAGGCGTTCCGGGACGTTGCGCTAACCCACCAAAGACGCGCGGTCCGTCCTTAACAAGCGATGAGCGCCCAAGCTAAAATTCATCAAGAAGGGGCGAAGCGCCCCGAGTTTGGCACCCGTTTTCTTAACCCGCAGCACGTAATGTTTTCGCTATCCGCTGACTTTTTGGCGGTCCTAGAAATGAGCCCCGCCACATTCCCAGGGTGGCGGGGCCTCATCCTGATGGAGGCTAATCCGGCCGATGGACGACAAAGTCAAGATTAGGTGCCCGGGCTGCACCCGCGTTTTTGGGGAGAAGATGAACCGAGTCCGAGATGGATTGCAGGTTAACTGCCCGAATTGTTGCAAGCTGATTACACTGTCCAAAGAGACCGAAGACCCGTTCCTTCGGCGGGCATTGAAGACGGCGCGAGAGATGCGAGCCGCAGAGCAGGACCGGATAGCCAGTCAGGTTTACAAGGGTACAGCTTCCGAGCCGCCCCGCGAAAGGTAACGGGTGAAGAGCGACACTTCTGCTCTTAGGTGTACAATGAGACGAAACGCATTTCGGAGAACAGCTCGATTTCGTGAGCCAACTGTTCGGGAGTTGGCACCTTCGGTTTCACTCAGCCCCAGCGCGCTTAAAACGCATTGGCGTCTCGACCTCATCTGCAAGCTGGTTCAGAGCGTCGCCAGCTCGTCGAACACGTCTCGCTTGAGCATAGCCAGTCGTCCCGTCGTCCCAGAATATATTGGCAGCCTTGGGTGCCATCATCCGCAGGCTCAATGGGCAGCCGTTGAACTGATCGCCACGGTCCTTCCAGCCTCGACAATTGGCTCGCCAAGCCGCTGAAGAGTTCTTCATGATGCCTGCCGTTCGCGCCGGGGTACCTGATGCAGCGGCCTTGCATCGGAACGCAGCCGCGAATTTCCGGCACGAGCGTACTGCGGTGGCTCTCTTGGAGGTCTCTGCTTCGAAAATAGCGCATTGGCTGTTCCTCGCCATTTGCACGCGGGAGCTGAACGTAAATTGTTTCATGCTGATGGTCATCTGCAAGGGTGAACTAAAAACCTCCGAGCTTCTGTATCGGCGCAGACGAGCCTGCGCTCTTGAGGGGCCGGTCGTGGGACACGCCGCCCAAAGATGGACGATCAGTGTTTGTCGGGGACGGGGGACAGCAGGAAATTGATGAGAGGTTTAGTCGGCATCGTTTTGGGCTGGTGCCTAGTCGTTGGTGCCAACCTTTCCGCCACGTCGGCAGTGGCCGCCGTCCCGAACATGACGTGTAGAGCCGAGGGGAAGGCCGTGGGAGGACCGGTGCTGCAACAGTACGACGCCACCGATGTCTTCCGTTTCACAGCGGGAAAGCTGTACCATCGGTGGAGCGGCCGAGAAGAATACTTTTACAACGACGTCTCGGAAGTCCAACTCGGCCGCTACGTCTCGGGCCATATGACGTTCGTGCTGGATTACGACAATCGCAGTGGCTACGTCGTCATCGCAGGCAATCCCGATTGGACGGTTTACAACCTGAACTGCAAGCCCTAACCGGTCCCCATCTTCGCCGGTTCGTAGTTCGGCCTGATCTCGGCACCGGGCCGGGCGTATCGACAGCACAAAGGCCCGGCTGGCTGGGGGGCTGATCCGGGCCTTTGAAACTCCGCTCGCGAAGGTGGCTAGTGGGTCAGGTCGCCACCCGGCGAGACGCCGGCTGCACGTCAGAAGAAGCACCTGAGTCGGATGTCGGAATTGAGTCAACATGGCGAACAGTTCACGGCGGGGCACGGTCACGGCTTGTCGCGCAGGTTCATAGCAACAGGCCGCCTCTGTGGGTATGGGCATATCAAGTCGCTTATGGAGTTCTGATGAGGGCGAGCATTTTTTTATGTGTAGCAAGTCGTTCAGCTCCTCCTGATTCCAGTAAGCCTCGAATTGAGGAGGGCTGCGGATGTCGTGGCTTGCCGCAAACGGGTTTCGAAGCTTAACCGCCGGTCCCCATCTTAGCAGGTTCGAAGTTCGGCCCTCATTTCGGCGCCGCGCCGACCGCAGCGTTGGCACACGAAACGCGGCTCGATGTCGGAGAGCCTGACGTCATCGGCCCAGCCGTCGGCGCTGATCTCGGCGTGGTGGCCACAGCGGTGACGGGAGTAGACCAGGACGCCGCGCACGCCCGTCTCGCGCATCTCGCCGAGTCGAGTGGCTTTAAGAATTAATTCGGAGGGCAATATTCCTTTGATTTCAGCAAAACCGCCCTTGGACGTATCCGAGGGCAATTTGTGTATTTAGCGCCTGGAGTTTTTCACCTTCTTCTTCGGCATCATCTTCTTGACGGCCACCTTGGCTGATTTCGCAGCCGACTTTGCAGCGCCGACAACGCGCTTCGTGACTGACTTCTTTGCCTTCTTTGCCTTCTTAGCCATGCTTCTCTCCCTAGCGTTTGGATTTCTTCTTTGCGGTGTTCTTCCCTGCCTTCTTCGCGGTCTTCTTTGCCGATTTCTTAGAAGTTTTCTTCGGGCTCTTCTTCGCGGACTTCTTTGGGCTCTTCTTGGCTGCGGATTTCTTGCTCTTTGCAGCGGCTTTTTGAACGGTCTTGGCAACCTTCTTTGCCGATTTCGGCATCCGCTTAGCAATCGCTGCAGTGGCTGCTTTCGCTGTCGTCTTCACGGCGCTCTCCGCGAGCACACCGGCGGCGCCCGCCAGCATGTCCGTCATTTGCTCGATGACTGGCTTTTGACTATCAGTTTTTTCAGTATCCATAGCGTCCTCCAGAAAATGCCCTGGGAAGGCTAGCCGATTCGGCCATGGTGCCAAGTGCAAAAACCCCAAACTCAGGCTATTTTCGGCGTTGGCCCTCCAGCGGGGCGAAGCTGTTCACCTCTCCGGTCCCTTCGAAGCGCGGGCAAGGACCAAAGCTTAGAAGGCGCTGGCGGTTACCAGGACGCCGTAGACGGCCTGACAGTACCCAAGGTCCACCAGCGTGGTGTAGATCCCCGCTCCTGCCAAAGAGAGGGCTACCAGAGAGTAGGGTCTCGAATTCAATGGTGGGGCCTTATGCTTCCTTGAGACTGCCCCGAACTGTACGGCGCCAAGAAGGTCATCGGCTTCAGCAATGAGATCGTCAGGCCTTCGAGAATAGTCGCGTTGCCTGCGCGCCCCTCAGCCACAGCCTCTCTCCCCCGCGAATCACGGCGCTTGCGGTGACACAATGCAGAGTAGCAACGCGACGATTGGGACCTTTGTCCCGGTTATCACAGGGCTGTTTGAACCCTCACTGCATCATCGGTCGCGCCCGGCTGCTCGACCCCGATCTTCTCCGACCGGCGGTAGTAGAAAAGCGATGCGGATCTTGCCTGTGGCGCGGCGCAAGGATCAGGCCATTTGTTTGAATGCCTCGAAAGACACACGCGCCTGTGCCAAGGCTTTCGTCATGCGAGCGCGGTGTCCGTCGGTGAAATGAATATTTGGACGGCCTTGGGTCGTCGTGAGAAATTCGAAGAGGTTTAGTGCAATCGGCATGATGTCCAGCATGTAGTTGAGTTCAATCCCCCAACCAGTCGGATGGAAGTGGGCGAATTGACGTCGCAGGTTATCGTTCAGTCGTTGAAGGTTCCGATGATCCTCCGCCGACAGCTCGGGCACAGGGCCCTCCATCAGTTCAGGTTTTCCGATCCGCTCAAGTAAAACATTATAGTCGGCCATGATCGTGCGTGGTCGATCCGAGGTTGGGTTGTCCAGCCACACACGATTCTGTCGTCGAGATTTATCGGTTAGCGCGCCACAACCATCTGTGCCGCTGAGTGCGATCACCATTGCACCCTGTACGGCGTTTTGCATGGCAGTGATAACCCACTTCCACTGCGACGGCCGTTTCTGAAGGTCGATAGATTGTGAGGCAACTAGCTCGATGGCGGCTACTGCGTCCTCATACTCGTCGAAGTGGATGAACTCGTTTCCTTGTGTCGCGTCATCCAGCAACCAATCGTCGCCGCGGCCGCAATCGTCTTCATCTTCACTCATCGGTCTGTCCCCATTCGCGAGTCTGAAAACATCGACCGGACATTGCACCGCAGAGCGAGAGCGACATCCCAGTCAGGTCTCATAGATCGCTCGCCCTGTGTTCATAATGAGCGGGTCGTCCGCGGCCTGGATTGCGCGACGCGCAATCGTGAAGATCGCGTCAACATCAGCTTCAGTGAACTGATCGGCATGCAGCGATGCATCCGTCAGCCAGTCGTCGCGGTAAAGGCCGATCTGCTTCGCCTTGTCGAGGGCACCTACGTGAACATTGGACATGAACTGTCCTTCGCCGCTCCGCCTGAAGGCCTCAGCGACGCGATGGACAAGCTCTTCATTGTCGACTTCGGCGCTAAACTCTCGGGCCGCGACTGAAGCGAGCAGCAGTGAACTGACGGCAGCCTGCTTTCGGATGTGCGCGCTACGCCGAGCAACGGGCTTTGAGAGCGGCGCAGTGCTCGCCCAAATATCGAGGATCACCTTTCCGATTTCTTCGACGCCCAGCACGGCAAGCGCAAAGGCGCTGGCGAAGCGGGTATGGTCGAACAACAGTTTTGCATCCTGCAAGAGCCGCGCAGCATTTGCGATGACCGCCGTGCGTTCGTTTGCTTCCATACTGCAATATCGCAGCACATCAAGGACCGCGCCAAGCGAAGTCGCCCGTTGCGGGCGTATTTTCCACCGCTTGCTCGTGCGCGCAGGAAAGCCCTGCAGCGCGCCGCCAGCGCCGGGCTATAGACAAGGGGGCAGGGTCGAGCCAACTCACGGGCAGCGCCCACCTCTTGCAAGATGGGCGCTTCGCTTAAAAATCAGTCTTTCTTGGGTGGGTTTGGAGCTGCTGTCAGCATTCGCACCTTCCATTTGCCGTCTTCCTTGACATAGACGCCGGTCCAAGTACCTGCTGCATCCAGCGCATCGCCCTTGTCGTTCTTGCCGGTGATGTGGAATTTGCCCATCGCGGCCGGGGTATCATTATCGACCTGCCACACCTCATCGACCGTGGCATCGAGCTTGTTAAAGCCTGCCTTGAAAGCACCGGCATAAGCGGTCGCAATGTCATGCTTCCCGGCCGGGTTGATAAAAACGCCGTCCTTGGTGTAGAGCGCCGCGACGCATGCCGGGTCCTGCTTGGTGTAACAATCCGCGTAGGACAGGACGATCCTGCTGACTTCCTGCTTGAAGTCATCCGCAGACGCTGGAGCCGTAAACATAAAGGGGATGAACAACGCCATTAAAACTGGACGTTTCATTTCCATTCCCTCCTTTAGTGGTGCTTAATTGCACCGTGACGACCACCGCAATGGGCGCTGCGTTGCAATCCTGTAGTTTTTTAGCCGACTTCACGGGTACGCCGGTTGGTGTCGGAGAAAGGTCCCGACCGACCGTCACTATGATGTTCGCCGTGCGTGGACTTGAGGCAGGTCAAGACAATGGGAAGTCAGGGGTAATGGCGTGTTGAAAAGTTCGATGGTAGCAATTCAGTGACGGCCGAAGGCTATCGCATCCCTACCTTGACGTAGACGAAGACTGCGGATGCCTCGAACTGCGGTTCGCGGACGGCCCGAAATCGGTCAGGTTCTAGCCTCGACTGGCGTCGATTAAGCGAGCCCACGGACAGCAGGCCACCGAAAAAGCCACGTCGCTGGCGAGAGCGAGATCGACAAGCTCCGAACTAAGCCCCGGACAGGCACACGGGGTCGCCGTCGCCCCGCCTGTGCCTTTTTCAAGGTGGAATTGCCATACACCCGGCACCCGCATCGCACCCAAGGGATTAGTTGCTGAAAAGCTAAGCGCGCCGATCGCGACACAAATGTAGAAACGCCGGCGTCAGTACATTGATATATCTACGGTTTTACCCCTATACTCCCTGCGCAGGGGATAGCCTAGCCCGCGGGACATGTGATTGGGTTCAGGGTGCTCGGAATGGCAGCCGTTGCACTTCATGCTCCAAGGCGTTGGCGGCAGGCGCGCCGACGATCCGCCGCAGATCGGCAGCGACGCCCTCCAACACGTTGCGCTTCTCCTTCATGCGCTTGGAGTGGTTGTAGACCTTGCCCGTGACGGTCGGCACGATGGTGTCACCCTTCTTTGTCACGGCGTGGTCAAGGCATTTAGCAATGGCAGCATCGTCAAAGCCGAGATCGCCAGCCAGCGTCGCGGCTGTTCGGCGGAGGTCGTGGGGTGTGAACGGCTTCAGGCCCAACAGCTCACAGAGGCCAGCCGTCTTAGTCTTGTCCTCGTTCTTCTCGTGTTTGGTGCCGCGCAGCGCGTCGGCCATCGCTTTGCGGTGGATCGGCCGGCCCTTGTATATCGGGCTCTCGAATACGAACTGCTGATCATCCGAGGTCAGCGCCTCCTTGATGATCTCGAGAGCCAGATCCGACAGCGGCTGCTGGATCACCCTCCGCTTCTTGACCCGCTTGAGAGGCACGTCCAAGCGCGCATGTTTGCCGTCGAGGTCGAACAGCTCATTCCGATGCGCACCGAGCAGTTCGCGTGAGCGCAGCATGGTGACCAGCTCGAACTTGAGGGCGAGGCGGGTGCGGCGGTCATAGGGCAGATCATTGCGGCCGAGACCACGCCAGAAGATCCTGATCTCGTCCTCAGACAGGACCCGCGTGCGGGGATGCTCAGGGTCGAGCTTCGGCAGGTTGACGCAGGGGCTGGCGGTCACGTAATCGCGGCCTGCCTCGGCCGCCCATTTGAACAGGCCTGAGGCCGCTTTGCGCATATGACGTGCGTTGCTGACGGAGGGCTTGCCGAACTTTCCCTCGACGATGTCGTTCGACAGCGTCGCGATGTCGTGCTTGGTGACGTCTCTCGCGAGCGTTTTGCCAAGCCTCGCACCGAGGAAACGGCGCAGGTGGCTCTCCGTATTTTCCCAAGCCTCCAGCCGGGGCCGCATCTCGCCATCCGGCTTCTTGACTGGCGTCTTCATCCAGTCGATCCGCTCCTCAATGATCTCGGCGACTGTCTTGCCGCGCTTTGCCGCCTTGGCCTTCTGGTCCCGGAAATTCTCGGCGAGGGCCCCGGCAGCCAGTCCCTTGAGACCGTAGACCTTGCTGCGGGCGTCCTCGACCGTAAAAGTCTCGGGATTGTAGACGCCGAGCCAGCCGGTGCGCTGCTTTCCGGTCTGCCGGTCGGTGAACTTGAACGAGAAGGTCGCCACGGCTGCCGTGGTGATGCTGACGTAGAGGCCGGGGCATTTGCGGTCGTAGAACTTGGTACGCTTGGCAACCCGCTTCTCGCACAGGCGGTCTGTCAGGATGACGCTGCTGTTGCGGCCGCGCTTGTCAGCGGGGTCTGCGATGATGGTAGTATCCATGTGGTTTCGGCTCCTAAGGCTTGGGACCAAAGGGCTCGGCTTTGAGGCTTTCAGTTTGTCGTGCGGACGCTGAAAGACTTAGGGCCGGGCCCTTAATTTGGTGAAGCCCGCTGAAACAGCCTGCATCAGGGTAGTAGAAAAGCGCTTGTTTTAAAGTCTTTTGTTAGTTTCGGCGTGTTTCACCGTGTACCAAAATATAGACGTGTGGTCCTGGCCGTCGTTGCTACGGTCAAGCTTTCGCGGAGGTGTGTGCGAGCCCAACCGGGCAGACAGCATCATCCAATTCGCGAGGCGAGGGAGGCCAGAAGGAAAGTTCGGCTCCCGGGAGAGCACGGCATAAGCCGTCCAACCATCGCGCAGGGAAGGCCGAGTGATTGGCTACACCTGTATGCTGCTGTGCGGTTTCCTTGCGCTACATCTTCGCGCAGCGGACCGCGGGTGCCAGCCGGCACCCGGCCTTCCCTGCGCCCTCTTGGATAAGAGGGTGGAATGACGAAGCAAAACTCGGGCGAAATGCGCCGCGAGGCTGCGAAGGTGTGTCTGCGGCTACACACTCCCTGTCATCGCCCGGCTTGACCGGGCGATCCAGTACTCCGAGACAGTTATGATTGAACCGCGAAGCCGCGGCGTACTGGATTCCCCGCTTTCGCGGGGAATGACAGTGGTGCTGGAGGACGAAGCCGTCACTTCATACTCCGTCATTGCGAGCGCAGCGAAGCAATCCAGTCTGCCGCCGCGGAGGGATTCCGGATTGCTTCGCTGCGCTCGCAATGACGATGTAGAGAGAGTGTCCGCCAAACCCACCCTGGGGTAATGGGTCCTGGCCTTCGCCAGGACGACGCTGGAGTTGGTGGCGATCAGTTCGACCCAAACCCCATCACAACCAAGTGTCTTTCGACGGTCTTTATTCGGGAACAATCATTCCCTATTATCCCGCAATGCAAAAAGCCGCCCGCAAATCCCGTTCCGTCGTCCGTCCGCCCGGCCGTCCCCGGGAGTTCGACATGGACACTGCGCTCGACAGGGCGGTCCGCGTGTTTTCCGAGCGGGGTTATCATGCCACCTCGATCGGCGATCTCACCGCGGCGATGCGGCTGGCGACCGGCAGCGTCTACAAGGCGTTTCGCGACAAGCATGCGGTGTTTCTCGCCGCCTTCGAGCGCTACGTCGCGTTGCGCCAGGAGCAGACCCGCAGCGCCGCGGCGCAAGGCGGCACTGGCCGCGAGCGGCTCCGCAACCTGCTGCTGTCGTATGTGGAGCACTCCCAGGGCAGCGAGGGGCGGCGCGGCTGCCTCGTGGTCGGCAGCGCGGTCGAATTGTCCGCGGTCGATCCGGTGGTCGCCGCGCTCGTCAGCGCGCGGCTCGAGACCAACGAAGGCTTCATCGCCGGGCTCATTCGCGAGGGGCAGGCCGACGGATCGATTCCCCGCCATGTCGCCGCCGACGACACCGCGCGGCTGATGATCTGCATCACGCAGGGCCTGCGCGTCGTCGGCAAGGCGCGCCTTTCGCTCGACGGCAAGCGCCTGGTCGCCGTGGCGATGAAGCTGCTCGCCTGAATTTTTTGTAATATTAGGGAACAATCGTTTCCTATATCTGGAGACCGTGTGAATGACGATGAATGCCACGATCGAGACCGCGCCCGAGCCGGATGCGGTGTCGCAGCGACTGACCTTTGTGCTTGCCGCGGCCTGTGGCATGGTCGCCGCCAACATCTATTACGCCCAGCCGCTGATCGCTCCGATCAGCGTCGCGCTCGGCCTGTCGCATGCGGCAGCGGGGCTGATCGTCACCATGACGCAGATCGGCTACGGCGTGGGGCTTCTCTTCATCGTGCCGCTCGGCGACCTCCTCGAGAACCGTACCCTGATCTGCTCCGTCATCACGCTCGGCGCGGCAGCCCTGCTCGCTGCGGGGTTCTCGTCCCACGCGCTGCCGTTCCTGATCGCCGCGCTGTTCATCGGGCTCGGCTCGGTCGCGGTGCAGATCATCATTCCCTATGCGGCGCATCTCGCGCCGGCAGCCATTCGCGGCCGCGTCGTCGGTAACGTCTCGACCGGCCTGATGCTCGGCATTATGCTGGCGCGGCCGGTGTCGAGCTTCGTTACGGCGATGCTGTCCTGGCACGCGGTGTTCTTCTGCTCGGCCGCGCTGATGATCGTGCTCGCAGCCGTGCTCTGGATGACGCTGCCGAAACGCAAGCCGGTCGCGCGCATGCACTATGGCGAGTTGCTGCTGTCGATGCCGCATCTGGTGCGGACCACGCCGCTGCTGCGCCGCCGCGCGCTGTACCAGGCCAGCCTGTTCGGCGCCTTCAGCCTGTTCTGGACCGTGACACCGCTGCTGCTCGCGAGCGAATTCAGATTCACGCAGGGTGGCATCGCGCTGTTCGCGCTTGCCGGTGTCGCCGGCGTGTTCGCGGCCCCGATCGCCGGGCGGCTTGCCGATCGCGGCCATAGCCGCATGGCAACATTGGTCGCGCTGCTGCTCGCGGCCGTTGGCTTCCTGATCACGCATGTCGGCGCGGCTGGATCGGTGTTGAACCTCGCCTGCCTGGTCGTGGCCGCGATCGCGATCGACATCGGCGTGCAGGGCAACGTCGTGCTCGGCTTCCGCGCGATCTTCGCGCTGGGGCATGAGCATCGCAGCCGCCTCAACGGCCTCTACATGGCGACGTTCTTCACCGCGGGCGCGGCGGGCTCGGCGGTCGGCGCCTGGGCGTTTGCGCAAGGCGGCTGGACGCTCGCATCGGCCATTGGCCTCGCGCTGCCCATCGCAGGCCTGATCTATGCGGCCACCGAGTAGGGGGCGCGGTGGTCCAAATTGTGCGATCCGGCCCGTTTACCACGGCCGTCCGGCCCGCAATTTCCGCCTCGCAGTTTCGCTGCCGGTGTAGTACTTTGGTCGCAAGCGAGCCTGATTAACGGGCGGCAGGGGGAGGCTGATGAGGCGTGCGGGGCTGGTTGGCGTAGCGCGGGTACGACCGTGGTCGTGGCAGGCGTTCCTGCTTGGATTCGTCGTTGTCGCAATGTCGGCTGCGCTCCAGGGCGTCTGTGTCTCGCTCGGCGCAAAACTCTATTTCGCGGCGTTCCTGCCCGGCCTCTTTGTGCTCGGTCTTGTCGCGGGCGCACCGGCGGCGGCGTTCGCCACGGTGCTCACCATTCCGCTGGTGTGGTGGGCGTTCATGCCGCCTTTCTTCGAGTTCAATTTGCTGACCAGCGCGCATGCCGATTCCATCAAGCTGTTCTGCCTGCTCGCCGTGCTGGTGATCGGCCTTGCCGATCTCTGCCGCGCGACGATGGCGATCATCAGCCGCGGCGGGTTGAAGCCGCGAAGCGAAAGCGCGGCAACGAATTCGCAATAGATCGGCACTGCGCGGCCGCGCGCGTTGCGCGCGGGCAACAGTCCGGAAACCATTCGCGCGCTTGCTGTGCGGCGCTAACTTTTCGAAAAAGATTTGGCCGCAATTTCTCCCCCGGGAATGACGAGGGAGTTTTCGGACATGAACGGCCAAATCACCGGCCACGCCATCTTGGAGAACGTGCGCCGCTACCGCGGCATCGCATCGCTCTATCGCCAGACCGCTGCATTCCGCCCGGACCAGAGCTGGTCGCTGCTGGAGCAGGCGAGGGATTGGGAAGCGCGGGCGCTGCTGGAGCTGGAAGCCTATTTCGCCGCGCGGATGGATTACGCCGCGACGCGTGCGGCCTGATCGTTAACCATCGGCGCGGCCTTGGGCAGGCCCGCCGAAGGCTCGGTCGTGGGGGCGTGCACGGAAAACACGGGGCGATTACGGAGTTATCTCGACGCCCGCTTATGCTAGCAACGTCCCGACCGAGACATCCCAATTCGGCCGGGGCAAGCGATGACCACCTTCAACCGCATCTTCACGACCGAGCGCCTGCTCCAGATCATCGTCATTCTGGCGGCCACGGTCGCGATGAAGCTGATGGGCTGAATCTCGACGGGCTATCGCGCGCCGAATTCGGGCAATTCGGGCAGATAGTTCGCCCCCTCCGAGCCCAGAAAATCGAACATCGCCTGCGCCGGCGGCAACAGCACCTTGTCGCTGCGGCGGATCACGTACCATTGCCGCACGATCGGCAGGCCCGCGACGTCGAGCACGACGAGCCGGCCCTCGGTGAGCTCGTGCGCCACCGTGTGGGCCGAGATGAAGGCGATGCCGAGCCCGGCGATCACCGCCTGCTTGATGGTCTCGTTGCTGCTCATCTCCATGCCGATGATCGGCTCGAGATCCGACCTCTGGAACATGCCTTCCATCAATGTCCGCGTGCCCGAGCCGGGCTCGCGGGTGAGGAAGGTCTCGTGCACGAGGTCGGTCAGGTTGAGGCCGGAATCCTTCTCCAGCCAGTGCCCCTTGCGTGCGACGATGATATGCGGATTACGCCCGAGCTGACGGACGTCGACGCTGACATCGGCCGGTGGCCGACCCATCACCGCGAAGTCGAGGTCGTAGCCGTGCATGGCCTCGCGGATCTCCTCGCGATTGCCGATGGTGAGCTTGAGCTCGATGTTCGGATACCGCTTCGAGAACGCCGCGATCGCGTGCGGCACGAAATATTTTGCGGTCGAGACCGCGCCGAGATGCACCGTGCCGCCGGTCCGCCCCGCAAGCAGGTCGAGCGCGCCCTGGCAGTCGGCAATTGCGGCTTCGACGCGCTCGGCGAGGGTAAGCACCTCCTTGCCCGCCTCCGTCAGCAGCATGCCATCGCCGGTCCGCTGCAGCAGCGGCAGTCCGGCGAGATCCTGAAGCTGGCGCAGTTGCTGGGTCACGGCCGGCTGCGTCAGGCCGAGCTGGGTCGAGGCTGCCGTGACGCTGCCCTTCGCCGCTAGCGCCGCAAGCGATCGAAGCTGCCGGATCGTCAGATGCCGGAGCTGTGCCGCTGAATGGGCATTATAAGACATTTCTTTGGCGCTCATTATGAATAGAAATTTTCCTTATTAAACCGCCCCTGTCAATCTCGTCGTTGTTGGCACTGACCGCACCGACCTCCAGCGAGGAGGGAACTGGATACGGCACCAGCAAAGGGATGGACGCAGATGACCGGGCAATTCAGGCTGGACGACCACCTTCAACGGTATTCGGAGACGGCGCCGCATGCGCTGGCCGTGGCAGCCGCGGTCGACGCCATCGCGGCGGCCGCGATCGAGATCGCCGATCTCATCGCCACGGGAGATCTCGCCGACGCATCGGGCCTGACCACCGGCCGCAATAGCGACGGTGACGTCCAGCGCGATCTCGACGTGCAGGCGGATGCGATCCTGCGCCGCTGCCTCGGCAAGCTGCCCATCGCGGCACTGGCGTCGGAAGAGATGCGCGAACCCCAAATCGGTGACCGCGCGGCGAAGATCTGCGTTGCGATCGATCCGCTCGACGGCTCCTCCAACATCGACATCAACATGACCGTGGGCACGATCTTCTCGATCCTGCCTGCGCCCGATGATCTCGCGCTCGCCTTCCACCAGCGCGGCTCGGCGCAGCTCGCGGCGGGGTTCGTCACCTACGGCCCGCAGACCTCGCTGGTGCTGACGCTCGGCGACGGCGTCGACATCTTCACGCTTGACCGCAAGTCCGGTTGCTTCCGTCTCGCCCGCAGCGCTGTGCAGATCTCCGAGACCTGCGAGGAGTTCGCGATCAACGCCTCGAACCGCCGGCATTGGGAACAGCCGGTGCGCGCCTTCGTCGACGAATGCCTCGCCGGTGTGGAGGGGCAGGCCAACCACAATT
This sequence comes from Bradyrhizobium sp. F1.13.3, assembly GCF_040548265.1. NCBI lineage: Bacteria > Pseudomonadati > Pseudomonadota > Alphaproteobacteria > Hyphomicrobiales > Nitrobacteraceae > Bradyrhizobium > Bradyrhizobium sp. F1.13.3. The sequence goes on along the minus strand of NZ_JBEPRI010000020.1, from coordinate 118,111 downwards.
TCAACATGCGCTGGGTCGGCTCGCTGGTTGCCGAGGCCTATCGCATCCTCACCCGCGGTGGCGTCTTCCTCTATCCCTCCGATGCACGGCCCGGATATGGCGACGGCCGCCTGCGCCTCGTCTACGAGGCGCACCCGATGGCTTACATCATCGAGCAGGCCGGCGGCTCTGCTTCGACCGGGCGCGAACGCATCCTCGAACTCTCGGCGCAGAGCCTGCATCAGCGCGTGCCGCTGATCATGGGTTCGAGCAACGAGGTGCAGCGCGTCGAGGAACTGCATTGCGATCCCTTGCTGGTCGCCAGCGTCTCAGCACCGCTGTTTGCGCGGCGCGGCTTCTTCCGGCTGTAAGCGAGGCATCCCATGTCCAGGAAGCATCCGATCATCTCCATCACCGGCTCCTCCGGCGCCGGCACGACCTCGGTCAAGAAGACCTTCGAACAGATCTTCTTCCGCGAGAAGGTCAACGCCGCCTACATCGAAGGCGATGCCTTCCATCGCTACGATCGCGCCGAAATGCGCACGCAGATGGCCAAGGAGGCCGATCGCGGCAACAGGCATTTCAGCCATTTCAGCCCCGAGACCAACCTGTTCGAGGAGCTGGAGCGGGCGTTCCGCGACTATGGCGAGACCGGCACGGCGACGACGCGACACTATGTCCACGATGCCGAGGAATCTGCGCTGCATGGCGCCGCACCCGGCACCTTCACCGAATGGAAACGGCTGCCGGAGAGCTCCGACCTGCTGTTCTACGAGGGCCTGCACGGCGCTGTCGTTACCGACAAGGTCAACGTCGCACGCTACGCCGACCTCAAGATCGGCGTCGTGCCCGTCATCAATCTCGAATGGATCCAGAAGCTGCACCGCGACCGCAGTGCGCGAGGCTACTCGACCGAGGCCGTCACCGACACCGTTCTGCGGCGGATGCCCGACTACATCCACTACATCTGCCCGCAGTTCTCCGAGACCGACATCAACTTCCAGCGCGTGCCGACGGTGGACACCTCCAATCCGTTCATCGCGCGCTGGATCCCGACGCCGGACGAATCGATGGTCGTGATCCGCTTCAAGAACCCGCGCGGCATCGACTTCCCGTATCTGCTCTCGATGCTGCCGCAAAGCTGGATGTCCCGCGCCAATTCGATCGTGTGTCCCGGCGCGAAGCTCGATCTTGCCATGCAGCTCATCCTGACGCCGCTGATCATGCAGCTGATCGAGCGCAAGCGAAACCTGAAGTGAACAAGGAGAGTATCCGATGAACATCTCCGTCCACGCCGAAGCCGACCTTACCGCGGTCACGCACAACGATCTCGCCAACGCCGTCCGCTTCCTCGCGGTCGACGCCATCGAGACCTCGCAATCCGGCCATCCCGGCCTGCCCATGGGCATGGCCGATGTCGCGACCGTGCTGTTCTCGCGCTTCCTGAAGTTCGACTCGGCTCACCCCAATTGGCCGGATCGCGATCGATTCGTGCTGTCGGCGGGCCATGGCTCGATGCTGCTCTATGCATTGCTCCATCTCACCGGCGGCGACCTCAGCCTCGATGACATCAAGGCCTTCAGGCAATGGGGCTCGAAGACGCCGGGCCATCCGGAATATGGCCATACGCCGGGCGTCGAGACGACGACCGGTCCGCTGGGGCAGGGGATTGCGACCGCGGTGGGCATGGCGCTCGCTGAGCGGATGGGCAATGCGCGGCATGGCGACGGCCTCGTCGATCACTTTACGTATGTGATCGCCGGCGACGGCTGCCTGATGGAAGGCATCAGCCAGGAAGCGATTTCGCTCGCCGGCCATCTCGGGCTCGGCCGCCTGATCGTGCTGTTCGACGACAACGGCATCTCCATTGACGGGCCGACGTCGCTTGCGACCTCCGACGACCAGCTCGCGCGCTTCGCTGCCTCCGGCTGGTCGGTGCGCCGTGTCGATGGGCACGATCCCGAAGCAGTTGCGCAGGCGCTAGCCGAGGAGCGTGAGAGCGCAAGACCGTCGCTGATCGCCTGCCGCACCATCATCGGCTATGGCGCGCCGGATCGTCAGGGCACGGAGAAGGCGCATGGCGCGCCGCTCGGCATCGAGCAGACGGCGGCGGCGCGGCGAACTCTCGGCTGGGACTATCAGCCCTTCGTGGTGCCCGTCACGATCATGAAAGCATGGCGGATGATCGGGCAGCGCGGTCAGGTCGCGCGTCTTGCCTGGCTCGATCGCTATGAATGCGCGACGCCCGAGCAGCGCGATCTGTTTGTCGAGGGCAAGGCGGTTGCCCTGCCGAACGCCTATGCCCAGGCCTCGGCAAAATTGCGCGAACGCTTTGCCACCGAGCGTCCCAAGCTTGCGACGCGGCAGGCTTCGCAACAGGTGCTCGACGGCATCGCAGGAACGATTCCGGGATTTGTCGGTGGCTCGGCGGACCTGACGCATTCAAACCTGACGCATGCCAAGGCGCAGATCCCGGTCAAGCGCGACGCGTTCGCCGGCGATTACATCCATTACGGGATCCGCGAGCACGGCATGGCGGCCGCGATGAACGGCCTCGCGCTGCACGGGGGCTTCATTCCTTATGGCGGCACCTTCCTCGCCTTCTCCGATTACAGCCGGCCGGCGATCCGCCTTGCGGCCTTGATGCGGATCCGCGTCATTCATGTGATGACCCATGATTCCATTGGGCTGGGTGAGGATGGCCCCACGCACCAACCGGTCGAGCATCTCGCAGCGCTCCGCGTCATTCCGAACCTGCTTGTGTTCCGGCCGGCCGACGCGGTCGAGACGCTGGAAGCATGGGACTGCGCGCTCCAAGCTGAAAATCGTCCCTCCGTGCTGTGCCTGTCCCGCCAGGCCCTGGCGACTTTCCGCAGCGATGTGCGCGGTAGAAACCGGGTCGCGCGCGGCGCCTACCTCATCGTCTCGCCCGAGGGCGGCCGCGACGTGACGCTCATCGCAACGGGTTCGGAAGTGTCCATCGCGCTGGAGGCGGCCCGCCTGCTCGCCACCGAGCACGTCCGCGCGGCCGTGGTCTCCGCGCCGTGCTTCGCGTTGTTCGAGGAGCAGCCGGAGGACTACCGCGCTGCCGTGCTCGGCACGGTGCCACGGGTAGGTATCGAGGCGGCTGTCGCCGGCGATTGGCATCGATGGATCGGCACTGACGGCGAGTTCGTCGGCATGCGCGGCTTCGGTGCTTCGGCGCCCGCGCCAGTGCTGTACCGCGAATTCGGCATCACGCCGCAAAGCGTTGCGGAAGCCGCCCGGCGGGCGATTGCCCGCACAGGCAAGCAATAACAGGAGGATTTGTCGTGGCCCGTATCACCCTTCGCCAACTGCTCGACCACGCCGCCAGTCACGGCTACGCGGTGCCGGCGTTCAACATCAACAACATGGAGCAGGGCATCGCCATCATGCAGGCGGCGGCCGAGGTCGATGCACCCGTCATCATCCAGGCTTCGCGCGGCGCGCGCAGCTATGCCGGCGACCTCATGCTCTCGCACATGATCGACGCGTTGGAGCGGACCTATCCGGACATCCCGCTCTGCATGCACCAGGACCATGGCAATGACGAGGCGACCTGCGCGTCCGCGATCGCCCATGGTTTCACCTCGGTGATGATGGACGGCTCGCTCAAGGCCGACGCCAAGACCGCGGCCGATTACGACTACAACGTTGCGATCACCCGCCGCGTCGTCGATCTCGCGCATTGGGTCGGTGCCTCCGTCGAAGGCGAGCTCGGCGTGCTCGGCTCACTCGAGCATGGCGGTGGCGAGCAGGAAGACGGTCACGGCGTCGAAGGCACGGTCAGTCACGACCAGCTGTTGACTGATCCCGACCAAGCGGTCGACTTTGTCCGCGCCACCAAGGTCGATGCGCTCGCGATCGCGATGGGCACCTCGCACGGCGCCTACAAGTTCAGCCGCAGGCCGGACGGTGACATTCTGGCGATGCGGGTGGTCGAGGAGATTCATCGCCGGCTGCCGAACACGCATCTCGTGATGCACGGCTCTTCCTCTGTGCCGCAGCCGCTCCAGGACATGTTCAACCAGTTCGGCGGAGAGATGCCGCAGACCTGGGGCGTGCCGGTCGAGGAGATCGTCCGTGGCATCAAGAGCGGCGTGCGCAAGGTCAATATCGACACTGACTGCCGGCTGGCAATGACCGCGGTGTTCCGCAAGGTCGCCGCGCAAACGCGATCCGAGTTCGATCCGCGCAAATTCCTCAAGCCCGCGATGGATGCGATGCGCGAGCTCTGCCGCGACCGCTTCGAGCAGTTCGGCACCGCTGGCCACGCCAGCAAGATCAAGGTCATTCCCTTGAGCGAGATGGCGCGGCGCTACCGCGCCGGAGAACTCGATCCGCGCGTCGACGCCCGCGAGCCCGTCGCAGCCTAATCATTCAGAGAGAGAAGAGCAGGAGAGAGCCATGAATGCACATGCAGGAACCGTCCGCGGCAAGGAAAGATATCGCTCGGGCGTCATGGAATACAAGCGCATGGGCTATTGGGAGCCTGACTATGTGCCAAAGGACACCGATGTCATCGCGTTGTTCCGCGTCACGCCGCAAGAGGGCGTCGACCCGATCGAGGCGTCGGCCGCAGTCGCCGGCGAATCCTCGACCGCAACCTGGACGGTGGTGTGGACCGACCGCCTGACCGCCGCCGAGAAGTATCGTGCGAAATGCTACCGCGTCGATCCGGTGCCGGGCACGCCGGGCTCGTATTTTGCCTACATCGCCTATGACCTCGACCTGTTCGAGCCTGGCTCGATCGCCAACCTCTCGGCCTCGATCATCGGCAACGTGTTCGGCTTCAAGCCGCTCAAGGCGCTGCGGCTGGAGGATATGCGCTTCCCGGTCGCTTATGTGAAGACGTTCCAGGGACCGGCAACCGGCATCGTCGTCGAGCGCGAGCGGCTCGACAAATTCGGCAGGCCACTGCTCGGCGCGACCGTGAAGCCGAAGCTCGGGCTTTCCGGCCGCAATTACGGTCGCGTGGTCTACGAGGCGCTGAAGGGCGGGCTCGACTTCACCAAGGACGACGAGAACATCAACTCGCAGCCCTTCATGCACTGGCGCGACCGCTTCCTCTATTGCATGGAGGCGGTGAACCGCGCGCAGGCGGCTTCCGGTGAGGCGAAGGGCACCTACCTGAACATCACCGCGGGAACGATGGAGGACATGTACGAGCGCGCCGAGTTCGCGAAGGAGCTCGGATCGTGCATCGTCATGATCGATCTCGTGATCGGCTACACCGCAATCCAGTCGATGGCGAAATGGGCGCGGCGTAACGACATGATCCTGCATCTGCATCGCGCCGGTCACTCGACCTACACGCGGCAGAAAAGCCATGGCGTGTCGTTCCGCGTCATCGCAAAGTGGATGCGGCTCGCCGGCGTCGATCACATCCACGCCGGCACGGTTGTCGGCAAGCTCGAAGGCGACCCCAACACCACGCGCGGCTATTACGATGTCTGCCGCGAGGACTTCAACCCGACCAAGCTCGAACACGGCCTGTTCTTCGACCAGTCCTGGGCGAGCCTGAACAAGATGATGCCGGTCGCTTCCGGCGGCATCCACGCCGGCCAGATGCACCAGCTGCTCGACCTGCTCGGCGAGGACGTCGTGCTCCAGTTCGGCGGCGGCACCATCGGCCATCCCATGGGCATCGCGGCCGGCGCGATCGCCAACCGCGTGGCGCTGGAAGCGATGATCCTCGCCCGCAACGAGGGCCGCGACTACGTCCATGAAGGTCCCGAAATTCTGGCCAGGGCGGCCGAGACCTGCACGCCGCTAAAGGCTGCGCTCGAGGTCTGGAAGGACGTCACCTTCAACTATGAATCCACCGACACGCCGGACTTCGTGCCGACCGCGCTCGAAACCGTTTGAGGAGATTTGTCATGAAGCTGACCCAAGGCTGCTTCTCGTTCCTGCCGGATCTGACCGACGATCAGATCACCAAGCAGGTGCAGTATTGCCTGACCAACGGCTGGGCGGTGAACATCGAGTTCACCGACGATCCGCATCCCCGCAACACTTATTGGGAGATGTGGGGCCTGCCGATGTTCGATCTCCAGGACGCCGCCGGCGTGATGATGGAGCTCGCCGAATGCCGCAGAGTGTATGGCGACCGCTACATCCGCCTCAGCGGCTTCGACTCCAGCCATGGCTGGGAATCGGTGCGGATCTCGTTCATCGTGAACCGCCCGCCGCAGGAGGCCGAGTTCGAGCTGGTGCGGCAGGAGGTGGGCGGACGCGCGATCCGCTACACCACCGTGCGCCGGCAGCCCGCGCACGCGCCAACCTAAGTCATTCTCCTCCGCGCGGAGCACTCCCTGCTCCGTTTCCTTGGCGGACCACTGCTTCGCCGCTCCCCCGCGGCGAAGCCCTTTTCTTCGAGGTGCCGATGCTGGATGTCCCCCACCCCTTGACCACTGAACCCGGCGAGACCAGTTTCGATCTCCGCAAGGAGGCCGAAGCGGCTGGAATTACCGGCACGCTGCAGCAGCTCGAGCTGGAGCTGATCGGATTGAAGCCGGTGAAGAACCGCGTGCGCCAGATCACGTCGCTCCTGCTGATCGAACGTATCCGGCAGCGTGCGGGATTGGCTTCCTCGCCGCCGACGCTGCATATGTCGTTTACCGGAAATCCCGGCACCGGCAAGACGACCGTCGCGCTGCGCATGGCAAAGATCCTGCACGGCCTCGGCTTCGTGCGGCGTGGGCAGGTGATCTCGGTGACGCGCGACGATTTGGTCGGCCAGTATATCGGCCACACCGCGCCGAAGACCAAGGAGATACTGAAGAAGGCCATGGGCGGCGTGCTGTTCATCGACGAGGCCTATTATCTGCACCGTCCGGACAACGAGCGCGACTATGGCCAGGAGGCGATCGAGATTCTGCTTCAGGTGATGGAAAACCAGCGCGAGGACCTCGTCGTGATCCTTGCCGGCTATGGCGAGCGGATGACGAACTTCTTCGCCTCCAATCCCGGCTTCCGTTCGCGGATCGCCCACCACATCGACTTTCCGGACTATGCGGAAGCCGAGCTGCTCGTCATCGCCGAGCTGATGCTGAAGGAACGGGGTTATCGCCTCTCGGCGGCGGCGCGTGAGGCGTTCGAGAAATACATCGCGCTGCGCCGGACCCAGCCGTTCTTCTCCAATGCGCGCTCGATCCGCAACGCCGTCGACCGCATCCGCCTGCGGCAGGCCGATCGCCTGGTGTCCGATCTCGATCGCATGCTCGAGATCGCCGACCTCGAAACGATCGATCCCATGGACGTCCTGGCGAGCCGCGTGTTCAGCGGCGGTGCGGACGCGCAGAGGAGTGCGAAGCCATGACGAGAGAAATCCTCATCGCGCCGTCGATCCTGGCCGCGGATTTCGCGCGCCTCGGCGAGGAGATCGTAGCGATCGACGCTGCGGGCGCCGACTGGATTCATTGCGACGTCATGGATGGGCATTTCGTCCCGAACATCAGTTACGGCGCGGACGTCATCAAGGCGATCCGGCCCCTGACGAATAAGATGTTCGACGTGCATCTCATGATCGCGCCGGCCGATCCCTATCTGGAGGCGTTCGCGAAGGCCGGCGCGGATGTGATCACGGTTCATGCCGAAGCCGGTCCGCACCTCGATCGCTCGCTCCAGGCCATCCGCGCGCTCGGCAAGAAAGCCGGCGTCAGCCTGTGTCCCGCTACTCCCGAAAGCGCGATCGAGTATGTGCTCGATCGTCTCGACCTCGTCCTGGTGATGACGGTCAATCCGGGTTTTGGCGGCCAGTCCTTCCTCGAGTCCCAACTCGAGAAGATCGGGCGCATCCGAAGCATGATCGGCGACCGGCCGATCCGGCTCGAGGTTGACGGCGGCATCACCCGCGACAATGCCGCTGCCGTGGCCGCTGCGGGCGCCGATACGCTTGTGGCGGGGTCCGCCGTGTTTCGCGGCAGGGGCAGCGCGGACTATGCCGGCAACATCGCGGCCATCCGCGCTGCTGCGGAGGCCGGCAGGGTTCGAAACCTGCAACATAGTTCGGCGCGGACGCTCCGAGCCGGTGAGCCCGCGCTCATCCGATGACCCACAACGCCTGGCCATTTGGTCCGCGGTAAGGTTCCCAAGCGTTGAGTCCGCGCTGATTGGAACTTTCCCCTGAATGCGCGTTTGCCTAAAAACAGGCGAGTCGAGGCGCGTGGCGGGCGCAGCAAATCTTTTGCATAGCCGCCATCGCCCTGACGCAAATAAGGGCAATAAGCTCTCTGTGAATGCGAGGGAGGGTCTCATGGATAACGTACGTCGCTACCGTGCGCTGGCGTCCCTCTGTCGTCAGCAGGCCGCCTATCGGCCGCTCCAGAGCTGGGAACTGCTCGGCCAGGCCGAACATTTCGAATATCTCGCCGAAGTCGAACTCAAGGCGCATTTCGACGCGTGCAATGCGCCACACGACAACGACGGCGTCGAGGCCACGGCGTGGGAGAGGCCCGCCGCGGCGTGACGGTGCAAATTGTTCGAATATGACCTGAACTTGCCGATCCGGCACCGCTCAAGGACGGGGTTGTCAGCCCGAACGACAGGGCTTGTGGCCGGCCCGACCTGGGTCAGCCCTCGATTAATGCGACATCAGCGTCGGGACGGTCATGGCTTCCAGCATGGCGCGGGTGACGCCGCCGAGGAACCGCTCCTGCAATCGCGAATGGCCGTAACCGCCCATGACCAGAAGATCGAGGCTCTCATCGGCTGCCAGCGACAGCATGGTCGGCTGAATGTGAGAGCGCGCGGCCCACAGGTTGACCGTGCGGGTCGATAGTCCACGCCGACCGAGATGCCTTGCCAGATTGCGCGTCGAGACCTCGTCGGGAATCGTGTCTGTTTCGTTGATCGCAATGATCACGATCTCCTCGGCGCGAGCCAGGAATGGTGCGGCGTCGCGCATGGCGCGCGCGGCGAGGCGGCTGCCATCCCAGCAGATGCCGATCCGTTTCGCCTTGAACGCTCCATGGAAAGTGTAGGGCAGGAAAAGCACCGGCCCGCCCGCCTGAAACAGGATCTCGCGAGGCACATCGTTGTCGAGTGAGCCTTGCGCCGGGTCCGGCTGAAGCACGATGCTGAGATCGTGCAGCCGCGCCATCTCGCCAAGCAAGCCGACCGCATCCCCCGGCATCGCCCCGAGCGAGTGGCATGTGTAGGAAATGCCGGCGTTCATCGCTTCGATCTTGAACACCGCGAGCGCCGCCTCGGCGCGCTCCACTGCGCTTTCGCGCTCCATCTCGAACACCGCCGCCACGGCAGCGCCGCCCTCCATCACGTAGGCCGCACTGGTTGCCACATAACCAACCGCGACTGCGTCGAGGTGGGCGTTGAGGCCCGCTGCGAGCGAGATCGAGCCATCGATCACCGGTCGCATCGGGCGCTCAGTGGGGATGTGGACGAGAATATCTTTGTACATGACGTGCCTCCGATGGACATCATCCGGTGGCCGCAGTCTTTCACGGTGCGCAGGGCTCGCGTTGAGCTGCATCAAATGTGCAGCCTCGACTTTTGTCGACGGCCCCGGCCACTTTGCCAAGATTTACAAGATTTAATCGTATGGACGGGACGCTGTAAGGTGGCGACCGCCATGTTGGGTGCAAGGCGACTTACCCGACATGGACATATCGACATGAACGATCGCGTCAATTCCGACACCACCGCGTCCCGCAAGATCCTGAGACCGCGCCGGCTCGCGCTGCTCGGCACCGTGGCCGCGCTTGGCCTGGCCGTGCTGGCGACTGCCCCCGGCTCTTCGCCGTTCAGCGCGACCTCGTTCATCGCGCCCGCCCAAGCCGCAGAGAGCGCCGCGACACCGCCGGGCTTCGGCGACCTCGTCAGCAAGGTCAAACCCGCCGTCATCTCGGTGCGGGTCAGGATCGACCAGGACAACGACAAGAGCGCGATGCTGCAACAGAACCGGATGGATTCCGACGAAGCATCGCCGTTCGACCAGTTCTCGCGGCAATTCGGCTTCCGTGGCCCGGGCGGCATGGACGGCATGCCGCGCCAGCGCCGCCAGATGATCACGGGTGAGGGCTCCGGCTTCTTCATCTCCGCCGACGGCTATGCCGTGACCAACAATCACGTCGTCGATCACGCCGAGTCGGTGCAAGTGACGATGGACGACGGCACGATCTACAGCGCGAAAGTGGTCGGTACCGATCCGAAAACGGATCTCGCGCTGATCAAGGTCGAGGGCAAGAAGGATTTTCCGTTCGTCAAATTCTCTGACCAGAAACCGCGCATCGGCGACTGGGTGGTCGCGGTCGGCAATCCCTTCGGGCTCGGCGGCACCGTGACCGCCGGCATCGTCTCGGCCAGCGGCCGCGATATCGGCAACGGTCCCTATGACGACTTCATCCAGATCGACGCGCCGATCAACAAGGGCAATTCCGGCGGTCCGGCCTTCGACATGAACGGCAACGTGATCGGCGTGAACACCGCCATCTTCTCGCCCTCCGGCGGCTCGGTCGGCATCGGCTTCGACGTTCCGGCCTCGACTGCAAAGCTCGTCATCGCACAGCTGAAGGACAAGGGTGCGGTCACACGCGGCTGGCTCGGCGTGCAGGTGCAGCCGGTGACGTCGGATATCGCCGACAGCCTCGGCCTCAAGGAAGCGCGTGGCGCGATCGTCGACAATCCGCAGGACGGCAGCCCGGCGGCGAAAGCGGGCATCGAGGCGGGCGACGTCATCATCGCCGTCAACGGCACCGCGATCAAGGATTCCCGCGATCTCGCCCGCACTATCGCCACCCTGGCGCCGGGCACGTCCGTGAAGCTCGATGTCGTCCACAAGGGCGACAGCAAGACGGTGACACTGGCGCTCGGCGAGTTGCCGAATGAGCGGCAGGTGAGAGCCGACGAGGGCAAGTCGCAGCCAGATGCCGGCATGCCGCCGCGTCTCGGGCTCAGCCTGGCTCCGGCCAGCGACGTGCAGGGCGCCGGCCAGAAGGGCGTCGTCGTCACTGAAGTCGATCCGCAAGGGCCGGCCGCGCAACGCGGCATCCAGACCGGCGACGTCATCCTCAACGTGGGCGGCAAGGCCGTCGCCAATATCGGCGATGTCCGTTCGGAGCTGGCGCAGGCGAAATCGTCCGGCAAGCGCAGCGTGCTGCTGCAGGTCAGAAGCGCACAGGCGACCCGGTTCGTGGCGGTGCCGCTCGCATAGGGCGAACGTCGATCGGCGCAGATCCAAAAAGGCGGCCCACGGGCCGCCCTTCCTGTTCGCCTTCAGGATTCCGGATGCCCGCCGATAACATTCTCGTTAACGGCAGGGAGGATGACCCGGTTCGTCCGAAAAAGCCGTGTTCGCTCGTCACAGTTGCGGATGTTGTGGACTCGACGGCAATGAAGCCGCCGGGACGATTGCAAGCGTGGAACTTCGAACTTGCCGCCGCTGAGCCGGCCGGCAATTCGTATTTGATCGGTGCCGACATGGATCGATTGAAGCTCTCGCTGAGGACTGCGCTGCTCGTGGCGCCCCTCGTGCTATGGGGTGGAAACGCTCTCGGGCGCGACGACGGCCGCTACGCGGACTCACCTCTCAAGCCGTGGTTCGACGGCCTGCGCAGCCATCTCGGTCCGTGCTGCTCGGATGCGGATGGGTTTGCCGTCGCCGATCCCGACTGGGACTCGCACAATGGACATTATCGCGTACGGCTCGACGGCGAATGGGTCGAGGTGCCGGACGAAGCCGTGATCACTGAGCCGAACCGAGCCGGCCGCACCATGGTGTGGCCGGTGAAGACCGCGTTCGGCGTTTCGATCCGCTGCTTCATGCCGGGCAGCATGATCTGACGGAGGTCAGCGCGACCGTTTGGAGGATTTGCGCTTCGACGTTTTCTTCGAACTCTTCTTTGAAGTCTTCTTGGATGTTTTCCGAGTTGTCTTCTTGGACGATTTCTTCGACGTTTTCTTTGACGTTTTCTTGGACGTCTTCCGCTTTGCGGCTTTCTTCGGGACCTTCTTGCCCTTCTTGCGCGCTTTCGACAGGCCGATCGCGATTGCCTGCTTGCGGCTCTTCACGCGTCCGCCTCGACCGCCCGGTCCGCTTTTCGCGGTACCCTTCTTGTAGCGCTTCATCTCGCTTTCGACATCGCTGCCGGAGCTGCGCGAGTAGCGGCGCTTCTTTGCCTTGCGTGCCATGCATGTTCTCCCTTGGCCGGGGAAAACCATCCGGGACAGGCATAGTTCCGAAGCGCGCATGCAACGGGGATACGCGACCTACCTAGAACGAATCCGCCAACTCGATCTCCGCTTCCAGCACCTGAATGCGCCGTGCTGCCTCGCTGGAGGACAGATCCCGCGCATATTGCGCGGGTTGATACGCCTCTTCGCTCAGCCGTTTCAGCCGGAGGCCCTGCGCCCGCGTCATCTGCTCGGTGAGGAAAGCCTTGGCGGTGAGGGAAGTCTTGTCGGTTAGGAAAGTCTTGGCGTCGTATTTACCTTGAACCTGCATGTCGCTTCTCCCTTCTGAAATCGTGACTTGACTATATGTTCTTATTTTGTTCTAACAAGTCATGGACAACAGAATTAATGAAATTCGACGTAAAATCAGCGCCTTGAGGCTGGAAATGGCCGATATCGAGGTGTCCGTCCGCGAACTCGTCGACCGCGAGCACGACTGCACAGAGAAGGCCCTGGCGCAGATGGATCTGCGCCGGAAAATCAATCTGCTGATCTGCGAATGGAAGGCTGCGGGTGGCGGCGATGTCTTGCCGAATGTCCGCGACAGGATGCGCCTTCGTTCCGCGAAGACGTCAGGTAGTCCTCTGCGCGTGATCGCGCGCCGCTGAGAGCTTTGGGAGCGCACGGTGGAGGAAGACCCGGATGCGTACCGGATTCTCAAGCTGCGCGCCGAGATTCTCGAACTGGGCTCTGCGATCCGGCAGCTGCAACGCGAGGGGCTCGACGACGCCGCGGCCCAGCTCTTGATCGCGCGCAAGCGAGCGCGACTCGATCATCTGGTGAAATCCGATCCCGCCGGCGTTCATCCTGACATCCTGGGCAGCCATCGTAGCTGAAGCCTGCGCGCAGCGCGACATGCGGGGCTCCTCGATACCGCATGTTGACGAACCGGCCCGAGAAAAGTTCGTTCGAACGCCAAAGCAAAAAGGCCCCGCGGTAGCGGGGCCTCCATGAGTTCGACGAACAACACCTACTTGGTGTTGCTCATGCCGCTCTTGTTGTTCGTCATGGTGCCGCCCTGGTCGGAGCCGGGGCCAGAGCCGCCCTGACCGGAGGGGTCAGCCCCCTTGGAGGACTTGGTGTTGGCGCCCGTGGTGGTCTGCGACGATGACATCGAGGATCCGTGTTTCGCCTTGTGCGACTTGGCCTGCACGGCGAACGGTGCGGCGGCGAGGCCGGTTGCCAACATCACGGCAAGAGCGAGCTTGGTGTTCTTCATGCGCGGGAACTCCCTGAGTTGAATTGACGCAGGCAGCCAACCGCTATTCGTCGCAGGAGTTCCGAACAAAGGAGTTCCGGCAAATCACCAGACTTCAAGATTGCTTGTCTTCTGTGAGGATGAATACGAGGCCGGTGAGTGTCGCGCCGATCGCGAACGTCGTCACCAATGTGAAGGCGAAAACGGCAACGGCCTGTCTTCCGCCGTGGCTCAGCAAATTGGCGACGTCTGGATTAGACAGCACGAGCAAGAGACTGAAAGCCAGCCCTAAGGCTGCGCCCATCATCGCGTGCGTCATCAGCTGGACGAGCCCGCTGGGAGAGATCAGGTCCGACGACTTTTTCGTGCGCATGGAACTCTATCCCGATCTCGCATCCAACGCGTGCGACACGCACCGGTTCCACCCGCATGAAGGAATTGTCATCGCCCGCTTCATCCGACGTTCATGCCGGGCCTGCAAGAATGAGCGCGCAACACGGGAACATTCGATATGGGTAAGGTGGTCTTTCTCTATCGCTCTCTGGCTTATCGCAACGCAGCCGCGGACATCCTCCGCAAAGCGCGCAAGCTGCCCCGCGGCGCGGAGCGAAGCGCGGCGCGCCGCTATGCCAAGGCGCTGCGCGATCTCGCCCAAACGGAAGCCTGGCTCGAAGGACGCGTCGCGCGCGAAGCACGAACGACGCAACGCAGGAAGAGTGTGGCGTCCGCTTAACCGGATGCGCGCTGCAATTCGGCGGAGCTGGCGGCTTCAAAGTTGCCGGGCCCGGTTGTCGCGGCAGTCTTGCGGACCAACGGCACCTCGAGCCGGCACAACAGACCCTCGGCGCGCCAATCGAATCGCGCCTGCCCGCCGAGCTGGGACTCGACGCTCGCAAGCAGGCTCCGCGTACCAAAGCCGCGGGATTTCGGCGTCATCACGAGCGGGCCGCCGGATTCCTCCCAGGTCAGCGTGAGCAGCTCTTCCTCGACCTGCCAGCCGATCGCGAGCCGTCCCGTCCGCGTCGAGAGCGCGCCATACTTCGCCGAGTTGGTGAAAAGCTCATGCAGCGCCAGCGCGAGCGTCTGGGCCGTTGCCGGCAGCAACTGAACTTCGGACCCCGCCAATTTGATCTGGCCGCCGAGGGAATAGGGCGCTAGCTCCTCGTCGATCAGCTTTGAGAGTTCGGCACCCTGCCAGCTCGACAGCGACAGGATCGTATGCACGCGCGCCAGTGCATTGATGCGTCCCTCGACGGCGCTGACATAGGCTTTGACCTCGTCGGCGCGGGTGAGGCGCACGATCGATTGCGCCAGCGCCAGCGCATTCTTGGCGCGATGATCGACTTCCCGCGCCAGGAGAGTCTGCCGTTCCTCGGCGCGCTTGCGTTCGGTGATGTCCACCGTCACGCCGCTGACGCGCATGACCCGACCGCTATCGTCAACCGTGGCGGCGGCCGTGCCGACACACCAGCGCACGTCGCCGTCGGGCCGCACGATCCGGAACTCCGTTTCATAGGAGCGTGTGCCCTTGTTGAATTCGGCGATCGCCTTGCGCAACTGATCGACGTCATCCGGATGCAACAGCGCCTGAACGTTGGGCGGATTCACCTCGAAGCTCTCCGGGCCAACACCAAAGATGCGGTATTGTCCCTCGTCCCACATCCAGTCGCCGGTGATCCAGTCCCAGTCCCAGGAGCCCATCTTGCCGGCGGCGATCGCCATGCTGCGCCGCTCTTCGCTCTCGCGCAGCTTTGCGGTGGAATTCTCCAGCTCGGCAGTACGTGCACGCACGCGGTCCTCGAGATCCTGGTTCAGCCGTTCGAGTTCGCGCGTCTTGCGATAGAGCTCTGCAAACACCTTGACCTTGGCGCGCAGCACCTCCGGCACGACCGGGACCGGGACGTAGTCGACCGCGCCCATCTCGTAGCCGCGCAGACGGTCGATGTCGCTGACTTGAATGGCCGAGATGAAGATCATCGCGGTCTTCTGGAAGCGCGGGTGCTCGCGGATCATCGCGGCGAGCTCGAAGCCGTCGAGCTCGGGCATGCAGACGTCGACCAGGATCACCGCGATCTCGGTCTTGAGCAGCACCTCCAGAGCCTCGCGACCCGACGAGGCGATCACGAGGTTCTGGCCGAGATCCTTCAGGATCACCTCATAGGCGAGCAGCTTGGCCGGCTGGTCGTCGACGAGGAGGATGTTGACCTTTTCGTGGTCCATACGGGCATCCAACTCAGCGGTGCAGCCACATGCGGATTGCAAGCAGCAGTTGATCGGTGTTGACGGGTTTGGCGAGGTAGTCGGACGCGCCGGCCTCGAGGCATTTCTCGCGGTCGCCCTTCATGGCCTTGGCTGTCAACGCGATGATCGGAAGACGGGCGAAGGTCGGATTTTCACGAATGACGCCGATGGTCTGATAGCCATCCATCTGCGGCATCATAATGTCCATCAGCACGATGGCGATCTCCGGGTTGGATTCGACCAAGGTCACCGCCTCGTTGCCGGTCGTGGCCGTCAGCACCTTCATGCCGCGCCGCTCCAGCACGCTCGACAGCGCGAAGATGTTGCGGGCGTCGTCGTCGACGAGCAGGGCGGTCTTGCCGATCAGGTCCTCGTCGGAACTGTTCAGCTTCTCGAGCATGCGCTGCTTCTCCACCGGCAATTCCGTGATCACGCGATGCAGGAACAGCGCGGTCTCGTCAAGCAGGCGCTCCGGCGATTCCACGCCCTTGACGACAATGCTCCGCGCCATGGTGTGGAGTTCCGCATCTTCCTCGGCCGACAGCTCGCGGCCGGTGAAGACGACGACCGGGACATTCGACAGCGCGTCGTCGTTGCGGATCTGGTCCAGCACCTCGAAGCCGGTCATGTCGGGCAGGCGCAGGTCGAGCACAACGCAATCACAGGGGTTCTCACGCAGCATCGAGAGTGCGTCGGCACCGGTGCCGGTCGTCACGATCTCGATGTCGTCGTGGTGCAGGAGCTCACGGATCGAGAGTTGCTCGGCCTCGTTGTCCTCGACGATCAGCAGCCGCTTGCGCCGCGGCCGCGCATATTCCTTGATCTGCGTCAGCGCGGCCGAGACGCCCTCGGTCGTCGTCGGCTTGTTGACGAAGGAGAAGGCGCCGCGCGCCAGCGCATGCTGGCGGTCCTCATCGAGCGTGATGATCTGCACGGGGATGTGGCGTGTCAGCGGATTGTGCTTGAGCTGGCTCAGCACGGTCCAGCCGAGCATATCAGGCAGGAACACGTCGAGCGAGACGGCCCTCGGCTGGTACTGCTTTGCAAGCTCCAGCGCCTCCGCGCCGCGGGCGGCGACCAGCACCTTGAATCCCTTGTCGCGGGCGAGGTCGACCAGCACGCGCGCGTAGTGCGGGTCGTCCTCGACGATGAGGAGGATGCTGTCGCCGGGTTCGAGGTTGAGCCGGTCGTCGGGGAGCTGCTCGATGACGCGCTGCGGTTCGGCTGTCGCGGGCTGCAGCGCCGGCGGCTGGCTCTGTTGTTGGGGCGCCGCGCGGGGCGCGAGCGTCGGGCCGGAATATTTCAGCGGCAGGTAAAGCGTGAAGCACGAGCCTTTGCCCGGCAAGCTGCGCAGGTGGATCTCGCCGCCGAGCAGGCTTGCGAGCTCGCGGCTGATCGCAAGGCCGAGGCCGGTGCCGCCATATTTGCGGCTAGTGCCGGCATCCGCTTGCTGGAACGCCTCGAAGATCAGCTTCTGCTTCTCCAGGGGGATGCCGATGCCGGTATCGGACACTTCGAATGCGATGACGGCCGGCGCCGAGTTGAGCACGGGATGATCCGTGCCCCAGCCGCCGACCGCGGCGGCGACCTTCAGGCGCACCTCGCCTTCGGCGGTGAACTTGAAGGCGTTGGAGAGCAGGTTCTTCAAAACCTGCTGTAGTCGCTTGGAGTCGGTGACGAGGCTGCGTGCGAGATTCGGATCGACGTCGATCTTGAACGAAAGGTTGCGGTTCTCCGCCTCGTGACGGAACGGTCGCCCGACCGTATCGAGCAGGTTCGCGGTCAGGATTTCCTCGGCGTCGACCGTCACCGTACCGGACTCGATCTTGGAGAGATCGAGAATGTCGCTGATGAGATTGAGCAGGTCGGTGCCGGCGCCATGGATGGTGCGGGCGAATTCGACCTGCTTACCGGTAAGATTGCCGTCCGGGTTGTCGGTGAGCTGCTGGCCGAGGATCAGGATCGAGTTCAGCGGCGTGCGCAGCTCGTGGCTCATATTGGCCAGGAATTCGGACTTGTACTTCGAGGTCAGCGCGAGCTCGGTCGCCTTTTCCTCCAGTGCGCGGCGGGCCTGCTCGATCTCCTGGTTCTTGCGCTCGACTTCGACGTTGCGCTCGGCGAGCTGCTGGGCCTTCTGCTCGAGCTGGTCGTTGGTCTGCTGCAATTCGCGCTGCTGGGTCTGGAGTTCGCCGGCGAGCTGCTGCGACTGCTTGAGCAGGCCCTCGGTCTGCATCGTCGCCTCGATCGAGTTGAGCACGATGCCGATCGAGTCCGTAAGCTGCTCCAGGAAGGTCATCTGCGAGGTCGTGAAGGAGGTGAGCGAGGCGAGCTCGATGACCGCCTTGACCTGGCCTTCGAACAGCACCGGCAGCACCACGAGGTTCTTCGGCGCGACGCGAAGCAATGCCGAATTGATCGGCACCACGTCGGGCGGAATGTCCGCAATCACGCGCGGGCGCCGGTCGAGCGCACATTGGCCGATCAGGCCGTCGCCGAATGGCAGCACCCGCGGGTACGGATAGACGCCGTCGCCGGCATAGGAGGCAAGCAGCAGGAGCCGCGGACTGTCTTCGTTCTCGACCTGATAGATCACGCCGGTATGCGCGTTCACCAGCGGCGACAATTCGGTCAGCAGCAGGCGACCGACGGTGGTGAGGTCGCGCTGGCCCTGAAGCATGTTGGTGAATTTCGCCAGATTGGTCTTCAGCCAGTCCTGCTCGGTGTTCACGTCCGTCGTGAGGCGGAGGTTCGTGATCATCGTGTTGATGTTGTCTTTCAGCTCGGCGACCTCGCCGCGGGCGTCGACCTGGATCGACCGCGTCAGGTCGCCCTTGGTCACGGCGGTCGCCACTTCCGCGATCGCGCGCACCTGCGAGGTGAGGTTGGCTGCCAGCAAATTGACGTTGCCGGTGAGATCCTTCCAGGTGCCCGCGGCGCCGGGCACGTCGGCCTGACCGCCGAGCCGGCCCTCGACGCCGACCTCGCGCGCCACCGACGTCACCTGGTCGGCGAAGGTCGCGAGCGTCTCGGTCATGTTGTTGATGGTGTCGGCGAGCGCCGCGACCTCGCCCTTCGATTTCACGGTGAGGTTCTGCTTGAGGTCGCCGTTGGCGACCGCGGTCACCACCTTGACGATGCCGCGGACCTGCTCGGTCAGGTTCGCCGCCATGAAGTTGACGGTGTCGGTGAGATCCTTCCAGGTGCCGGCGAC
Source organism: Bradyrhizobium sp. F1.13.3 (assembly GCF_040548265.1). NCBI lineage: Bacteria > Pseudomonadati > Pseudomonadota > Alphaproteobacteria > Hyphomicrobiales > Nitrobacteraceae > Bradyrhizobium > Bradyrhizobium sp. F1.13.3. The sequence continues at coordinate 99,269 of NZ_JBEPRI010000020.1, read as the reverse complement.
GCCGGGCACCTGGGCCTGGCCGCCGAGTTCGCCTTCGGTGCCGACCTCGCGGGCAACGCGCGTGACTTCGCCGGCGAACGCATTGAGCTGGTCCACCATGGTGTTGATGGTATTCTTGAGCTCGAGGATTTCGCCCTTCACGTCGACGGTGATCTTGCGCGACAGGTCGCCGCGCGCGACGGCGGTGGTGACTTCGGCGATGTTGCGGACCTGGGTGGTGAGGTTCGCGGCCAGCAGGTTGACGTTGTCGGTGAGGTCCTTCCAGGTGCCGCCGACGCCGGGCACGACGGCTTGGCCGCCGAGCCGCCCCTCGGTGCCGACCTCGCGCGCGACGCGCGTCACTTCCGCGGCGAAGGAGCGGAGCTGCTCGACCATGGTGTTCAAGGTGTCCTTGAGCAGCAGAATTTCACCGCGCACGTCCACCGTGATCTTCTTCGACAGGTCGCCGCCGGCGATCGCGGTCGCGACCTCGGCGATGTTGCGGACCTGCGCGGTGAGGTTCGAGGCCATGAAATTGACGTTGTCGGTGAGGTCCTTCCAGGTGCCGGCAACGCCGGGCACCTCGGCCTGGCCGCCGAGCTTGCCTTCGGTGCCGACCTCGCGCGCGACGCGGGTGACTTCACCGGCAAAGCCGTTGAGCTGGTCCACCATGGTGTTGATGGTATTCTTCAGCTCCAAAATCTCGCCACGGACGTCGACGGTGATCTTGCGCGAGAGGTCGCCGCGCGCCACGGCGGTGGTCACTTCGGCGATGTTGCGGACTTGGGCGGTGAGGTTGCCCGCCATCGAGTTGACGCTGTCGGTGAGGTCTTTCCAGGTGCCGGCGACGCCGGGCACGTTGGCTTGGCCGCCGAGCCGACCTTCGGTGCCGACCTCGCGCGCGACGCGCGTCACCTCGCCCGCGAAGCGGTTGAGCTGGTCGACCATCGTGTTCAGCGTGTCCTTGAGCTGAAGGATCTCGCCGCGCACGTCCACGGTGATCTTGCGTGACAAGTCGCCACCGGCGATCGCGGTCGCGACTTCGGCGATGTTGCGGACCTGGGCGGTGAGGTTGCCCGCCATCGAGTTGACGCTGTCGGTGAGGTCCTTCCAGGTGCCGGCGACGCCGGGGACTTCGGCCTGGCCGCCGAGCTTGCCTTCGGTGCCGACTTCGCGCGCGACGCGCGTGACTTCGCCGGCGAAGGCATTGAGCTGGTCCACCATGGTGTTGAGCGTTTCCTTCAGCTGAAGGATTTCGCCTGATACGTTGACGGTGATCTTCTTCGACAAATCGCCCTTGGCCACCGCGGTCGCGACTTCGGCGATGTTGCGGACCTGGCCGGTCAGGTTCGAGGCCATCGAGTTGACGCTGTCGGTGAGATCCTTCCAGGTGCCGGCCACGCCGCGCACCTGGGCCTGGCCGCCGAGCTTGCCTTCGGTGCCGACCTCGCGTGCGACGCGCGTGACCTCGCCGGCAAAGGCGTTGAGCTGGTCCACCATGGTGTTGATGGTGTCTTTCAGCTCCAGGATTTCGCCGCGGACGTCGACCGTGATCTTCTTCGACAAATCGCCGCCGGCGACCGCGGTCGTCACCTCGGCGATGTTGCGGACCTGCGCGGTGAGGTTCGAGGCCATCGAGTTGACGCTCTCGGTCAGGTCCTTCCAGGTGCCGGCGACGCCGAGCACGTTGGCCTGGCCGCCGAGCCGGCCCTCGGTGCCGACTTCGCGCGCGACGCGCGTGACCTCGCCGGCGAAGGCGTTGAGCTGGTCGACCATGGTGTTGAGCGTTTCCTTCAATTGAAGGATTTCGCCCGAGACGTTCACCGTGATCTTTTTCGAGAGGTCGCCGCTCGCGATGGCGGTGGCGACATCGGCGATGTTGCGGACCTGCGCGGTGAGGTTCGAGGCCATGAAGTTGACGTTGTCGGTGAGGTCCTTCCAGGTACCGGCGACGCCCGGCACCTGGGCCTGGCCGCCGAGCTTGCCTTCGGTGCCGACCTCGCGCGCGACGCGCGTCACTTCCGAGGCGAACGAGTTGAGCTGGTCCACCATGGTGTTGATGGTGTCCTTCAGCTCCAGGATTTCGCCGCGCACGTCCACCGTGATCTTGCGCGAAAGGTCGCCGCGCGCCACGGCGGTGGTGACGTTGGCGATGTTGCGCACCTGCGCGGTGAGGTTGCCGCACATCGCGTTGACGCTGTCGGTGAGATCTTTCCAGGTGCCGGCGACGCCGGGCACGATGGCCTGGCCGCCAAGCTTGCCGTCAGTGCCGACCTCGCGCGCCACCCGCGTCACTTCCGAGGCAAAGGAGCGGAGCTGGTCCACCATCGTGTTGATGGCTTCCTTGAGCTGAAGGATCTCGCCGCGGACGTCGACCGTGATCTTCTTCGAGAGGTCGCCGTTCGCAACCGCGATCGTCACCTCGGCGATGTTGCGAACCTGGTTGGTCAGGTTGTTCGCCATCGAGTTGACGCTCTCGGTCAGATCCTTCCAGACGCCGGTCACTTCCGGCACCTGGGCCTGGCCGCCGAGCTTGCCTTCGGTACCGACCTCGCGCGCCACGCGCGTCACCTCGGAGGTGAACACGCCGAGCTGCTTGATCATGGTGTTGACGATGGTCGCCGACTGCAGGAATTCGCCGCGCAGGGGGCGGCCATCGACGTCGAGCTTGACGGTCTGGAGCAGGTCGCCCTGCGCCACGGCTGCGACCGCGCGCGTCACCTCGCGGGTCGGCCACAGCAAATCGTCGATCAGCGTGTTGACCGAGCCTTCCATGTCAGCCCAGGAGCCGGAGGCGAGCCCAAACTTCACGCGCTGGCGCGTCTTGCCCTCGCGGCCCACGACTTGGCCGACCAGCTCGAGCTGCTGCGCCATGCGCTGATTGGCGGCGATGATGTCGTTGAAAGTGTCGGCGAGCTTGCCGTCGATGCCGAGATAGTCGCCGCTCATGCGCACGGAGAAATCGCCGTTTCGCATGGCCTGCAGGGCGAGCAGCAATTCTGCCCGGGAATCCGGCTCCGACATGCCGTTGGTCTTTGGCTTTGGAACGCGACGACCGGAGCGTGATGCAGATCCGGGATCGAGGTCGCTCATACTGATTCCCCCGCAGGCGTCGGCCGAATCCCAGGCAAGACGCGATTATCAAAATAGAGCGTCAGCCAAATTCGAAATCAAGCGCCAACGTCGAGGCGCCCGGAAGTGGAACCTGCTTTGCTCAGCCCGATTAACATAATCGCGACTGTCCGGAATGGTTCCATCGGGTTCCTTTTTTTCCCGGGCGGGAGATGCGTCGGGGGGCTCTTGTGGACCTCGGTCATCGCCTTCCGGAACGGACCGCCAGGCCTGCTGTTAAGCCCGCAAGTACAGGGAGAGCGCACATGAAAGCAGGATTTGCCGTCATCGGGACCGTGATGTTGTTGGCCGGATCGGCGTTCGCGCAGGGCGGGGCCCCCAGCGGCCGCGGGGCCGTCACCGGCGATCCCGCCGCAAGCTCCGCGACCCCACGCGCGGACACACCAACCACGGGTACGTCAGCCCGGTCCAATCCCAGCGGTAGCGGCACGTCGAGTTCGGGCGGCAAGGATGACAATGGGGATGCCGGCCGCGACAAGATGCTGGAGGGCAGCCGCAGCGCGCAGCCGGAGAGCCGACAAAAGTAAGGGATTGCTTGGCAGCCCTACTTGTCCGCCATGGTGCGCTCGGCGTCCTTGACCTGCGAGCGCAACATCGGGAGCTGCTCACGCGCGAACGCTGCAAGCGCGGCATTGTCTGGCGCCTTGAGATAGCGTTCGAGCAGGTCGATCACCGCTTCATACTCGGGGATCTGCGCGGCATAGAAGCTTCTGACGAAAGTGGGTCCGTCCGAGGTTTCGGGCTCGACCAAGCTCGCGCTCGCCGGGGTCGTCTTGGTGACGCGCGGTTCGGTACCGATCGCCTCCTGAATCTCCTTTAAGGCCTTGTCCCGGCGGGCCGCTTCTTCGGCGCGCAGGGCGGCGAGGTTCTTGACCTCGGCATTGCCCTTGAGGTCGGTGCTCTCCAGCAGGCCCTGCTGGAAGCGGCTGAAGGTGTAGAGTTCGCTGATGGCCTCGGTTGCGGTCGGCGTGCGGCCGGCCGGCCGTCGCTCCCCGGTGCTGTCGGCAAGCGCTGCCGTGCTGATGAACGCCAAAACGATCGCGAGATGAATCCGCATGGATATCCAATGGCGGACGGAGGTGGAAAGTTCCGCAGAGGTTACGATCCGGTAAGGCCGGTTGCGACGTGACGGTTCCGTCCCCAATTCATCTTCATGAAACAGTCTGAGATCTTCAGGGATAACGCCGACAACTGCCTCCAGCTCGCCGAGCGGTCCGAAGGACAGCCGGCGCACAAGCGTTTTCTGCGCATGGCAAACGCGTGGACGGCACTCGCCAACGAGCAGGATTGGCTCGACGGCGAGGTCCCGCCCGTTCCAGCCCGCGTCCTTCAAAAGCAGGATGCGTAACGCTCTCGTTTCGTGGATCTGCGTGTGAGACTGCTCACGGACGGCAAGCAGGATCATTCGTAACAGTCGATCGCGTTGATTTCCTATCCAGGAGGTTTTTGCAATGGCTCCACGTCTGGCTCTTCTTTCGCTCATTCTTGCCTTTGGCGTGTCGGTCGCGTTCGCCACGGTGACGACGGTGCGGCAGGTGCATCATGAGAACGCATCGGCCCCGGTGCACTCGGCGCACAGTTAGCCGCAGTCTCGTCTCGCGCGTCCGGAACCTTCGACGCTCCGGCGCGTAAGCGCTTCGAGACAGCAAAGAGGCGAGAGATATCATGGCGCATTCCGACCAAGGCATCATCAGAGATCAGCGCGGTGAACAGCAGCCGCGGGACAAGCAGCGCGCGCAGACCGTGCACAAGTCGGAGCCAAAGGGCTCGTCCTCTCGTGAGGCCACGCGCGATCCCAAACTGAACGACAACAGCAAGACGCCCGGCTCCGGCATGGCGCCCGATGATTCCGGCGACGCCCCGAGCGGCTAATTCCATCAGGAACGAATCGGCGCGCAAAGAGTCGAGGGATTGCTTCCGGTTGTCATGCCCCCGGTGATCCGGAAGTAATCTCCAAGGACGGCCCTGGCACCCGTGCCGGGGCCGTTTTGTTGAGCATCAGGCTGGACTAATCTTCTGTGTCGCGCTGCGGATGCGGTTGTGTGTGGCCGTCCGGGCCGCGTCCGAAAACCCCGAACCTGCTCGATTTGACATTAGGCCCTGCATCGACAGCGGCGGTGGCCAGTCCGAGCTTGAGGAGCTCGCGCACAGCCGCGGCTCGCGTCGGCATGCGATGTTTGAACCGGAAGTCGTCGACCGCCGCCAGTTCTTCCGGTGACAGCATGACCTGGAGCCGCTCGGCGCGAAGGTCGTTCATGATCAATCATCCAAATGAGCAAGTTGAGTAGTTTACTCAACGAACTCATTCCACCGCGGTTCCATAAGATGCTTCTATGGCGCCAAGTGAGTAAAATAATAGAATGAAATTAATAAGTTATATGATGCAGAGGTCGTTGGGCAGGTGTATGCTTCCCGCAAATGGGAGAGACGTCATGACCAACGAAGTCAGATTGCCCCGCAAACATGTCGAAGAGAGCGACGCACCCAAACCGGTGCGCCCGAGCCACCAGAAGGTCATCGAGCAGGTCGAGCGCTGGGCCAACAGCCCGGGCCTTCAACCGCCGAGATTGCAGCCGTCGACGCAGGCCAAAGCGGGCTAGCGCTTCGCCAGGGGAGAGCCTTTTGCCGATAGCGAATGAGCTGATCGGTGCGGTTTGCGGGAGACGCTGCGCAGCTTGCGCCTGAGCCACCAGGCCGATACCGAAACGACGGCCCAGGCTATCAACGCGGCAGCGAAAGCGCCCGTAACGCTGGCAGCCACGGTGAAATGAAAGACGGTGGCGAATGCCAGGAGACCGATGCTTCCCCAGGCGGCACCCGCTGCGTCGAGCCCGGCGGCCTCTTGCCCGCGGCGCGTGCCGCTGAGGCCGGCCTTCTCCTTGGTGCGGCGTTCATGGCTTTCGACCAGCGTGGCGCTGGCGCAGAAGATGGCGGGAAGCGCAAGGAAAAGTCCGCCGACGGACACACCGAAGCGCGCTCCCAGAACCCCCGTGAGCACGGTCGCCAGGCCGCCGAGCAGGAAACGAATGCCGTATTCGTACCAGCGTGTCTGCTTGAGTGCGGAGAGCGACAGCTTGACCGGCATCAGGCCGCACCTCCGAAGCCGGCGAGCAGGCCGAAGGCGACCGCAAGCCACACGATGAGAGCGAGGACGGTCGCGGGCAGCGCGGACACACGGTATCTGATCAGCAGATGGCAGACGACGACGCTGTAGCAGCCGAGCGCGACCGCGCCATAGATCATCGTCCAGCTTTCGGCCGCGGCATATTGCGGTCCGTGCTGGACGACGGCGATGCCGAGCGTCGCCAATGCGACTGACGGTGCTGCGCCGAGCAACCCCGCAAAGCTTTTGGGTTTGAGCATATCGCCCAGGATCGCAAAAGCGGAGACGATGATGCCACCGGCGATGAAGCGCACGATATATTCGGTCACGGCTTTTCCCGCCGATTGACTTGCTTGCGGAACGATTGCGTCAGTGTCCATGGCCGCAAGAGTCTCTCTACGGCCGCGCCAAGCGCAAAGCCTGCGATCACGTCGCTTGCCCAATGCGCGAGTACTGCGATCCGGGTCAGCGACAGCGCGATCGCGACCGTGCGCAGCAATCGGCGCGGCGTCTTCGGCAGCAAGCCCGCCGCCGAGGCAAGGGCGCCCATATGGACGGCGTGACCGGACGGGAAGGCGTCGCGCGCCCGTCCTGAGACGGGTACTCCATGCCCGTGCCCGCGTACGGTCAGCCGGTCTGGCCTGGTCTGATCGAACACGGATTTCAGGAGATGCGGCAGGACGGCCGTTGCCAGCGACACGGCCAGCATGTGATTTGCCACGGGCCGCTGTTGCGGCTGCCGAATGTGAGTATAGAGCCACCCTATTGCGGCCAGCACGAGCAGCACGTGCTCGTCGGCGGCCCAGGTTAATGTCTGCGCCGTGTGCTCGACGCCTGAATTGGTGTGATCAGCGATCGTATCCGCGATCGCGGTGTCGATCCGGCTGGGTTTGACCTCTACCAATGCCATCTGTCTGCAAGCGTGATGTCCTTTGTGACAGTTTTGTAAAGCCCGGAGACTAAGAAGGTTCCTGGGCTCAACTTTGCGGCATCAGCCTGCGGCCAGACCAAAGCGCCGTTTACGGCTGTCCCGAACCGCCAGCGGACCCATACACTTGGCCGGTCGCATAGCTCGCGTCGGCCGCGGCAAGCTGCACGTAAATGGAGGCCAGTTCGGCGGGCTGGCCGGGACGGCCGAGCGGCGTCATGCCGCCGAATTTTTCGAGCTTCTCCATCGTGGCGCCGCCGGAGACCTGGAGCGGCGTCCAGATCGGTCCCGGTGCGACGCCGTTGACCCGGATGCCCTTGGAGGCGAGCTGCTTCGCCAGCGACTTCACGTAGTTCATCGTCGCCGCCTTGGTCTGCGCATAATCGTAGAGATCGGGCGAGGGGTCGTAAGCCTGCTCCGACGTCGTGCCGATAATGCACGAGCCGGGCTTCAAATGCGACAGCGCCGCCCTGATGATCCAGAACGGCGCGTAGATGTTGGTCTTCATGGTCGCGTCGAAGTCTTCCGAGGAGACGTCGAGAATGGACGCACGTGTCTGCTGCCGCGCCGCGTTGCAGACGACTATGTCGAGTCCGCCGAGACCTTGGACGGCCTGCTCGACCAGCGTCTTGCAGAAAGCCTCATCCTTGAGGTCGCCGGGAATGGCGAGCCCGGTACGCCCTTCCTTCTTGATCAGCGCGATGACGTCCTGCGCATCCGGCTCTTCCGCCGGCAGATAGTTGATGGCGACGTCGGCGCCTTCGCGTGCGTACGCTATCGCGGCGGCGCGGCCCATGCCGGAATCGCCTCCGGTGATCAGCGCCTTGCGTCCGGCGAGCCGGCCGGAGCCCTTGTAGCTGGTCTCGCCGTGATCCGGAGGCGGCTCCATCTTGCCGGCGAGGCCAGGCCAGGGCTGCGACTGTTTTTTGAACGGCGGCTTTGGAAAACGGCTGACGGGATCGACGAGTTTCTGCTCGGCCATGGATGTGTCTCCTTTCGCTGTCGAAGAGGCCAGCGAAGCAGCAGCAAGCGTTGCGCTCGCCGCTTGGACGACGTGCCGGCGGGATATGGAAGCCTTGTCTTGATGTGTCATGACGGTCTCCGCGATCTCGCGATCCCAATGCGCGGAGAGAGGCATCGTTGCAAAACGGGAGGACGCCGACCCACGAGCCGGCGTCCTCGGAAGATGTTTACTTGGTCTGACCGACGCTCGGCGCCTTGCCGAGCTCCTTGGCCATGTCGAGGTGGTGCTTGAGCGCCGGCAGCGTCTTGCCGGCCCAATCCTTCAGGTCGGAATTGTCGCCGCCCTTGGCGTAACGCTCGAACAGCGAGACCGCGTCCTCATGGGCGCTGACCTGGTACGAATTGTAGTCCGAGCTGAAGTCCTTGCCGTTCGCGCTCTTGAGCTTGTCGAGCTTGCTCTGATGCGAGCTGTCGAGTGCTGTCGGCAGGGTCGCCTGCACCTTGCCGCCGCTGACGAGGCCCTTGAGTTCGCTGCTGGTCTTGGTGTGGTCGGTCACCATTTGCTGCGCAAAGGTCTTCTCCTGCGCGTTGCCTTTCTGCTGGGCGAGCTTGCTCGACTCGATTTCGAACATGTCGCTGATGGCGACTTCCTTGACGAAGTCGGCGGTAGCGGGCGCGACGCCGAGCGCCGAGTTGACGCCGGTCTTCTCGCCAAGCGACTGGGCGAGCGCGGGGCCTGCGAGAAGCACGCAAGCAGCTGCGATGATGGTACGTTTCATGGTCCGATCCCTCCGAATGGGCGCGCAGCCTCTCGCCGCGCGACGTTGCGCCCACCAACACGTTGCAGCGGCCGGAGTTCCTAACGGCTAATCCGTCGGTCTCCTCCCGCTCCGTGGGTTGATTGGATCGGTCGGCTTGCGCCGAAGCCGTTCAGGCATGAACGGCTCGGTCGGCGTGGCGGTGGCCTCGGCACGTACGTCTGCATGGCGTTGTGCCCGCTCGTGCGGCGTCCGGTTGTCGTTGATCTGCCGCTTCACGTCGAGGCCATCGACGGGATCGTTCACGCCATGCTGGATATCGCGGAAATCGCTCATGCTTCACCTCATTCACTTCCAGGCAGGATCTTTTCCAACACCTGCCGCGCCGCGCCCTTGATTACTCCGCTCTCGTTGGGGTCGCCCTTCAGCAGCGCAAGAGAGAAGTTCTTGGCCTGCTGCAAGGTGATGTGCGGCGGCAGCGGCGGCACTTCGGGGTCGGTCTTGACCTCCAGTACCACCGGCATTTCGCTCGCCAGCGCCTGCTCCCAGGCCGAGCCCAGTAGCCGCGGGTTGTCGACGTAGATGCCGGAGAGGCCGATCAGTTCGGCAAAGCGCGAATAGGACACGTTTGGGATGCGCTGCGATGCCTCGAATTTCGGATCGCCGTTGATGACGCGCTGCTCCCAGGTCACCTGGTTGAGGTCTTCGTTGTTGAAGACGCAGACGATGAAGCGCGGATCCTTCCAGTCGCGCCAATACTTCGCGGCGGTGATCAGTTCGGCCATGTTGTTCATCTGCATCGCGCCGTCGCCGACGAGGGCAATCACCGGGCGGTCGGAATGGGCGTATTTCGCGGCGAGTGCATAGGGCACCGCCGCACCCATCGAGGCGAGGCCGCCTGAGAGCGAGGCCGTCATGCCGCGGCGCATCTTCAGGTCGCGCGCGAACCAGTTGGCGCAGGAGCCGGAATCGCTGGTGATGATGGCACGGTCCGGCAGGCGCGGAGACAGCTCCCAGGCGACGAGCTGCGGATTGACCGGTGCTGCGGGCTGATGTGCCCGATCATCTAGCGTCTTCCACCATTTCGCGACGTCGTCCTGGATGCCCTGGCGCCAGGCGCCGTCGGTCTTGGGTGCGAGCCGCGGCAGCAGGGCGCGCAGCGTCTCGGCGGCATCGCCGACCAGGCCAACCTCCATGGGGAAGCGGATCGACATCATGCTGGCGTCGATGTCGATCTGCACGCCGCGCGCCGCGCCTTCCTTCGGCAGGAATTCGGCATAGGGAAAGGCGGAGCCGACCATCAGCAGCGTGTCGCATTCCATCATCATGTTGTAGCTGGGTTCGGTGCCGAGCAGGCCGATCGAGCCGGTGACCCAGGGCAGATCGTCGGGGAGCGCTGCCTTGCCGAGCAGCGCCTTGGCGCAGCCGGCTGACAAGCGGTCGGCGACCGCGATCACCTCCTCGGTGGCGTGGAGCGCGCCGGCGCCGACGAGCATCGCGACCTTTTTGCCAGCATTGAGCACTTCGGCGGCACGGTCGAGGTCAGCGTCACGAGGCCTGATGCTTGGCGCGCTATAGCCGATGCCGGAGTGCAGGGTACCATGAGCACGCGGCGGATCCTCGTACGGCTCCTCCTGGATGTCGTTAGGCAGGATGATCACCGTTGGCGTCCGCCGTGCCAGCGCGATCCGGATCGACCGATCGATCAGATGCCGGATCTGCGCCGGCGAGGAGGCCTGCATGACATAGGCGCCAGCCACATCCTTGAACATCGAGACCAGATCGAGTTCCTGCTGATAGTGTCCGCCCAGTGCATTGCGCGCCTGCTGACCGACGATCGCGAGCACGGGCTGGTGATCGAGCAGGGCATCATAGAGCCCGGTGATCAGATGCGAGGCGCCGGGGCCCGAAGTTGCGATACAGACCCCGAGTTGGCCGGAGAACTTCGCATAGGCGGTCGCCATGAAGGCGGCCATCTCCTCATGCCGCGCCTGGACAAAGCCGATCTTGCCCTCAGCGCGCTGAAGGGCCCCGAACACGCCGTTGATGCCGTCGCCGGGATAGCCAAAGAGGTGGCGCACGCCCCATTGATGCAGACGTTGAACGATGAAGTCGGAGACGGTCTGGGACATCGAGGGCGGCCCTTCGTTTTCCGGTATTTGGTTTCCGGGATTTGAATTTGAGAGAACCGCCCGTTTCCGGCGATGTTCCTCAAGTCTGGCGGAACATGCCGGAACGATCGAGCACCTCTTCGGGTTGTCTCCACACTGGCTGAGTGGAGAATTGAGATGTTGAATCAGGGTGAACTGGACAGAGACGAGATGGGTCGGTTGATCGGCAGCGACAAGGTCGAGGGAACATCGGTCTATGGCGCCGATCGCAACAAAATCGGCTCGATCGAACGCGTGATGATCGACAAGATCAGCGGCAAGGTGTCCTACGCCGTGCTCGGCTTCGGCGGATTTCTGGGCCTCGGCAACGACCATTACCCGCTGCCGTGGCAGTCGCTGAAATACGACACGGAGCTCGGCGGCTATGTCACCGGCATCACCACCAAGGAGCTGGAAGGCGCGCCGAAATACGGCGAACGGAGCGATTGGAACTGGGGTGATGACGCCGCGGTTCGCGGCATCAACTCCTATTACGGCGTCCCCTTCGCGTAAGCGTTTCCACCGAAAGGAAGCTCGATGAGCAAGGAACGGCCTAACGACGATCCCCGGCAGCAGAGCGACTGGGGTTCGCACAAGCAGACGGACAAGCCCTGGAAGGGCACTCCGGAAAAAGAGCAGGGATCGGACGAGGTGAAGCCCGATCTCGAGAAATGGCAAGCGACGAAGACGCACTAACTCCAGGTGCACTTCCCATGAGATATCGATGCGGGCGCGGCACGTATTGTGCCGCGCTTCCTTTTTGGGCAGGGCGTTCACGAACGCGATGGTGCTCGCAACAAGCGGAACCATGATCAGGAGTTGCAGTTGGGCTCGCGGCGCGTGTGCCGGCTTTGGCGGCTCTGCCGCCAGTTTGATCCCCGAGAAAGGTGTTCACCGTGGATGCTCAAACACGGGAGCGTGGACCGTCCGCGGAGCAGCCGCAGAGGGCAAAGCAAGCTCCGAAGACATCTCCTGATCAGGCCCGTGACGCCGAGGACTCGAGGCCGGCGAAGGCGCCGTCACTGCGAGACCGGATTCGCGAGCATTGGTTGCTGGCAACCGTTGGCGCCATCCTCTTGCTCGCGGCCCTGATCGGCGGAGTGCTCTATTGGCTCCAGGTGCGCCACTATGAATCCACCGACGATGCCTTCGTCGCGGCGCGCAGCTTTTCCGTGGCCTCGAAGGTCGGCGGCTACGTGACCGACATCCCCGTCACGGACAACCAGCATGTCAACGCCGGGGACATTCTTGCCAAGATCGACGAGCGCGACTATCGCATCGCCATCGATCAGGCCAATGCTCAGGTCGCGGTCGCCAGGGCGAACATCGCCAATGTCGAGGCGCAGATCGTTTCGCAGCAGGAGCAGATCAAGCAGGCGGAGGCGCAGCTCGAACAGGCCCAGGCCCAGCTCCAGTTCTCGCAGGAAGAATTCGCGCGCGCCCAGGATCTGGTCGAGAAAGGTGCCGGCACCGTGCAGCGCCAGCAGCAGACCCGCTCCGATCTTCAGGCGCAGCAGGCCAACACCGAGCGCGCGAAGACCGCGGTGACGGCCGCGCAAGTCGGCATCAAGACGCTGCAAGCGCAGCTCGAGGGTGCCCAGGCGCAGCTCGAGCAGTCGCAGGCGCAGCTCGATCAGGCCAAGCTGAACCTGCAATATACCAGCGTCGTTGCGGCGCAGTCCGGCCGCGTCGTCAAGCTCAGCGGCGCCAAGGGCACCTTCGTCAACGCGGGCCAGAGCTTGATGATGTTCGTGCCCGACGAAGTCTGGATCGTCGCCAATTACAAGGAGACGCAGCTCAATGACATGCGGCCTGGCCAGCCGGTCGAGATCCGCATCGACGCCTATCCCGGGCGCAAGCTGACCGGCCATGTCGAGTCCGTTCAGCCGGGCTCCGGCACTGCGTTCAGCCTGCTGCCGGCAGAGAACGCCACCGGCAATTACGTCAAGGTGGTGCAGCGCGTGCCGGTGAAGATCGTGGTCGACAGCTGGCCGGCCGATTTGCCCGTTGGTCCCGGCATGTCGGTCGTGCCCTGGACCAGGGTGCGATGACCGACACGGCGCAAGGCGGCGCGTCCGCAGGCGGCTGGTCGCCGGAGCGCTCGGCGGCGGGCGGTCATAATCCCTATCTCATCGCGTTCGTCGTCTCGATCGCCACCTTCATGGAGGTGCTCGACACCACCATCGCCAACGTCGCCTTGCGCCACATCGCCGGTGGGCTAGCCGTCGGCATCGACGAGAGCACCTACGTCATCACCAGCTATCTCGTCGCCAACGCCATCGTGCTGTCGATCTCGGGATGGCTGTCGACCGTGATCGGCCGCAAGCGCTTCTACATGATCTGCGTTGCGATCTTCACGGTCTCCTCGCTTTTGTGCGGCTTTGCCTGGAATTTGCAGTCGCTGGTGCTGTTCCGCATCCTTCAGGGCCTTGGTGGCGGCGGCATGGCGACCAGCGAGCAGGCGATCCTCGCCGACTCCTTCCCGCCGCACAAGCGCGGCCAGGCCTTCGCAATCTATGGCGTGGCCGTCGTGGTCGCGCCCGTGGTCGGTCCGACGCTCGGCGGCTGGATCACCGACACCTACACGTGGCACTGGGTGTTCCTGATCAACGTCCCCATGGGATTGCTGTCGCTGTTCCTGGTCGGCACGCTGGTCAAGGAGCCCTCGGGTGCGGAGGAGGAGAGGGAGAAGCTGCTGAGCAAGGGCCTGCGCGTCGACTATGTCGGCTTCCTGCTGGTCGCGAGCGGGCTTGGCTCGCTCGAATACGTGCTCGACGAGGGCCAGCGCAACGACTGGTTCGGCTCGAACATGATCGTGTTCTTCGCGGTGCTTTCGGCCGTCTCGCTGGTTGCGCTGATCCCGTGGGAGCTGACGCGCGAGGATCCCATCGTCGATCTCCGCCTGCTCGGCCGCCGTCAGTTCGCCGCTTGCTTCCTGGTCATGCTTGCGACCGGCGCGGTGCTGATCTCGACGACGCAGCTCTTGCCGCAACTCCTCCAGAGCGACTTGAACTACACCGCCATGCTGGCGGGGCTCGCGTTGTCACCGGGCGGAATCGCGACCCTGGTGCTGATGCCGGTGGTCGGCCGTCTCGTCAGCAGCGTGCAGCCGAAATACCTCATCATGCTTGGCGCCACCATCGTCGCGTTCTCGATGTGGCATCTCACGGGCCTCACCGGCGATATCACCTACGGCTATGCCGCGATGTCGCGCATCTTCCTCGCGCTGGGTCTGCCTTTCCTGTTCCTGCCTGTCACGACCGCGTCCTATGACGGTGTGCCGCCCGACAAGACCAACCAGGCCTCGGCGCTGATCAACGTCGCCCGCAATATCGGCGGCTCCATGGGCGTCGCATTGGCGCAGACCATTCTGGCGCAGCGCCAGCAATTCCATCAGAGCCGCCTGATCGAGCACGCCGCGCCGTCGGACCTCGGCTACCAGCAGACCATCGAGACGATGACCCGCTTCTTCCAGGCTCAGGGCTCGAATGCGAGCGATGCGGCCGCGCAGGCGGTCGCCTGGGTCGGCCGCACCTTGCAGCATCAGGTCGATTTGCTCGCCTATATCGACGTGTTCTGGACGCTCGCGATCATCGCGGTGCTGATGATCCCGACCGCCGCGGTGCTGCGCCCGATCAAGCTGGGCGCCCCCGCGCGGGGGCATTGAGCCAACGGCCGTTCGGAGAGAAATGGTGACCGCGGCGCAAAAGTCCGGCTAGACTGGGTCCGAACGTCAAGCAAAAGCCCGGGAGGTAATTTAAGTGAAGACCGCGATCACCGAACTGTTCGGCATCGAGCACCCCATCATCCAGGGCGGCATGCATTTCGTCGGCTTTGCCGAGCTGGCGGCTGCCGTCTCCAATGCCGGCGGGCTCGGCATCATCACCGGTCTCACGCAGAAGACGCCGGAGCTGTTGGCCAAAGAGATCGCGCGCTGCCGTGACATGACCGACAAGCCGTTCGGCGTGAACCTCACCTTTCTGCCGACCTTCGCCGCGCCGCCTTATCCGGAATACATCGCCGCCATCGTCGAAGGCGGCATCAAGTCCGTGGAGACCGCGGGCCGCAGCCCGGAAGCCTACATGCCAGCGCTGAAGGCCGCCGGGATCAAGGTCATTCACAAATGCACCTCGGTGCGCCACTCCCTCAAGGCCGAGCGCATCGGATGCGACGCCGTCAGCGTCGATGGTTTTGAGTGCGGCGGCCATCCCGGCGAGGACGACATTCCCAACATGATTCTGCTGCCGCGCGCGGCAGAGGAATTGAAGATTCCGTTCGTTGCCTCCGGCGGCATGGCCGACGGCCGCAGCCTCGTCGCGGCACTGTCGCTGGGGGCGGCCGGCATGAACATGGGCACGCGCTTCATCGCCACCAAGGAAGCCCCAGTGCATCAGAACGTCAAGAACGCGCTGGTCGCCGCGACCGAGCTCGACACCCGCCTGATCATGCGGAGCCTGCGCAACACCGAGCGCGTGCTGAAGAACGCCAATGTCGACCGTCTGCTCGAGATCGAACGCGAGAAGGGCGACAAGCTGAAGATCGACGACATCCACGACCAGGTCGCGGGCGTCTATCCCAGGATCATGCTGGATGGTCAAATGGACGCGGGCGCGTGGAGCTGCGGCATGGTCGCAGGCCTCATCCACGACATCCCCACCTGCAAGGAACTCGTCGACAGGATCATGGCTGAGGCGGAAACCATCATCCGTACCCGCCTGATGGGGTTTCTTGAAGGGGCGGGTGCACCGCGAAAGGTCGCCTGACACCGCCAAACTTCTTAACCACGGCGGCAGTTGACCGCTGGAATTGCGCGCGACGCCTCCTAAATAGAGGTAAATTACCTCTTAACAATCAATTTCAGGAGGCGTCCGTGATTCCAAAGAGCGCTCCTTTTGCAATTGCCGTTGCCCTCGTGCTCGCATGGGCCGGCGTCGCGCGCGCTGACGACTACAAGCCCGACGAATATCTCGGCCTCGATCTTTCCAAGGCGGTGCTGTCGCCGAAGCGGCTCGGGCCCGAAACCCAATTCGCGCCGGTCGCGCTGGAGGCGCGCGGCAGCAACGAGGCGCAGGCGCGCGCCGAGCCGGTCGACGTGCCGAAGAAGGTCGCCGCCGAACGCGTGCGCGTGCCGGTGCCGAAGGTCGCGCACGCCAAGCCCGCGCAGCCACGCGGTGCGGCACGCACCAAGCTCGCGCATCGCCACGGCAATCCGCTCGACGCGCAGGCGATGGACACCCGCATCCAGACCTGGCCCTGTCGCACCGGCGGCATCTGCAACTGGAAGCATTAGCTCAGTTCCGAGCCGTCATCCGTACGTCGCAAAACCGTAGGCCCGCGGTCAAGAAACCGTAAGCCGGGGGTCAAACGACGCAGGCACCTTCCGTCGCGATTCGACGAAGGTTTCCTGAATGGTAGCGCTCCGCGCCTCGCGCGCCTGGACCCGGCGGCAATTCCTGGTCCGTTCCACCTCGAGCCTCGCCGTCGCCGCGCTCGCAACGCCACATCTCAGCCGTGCCGCGGATCGTCCGCAGATCGCAGGCGGCATCCAGTCCGGCGACGTCTCGGCTGGCTCCGCCGTGATCTGGGCGCGCGCCGACCGGCCGGCGCGGATGCAGGTCGACTATTCGACCGTGGAAAGTTTCAAGACCGTCATCGCGTCGGCTTCGCGCGATGCGTCGCCCGATGCCGACTTCACCTCGAAATTGCTGCTGGAAGATCTGCCGCCCGGGCAGGACATCTTCTATCGTGTGCGCTTCGACGACATCGCGACCGGCATCGCCGGCGAAAGCCGCGTTGGCCATTTCCGCACTGCGCCGGCTGCCGGCCGCTCGATTTCGTTCCTGTGGTCCGGCGATACCGCGGGGCAGGGCTGGGGCATCGACACATCGCGCGGTGGCTACCGCAGCTATCGCACCATGCTCGAAAATCGCCCGGACTTCTTCATCCACTCCGGCGACCACATCTATGCCGACTGCACGATTCCCTCCGAGCAGACGCTGCCGAACGGCGAGATCTGGCGCAATGTCGTGACCGAGGAGAAATCCGAGGTCGCGCACACGCTGGCGCAGTTCCGCGGCAATTACAAATACAACCATCTCGACGAGCACTTCCGGTCCTTCCATGCCGAGGTGCCGATGTTTGCACAATGGGATGATCACGAGGTCACCAACGACTGGTCGCCGACCGGCAGCTATGACGGGGCCGGCCATGAGGATGACGGCACCCCGCGCCTGGTCTCGCGCGCCCGCCGCGCCTTCTTCGACTTCATGCCCATCCGCGACATCGGCGCGCGAAAGGGGCGGGTCTATCGCAAGATCGCTTATGGTCCGTTGCTCGACGTGTTCATGATCGACATGCGCAGCTATCGCGATGAAAACTGGAACAAGGGCGACGATCACCGCGGCTGGATCCTCGGTGCCGAACAGCTCGCCTGGGTGAAGCGTGAGCTCGCCGCCTCGCGCGCGACCTGGAAGGTGATCGCGGCCGATCTGCCGATCGGGCTGGTCAGCCTCGATGCGGTCGCGCTGGGTGATGGGCCGCCCGACCGGCGTGAGCACGAGATCGCCGATCTTCTCGCCTCCATCAAGCGCGCCGGACTCCGCAACATCGTCTGGCTCACCGCCGACATGCACTACACCGCCGCGCACTATTACGATCCGAACAGGGCGCAATTCCAAGACTTCGAACCGTTCTGGGAGTTCGTCTCGGGGCCCTTGCATGCCGGCACCTGGGGGCCGGGCGAGCTCGACAACACCTTTGGTCCGGTCGCGATATACCAGAACGGATGCAGTGAAGCGCAGGGCGAGAATTTGGCCCCCTGTTTCGGACTCCAGTTCTTCGGCAAGGTCGACATTGAAGGCCGAACCGGCGTGATGACAGTGACGCTGAAGGACGTCGACAACCGGGACCTCTGGTCGGTCGATATCGTGCCGCAACCGCAGGTGCGTCCAGCCGTGGTGGCGCAGCATTCGTAGGTCGCTAACCCGATCTTGATTGGCCGCCGTGCACCTGCCGCGCTATGCTGTCCATTCCCGCCACCTCTTTTCCATCCCCGAAGAGTCTGCTCACGCAGCATCGCTGCTGGCCTCCGGCGGGCTGAACGACGTCAGGAGCCTTTTCATGGATACTCTCAAGACACAGGGCATCAGCATGCCCAAGCTCGGCCTCGGGACCTTCCGCATGCAGGGCGATGCCTGCCGCGCGGCGGTCGAGAGCGCGCTCTCGATCGGCTATCGCCATATCGATACCGCTGAGATGTACGGCAACGAAGAGCCGATCGGCGCGGCGCTCGCTGCGGCCCGGCTGCCGCGCGGCGAGCTGCACGTCACGACAAAAGTCTGGCACGAGAACCTCAGCCCCGACGCCATCCGCCGCGCCTTCGACACCAGCCTGAACAAGCTGCGGCTCGACCATGTTGACCTCTATCTCGTGCACTGGCCGTCCAGGGCCGCGAACTGGGGTGCGGTGTTCGAGACCTTGATGACGCTGAAGGAGGAGGGGCGCACGCGGGCGATCGGCGTTGCCAACTTCACCACGGCGCTGCTCAAGATCGCGGTCGAGGACATCAAGGCGCCGATCGCCTGCAATCAGATCGAATATCACGCCATGCTCGATCAATCGAAGGTGCTGGCCTATCTCAACGCCAAGTCGATCCCGCTGGTCGCCTATTGCCCGCTGGCACAGGGGCGCGTCGCCTCCGATCCGGTGCTGGCCGAGATCGGCGCCAAGCACAATGCAAGCGCCGCGCAGGTCGCGCTGAAATGGCTGCTCGACCAAGACGGTGTCGCCGCGATCCCGAAAGCCTCACGCCGCGAGAGCCAGCAGGCCAATCTCGACGCGCTGAAGATCACGCTCGACGATGCCGACCGCAACAAGATCGCCGCGCTGCCGAAGGACAGGCGCTGCGTCAATCCCGGCTTTGCGCCGGCATGGGACTGACCTCGCCGACCGTTTCGTACACGCAAAGAAATGGCCCCGTGAGGGGCCATTTCCGTATTGCGTTGCGCATTAGTCCCAATGATGGCGGTGACCACGCTTGATCACGACGACTCGGTCGCGATGGCGCCAGCCGCGATGCCAGCCGTGATCGCGATGCATGCCGTATTCGGCGCGGGCGCCGTACGCGCCGTGATGATGACCTCCGCGCTTGATCACCACCGTCTCCGCGCTGGCGAGCGTCGGCAATGCAACCGCGAGCGCGCCGACAGCGGCAAGCACATAACCAAACTTCTTCATGATGTCCTCCTCCAATGGAATGCAAATCTAAACGGCGCATTCGCGTGAACGTTCCGGAGGAATCGCAGGAGAATTCTGAACGCCTGTTCAGGTGGGTTAATCGCAGCGCTGTTGTGCGGGTGTTGGCGCGCCTGTCGCGACGTATTTGCCGTCCCTGATCGTGTACTCGCCGCGCTCACTGCGATTGTAGATTGCGCGCAAGCTGCCTTGCTTTGAGAGTAGCAGACCGAACTCGCGCGTCTGCTGCAGCAAGGGGAAGTACACCATCACATTGAGCAGGCCGTCGGCGTTGACCATCGCCGATACCACTTCGTTTTCGTCCTTGGCCTCGCCGAAATTGCGCCGGTACATCACCCTTCCGTCCTTCCGGATCTCGTAAGTCAAGAGCGCGCCCTTGTCGCGGTCGGGCCGGGCCGCGCAATTGACCGCCCATGAGCCGAGCAGTCCCCATTGCTCGATGGTCGCCGCGAGCGACTCGGCACCGGCTGCGGGCGCGAACGCAGCCCACAGCACTGCTGCCGCGATCCAGCGGCTCAAACAACTCGTCATGTCCTGAAAAGCCCCACCTCCGAATAATTCCGAAGTGTAGCATCCCGCGCGCGATCGTCCACGCTGGCCGCCATTCGCGCGCGAATTTGATCCGCGTCAATGAGGCAGCCGGTTTCCCCGGTAGGATGGCGCTCCCGAAGGCGAAATTGGATAGACCGATGCTGAATCAAGTCAGGGATTTCGCAGGCGAGGTGCTGCCGGGGAGCTGTGCCGTGCCGCCTTATTCCGAGACCGCGTTTTTGGCCGAGCTGGGCGACCGCTTGAAGTCCTCACGCATGCGCTGCGTCCTGTCGCGCCGGGAGCTTGCCCGCCGCTCCGGGATATCCGAGCGCTACATCGCCCAGATCGAGGCCGGCAAGGGCAATGTCTCGATCGTGCTGCTGCTGCGGCTGGCCTCCGCGATCCACGGCAGCCAGCCCCAGGCGGCTTGACGCTTGAGGTGAGCACGATGGGGCAACTCGTACTGGCAGCCAAGGTCACGCATGTCCCATCGCTGATGCTCTCGGAAAAGCCCGGCAGTCATTTGCGCTCGGCGCGCGAGGCGGCCGTGGACTCCTTGCGCGAACTCGGTCGGCGGGCGAAAGCGCGCGGCGTCACCACCTTCGTGGTGTTCGACACCCACTGGCTCTCCAATTTCGGCTATCACATCAACGCCAACGCGCGGCATCGCGCCTCGTTCACCAGCCACGAGGCGCCGCACATGATTCAGGATTTGAGTTATGATCTGCCGGGCGACACGAGGCTCTCCGAAGCGATCGCCGCCGAAGCCGGCGTTGCAGGGCTCGATGTCAACGCGCATCAAGTGCCGAGCCTCGGGCTTGAATATGGCACGATCGTGCCGATGCACTACATGAATTCGGACGGCTTCGCGAGGGTGGTTTCGATCGCCTCGCCGCTGTTCACGTCGTTCGAGGAAAGCCGGACTCTCGGCGAGGCGACGCGACGTGCCATCGAGAAATCCGGCGAACGGGTTGCGATCTTGGCCAGCGGCTCGCTCTCACATCGGCTCTGGCCCAACAAGAAGCTGGGCCCAGAGGCGTGGACGAGCGTTGCCAGCGAGTTCAACCGCCAGGTCGACCTGCGCGTGCTCGAGCTTTGGCAGAGCCGTCGCTACCGCGAATTCCTCGACATGCTTCCGGATTACGCAACCAAGTGCAACGGTGAGGGCGGTATGGCCGACACCATCATGCTGTTCGCCGCGCTTGGCTGGTACGAGTACCATGACAGGGCCGAGCAGCTCTGTGAGTACTTTCCGTCATCCGGCAGCGGCCAGGTGAACGTGGAGTTTCACGTCGCGGCTTAAGGCATCGCCCTCACATTTGCGCCTTCTCCACATTGGCGCTGCGGGCCGGCACACCGAACTCTTTGCGGCAGATCTCGGCCAGCACGGCGACGCCCTCGCGGATCTGCTGATGTGAGGGGCTCGCAAAGCACAGCCGCAGGCGCGATCTGGAATGATTCTTGTCGGTCGACCATTCCGGCCCCGGATTGATCGAGACGCCGGCGGCAAGCGCGGCCTGGTACAGCTTCAGCGTATCCACCTGATCGGGCAGTTTCATCCACAGGAATATGCCGCCCTTGGGCTCCTCGAACTCGGCGGCCGTCCCGAACTGCTCGTTGAGAGCTTCCATCAGCGTGTCGAGCTTGGTCCGCAGCGCCTTCGTCAGCGCCGGCACGTGGGTTGAAAAATGCGGCTTGCAATAGGCGGCAAGCACCATCTGCTCCAGCGCGCCCGAGCCGGCGTCCGTCTTCAGCGCCAGCATCCGCGACATCACATCCCACGGCGCGACGATGAAGCCGACGCGCAGCGCGGGCGCGATCGACTTCGAGAACGAGCCGATATGGATCACGCCGCCGTTCGGGCTCATCGCGTGGATCGCCGGCGGCCGCTGTCCTGACCAGACCAGATCGGCATAGCAATCGTCCTCGAATACAGGCACGCCGTAGTCTGCCGACAGCCGCAACAGCTCGGTGCGGCGACCCTCCGGCATGATGCTGCCGGTCGGGTTCTGCACGGTCGGAATGGTGTAGATGTATTTCGGCCGGACGCCGCGAACCTTGAGGTCGGCCAGCGTCGTGGCCAGCACGTCCATGCGCATGCCGTCCTTGTCGAGCGGGATGCCGACCACGTTGACGCCGAGCCGTGCCAGGCGGGTGAGCGAACCCTGATAGCTATCCTGCTCGAAGATCACGGTATCGCCGCGCGTCAGCAGCGTGGCGTTGACGAGGTCGAGCGCCTGCAGCGAGCCGGACACGATCAGGAGATCGTCGACCGTGCAGTTGATGCCGGCATCGCGCTTCAGTTTCGTCACCAGGAATTCGCGCAAGGGCAGATAGCCCTGCGGACCATGTGCCAGCCCGTAGGTGGCGAGCGAGCGGCCTTCGCGTTGCAGAGCCAGGTTGGCGGCCTCGATCAGATGAGCGAGCGGCAGCTGTTCGGAGTCGTTGTTGCCACCGACAAAACTGTATTTGGCGAGGCCCGTCCAGCGCGCAGAAGGGGCCGGCAGCCCTGCGGGAAACAGGGGCGCAAAATCGAAGCTGGACGTCATGGGAGCGTTCCTCGTTCTATTCTTGTGAGGCTGCCGGCTTTGCGCCGGTCAGTCGTATTTCTTGCTTATTTCTTGCCGACCGTCCGAGTCGGACGCCCCTGGCTGATGAAAGCGTAATGCGCATTGGCGACGCCGCCAACCATCAAGGCCTCGACAGCAGGCTCGGCGATTTCGCTTGTTGCAGCCCAATCGACGAGGAAATTGGCTCCGGTCCCGCCGCGTACGTCGTCGGTCGGAATGAAGATCGAGACGGTGGCGAGGGGCTTCAACGCGACCGGTGCCTTCAGATAGCTCTCGACTTGCTTGCCCGCGGTATCGAAATAGGCGATGCGTTTGACCACCAGCGGCTGGGTCTCGGAGGCGTTGTGCACGCTCAGGGTCACCGAGAAGTCGACGCGCAGCTTGCCCTGGCTCATCGCGACGCTGGAATAAGCCGGCACGTAGAACCCGCCGGAGACGGCGAGTTCTTCCTTCGGCAGCGCGGTGAGGGAATCGGCAAAGCTTTGTTCGATATTGACCTTGGATTGAGCGGATGCGGGGCTGGCGGAGGCGAGGGGGCATAGCAGCATTGCAATGGCGAGCCCGATCCGCATGTGACGAATTGCTCGCTTGCCGCGCCGCACTCGATCACTAGGGTGCGGCAAAACGGACCAATCTGGCATGCACGAACTCATTCGCGACATCACTCTCTGTATCCTGTTTGCCTGGATGCTGGGCCTGCTTGCCCACTTTTCCAGGCAACCGTTGATCCTGGCCTATCTTATCGCCGGGTTCTGCATAGGTCCATTTGGCGCCGGCTGGGTCAAGTCGCAGGAATCGATCAGCGTCATCTCCGAGCTCGGCCTGATCTTCATGCTGTTCATGATCGGCCTGGAGATCGACCTGAAGAAGATCGTGCGGGCGGGAAAGGTCATCCTGTTCGCGGCGGGCGGCCAGCTGATCGGCGGCTGCCTGCTCGGGGTGCTGTTCTTCGCCGGCATTGGCCTGTCGTTCGGTGGGGGCCAGTTCGACGCGGTTTATCTCTGCGTGGCCTGCGCGCTGTCGAGCACCGTCATCATCGTCAAGGTGCTCTACGAGAAGCGTGAGCTCGACACGCTGCCGGGCCGCATCACCCTCGGCGTGCTGGTACTCCAGGACATCTTCGCGATCCTGTTCCTGGCGGTGCAGCCGAGCCTTGCCAATCTGGAAATCAGCGTCATCCTGCTCTCGATCGGCCGCGTCGCGGTGCTGGTCGCCGCCGCGCTGCTGGTGAGCCGCTATGTACTGCCGCGCCTGTTTCACCAGATCGCCCGCCGCCCCGAGCTGATCCTGCTCGGCGCGCTCGCCTGGTGCTTCCTGGTCGCCGAGACCGCCGAGCGGCTGTCGCTGTCGCGCGAGATGGGCGCCCTGATCGCCGGCGTCTCGCTCTCGACCTTTCCCTACGCGCTCGACGTCACGGCCAAGGTCACCACGCTTCGCGATTTCTTCATCACGCTGTTCTTCGTCGCGCTCGGCATGACCATTCCCGTGCCCGGCCTCTCCGTGATCGGGCTTGCCCTGATGATCGCGGCATTCACGGTGGCGAGCCGCCTCGTCACTACCTTCGCCCCGCTCTATCTGATGAAGCAGGGGCTGCGCGCCAGCCTGTTGCCGGCACTTAACCTGGCGCAGATCTCCGAGTTCTCGCTGGTGGTGATCCAGACCGGCGTCGCCGCCCACCACATCGCGGCCGAGACGGCGAATGCGGCCTCCTTCGCCTTCGTGGTGCTGGCGGTGCTGTCGACCTTCGTGATGACCCGCAGCGACGAGATCACCCGCTGGGCGATCGGCCCCCTGAAGCGGATAGGCCTGCGCGATCTCGACCACGGCAATGGCCATGGTGAGGAAGGGCACGAAGGCCATGGCGAGGCCCGCCGCATCGTCATCCTCGGCTTTTTCCGTGCGGCGAGCGCGCTGCTCGCCGAGATCGAACGGCAGGCACCGGTGCTGCTCGAGCAGATCACCGTGATCGACTTCAATCCCAATGTGTACCAGACGCTGCTATCGCGCGGCCTGCACGTGATCTATGGCGATATCAGCAGCGCCGACACGCTGCTCCATGCCGGCGTCGGCAAGTCCGAGATGATCATCCTCAGCGTACCGGATGCGCTTCTGAAGGGGGCCAGCAACGAGAAGCTGGTCCGCCACGTCCGCACCCTCAACCCGACCGCCATGATCATTGCCACGGCCGATCTGTTGTCGGATGTGGATGAACTCTACGCGGCTGGCGCCAGCTATGTCACCGTGACCCGGCTCAGCGACGCCCATGAGTTGTTCACGGTGATCGAGGCCGCCCAGGCCGGCCTGTTGGCCGACAAGCGTGCCGAGCTCGATCAGCGGCTCGGCGAACGGCGCGAAGTGCTGCCCTGACCGCGCCCGGCCGGCTTCTCGCCGGGCTTCTCCGCGCCCATATCGCTGGCATGCCCGGTGCAAGTCGCCCCCGGGCAGGGCTGCGGTCCGGCATATGCGGTTGCGCCGGGGACACTAGCGCCCCGGCCCAAGTCCGGCTAAGCCTCCGGGCCATAACCGTCAGAGATTGGGAAATGCCGGATAACGTCCAGGAAGTCTTGCAGGCCTTTGCCCGGGGTGAGCTCGTGGTCGTCACCGACGACGATGACCGCGAGGGCGAGGGCGATCTGATCGTCGCCGCCTCGTTCTGCACCGCCGAGAAGATGGCGTTCATCATCCGCCACACCTCCGGCATCGTTTGCGCGCCGATCACCACCGAGGATGCGCGCCGCCTGCGGCTCGATCCGATGGTGGCCCACAACGATTCCGCGCACACCACCGCATTCACGGTCTCGATCGACTACAAGCCCGACGGCGGCACCGGCATCTCGGCCGAGGAGCGCGCCTCGTGCTGCCGCGCGCTGTCCAATCCCAACGCCGGTGCCAACGACTTCGCCCGTCCCGGTCACATCTTCCCGCTGATCGCCAAGGACGGCGGCGTGCTGCTGCGCTCCGGCCATACCGAGGCCGCGGTCGATCTGTGCAAGCTCTCCGGCCTGCCGCCGGTCGGCGTCATCAGCGAGTTGATGAACGACGACGGCAGCGTGATGAAGGGCGAGCAGGTCGCCCGCTTCGCCGCCCAGCACAAGCTCAAGCACGTCACCATCGCCGACATGATCGCCTACCGGCAGGTGCGCGAGAAGCTGATCGAGCGGGTCTCGACCTTCGTCACCGAGAGCCCGATCGGGCCGCTGCAGGGCTATGCCTACCGCTCGCCGTTCGATTCCATCGCCCACGTTGCCTTCGTCTACAACGGCGTCGGCGACGGCAAGAACGTCCTGACGCGCTTCCACAAGCCGAACATCGTCAAGGACATCTTCACCGGCCACAAACGCATGGCGGCGGTGCTCGAGCACTTCAAGAAATCCGGCCGTGGCGTTCTGGTCTATCTGCGCGACGGTGCTGCCGGTGTCCCCGTGGCGCCGCTGCCCGATGAGAGCGCGACCGAGGCCGACCGCAACCGCCAGTGGCGCGAAGTCGGTGTCGGTGCACAGATCCTGCGCGATCTCGGCGTCACCTCGATCCGGCATCTCACCTCCTCGGTGCACGACTACAAGGGCCTTTCGGGTTTCGGCATCGAGATCGTCGCCAACGAACAGCTCGAAAGCTAGCGCTGTCATCTCGGGTGCGCGAAGCGCATCCCCCGAGGTGCGCCTCGCCGGCCCCCGGGATTCACGCAGACCCATACATCTGCAACGCAATTGCACTTGTTGCCGCGGCGCTTTACTTTGTCGGGCAAATTGACGGAACCAGACGAAAGGACGTTTCATGACCGCGCGCCCTCAGGCCAAGGACAAGCCGAGTTCGGCTTCTTTCCAGTGGGACGATCCGTTCCTGCTCGACGAGCAGCTCACTGAAGACGAGCGCATGGTGCGCGACACCGCGCGCGCCTACGCCCAGGACAAGCTGCTGCCGCGCGTCGCCAAGGCCTATCTCGAAGAGAAGACCGATCGCGAGATCTTCAACGAGATGGGCGAGCTCGGCCTGATCGGCATCACGTTGCCGGAGGAATATGGCTGCGCCAATGCAGGCTATGTCGCCTATGGTCTGGTCGCGCGCGAAATCGAACGGGTCGATTCCGGCTACCGCTCGATGAACTCGGTGCAGTCCTCGCTGGTGATGTATCCGATCTACGCCTACGGCGACGAGAACCAGCGCAAGAAGTACCTGCCGAAGCTCGCCAGCGGCGAGTGGGTCGGCTGCTTCGGGCTGACCGAGCCTGACGCCGGCTCCGATCCGGCCGGCATGAAGACCCGCGCCGAGAAGGTTTCGGACGGCTATCGCCTGACCGGCAGCAAGATGTGGATCTCGAACGCGCCGATCGCCGACGTGTTCGTGGTCTGGGCCAAGTCGGCCGCGCACGACAACCAGATCCGCGGCTTCGTGCTGGAGAAGGGCATGAAGGGCCTGTCGGCACCGAAGATCGGCGGCAAGCTGTCGCTTCGCGCCTCCATCACCGGCGAGGTCGTGATGGACGGCGTCGTGGTCCCGGAAGACGCGCTGCTGCCCAACGTCTCCGGCCTCAAGGGCCCGTTCGGCTGCCTCAACCGCGCCCGCTACGGCATTTCCTGGGGCGTGCTCGGCGCGGCCGAGGACTGCATGCACCGCGCCCGCCAATACACGCTCGACCGCAAGCAGTTCGGCAAGCCGCTCGCCGCGACCCAGCTCGTGCAGAAGAAGCTCGCGGACATGCAGACCGAGATCGCGCTGGGCCTTCAGGGCTCGCTGCGCGTCGGCCGGCTGATGGACGAGGGCAAGTTCGCGCCCGAGATGATCTCGATCATGAAGCGCAACAATTGCGGCAAGGCGCTCGACATCGCCCGCGTCGCGCGCGACATGCACGGCGGCAACGGCATCTCGATCGAGTATCACGTGATGCGCCACGTCCATAACCTCGAGACCGTCAACACCTACGAGGGCACCCACGACGTCCACGCCCTGATCCTGGGCCGCGCGATCACGGGCATTCAGGCGTTTTTCTGAGCAAACCGCCTGAATGGGCGATGCGGCTGAACTCTCGAATTGCGTCATGGCCGGGCAGAAGCGCGAAGCGCGTCTTCGCGCTAGACGTCCCGGCCATCCACGTCTTAGACCACGCGAAGAACGTGGATGCCCGGCACAAGGCCGGGCGTGACGAAGTCAGCAAGGTATGAGCAAGCCATGTCCGACAACGACGACGTCCCGTTCAACCGCGACTTTCCGCTGAAGCCCGGCATCGTCGAGGAAGTCCGCCCCGGCGTGCGCCGCGTGCTCTGTAACAATCCTAGCCCATTCACTTTCACCGGTACAGTCAGCTACATCGTGGGCCGCGGCAACGTCGCGATCATCGATCCCGGTCCGGACGACGAGGCGCATGCAGCGGCGCTGCTCGATGCCGTCAGCGGCGATACGGTGAGCCATATCTTCGTCACCCATACCCACCGCGACCATTCGCCGAACACCGCGCGGATCAAGCGGGCGACGGGCGCGCCAGTTTACGCCGAAGGCCCGCACCGCGCCTCGCGCCCGCGTTTCGAGAGCGAGAAGCACAACCCGGAATCCGGCGCAGACCGCGACTTCGCGCCCGATATCAGGATCGCCCACGGCGACGTGGTCGAAGGCGACGGCTGGCGGCTCGAGGCCGTGGCGACACCTGGCCATACCGCCAATCACCTCGCGTTTGCCTGGCCCGAGCGGAAATTCAACTTCGTCGGCGATCACGTGATGGGGTGGTCGACTTCGATCGTGGCGCCGCCGGACGGCTCGATGATCGACTACATGGAATCGCTGGATCGTCTCGCCGCACGCGAGGAGGATGTGTATTTCTCCGGCCACGGCCCCGAAATTCCGGACGGTCCGCGCTTCGTGCGCTTCCTGATCCGTCACCGCAAGGCGCGCGAGGCCTCCATCCTGCACCGCCTTGCCAAGGGCGAGACCGACATCCCGACTATGGTCCGGGCGATCTATATCGGCATCGATCCGAGGCTCACCACTGCGGCGGGCTATTCCGTGCTGGCGCATCTGGAAGACCTGGTCGCCCGCGGCGTGGTGGCGACGGACGGCGATCCCGTGATCGGCGGGACGTATCGGATGGCGAGCTAGTCTCTCGTCATTCCGGGGCGCGCGTTTTCCGGGCTCGCCGCTTCGCGTCGCCCCGGAATGACAGAACCCTACTTCTTTACAGTTTTCGCCGGCGCCTTCGGCGGCGCCACCGGCGTCTTCTTTACCGGCTTGAGTGCGTCGGCATCGGCGGCGGTGTTGAGATCGTCGATGAATTTCTTCACACGCGCGGCGTTGCTGCCGAGGTCGCTCTCGAAATAGCGCGAGGCGGACCGGATATCGACGCGGGAATCCTCGCCGTCGGGCACGACGCGGATCGCGATGTCCTCGCGGAACCCCATGATCGGCGAGCGCGCCACCGCCTCGATACGGCCGATGCGGCGCGGCGGCTGCGGCGCGCGCTCGTCGATCACCAGCCATTTGCGCTTGTTGACGAGCTGAAGCGCGATCGCATAGGCGCGGTCGACCGAAATCTCGAGCTCGATCGGCTCGATATCAGGATAGAATTGACGCTGCTGCTCGGCCGAATAGAGGCCGGCATACACAGCGGTGTTGGCACCATCGCCGGTGCGCAGGCGGGCCAGTGCGTCGAAGCGCGGCGGGTCGATCGGGTCGGTGGTGATGTCGTGGATCGCCGGCAGCTTGCGGTATTGCAGGCCGAGATAAGCGGGATAGGCGAGGATCGCGCCGTCGATCAGGAAGGCAAGCAGGATGCGCGCCATGCCGCGCGAGCCGTTCTGCCAGATCGCGGCAAAGCCGGCGAGCCCGAACAGGATCGAGAGTGCGGCAATCCCGAGTCCGCCGAAGAAGGTCGCGAGCGCCGGCTTCATTTCCAGGAAGCCGAACCGGACGATGATGATCGAGACCACCACCGCCACCACTGCGAACACGGCCAGATTGCGCGCCCAGCTCGCGAGGCTGGACACGGGCTCCGACTGGTAGGGAGCGGAAAACCTGCGGGCCATCGGGTGAGCTCTGCCGGGTATTGGGACGGTGCCGGCCGATCTGGCACGACTATGGGCCGTTGAGATCACGGCCCCGAGGCAAATTCAAGGGTTCCCGGGATGTTACGGCCTGTCATTCCGGGCTCGATGCCGTTGGCATCGCCCGGAATGACGGTGTTTGGTTTGGCCGCCTACGCCGCCGCGTTCGGGAAGCGGTATTCCTTGAACTGGTCGCGTAGCGCGGTCTTCAGGATCTTGCCCGTCGCCGTATGCGGGATGCCGTCGACGAAGGCAACGTCGTCGGGCATCCACCATTTGGCGATCTTGCCGTCCATGAACTTCAGGATGTCCTCACGGCTGGCTTGCTGGCCCTGCTTCAACTGCACGATCAGCAGCGGACGCTCGTCCCATTTGGGATGGAACACGCCGATCACGGCGGCTTCCGCCACCGCGGGATGGCCGACGGCGAGGTTCTCCAGCTCGATCGAGGAGATCCATTCGCCGCCGGACTTGATCACGTCCTTGGAGCGGTCGGTGATCCGCATGTAGCCGGCCTCGTCGATGGTCGCGACGTCGCCGGTGTCGAAGAAGCCGTCCTCGTCGAGGATGTCAGTGTCGACCCGGTAATAGGCCTTGGCTACGGCGGGGCCGGCGACCTTGAGGCGGCCGAAGGTCGTGCCGTCCCACGGCAATTCCTTGCCGGCATCGTCGGTGATCTTCATCTCGACGGCGAACGGCGCGTAGCCCTGCATCTGGAGCACGTCGAGCCGCGCCTCGCCCGTCGCATTCTGGAACGGCGGCTTCAGCGCCGCGACGCTGCCGATCGGGCTCATCTCGGTCATGCCCCAGGCGTGGCGGACGTTCGAGCCCATGTCGAGGAAGGCCTTGATCATCGAGCGCGGCATCGCCGAGCCGCCGCAGATCACCATCTTCAGGTCCGGCAGTTTCAGATTGTTGGCGCTCATGTGCTGGAGCAGCATCAGCCACACCGTGGGCACGCCGGCGGTATGTGTCACCCTCTCGGTCGAGAGCAGCTCATAGACCGAGGCGCCGTCGAGCTTAGCGCCGGGCATGACGAGCTTGGTGCCCTGCGAGGGTGCCGAGAAGGCGATGCCCCAGCTGTTGGCGTGGAAGAGCGGCACCACGGGAAGCATGGTCTCGGAGGCGCTGGTACCGAGCGCGTCGACATTGTTGGCCATCAGCGCGTGCAGCACGTTGGAGCGATGCGAATACAGCACCCCCTTGGGATCGCCGGTGGTGCCTGACGTGTAGCACATCGCGGCCGCCGTGTTCTCGTCAAAGTCCTTCCATTTAAACTTGCCGTCGGCCTCCGCAATCCAGTCCTCGTAGGCGACCACGTTCTTCAGCGTCGTCTGCGGCATGTGCGCCTTGTCGGTGAGCACGACGTAGCGTTCCACGCTTGTCAGCTTGTCGGCGATCTTCTCCAGGACCGGAATGAACGTGATGTCGGTCATCACGATGCGGTCCTGCGCATGGTTGATGATCCAGGCGATCTGCTCGGGGAAAAGGCGGGGATTGACGGTATGGCAGATGGCGCCGATCCCCATGATGCCGTACCAGACCTCGAGATGGCGCCAGGTGTTCCAGGCGATCGTTGCGACACGGTCGCCAAGCTTGATGCCGTCGCGCTCCAGCATCTGCGAGACCTTGAGCGCGCGCTTGTGGATGTCGGCATAGGTGGTGCGATGGATCGGTCCCTCGACCGAGCGCGTCACGACCTCCTGCTTGCCATGAATCCTGGCGGCGTGTTCGATGATCCGGTGGCAGAGCAGGGGCCAGTCTTGCATCAAACCAAGCATTCCGTCGTTCCTCCGAGAAGCCGCTGGGCGGATTGTCGCTCTCAGCGTTGGGCCAAAGAATTGTCATGAGTTTTAGCCTGCCCGCCTTTCGCCGCAAATGGTCTTGTCGCGGCTATATGTCCGTCGGCGCGGCAATGGTTACCGTCGCGCTCGGGCTCGCGGATCGGGCAGAGGCGCGCAAATATGGGTCCCCACTCGATATCTTTGGTATTGCTGCACCACGGCCCCGCGCGACGGTTCATTCTGCCAAGATATCTGGCAAGGTCCCGCTCCCAAGGTCTCGCCCCGAGGAGGCCCCCAAGGCGTCGGACGATGCTCCTGCGGAGACCGGCGGCAAGCCTTCCGCGGACAAACCTGGCACCACCAAGCCTGCCGAGACGGCGCCGCCGGCCGAGAAGCAGGCCTCGGCGTGCCGCCTCGCGCTGACCGAGGAGATCGCTATCGCGCCCTCGATCCCGGATATCCGGGGGCCCGGCGCCTGCGGCGGTGAGGATCTGGTGCGGCTCGAAGCCATCGTGCTCCCCGACAAGCGCAAGGTGGCGGTCAAGCCGGCGGCGATCCTCCGCTGCACCATGGCGTCCGCGATCGCCGATTGGGTGCGCAAGGACGTGGTGCCGCTGGCCGCGAGCCTCGGCTCGACCATTAGCGATCTCGACAATTTCGACAGCTTCGAGTGCCGCGGCCGCAACCGCGTTGTCGGCGCCATGCTGTCCGAGCACGGCAAGGCCAACGCGATCGATGTCCGCGCCATCAAGCTCGCTAACGGGCAGTCGATCGGCCTGACCGATCGCACCATGCCCCGCGAGGTGCGGGAACGCGTGCTGCATTCGGTCTGCTCGCGCTTTTCGACAGTGCTCGGCCCCGGCTCGGATTGGTACCACGAGGACCATATCCATCTCGACCTTGCGCAGCGGCGCAACGACTACCGGATCTGCCAGTGGAACGTCTGGGATCCCCTGCCGCAGATTGCTCCGCTGCTGCCGGCGGAACGGCCCGAGGAGGCGCCGCCGCGTGAGGTCGCGGCCAAACCTGAAACGAAGCCCGAGGCCAAGCAAGGAACTGACGACGAAGCGGAGAAATCTCCTGCGCCTGCGGACAAGTCGGCGGCCGACGGCAACAAAACCCAGGCGCACAAGCCGGCAACAAAAAAGCGCCGGTAAAACCGGCGCTTTTGAGTATCTGAGATCAGGAACCTGATCAGTAGCTGCCCGCCTGGCCGGTCTGGCTGCCGCCGAGCGCAAGCCGTGAATTGTAGGGCGAATCACCGTGCTTGGGCTCGAGCACCACAACGAGGGTGCCGACCTTGACGCGGTCATAGAGATCGATCGCGTCCTCGTTGGTCAGGCGGATGCAGCCCGACGAAATCGAGGCGCCGATATATTCCGGCTGATTGGTGCCGTGAATGCGGAACAATGTGTCCTTGCCGCCGGAGTAGAGATACATCGCGCGCGAGCCCATCGGATTGTCCGGGCCGGGTGCGACATAGGTCGGTACGCCCAGGCGCGAAATCTCGCCGGGGGTGGGGTGCCAGGCCGGCCACTCGGTCTTGCTGCCCACCTTGGCGATGCCCGACCAGGCCATGGCCTCTTCGCCAACCGTGATGCCGTAGCGGATCGCCTTGCCGCCATCCAGCACGTAATAGAGATAGTGGTTGTCGGAATCGACCACGATCGAGCCCGGCGTTTCCTTGCGGTGGTAATCGACAATAGCGCGGCGGAAAGGCTCTGCGACCGCAGTCTTCTCGTACCTGACCTTGGCGAGGAGTTCCTTGTCCTTCGGCTTGAAGGCCTTGGTGTCGGTCGCTTCAAAATGCGTGGCTTGCATGCAGCCCGACAGCATCAGGCCAGCGGCCAAAATACCCAGCGTAACTTTCAGCGACGACATGATTTGGTTCCAATCGACAACAACAAGCTTTCGTGGGGCTTGAGCAAGCCCAATTCCACGATTCCGATGGCTCCATTATCGTTGAAATCTGCCACAATTCCAGCCTTGCGAAGCTTCTCCCGCGCTGCAAGACCTTACCTGTGGCTTTTCTGTCGCAAGTTTTGCGGGCAAGCGTCGGTTTCTGGACAAAACGGGGGCATGTGTCGATCCTCTGCCACAGTTGGGCCATGGCGCCGCCACAAATGCAAACGCTCCGTTAATGTGCTTGTCATCATCAACTTGTCAGAATCGCGCTAAGGGCTGTCCGTTCTGTCGCAGGCCCTTGCTGGAGTAGTGCATGTTTTCTGTGTTCGTTCCCTCCGAGTCCTCCCTCAAGAAGGCCATCGTCGAGGACCTTGCGGCAGTGCCGGAGCATGCAGTGTGGATCGACCTGGTCAACCCGACCGCGGCCGAGGACAAAGCCGTCGAGAAGCTGTCGGGGATCGCGATCCCGACCCGGGAGGACATGCAGGAGATCGAGATCTCCAGCCGTCTCTATATGGAGAACGGCGCGCGCTACATGACCGCGACGCTGATGTGCCACTCAGATACCGACATGCCCCGGACCACGGCGGTGACCTTCATTCTCGGCGACCACCGCCTGGTAACGGTGCGTTATGATCAGCCCAAGCCCTTTGCGCTGGTCGAGGCCAAGCTGGCCCGTTCCTGCACGCCGGCCATCACCGGCGAGATGGTGCTGATGGAGCTGCTCGATGCCGTGATCGACCGCTGCGCCGACATCCTGGAGCGCTGCGGCGCCGAGATCGATCAGGTCTCGCATGACATCTTCGAGCCGGAGAGCGAGCGCCACGGTCACGCCAAGCAATATTCCCAAATCCTGATCTCGATCGGCCGCAAGGGCGATCTGACCTCCAAGGTTCGCGAGAGCCTGGTCTCGATCGGCCGCGTCGTCGCCTTCCTCTCGGCGGTGGTGGAGGGCGTGAAATGGTCGAAGGACATGCGCGAGCAGCTCAAGACCATGCAGCGCGACGTCGTCTCGCTGACCGATCACGCCTCCTACCTCTCCAGCAAGATCACCTTCGTGCTCGACGCCATGCTCGGCGTCGTCAATCTCGAGCAGAACAACATCATCAAGCTGTTTTCGGTCATGGCGGTCGTCCTGATGCCGCCGACGCTGATCGCCTCGATCTACGGCATGAATTTCAAAGCGATGCCGGAACTCGAATGGGCGCACGGCTATCCGTACGCGCTGGTCCTGATGCTGATCGCGGCGATCGTCCCGTACTGGATCTTCAAGTGGAAGAAGTGGCTGTAATAGCTACCGAGACCTTACGCGGGACGTAGAGACATGGTGTCTGGTGTCGCAGAATAGAGCGGGATTGCGGCTGCACGGCGATGTGTGCTCGCCGCCCCAATTCCTCCGGTAAAATTTGAGCGGTGGGCTGAACGTTTGCGCGAAACTTGTCTGCGATAAGCAGAGTGTTAGCCGCGAGGAACAGCCATGGTTGAAAAACACATAACGTCGCCCCGCAACGTCATCGATCTGGCGAACTATCGTCAGGTCCTGGCGAGCGGCAAGGCGTCGTCGATGTCGGCACGCATGTGCCGGCACTGTGGTGCTCCGCTGCTCGACGGCGAGAACGACGACGATTGCTCGACTGCAATCAGCACGGCCGCTCCGCAGCCACGCGAGAGGTCACGTCGGATTCGACTCGATTGAGGAACGGAAGCTAAGGGCGATCCAGGTCTTGCGGCGGCGTTGTCTGGATCGCCTTGCTTCCCCGGCGTTGTTTCCAACACCGTCATTGCGAAGAGCGCTTGCGCTCGCAAGGGGCGGAGGTAGCCTACACGTGCTGGCCGCCGTTGATGTGGATCTCGGCGCCGTTGACGTAAGACGAGGTGTCCGTACACAGCACGTAGATGATCTTGGCGACCTCGTCGGGCGTGCCGAGGCGGTGCATCGGGATCTGCTGGTCGACGATCTTCTCGGTGCCCGGCGACAGGATCGAGGTGTCGATCTCGCCCGGCGCGATCGCATTGACACGCACGCCGACGCGGCCGAAGTCGGACGCCATCTCGCGCGTCAGGGATGCCAGTGCGGCCTTCGAGGTGGCATAGGCCGCGCCCGCGAAGGGATGCACGCGCGAGCCCGCGATCGAGGTGACGTTCACGACAGAGCCCTTGGCCGTCTTCAGTTCCTCGATCAGCCCGCGCGCCATCATGATTGGCGCGAAGAAGTTGACGTTGAACACGTGCGTCCAGGTGTCGAGGTCGGTGTCGATCGAGCCGAGCCTGGAGCCGCCGGCGCCCTTCGGTGAGATCGCGGCGTTGTTGACCAGCGCGTGCAGCATGCCGCCTTCGAGACGGTCGCGGATGTCGGAGATCGCGCGGGTGGTATCGGCGGGGGTGGCGAGGTCGACCTGGATATGGTCCTCAGGGCCTGCGTCCCACGGACAATCCTCCGGGAATGGATGCCGCGAGCAGGTGATCACGCGCCAGCCGGCCGAGGAGAAACGGATGACGGTGGCATGCCCGATGCCGCGGCTCGCCCCGGTCAGGAGCAGCGTGCGGCGCGGCGCGTTGGAAGGCTGCGGCATGAAGGTCTTTCAGGCTGGAGCATGATCCGGACCCGGAGGGCCGCGTTAGCGCAAAGCGTGCAGCGGCTTTCCGAAAGGATCATGCTCGAACAAAATACTAAGGATACATCCGCGTCTTGGACCATTTCTGGCCGGCCGCGTCACGGCGAAATTCGATGCGGTCGTGCAAGCGGAATGGGCGGTCGTGCCAGAACTCGATACGCGACGGCGTGATACGCCAGCCGCTCCAGCCCGGCGGACGCGGCACCTCGCCGATGATGTGCTTGGCGGCAACCTTGGCGATCGCCTGCTCGAAGGCGAAGCGGCTCTCGAGCTCTTGCGACTGCTTGCTCGCCCAGGCGCCGATCTGCGCCTGCTTCGGGCGGGTGGCGAAATAGGCGTCGGCTTCGGCCTCGGTCACCGGCGTCACGTTGCCGCGGATGCGGACCTGACGGCGCAGCGACTTCCAGTGAAAAAGTAACGCCGCCTTAGGATTTGCGGCGAGCTCGCGGCCCTTCTGGCTGGCGATGTGGCTGTAGAAGACGAAACCATCGGTATCGAAGCCCTTCATCAGCACCATGCGCACGTCCGGCAGGCCGTCGGCATCGACGGTGGCGAGCGCCATGGCGTTCGGATCGTTCGGCTCGCTCTTGATGGCTTCGTTCAGCCAGGCCTCGAACAGCGCAAACGGCTCGTCGGCGGCGGTGAAATCACCGGATGTTAAGGGTGTCTGGTGTTTCATCGAGGTCGTGTCGGTCATGTCTGGGGTCCGAGTTGCGTTCTGCGGTCCAAAACGCGCTGTTGTCTGCTACCGCCCTATATAGGGTATGGGGACGCGTTGGCCTATCGGCGATCCGGCCGTCCGGCTTCGTCATGACGATCATTCTGATCGGGCTCGGCACCGGCGGCTGCAGCTTTTCCCGCAATGACAAGAGTGCCTACGCCAAGGCCGAGGACAGCGACCTCACCGGCTCGATCGCAATGCCGGCCAGGGCACCGACCGAGACCGATCTCGCCTTCGCCCGCAACGCCGCCTCCGACGTCCTCAGCAAGAACGACAAGGATTCCAGCCAGCATTGGGAGAATCCGGACACCGGGGCGCGCGGTTCGGTCACGCCGATCGCGCAATCCTATGCCGCCGAGGACGGCCGCAAGTGCCGCGACTTCCTGGCGAGCTACGTCAACGGCAGCACCGAAAGCTGGCTCCAAGGCGCCGGCTGCCAAAGCAGCCGTGGCAGTTGGGAGATTCATACGCTAAAGCCGTGGCGGAGCTAGGAATCGCTTCACCAGGCTAGTTGCAAAAATACCACTCGCCCCCCACATGAGGCTCAAGTGGGGCGGGGAGCCCTTTGAACAATTCGATTTCTTGAAGGAGACGTGACGGATGCGCGACCCCTATGAGGTCTTGGGGGTGCCGCGGAGCGCCAACGCTGCCGCGATCAAGAGCGCCTATCGCAAGCTTGCCAAGAAGCACCATCCCGACAGCAACAAGAACGACCCGAAGGCGGCCGAGCGCTTCGCTGAGCTCAATACGGCCAACGAGATCCTCGGCGACGAGGACAAGCGCAAGCAATTCGACCGCGGCGAGATCGACGCCGACGGCAAGCCGCGCTTCCAGGGCTTTCCGGGCGGCGGCGGGCCGCGCGGTCGCGCGGGTCCCGGCGGGTTCGAAAGCTATACGTTCCGCGGTGGCGGCGCGGGCCCTGGTCCGGGCGGCGGCGCGTTCGAGGACATCCTCAACAGCATGTTCGGCGGTGCGCAGCGTCCGCGCCCTGGAGCTGGCGGCGGTGCCCAGTTCGAATTCGACACCGGCGGGATCGGGCTCGATCTCGACGTCAATGTCGCCATGACCGTCTCGCTGGAGGAGGCGGTCAAGGGCGGCGAGAAGCGCGTCCGGCTGCCGAACGGCAAGGAACTCAACGTCAAGATTCCGGCCGGAGTCACCGAGGGCCAGCAGATCCGGTTGCGGGGACAGGGCGAGAGCGCGCAGGGCCATCCGCCCGGCGATCTCCTGATCACGATCGGCATCGCGCCGCATCCGTTCTTCAAGATCGAGGGCGCCGATCTCAGGATCGACCTGCCGGTCACGCTTTATGAGGCGGTGCTTGGCGGCAAGGTCCGCGTGCCCACCCTCGGCAATGCCGTGGAGCTTTCGGTCCCGCAGAACACCTCCAGTGGCCGGACCTTCCGCCTCAAGGGCAAAGGATTGCCAAAAGCTGGCGGAACCGGGGATCTCTTCGTCACCATCAGGATTATGCTACCGGACGGGAACGACGCCGAGCTTGAAGCATTGATGGAGAAGTGGCGGGACCAGCACCCCTACAATCCACGTAGCGGGCTTGGTTGACGCGTGGTCCGGAAAAGTGCGTAGCGGTTTTCCGAAAAGATCACGCACGAACAAGAGCTAAAGCGCGACTGATCGCGCTTTAGGGCGAGATCGGTAGCTGAAGGGGTTCTCCTAAAGACTGAGAGCGTCGTCCATGGAGATGATGCTCATCATATGCCCGAGGCGTGGTAGCCCTTCTTGGCTCACGTGCTCGACATGTCGGCTGTCCGGCGGGGCAGCCGATAAAAAGGTGCGGCCTCGAGAGGGGGACCAGCGCGGTACCAAAAACCCCAATCGAGGCCGCCCGCGTCGATCGGCGGATCGAACGCTGCTCATTTTCGCGTGATCATCTGGTGCGATAATGAGACGCGCCGATGTCTTCATTCCAAATTTTCAATGTCGGAATCGAGGCACCGCGGTTGCGTGGTTGTCTAGGTGCCATTTTTCTCTGCCTGGTCGTACACCGCCTGCGCCACTTTGGTCAGCCGGTCGCGGTCGCCGCCACCGCTGACGACGTAGCCGACGTTTCGCTCCGACCAGAACAGCGCCCCATCCTTGTCCGTTCTGGCGTAGCGCATCTGCGTCGCGCCGTTCTCGGTCTTGGCGGTGTAGATCGTGTACCGCTCGCCTGAGGCGCCCTCATACATCAGGAACGACGCCGGGCCGTTCGGCCCCGGTAAGAGCCGGCCACCCACGAGCTTCAGTCCACTCGCCTCCAGGTTCGGTGCAAACACCGTCCAGCCGCAGCGTCTGGTCAGCCAGGCCTGGAGGTGGTCGCGCTCGTTGCCGCCGACCTCGACCGGATGGCGAACCTCGACGACATAGAGGCGGTGGGCGTCGAGCGCGTCAGTCGTAAAGCTCTGGAAGGTCGAGGGCGCGTTGGCGGCACCATGCGCCAGCCAGCCGGCGGAGCCGCCGGCAACGAAGGCCACCAGCACGGCCGCGGCGGCCCCATAGAGCCAGTGCCGCGGGCGGCGCTCCAGCCGCTCGAGCTCCAGCCGCGCCGGCACCGGCTCCTGGGCGACGGAATCGTAGCGGGCGTGCAGCATCTCGGCCATGGCGCGCCAGGACTGCACGCGCTCGCCATCCTCAGGCTGCGCGGCAAGCCAGGCCTCGACGTCGGCGCGGCGCTCGGCCGGCAGCTCGCCGTCGACATAGGCGTGCAGTTCGTCCTCGGTCACTGGAATCTTGCGGTCGTTCATATCGATCGTCTCTGGCTCTGCGGCCCAAAATGTTCTTCGTGGTTCAACTGCGCCGCTCCAAACGCCATGCAGGAGAAACGACCGGCGCGATGCATTAATCCTGCCATCATTTCACCCGCCTGAGCGCCGGGCGCTCACCCTCCAGCGAGGCTTTAACGTGGGCGCGGGCGCGTGCCAGGCGCGACATCACGGTGCCGATCGGCACGGCCTGGATGTCGGCGACCTCGCGGTAGCTCATGCCCTCCAGCATCACCAGGAGCAGCACCGAGCGTTGCTCTTCGACGAGCGTCGCCAGCGCCCTCTCGATATCGCGCCCTTCGGCTTCGGTCCCGCTGGCATCGGGATTGTTCTCCGTCAGCTGCATGAATTGCGGGCGCCGTGCCAGCGAGCGCCGCCGGTTCTTGTTGAGGTTGGTCAGGATCGTATAGAGCCAGCTCCTGACGTCGCCCCCGAGGAAGAGGCGCTCCGAACGCAGCGCCCGCACCAGCGTATCCTGCACCAGATCGTCGGCCGCATCCGCCTCGCGCGTGAGCGCACGGGCGTAGCGGCGCAACGCCGGGATCATGGCTTCAACACTCTGGCGAAACGCACTCATTGCGATCTTGACGTCCTGATGTTCGGCGCGAGCGCCACAACGATCATAACACCCGAGCGGAACGGCTATTCCGGAGCTTGAAACAGCGTTAACGCCGCGTATTAGGACTGTACCGCAACGGAGGGCTGGTGTACCTCCAAACCTCACCGGGAGCTCGACGGGACGTTAGCAAAATGGCGCAGAATTCAGGTCTGATGCAGGGCAAGCGGGGCGTGGTCCTCGGCGTTGCCAACAACCGCTCGATCGCCTGGGGCATTGCCAAGGCATGCCACGCAGCCGGTGCCGAGCTCGCCTTCACCTATCAGGGCGATGCGCTGAAGAAGCGCGTCGAGCCGCTCGCCGCTGAGATCGGCGGGCTCGTGCTCGGCCATTGCGACGTCACCGATGCCGCGACCATCGATGCGGCCTTCGCGGTGCTGAAGGAGAAGTGGGGCAAGATCGACTTCCTGGTGCATGCGATCGCCTATGGCGAGCAGCTCGATGGGCGCTACGTCGACACCACGCAGGAGAATTTTTCGAAGTCCCTGCTGATCTCCTGCTATTCGTTCACGGCCGTGGCGCAGCGCGCCGAGAAGCTGATGACCGACGGTGGCTCGCTCATCACGCTCAGCTATTACGGCGCCGAGAAGTGGATGCCGCATTACAACGTCATGGGCGTCGCGAAAGCGGCGCTCGAAGCGAGCGTGCGTTATCTCGCCGCCGATCTCGGCGAGAAGAACATCCGCGTCAACGCGATCTCGGCGGGGCCGATCAAGACCCTCGCGGCGTCCGGCATCGGCGATTTCCGCTATATCCTGAAGTGGAACGAGGCCAATGCGCCGATGCGGCGCAACGTCTCCACGGAAGACGTCGGCGGCAGCGCGCTGTATTTCCTCTCCGACCTCTCGCGCGGCGTCACTGGCGAGGTGCACCACGTCGATTCCGGATATCACGTGCTCGGCATGAAGCGCCCGGACGCGCCTGACATTTCGTTCGGCGGGAAGGACTAGTTTCTGAAACTGGAATGCCCGTGCCCACGATCTATTATCTGCGCCACGGCGAGACCGAGTGGAATGCGCTCGGCAGGCTTCAGGGCACCAGGGACATTCCGCTGAACGCGCGCGGTCGCGGTCAGGCCGTGCAGGCCGGCGGCATTCTCGCCGATCTGTTCAAGCGCGAAGGCCGCGACAAGGCAGCATTACCCTACGTGTCGAGTCCGCTTGGCCGCGCGCGAGAGACCATGGAACTGGCGCGGAGCAAGCTCGAACTGCCGATTGCAGACTATGCGCTCGACGACCGCCTGCGTGAGATCGGTTACGGCGTCTGGGAGGGGCTGACGCTGGCCGAGAGCGAGGCCTCCGATCCCGAAATCTACGCCCGGCGCCTCGCCGACAAATGGACGGTGGGCCCCGCGGGCGGGGAGACCTACGCCGATGTGCAGGTCCGCGTGCGCGCCTGGTACGACCAGCTCCGGACCGACACCGTCGCGGTCGCCCATGGCGGGACCTGCCGGGCCCTGATGGTTTCACTTGGCCTGGAGACGCCGGCGAGCGCCGCCGAACTCTATATCGAGCAGGGCGCCGTCTACGTGTTCCGCGACGGGCGGCTGGAGAAGTTTAGTTAAGCCGGTTCGCGTCCCCGTCCTCCGCCGTCATGCCCGGGCTTGTCCCGGGCATCCACGCCCTTTTGCCCTGCGGGGCCAAGAACGTGGATGGCCGGGACAAGCCCGGCCATGACGACAGTGTCGGCATTTGACCCCAATTTCAGGGCGAGTTAAGTCAGCCCTGACTTACGAGCTAGAGACGGATGTCCTTCAACACCTTCGGCCACATGTTCCGCGTCACGACCTTCGGCGAGAGCCATGGGGTGGCGATCGGCTGCGTGGTCGACGGCTGCCCGCCTATGATCCCGCTCGTCGAAGCCGACATTCAGGGTGATCTCGATCGCCGCCGGCCCGGACAGTCCCGCTTCACGACCCAGCGTCAGGAGCCGGACCAGGTCAAGATCCTCTCCGGCGTGATGGCGCATCCGGAGACCGGCGTACAGGTGACGACGGGCACGCCGATTGGGCTCCTGATCGAGAACACCGACCAGCGCTCAAAGGACTATTCCGAGATCAAGGACAAGTTTCGCCCTGGTCATGCCGACTTCACCTATGAAGCGAAGTACGGCCTGCGCGACTATCGCGGCGGCGGCCGCTCCTCGGCGCGCGAGACCGCGACGCGCGTTGCCGCCGGCGCGATCGCGCGAAAAGTATTGCCCGACGTGAAGGTGCGCGGCGCGCTGGTGCAGATCGGGCCCCACAAGATCGACCGCGCGAAGTGGGACTGGGACGAGATTGCGAACAATCCGTTCTTCTGTCCCGACAAGGACAAGGCCGCGTTCTTCGAGACCTATCTCGACGGCATCCGCAAGAGCGGCTCCTCGATCGGCGCGGTGATCGAGGTCGTCGCCGAAGGTGTGCCGGCCGGCCTTGGCGCGCCGATCTACGCCAAGCTCGACGCCGAGCTCGCCTCCGCAATGATGAGCATCAATGCGGTGAAGGGCGTCGAGATCGGCGCCGGCTTCGGCGCGGCCGAACTCACCGGCGAAGAGAACGCCGACGAGATGCGCACCGGCAATGACGGCACGCGTTTTCTGTCCAACCACGCCGGCGGCGTGCTGGGCGGTATCTCCACGGGACAGCCGGTGGTGGTGCGTTTCGCGGTCAAGCCGACCTCGTCGATCCTGCAGCCGCGCCTCACCGTCGATCGCAACGGCGCCGACACCGAGATCATGACCAAGGGCCGCCACGATCCCTGCGTCGGCATCCGCGCCGTCCCCGTCGGCGAAGCCGTGATGGCTTGTGTGTTGGCCGATCATTTCCTGCGCGATCGCGGTCAGGTCGGGCGCTAGCGTTGCGCGAGGCGCTTGTATCGCGCCACTAGCCCACCGCGCAGCTTGACGATCCCACAACTTCGTCC
This sequence comes from Bradyrhizobium sp. F1.13.3, assembly GCF_040548265.1. Lineage (NCBI taxonomy): Bacteria > Pseudomonadati > Pseudomonadota > Alphaproteobacteria > Hyphomicrobiales > Nitrobacteraceae > Bradyrhizobium > Bradyrhizobium sp. F1.13.3. The sequence goes on along the minus strand of NZ_JBEPRI010000020.1, from coordinate 56,568 downwards.
GCAAATGCGGACATGGAAAGCTCCGAGCTCCAACGTATCACCAGCTGGCTGATCGACGGCGCCTGGTCGTCGAAGGCCCCGGCCGAGATGACGGCGGAAGCCTGCGAACGGATGGTCGCAGCCGGTCTGCCGCTATGGCGGTTCGGCATCTTCATCCGCACGCTGCATCCCGAAATTTTCGGTCGCAACTTCATCTGGCGGGAGGGCGAGGAGGTCGAGATCGGCACGGTCGATTTCGCGATCCTGGAGACGCCGGAATTCGCCAGAAGTCCGCTGCGGGTCGTGTTCGAGCAGGGACTTGAGGTGCGGGGACGCATGGACGATCCCGGCAGCAAGCATTTCCCTTTTTTCGACGATATGCGTGCCGAAGGCGTAACCGACTACGTCGCGACGCCAATGCAGTTTCTCGACGGCTCGGTCCACGCGACGAGCTGGACCACGCGCCATCCAGGCGGCTTCACCGATGAACACATCGCGGCGATTCACGCCATCGTCAAACCGCTCGCGCGCATCACCGAGATCATCAGCCTGCGCCGCACTGCCGAGATGCTGCTGGACACCTATGTCGGCAATCGCGCGGGCGCGCGCATCCTTGGTGGTCAGATCCGCCGCGGCCACAACGACACCATGCAGGCTGCGATCTGGCTCTCCGATCTGCGCGGCTTCACCGCACTGTCGGACCGGCTGCCGGCCGAGACGGTGGTCGAGATCCTCAACCATTATTTCGACTGCCAGGTTACCGCGATCCGCGGTCATGGCGGCGAGGTGCTGAAATTCATGGGCGACGGCCTGCTCGCGGTATTCCCGATCGACGAATATGTCGGTGATGCCGCGCATGTCTGCACGCGGGTGCTGGAGGCGGCGCGCGAATCCCGCGCCAGCGTCGACGCGCTCGCGTATCCTGTCGGCGACGTCGTCGAGCGCTTCCGCTTCGGCGTGGCGCTCCACGTCGGCAACATCCTCTACGGCAATATCGGCGGCGGCAACCGCCTCGACTTCACCTGCATCGGCCCCGCCGTGAACCTTGCCGCCAGGCTCGAGAAAATCACGGGTCGCCTGGGGCGGACCGTCGTCGCCTCGGAAGGCTTCGCCAATGTCTGCCGCCACGACTGGCACGAGCTCGGCGAATTCCCTATCGCGGGCTTTTCAAAGGCGCAGCGCGTGTACGGGCTGACGGAGGAGACGCCGGTGGCGATGGCCTGAGGTCGTCCTCGGATGTCCGCCGCCATCAACCCGGTGAGCAGAGTTCAGGCGTTCGCCGCCATCACCGACTTCAGCGGTACATCCAGCTGATAGACAAATCCGGACGGTTCGTAGGCCAGCCGCACCTGCCCGTTCAGTTGCTGGCCGAGCGACTCGATCATCCGGGTGCCGCAGCTCCGTCGTGTTGGCGGCGCCACCACAGGGCCGCCGCTTTCGCTCCACTTCAGGCGCAGTCTTTGCTCGATCTCGTCCACCGTCCATGCGACCTCGACATGCCCGGAGGAACTGGACAGCGCGCCGAACTTCGTGGTGTTGGTGCAGAGCTCGTTGAACGTCATGGCGAGCGCTATCACGGCACCGGACGTGATCCGGAGATCCGGCCCATTGAAATGGAATCGTCGGCCCCCCTGACTATCAAAAGGATCGGTGGCGCCGCTCAGGGTGTGAGTGAGGCTCGCATTTGACCAGCTGACCTGTATCAACAGGTCGTGGGCGCGCCCCAACGCCAGCAAGCGGCCATCCATGGCTTTTTGGCCTTGCTCGAGATTGATTGCGGCCCGGAAGCTCTGGGCTGCGATTGCGCTCACCGTCGCAAGCGTATTCTTGATGCGATGATGCAGCTCTCCGAGGATGAGCTTTTGCAACTTGTCGGCAGCCTCGCGTTCGTGGGCTTCGATGCCGGCTTGAGCGAGCAGGACCTTGGCGTCGGTGTCGGCCTGTTCCAGCAACAGGCGCAGATTGTCGTTCTCCGCAACCAGAACCGATTCCTGTGGCGATCGAGCAAGGTTGTCCACAGGATCCGTCGTTGTGGTCGGAAGGATTTTTAGCGCGCCCGCTCCGATCATCGTCTGCAACTGCGAGATCATTTCGTCGACGGCGAGCGGCTTGCGAAAGAAGCGGCTGTCCGCCGGCGTTTCGTTTTCAGACGGCTTTACCTGACCGGAGACGAGCACGATCTTGATGGCAGGCCAGCGATCGTGCACCGCGTGGGCCAGCTTCAGGCCGTCCATGGTCCCGGGCATCTGTATGTCGCTGAACAGAAGCGAGATGTCCGACCGCGACTCGAGGATTGCGATGGCTTCGTCGGCGTTGACGGCCTGCACAGGGCAGAAGCCTGCATCCTCCACGATATCGACTGCGCGCATGCGCAGGATCATCTCGTCTTCGACGACGAGAACATTCGGCAAGGAGGTTGGAGGTGTTGACATCTGTGCACGACACTTTCCTGGATCATCCGACAAGCCCGGTCGGCGCTTTGCGATTGTTGGTCTAGCGGCGCGCCGTCACCAAACGAGCTTCATGAATCCTGACATCGGATTCACCTCGGCGTAGACACGATGCTTCGAAGTCCGGCCAGACCTGGCCTACGCAATTCCTGGCCACCGGATGGCTCGCCAGCCGGTCCGCCTTCGCCAAAGCAACGGTCTCGCGCGCTTTTACTTGCGGAGCAAAACCGGGCAACACCATTACGGACACTCCGAGGAGCGCGAACATCGCGAACGCGATAAGAGATTTCATCATTTGGGGCTGCTTTGGCTGTTGACCGCCCCACCTCATTGGGGACGCTGTTACAACAACCAAAATGAAATATAGTTCATTTCATACAACTTATATTTGAGGCGTGATTTGAAGGCGGACGCCGCCCATAGCCCGGATCATCACTCGACGTGAAGAGGCCGCCGACCAGGTTGGCTTGCCACTACCTCGGTGTTTTGGAGCCAGGCAGGCTTATCCAGTCATGAATGTGCGAGGCCGTTTCGCTCAATCGCGCCGCTTTGAGCAGCGCTTCTCGCTGAACACCGGGCGGGGCAATCTCTGCGCGACGGCGAGCCTCGGCCGCCAATTGGGCAAGGCGATTGCTCAGCGGGATATTTCTTTTGGTGGTGTCTTGCACGGGACGCTCCGCATTGGGCGGGAGCGCAAAGACTCTCTCAGCCACCGATGGATGCCGTGACGGGCCGGTGATGGCTCACCATGCGCCTGTTGATGGCCAATAGATACACTATTCGGAAGAGCAGTTTCGGCGCCGAAATCGAAAGAGGGCGCCAAAGCACCAAAGCCTGACCGGTGCCACTATTCCTCCGGCTCCGTCGTGAACAGCAGCGGATAGCCCTTGGTGCGGCCGGCGTCGGTGGCGCGGGTGGCCTTGGTCTCTGCGACGTCCTTGGTGAACACCGCGACCACGCAGGCGCCGAGCTTGTGGGCGGTGATCATCACCTTGTAGGCCTGATCCTCGGTCATCCGGAACTCGGCCTTGAGGATCATCGTGACGAATTCGCGGGGCGTGAAGTCGTCGTTGATCAGGATGACCTTATGCAGCTTCGGCCGCTCGACCTTGGTCTTCGTCCTGGTTTTGGGTTTGGTAACGGTATCGTTCATTCCGCCTCCCGGATATGGCGGGCTCCGGTTCCTGCCGGCGCGCTCAGCGCGCGGCCTTCTCACCATATTGCAGGACCTGCACCTTCTCCAAGGTGATCAGGCCGCTCGACATCATGCCATCCAGGATGGGCAGGAATGCATGGATGTTGTCCTCGCTGTCGACGATCTCGATCAGCAGCGGCAGGTCTTCCGAGAGCCGCAGAATCTTCGAAGTGTGCAGCCGGCTCGACTTGCCGAAGCCCATGGGGCCGCGCAGCACGGTGGCGCCGGCCAGATGCCGCTCGCGCGCCGTCATCACGATCGCTTCATAGAGCGGCTTGCCGTCGAAATGGTCGTTCTCGCCAATGAAGATCCGGAGCGAAACTGCCTGGTTGGGGATTTGCATGGTCACCTCCTTGTCAATCGGTTGGTGCCGCTGGCTATCATATGGCCTGCCCATACCGACACCAGCCAGCAAATGACGGATGCCGCGATATAGGCGAGCGCCGTATATTTCATGCCGCCGTGGAACAGGCGGAAGGTCTCCAGGCTGAAGGTCGAAAAGGTCGTGTAGCCGCCGCAGAACCCGGTCATGACGAACTGCCGGTGCTCGGGCCGCGCCAGCAGGCGGCCGTCGGGCCCGGTCAGCGTCGCGTAGAAGCCGATGATCAGTGAGCCCGTGGCGTTGATGAACAGCGTCGCGACGGGGAAGCCGGAGCCGGTGCCGAGCGCAAGCCCGACCAGATAGCGCGTCAGCCCGCCGACCATGCTGCCGGCGGCAACCCAGGCATAGAGCGTCGCGGTGCGCCAGCGATCGGCAGAGGAGGGGGACTTCATCTGCCTAGCCTCCCAGAGCGTCCGCGAGGAGGAAGCCGCAACTGACGGCGGCGAGGCAGGGCACGACCGAGACCGCGACATTCCCCAGCGCGTGCATCGGCTCGCCGTTCCGCGCCAGCGTCAGCGTTTGCAGACTGAACGAGGACACCGTGGTGTAGCAGCCAAGAAAGCCGGTGACCGCGAACAGCCATGGATCGGGCGCGGCGAAGAGCGAGCCGGGATGGCTCGCCAATGCGCCAAAAATGCCGATCAGAAAGGCGCCGGTGACGTTGATGGTCACGGTGCCCCACGGAAACGTCTCGCCCAGCCGCCGGGCGATCGCGCCGGAGATGAAATAGCGCGCGCAGCCGCCGAGCACGCTGCCGATCATGACCGCTAGCACTCCGCTCAGCACGGCGAACAGTCCCCCGTCATCGTTTCTCCTCCGTTGCCAGCCCGTTGCCGACGGCAAATAGTCCCATGAGCGCGACCAGCGCAAAGCCGAGCCCCGCCAGGAACGTGCCGGCCGGACCATAGGCATCCCACAAGGCGCCGGCGATCACGCTTGCGGCCAGCAAGGCAAGGCCGGTGAACAGATTGAAATAGCCGAACGCGGTGCCGCGCAGGCTCGGTGGTGCTGCGTCGGCGACGAGGGCCGAGAGCAGGCCTTGCGTCAATCCCATATGCAGACCCCACAGCACGACGCCGAGGGCCAGGCCCCCAAGGTTTGGCAGCAGCGCGAGCGCGAGATCGGCGCCGGCAAGGAAGACGAGGCCGAGCGCGAGCAGGCCGGTGCGGTTGATCCGGTCCGAGAGCACGCCGGCCGGATAGGCCGACAACGCATAGGCGATGTTCATCAGCACCAGCACCGCCGGCACCCACATCGCATTGAGCCCGATGTTCTGTGCGCGCAGGATCAGGAAAGCTTCGCTGAAACGCGCCAGCGTGAACACGACGCCAACCGCGACCACGCGCCAGTATACGGATCCGAGCTGGCGCATCGCGGCGGTGTTCAGCGGATTCCTTGACGGCTCCCGGCCTGGATCCGGCTCCGGCTCGCTCACCGCGAACGCGATCAGTCCGAACGACAGGAAGCCCGGCAGCACGGCCACCCAGAACACCACCGTAAAATTGTCCGCCGTCCACCACATCAGACCGATCGCCATGAGCGGCCCGACGAACGCACCGATGGTGTCGAGCGACTGACGCAGGCCGAAGCTCGCGCCGCGCAGGCCGATGGGGGCGATATCGGCGATCAGCGCATCGCGCGGTGCGCCGCGAATGCCCTTGCCGACGCGGTCGATGAAGCGCGCGGCGACCAGCCATCCGACGCTGGGGGCAAGCGGGAACAGCGGTTTTGTCAGTGCGGCGAGCCCGTAGCCAAGCGCAGCGAGCAATTTGCGCCGGCCGAGCCAGTCGGACAGCGCGCCGGAGAAGATCTTCGTGATCGAGGCTGTCGCCTCGGCGATGCCCTCGATGAAGCCCACGGTGAGCGTGGAGGCGCCGAGCACGGTGACGAGATAGACCGGCAGCAGTGCGTGGATCATCTCGGAAGAGACGTCCATCAGCATCGAGACGAAACCGAGCACCCAGATCCCCTTGGGCAGCCCTGCACGTGCAGAATTCGGTGTTGTCGTCGTCACGTCCAGGACTTCTCCTCGGCCTCTGCTTGACCTCTGCTTGACCTCTGCTTGACCTCTCCTTGGCCTTCGCGTCCAGACAACAAAAAACCCGCCAGCGGCGGGTGTGTCCATGCTCCCGCCGAAGGCAGAGGCCTAGAAATTGCCCCTCCTCAAGCAGGAGTCATCAGCCCACTACGGTCACGGGCGGTTGTCGGGGGACTCCATCCCCATCTGTATCGCCAGCCTAGCATGGAAATCGCGCCGGACAAGTAGGCGAGGGTGCCCTGTCCAGTGGTCCGTCATTCCGGGAGCGGCGCGAACGGGGCAATATGGCGGCAGCTTTGCGTAATGCTTCATAATTCCCGAGCCGCAAATGCTAACTCGCAAATCCCTAACTGGAATGTGAAGCGCAAGCGATCTTCGGACTTTGCGGCAAGGCGATTGCATGTCACCATCGCGTCATACGACGGGAGGCTGCGATGCGCTTGCTGTTCTCGATCGGGGCTGTGCTGATGACCGGCATGTTTGCCGGAGGGGACGTCGCGGGCATCGCGGCACCAGGACCCAAGTTTGAGTCGCCTAAAATTCAGCCGCAGCGGCAAGCAGCCGACAGGGACGCCCAGACGGTCGATGTCGAGCTGATCCTCGCCGTCGACGTCTCCTACTCCATGGACATGGACGAGCTCGCGGTCCAGCGCGAAGGCTATGCGCAGGCGATCCAGTCGAAGGAATTCCTGCAGGCGCTGAAGTTGGGCCCGAACGGCCGGATCGCGGTGACCTATTTCGAGTGGGCCGCCTCGACCGACCAGAAGATCATCATCCCCTGGCGGCTGGTCGATGGACCGGAGACCGCCGATGCCGTCGCCGCCGAAATCTTGAAGACGCCGATCCGGCGCGCCTCGCGCACCTCGATCTCCGGCGCGATCACTTTCGCGATGCCGCTGTTCGACGAGGATCCCTATCGGGGCTTGCGCCGCGTGATCGACATTTCCGGCGACGGTCCCAACAACAATGGCACGCCGGTCACGATTGCGCGCGACGCAGCGATCGAGAAGGGCATCGTCATCAACGGTCTGCCGATCATGGTCAAGGAGCCGTCCTATTCGACCATGGATATCGACAATCTCGACTTCTACTATGAGGATTGCGTCATTGGCGGCCCCGGTTCCTTCGTCATCACGATCAAAGACCGCGACAAGTTCAAGGAAGCCATCCGCACCAAGCTCCTGATGGAGGTTGCGGGCCGTATGCCGGAGCGCCCGGTGATGCGCGTTGCGGAGAAGGACAAGGAGCCGCGTGTGAACTGCATGATCGGCGAGAAGATCTGGTCGGACCGCTGGGGTCGCTGAACGCGGCCTACCGGACGAGACCTTTTGCCCTATTTGCCTGCGATGGAATTTTAACCATGCGTTAACTGTTGCGTGGCCCTAATCGGCTGCTTCCAATTGTTTCCGGATACTGTTCTGACGTTCCTGTCGGGGCGCGAACCAAGCGGGCCTGTCAGACAAATCCGCCGAGCAATCCAATGGCCATCGTCACGTCGAGCACCAGCCAGATTTCTCCCGCTCTCGAGCGGGTGTATCACCAGAGCTCCCTGCTCGGTGAGTGGAAAGGCAATTGGGCCGGCAATAACCAGCCCGTCAGCTTCAAGGTCGTGAACATCCGCGGTGCCCGGGCGCAGGTCGAGTACACCCATAACGGACGCACGGAGCGCGGTTTTGGCGAGGTCGCCGGTTCGCTTCTCACCTTCGGCACGGTCACGGTCGGCACCAAGGACGGCAAGAGTCTGGTGCTGTTGTCATCTGCAGGCGCGGGCAAGCAGACCGCGACTCTCGAGAAGCAGGCGCCGCCGGCCTCCGACAGCCGCCTGATGGGAAGCTGGGGCGGCTATTCCAGTGACAATGGCAAGAGCGCGAGCTTCAGGGTGCTCGCTGTCAACGGCAACGAAGCGCAGGTCAGCGTCACCACCGATGGCGTCACCCGTCAGGGCACCGGCACCGTCTACAAGAACGTCATCATGTTCGGGCAGGCGCAGATTGCGACCGACGACGGGCAGAATGGCAAGATCATCTACCAGGTCCGCAACAAGTCGTTCGTGGTGCCCGTGACGAAATATCCGCCGTCGGATACATCGTCCGCGGTGGACAGGACGGCGTAGCCGATCACGGCTGCTGCTCGCTGGACCGCGTCAGCGCCTTCAATTGCCGGTCGATCTGACGCAAGACGTCGCAGGCGGGCGCCAAAGCGCCATTGCCGATCATTTGCGGCGGCCAGCTTTCGTTGCGGCGCGAGCGAGGCAAGGATGTCGGCGCCAGGCGTGGCTGCAGCATCGGTATGGCCTATGCCGTAGCCACGCGCCGGAATGGGGAAGATCAGATCCGCGCCTCCAGAATCAGATTGAAGGGCGTTTCAGCGGCGCGACGGAAGCGCGTCAGTCCGCCCTCTCGCGCGACCTTGCGCAGCCTTGCCTCGCCCGCTTGCGCGCCCAGTGCGAGGCCCACCTCCTGGTCGAGCGAGGCCGGCGTGCAGATCATGGTCGACGCCGCATAATAGACCCGCCCGACCGGGTTGAGATTGTCCTCGAGGCGGTCGCCTGCGAACGGCTCAACCAGCATGCAGGTGCCGTCCTTTGCCATGGTCTCGCGCACGTGGTCGATGGCGCCGACGGGATCGCCCATGTCATGCAGGCAATCGAAGAAGCAGACGAGATCATAGCCCTCGGCCGGATAAGTCTTGGCGGAATGAACAGCGAAGCTGACCCGGTCGCCCAATCTGGCTTCGGTGGCCGCCTTTCGCGCGGCCTCGATCGAACCCTCGTGATAGTCGAAGCCGTAGAAGCGGGAGTTCGGGAAGGCTTCCGCCATCAGCCGTGTCGAGACGCCGTGCCCGCAGCCGACATCGGCGACCTTGGCGCCGCGCTTCAGCTTGTCCACGACGCCGTCGAGCGCGGGCAACCATTCCTGCACCAGATGATGCATGTACCCGGTCCGGAAGAAGCGGGCGGTGCCGCAGAACAGGCATTCGCTGCGCCGGTTCCAGCCGACGCCCTTGCCGGATTTGAATGCGTCCGAGACCTTCGGCTCGTCGAGAAACGCCGAGGCAATGACATTGCCGAACGCGCCGAGGAACACCGGACTGTCCTCATCGGCAAGCGCCATCGCCTGCTCCGGCAGCATCGAGAATTTTGCCGAAGCGGAATCGTATTCGATGTAGCCGGACGCCGCCTGGCTCGCGAGCCATTCGCGGACATAGCGCTCCGCCGTTCCGGTAGCGCTTGCGAGCTCGGACGAGTTCATCGGTCCCTTGGCGGCAAGGGTACGATAGAGACCGAGCTTGTCCCCGAGCAGGACCAGCGACGCATTCATCGCTGCCCCGAATTCGGTGACCATCTTGCCCATAAAGGCATTCAACCTGTCGGAATTGACCTCCATGAGAGCCTCCGTGCTGACGCGCCCCCTTAGGTGGGTCAATCGGGCATGCGGGAAGTTCAAATTGGCAGGAAAACGTGATCCCGGAACTCAAGGGAAGACTGGTGTCGCTTTGCTGGCATTCATGATGTCTGGTGGGTATAATTCGCAAGCTTTTCGACGGTATTTGAATGTCCAGGCTTACACGCTCTCGCGGTCTCGCGGTTTTTCTTGCCCTGCTCTGCCTCGGCGAAGCGCCGGCTCATGCGCAAGGCGCACCGCTGCAATATTGGATCCCCGGCGGACCTTTCGGCTTCGGCGGCGTTGCCGGCCAGAGCGCCGACAGCTACGGCAATTTCCCGAGCTTCAATGGCGGCGACGCAAGCGGCCGCAGCAATTTTGCGAACGGCTTCTTTGTCGGCAGCCAGCATGGCAATCTCAATTGGAGCGGCCTCAGCCCGGCCGGACTGAGCGGCAACTACAGCGCGCTCTCCTACGACAGCACGCAGTTCGGCTACAACACCAAGACCGCGGGCGGCATGCCCGTCACGTTCTTTGCCGGTTTCGACACACTGAAATACGGCGGCGGCATTGGCAGCTCGCTTGCGCCGCTCACCTCCAGCGCCTCGCCGGGTTACGGCGCATTTGCGGGTGTCGAGTTCAAGCCGACCTCCAACCTCAGCCTGTCGTTCGGCGCCGGTTTCACCCAGCAGCAATCGGGGCGCATGGACAGCGACATCAACTCGTCGATGTTGCCCGGCGAGTCACCCGCGCTGGGCGGTCTTCGGCGCTAGACTGGATCATCCGCGCATCACCTGCTCCGGGCTGCGCCTCAGCGATTTCGGCAAATCTGGCCCCTCTCCGAAGCGGATCACAATGTCGGGACGCCGCTCGCCGAGTCCGAGTGACGCTGCGAATTGCGACCTCAGTGTCGGCACCTCGACCGGCTGGTTGACGAAGGAATATTTCAGCCCCAGTGCGGTCGCCTGCAAACCGAACCGCTGGCAAGCGCGTCCGACCGCGATCCACTGCGATATGTCGCTCCGGTCGGCGGCAAGCACGAGGACCCCCGCGGAGCTGTCGAGTTCGTCACGGTACTTTCTGTTCTCGCCCTGCTCGGTGAAGACGAGCTTCAGCAGCGGCCGCGCGACCCATGCCGGCAGTGACGGGCTGCCTGACGCGCGCGAGAATAGTCCGTCCATGGACGCGACCGCATCCGCCTCGTTGAAGCGCATCCAGCTCACGAGTTCGCTCATGAAAGCCTTGTCGCGCATTTGCGCGGAATTGCCTTCGAGCACATAGTCGGTGACTTTGGCGATGGCTGCGCGTTCGGTCAGCAGGATTGCCGACACGTGCGGCTCGCGACAGGCGTCCTCGAGCTGGCGCAACATCTCGGGCGCGACCGGCCTGCCGTCGAATGCCGCACGGGTGCATTGCCTGACTGGAATTGCGGCCGCCAGCGCCGATGCGGCAGGCGGAGCTTGGTCGAGTGCGATCACAATCCGGTCGCCTTCGGCCGTCTGGTTTGCGCGCCAGCCCAGCGTTGCCGCCGCAAGCGCGAGATTTTCGGCGGCGCAGCCGAGGCTGACAAAGAGGTGGTGATCGTCCGGGTCGACCGCGGGACAGCGGCGTGCGACGTCGGGCCTGATCACGATCTCATTGTCATGGGCAGAAAAAATCCAGGGCTGCGTGTTGTGGCTGTTGGCCGCGAGTGTCGCAAAACGCACGAGCTCGCGATCTCTCGGGGTCGATCGCAGCGGTGCCCGTGCCGCCTGCACCGCGTCCTCATAACTCCTGGTCGAGGCCTCCGCGGGACTGGCCGTGAGCGCCGCCGCGGAAACGCCGAACGTGTTGGTCATGAATTGTCGTCGGTCGATCGCCATCATCCGCTCCGCGGCCATTCCCGCGCGAGCTTAGCGCAATGGCAGAGCCGGTCGGTTGACCGGCATCAAAGTCGGGAGGGACGCGGTTATCTCACAAACCGCGCCACCAGCTCGACGTGCGGCGTATGCCGGAACTGGTCGACTGGCACCACGGCATCCATCTTGTAGCCGCCATCGATCAATAGCCGCGCGTCGCGGGCAAATGTCGCGACGTTGCAGGAGACCGCGACCACCACAGGCACCTTGCTCGCGGCGAGCTTCAAGGCCTGCGCCTGCGCGCCCTGGCGCGGCGGGTCGAACACGACGGCTTCGAAATCGCGCAGCTCCGGCGCCACCAGGGGACGGCGGAACAGATCGCGCGGCTCGGCCTTGATCGGCTTGAGCCCCGGCGTGCGTGCGGCCTTTTCGAGCGCTGCAATGGCGCCGGCGTCGTTGTCATGGGCGGTGACGCGGGCCTTCTCGGCGAGCCGCAACGCAAACGGCCCGACACCGCAGAAGAGGTCGAGAACGTTCTTCGCCTTGCCGACGCGCTCCGCGACGAGCGACGCAAGCGTCTCTTCGCCCGCGACGGTTGCCTGCAGGAACGAGCCCGGCGGCAGCGTCACTTCAGCACGGCCCATCTGCACGGTCGGAGGCAGTCGTTGCAGCACCAGTTCGCCGTGCCGTGTCAGCCGCGCCAGGCGGTGCTGCTCGGCGACGCGCGACAGCGCCGTCACGAGCGGCGTTGGCAGCGGGCCGGAGCCGCGCACGTCGACGTCGAGACCGTTGGCGGTCGCGGTGACCTGGATGTCCAGCGGTTTCGTGACCGGCATTTTGGACGTCAGCGGCTCGGCGAGCGCCCAACCGGCATCGAGTGCACCCTCGAGCCCGGGATCGAGGATCGGGCAGCGATCGATCGGGATGACGTCGTGCGAGCTGGCAGCCGAGAAGCCGACCTTGAGGATGTCATGCGTGCCGAACCGGCCGTGCAGCGTGATGCGCCTGCGCCCCGCACCGTGGGCGTCGACCAGCGATGCCACTTCGCAGTCGATGCCGGCCTGGGCCAGGGTCTCGACCACGATGCCGCGCTTCCAGGCATGGTACGGTTCAGTCGCCCAGTGCTGGATCGCGCAGCCGCCACAGACGCCGAAATGCGGACAGAACGGTGTGACGCGCTCGGGGCTGGCGACATCCACTGCCAGCAGCTTACGGCGGTCGGGATGGTTGCCGACGACATGATCGACTTCGACGGTCTCGCCGCCGAGCGTGTAGGGCACATAGACGGCATCGCCAGCGTCGAGCGAGACGCCATCGCCGCGATGGCCGACGTGATCGATCGTCAGGCGCTCAACCACGGCGCGCGCCCAGGAAGAATTCGATGTTGCCGTCGCCGCCGGTGATCGCCGACGGGAACACCTCAATATCGGTGCAGCCGAGCGAGGCAGCAAAGGCTGCGATGTCGTCGCAGATCTCGCGGTGCACGGCAGCGTCGCGGACGATGCCCTTCTTGTTGTGCTTCCGGTCCGCCTCGAATTGCGGCTTGATCAGCGCCAGCAGGCTCATCGGCGCGGCCGCCAGCGACAGCGCCACGGGCAGCACCGTCTTGAGCGAGATGAAGCTGACGTCGATCACGACGACATCGGGCCGCGCCGGCAGGCGCCTGCCGTCATAGGCGCGGATGTCGGTCTCTTCCATCGACACGATCTTGGAGTGACCGCGCAGCGAGGGATGCAGCTGGCTGGTGCCGACGTCGACTGCAAAGACGAGGCTCGCGCCGTTCGCCAGCAGCACCTCGGTGAATCCGCCGGTGGAAGCACCGACGTCGAGGCAGATATGGTCCTCGATCTCGATCGGGTAGCGCTCCAGCGCGCCGGCGAGCTTGACGCCGCCGCGGGAGACGTAGGGGTGCGCGGCCTCGGCCTGTATCATGGCGTCCTCGGCGATGGACTCCGACGGCTTTACCACCTGCTTGTCGTCGGCGGTGACGAGCCCGGCCTCGATCGCCGCGCGCGCTCGCGCCCGGCTCTCGAACAGGCCGCGCTCGACCAGCAGAACATCCGCGCGCTTGCGGGCAGGGGACATAATCTCTCCGAAGACGCCTGAGGCGCTTATGTAGCGATCAATCGCGCGGCCGCCATCCGGACGCAAGCCTCGAACGCGGCCAGATCGTGCCAGACGTCGATCGGCATCTGCGCCGGCGTCACCAGCGGGCAACCATGCAGCTCCAGCGCGTGGATCATCATGAGATTGTCGACGAGGCCGAAATCCTCGACCGTCAGCCCCTGCGCATCGACCAGCCGCCCGTCCTCGGGCGTCACGCCCATGAAGCGACTGAGGCGGTCGGCATAGGCGGCGCCGTCATTGGAATAGGCGAGGCAGAACTTGCGGCGGCCGGCCATGTAGCCGAGCTCGTAGACGGTGCCGGGATCGGCGCCGGCGCCGCGGAACGGCGTGAGGTTGGCGATGATCGCATCGGCCGCGTCCATCATCGCCTCGTTGCCGCAAAAGATCTGGCGCGAGGCGTCGGGAGCGGCGAGGTCGATCTCGTTGTCGAGGGGATAGAGCCCGGTGAGGCCGTTCGCGGCACAAATCGCAGCCTTCTGCCGGCCGATCTCGACCGCATCTGGCAGGAACACGTCGGGACCTGCCAGATAGATCTTCATGAGAGCTGCTTCGCAGAAGGTCGAAGCTCGCTCTTAGGCGAGCTTGACCGTCTCGGCCTTGACGTCCTTGCCGAGCGCCTCGAACACCTTGGCGACGATGCCCTTGGCGTCGAGACCGGCACGACCGTACATCGCCGCCGGCGTGTCGTGGTCCTGGAACACGTCGGGCAGTACCATGGTGCGGAACCGCACCAGGCCGCTGTCGAGCGCGCCCTGGTCGGTCAGGTACTGCGCGACATGCGAGCCGAAACCGCCGACCGAGCCTTCCTCGATCGTGATCAGGATCTCGTGGTCGCGCGCGAGCTTGAGCACCAGCTCGGTGTCCAGCGGCTTCATGAAGCGCGCATCCGCGATCGTGGTCGAAAGGCCATGGGCTGCGAGCTCGTCGGCGGCCTTCTCGCATTCGGCGAGGCGCGTGCCGAACGAGAGCAGGGCGATCTTGCTGCCCTGGCGGACGATGCGGCCCTTGCCGACCTCGAGCGGAACGCCGATTTCGGGCATCTCGATGCCGCGGCCTTCGCCGCGCGGATAGCGCAGCGAGCTCGGACGATCGTTGATCGCGACCTGGGTTGCGACCATGTGCACCAGCTCGGCTTCGTCAGCCGCGGCCATGATCACCATGTTCGGCAGACAGCCGAGATAGGCGTTGTCGAACGAGCCCGCATGGGTGGCGCCGTCGGCGCCGACGAGGCCGGCGCGGTCGATGGCGAAGCGCACGGGCAGGCTCTGGATCGCGACGTCATGCACGATCTGGTCGTAGCCGCGCTGCAAGAAGGTCGAGTAGATCGCGCAGAATGGCTTGTAGCCTTCGGTGGCGAGACCGGCGGCGAACGTCACTGCGTGCTGCTCGGCGATGCCGACGTCGAAGGTTCGGTCCGGGAACGCCTTATTGAAGATGTCGACGCCGGTGCCGGACGGCATAGCCGCGGTGATGGCGACGATCTTGTCGTCCTTCTCCGCTTCCTTGACGAGGCTCTGGCCGAACACGTTCTGATAGGCCGGCGCGTTCGGCTTGGACTTGGCCTGGGTGCCGGTCGCGACGTCGAACTTGACGACGGCGTGGTATTTGTCGGCGGAAGCTTCCGCCGGGCCGTAGCCCTTGCCCTTCTGCGTCACGACGTGAACCAGGATGGGGCCGGTCTCCATGTCGCGCACGTTCTTCAGCACGGGCAGGAGATGGTCGAGGTTGTGGCCGTCGATCGGGCCGACGTAATAGAAGCCGAGCTCCTCGAACAGCGTGCCGCCGTCCATCATGAAGCCGCGGGAATATTCCTCGACGCGGTTGGCGCGGCTGGCGATGATCTTGGGCAGGCGCTGGTTGATCTGCTTGGCCACATCGCGCAGCGTGCGATAGGTCTTGCCCGAGTAGAGCCGCGACAGATAGGCGCTCATCGCGCCGACCGGCGGCGCGATCGACATGTCGTTGTCGTTGAGGATGACGATCAGGCGCGAGTTCATTGCACCCGCATTGTTCATGGCCTCATAGGCCATGCCCGCCGACATCGCGCCGTCACCGATCACGGCGATAACGTTGTTCTTGCCGCCGGCGAGGTCGCGCGCGACCGCCATGCCGAGGCCCGCGGAGATCGAGGTCGAGGAATGCGCGGCGCCGAACGGATCGTAATCGCTCTCGCTGCGCTTGGTGAAGCCGGACAGGCCGCCGCCGGTGCGCAGCGTGCGGATGCGATCGCGCCGGCCGGTAAGGATCTTGTGCGGATAGGCCTGGTGGCCGACGTCCCAGATCAGCCGGTCGCGCGGGGTGTCGAAGACGTAGTGGATCGCAGTGGTGAGCTCGACCACGCCGAGGCCTGCGCCGAAGTGACCGCCGGTCACCGAGACGGCATCGATGGTCTCCTGACGCAGCTCGTCGGCGACTTGGCGAACCTGCTCGATCTTGAGCTTGCGCAGGTCGTCCGGCGTCCGGATGGTGTCGAGAAGCGGCGTTTTACTATATGCGTTCACGGCGATTTCCAATTTGTCAGCGCCGGAAGATCGTTCCGGTGCGCGATGGGTTTGCTCAATATCGGCGCAGCGCGAGTCCTTAAACCGTCGGAGCCACCTGCATGGGGCAAAGCCCCGTCTTCAAGCTTAGGTGAGCTTAAGTGCTCTCCGGTTCAGTCTCTGTGATCCCTGTCACTTAGATCGGCTTCGTCCATCCCAGCCAATTCATCAGCAGTTTGAAGCGCTTGTCGTCGGTAATCAGTGCCCACGCAAGGCTTACAAAAAGCCACACTCCGCGCAGCTTTACACCAAAGCTTGGGCCAAAGCCAACCCGCTCGGCCGATTACGGGCATGCACCTGCAACCCCCGGGCCAGAGTGGTTAATCCTGGCGCTCGCCGAAGGGTTCCAGGCCTGCTTGGCTCCTCGGCACGTTTTGGCGGGTGGAAAGCTGTTTTACACGGGATTCACAAGCGCGACGGGTTCCCGCGAGGAGTTCCGTGATTTCTAGAGGTCGGTTCCCTGGAACCAAAGCAGCAGCAACCACCCCGACGGCGGCGTGCGATCATGAAAAATTGCGGGTGGCCGATGCGTAAGATGGGCAGGCCGCCCTTACTGGACGTCGAGCGGCGCGGTGCCCTTGGCCTGGCCGCTGGCATCGGTGGTGATCTTGTCGACGCGCGCCTCGGCCTGGCGCAGCAACTCCTCGCAGCGGCGCTTCAGGGCCTCGCCGCGCTCGTAGATCGTCACGGATTCCTCGAGCGGCACCTTGCCGTCCTCGAGCCGCTTCACGATCGTTTCGAGCTCCTCGATGGCGCGTTCGAAGGTGAGCCTGGAGACGTCAATTTGGGTATTTTCGGCCATATAAGTTTCCGATTGCCCGATTCGCTTCACGTCGGAGAAAGCAAAGTTTTGCGGGCGCAATGTGGCGGGTGCGTCAAGCGCCCATCAGGGCGCCGATATGCGCCGTAACAGATTCTTTCAGTCCTTGCAGGTCGTAGCCGCCTTCGAGCACAGAAACAACGCGCCCCCCGGCGGTCTTGTCGGCGAGGTCCATCAGCTTGCGCGTCACCCAGGCATAATCCTCCGCGCGCAAATTCAGCGACGCCAGCGGATCGCGATAATGCGCGTCGAAACCGGCAGAGATGACGAGCAGCTCCGGGCTGAATTTTTCGAGCTGCGGCAGGATCAAATTCTCGAACGCGATGCGGAATTCCGGCCCGCCGTCCTCGGAGGCGAGCGGCGCGTTGACGATGGTGTCGTGGTCGCCGCGCTCGCTCTTGGCGCCGGTGCCCGGAAACAGCGGCATCTGGTGCGTGGAGCAGTACATCACGGTCGGGTCCGACCAGAAGATGTCCTGCGTGCCGTTACCGTGATGCACGTCGAAATCGACGATGGCGGCGCGCGTGATGCCGTATTTGCGCTGCGCGTGGCGCGCGGCGATTGCGGCGTTGTCGAAGAAGCAAAAGCCCATCGGCTTGCCGATCTCGGCATGGTGGCCGGGCGGGCGCACCGCGACGAAGGCGTTGCGATGCTCGCCCGCCATCACCGCTTCGGTCGCCGCGACAGCGCCGCCGACGCCGCGCATCACCGCTTCCCACGTGCCCGGCGACATCGAGGTGTCGCCATCGATATAGACCAGTCCGCTGGTCGGCGCGATGTGGCGCAGCTCCGTGACGTAGTGCTCGTTGTGGCAGAGCGTGACGAGGTCGAGATCGCCCTCCGGCGCCTGATCGCGCACCAGGAACTGGAAGCGCTCATGTGACAGCGCCTCCTCCACCGCGCGCAGGCGGTCCGGCCTTTCAGGGTGTCCCGGCGGCGTGACGTGGTCGAGGCAGGCCTTGTGGGAGAGGAGAAGCGTACTCATCAGTCGGCCTCATGGGATGCGGGCTCTCGACGTCGCTTGGCGCATCCGGCGCCAAAACGCAAATGCAAAACCCAATCTATGCGTTCCCCCGGGAATGGCAAAGGGTGGTCCCGGACCGGTCCGTTTGATCCGGATCAATTCACGCGCAGGATGCGGCTCAGCGGCAGAGGCCCGACCGGTCCGTGCGCCCTGAAGAACGCGAACAGCGCGTCGGCGTCGTAGCCGCCATATTGCAGCCCCGTGCCTTGCTTGGCGACCGTAAAGCCGTCGCCACCGACTGCGAGGTAATCGTTGAGGGTGACGCGGTAGCCGCTTCCGGCTTCGATCGGTCTGCCGTTGAGCGTCATCTTCTCGGTGATCACGCGCTCGCCGAATGGCTTCGCCGCATCCCAGGCATAACTGAACCCGTTCGAGACCTGGAGAATCCGCGGCCGCTTCGGATCGAGCCATTGCTGCTCCAGCATGTCCTTGAGCTGGCTGCCCGTGAGCGTCATAGTGACGAGCCGGTTGCGGAACGGCTGGCTGGCGAAAACGTCGCCGAAGGTAATCGCGCCGTTCTCCTTTGGAACGATGTCGGTGCGGATGCCGCCGGGATTGGTGAGCGCGATGACGGCGCTGCCGTCCTTTGCATCTCTGGTCGCGGCGAGATGCGCGTCCGCAATGACGTCGCCGAGAGGGCTTTCGCCGGCCTCGTTCGGCACGCGTGACAGCGTCTGCGTCACCGATCCAGCCGGGCGATTGGCGATCGGCGCCGAAAGCTTGTCGTAGGCATCGATCAGTGCGGTCTGCTCGGGATCCCTAGGCAGTGACGCATTGGCGACGAGGACGTTCTCGGCCCTGGCGCTGACGACGTCGCGCGTTACAGGATCGAGCTTGAGGTCGATCGCAGTGACCAGGGTCCCGTATTTGTCGCCGCTGGTGACGAGCCGCCCGTCGACTTGGCAAACATAAGCACGATGCGTGTGGCCGCTGACGACGACGTCGACGGCGCGATCGAATTTTTTCACGATGTCGACGATCGGCCCCGTAATGGCAGGGCATTCGTTGTAGTCGCCGGCCGGCTCGCCGCCCTGGTGGATCAGCACCACGATCGCCTCGACCCCGCGCGCCTTCAGTTGCGGCACCAGCGCGTTCACCGTCTCGGCTTCGTCGCGGAATTCGAGGCCCGTGACGCCTGCGGGCGAGACGATGCCCGCGGTCTCCTTCAAGGTCAGCCCGATGAAGGCGATGGGGATGCCCTCGAATTCCCTGATATCGTAAGGCGGCAGCACGCTCCTGCCGGTCGCGGTCTCGATGGTGGACGCCGCGAGATAATGGAATTTGGCGCCCGTAAAGGGATGCGGCCCCTGACAGCCGTCGACGGGATGACAACCCCCGTTCTGCATCCGCAACAGCTCGGTCTTGCCCTCGTCGAATTCGTGATTGCCGACCGAGGCGATCGCGAGCCCCATCATCGAGAGCGATTCGATCGAAGGCTCGTCGTGGAACATCGCCGACAGGAACGGGCTCGCGCCGATCAGGTCGCCGGCGGCGACGAAGATCGTGTTCTTGTGGCTCTCGCGCAGCTGCTTCACCAGCGTCGCCATGTATTCGGCACCGCCGGCGGCCACCATCACCTTCCTGGACTTGTCCTCGGGATCGCTGATCCGGATGCCGCCCGGCGGCGGGCGAAGATTGCCGTGGAAATCGTTGATCGCGAGGATGCGCAGCTCGACGGGGGCAGCGGTCTGGGCGGACGCGGGCAGGGCGGCGAGCGCGAGCGAGAAGACGGTCAGGCGGAGAACATGTCGCATGGAACCAGACTAGTCGTTCCGCACGAAGATTTCACGAAAGTTCTCGCCGTCGCTCAGGGGCGCCGGATGGTACCTACTTTTTCTTCTTCCTGTTCGCGAACGCGTTGAACGCGGCGGTGGCTTCTTCCGACTTCAGCCGCTCGCCGAACAAATGGGCCTCCTGGTCGATGCGGCGGGTGAGCTCTTCGGATGCGACGCGCAGCAATTTGCGCGAGGTCGCCACCGCTTCGGCGGGGAGCCGGCAGATATCGCGCGCCACCTTGCGCGCCTCGACCTCGGTATGACCCGGCGAGACCACGGTGTTGACGAAGCCGGCGGCATGCGCTTCCGCGGCCGTAAAAGTCCGTCCCATCACCAGCATCGCGAAGGCGCGCTGGTAGCCCATCGTGTTCGGCATCAAGAGGCTGGACGCGCCGACCGGCACGAGCCCGAGATGGATGTAGGGTGCGGAGAAGGTTGCCGCGTTCGAGGCCAGCACATAGTCGCAATGGAACAACATCACGGTGCCCATGCCGATCGACGCGCCATCCACGGCCGCGATCACCGGCTTGGCGTTGAGGGCGAGCGAATAGAGAAACTTGGCGCCGTCGGACAGCGTCTCGGGGCGCGACGTGTCGGCGTGCATGAAATCGTCGATGTCGTCGCCGGCGGTGAACACGCCGGAGCCCCCGGTGATGATCATGCAGCGGATCTCGGGATTGTTCTGCGCAGTGTCGATCGCGCGGCTCATCTCCCGATACATGTCCTGCGTGATCGCGTTCTTCTTGCTCGGGCGGCGCAGGGTGATCACGCGTGTTCCGCGCTCTTCGGTGACGATGATGTTGCCATTCGACATGAGAGGCCCCTGCGGTCGCCGCGATACTGACATTGGCTAGACTCGCGAAACGTCAGCCTACATCATCTTGCAGGCGTGCCAATGCGCTCGCTCGGCCTTTTGGGGACCGAATCGCGTGAGACGGGCGCATCAGCCCGCTGCTGTGTTGCGCGTCGCAATAATTAGCCACCCATTTTCGATTGAAAAACCCCTGGTTGTGGTGCACGATCGGCTCGCGCCGCTCCATTTGGCCGATTGCTCGATTGATGATTGCCGCCACTTGTGTTGATGAATCCTCGCTGCACTATCGCGGCTGGCGTGTCGTGCTGGCCTGCTTCCTGATGGCCTTCTTCATGTTCGGCTTCGGCCTGTACGGCCAAGGCGTCTATCTCGCCGAGCTCCAGCGCGCGCATGGCTGGCCGGGCACGCTGGTCTCTGCGGCCAGCACCTTCTCCTTTCTCCTGACTGCCGTCCTCGTCATCTTCACCGACAATCTGCTCGCCCGCATCGGGCTGCGGTCGCTGATCCTGTGCGGCCTGTCGGCGCTCGGCGCTTCGACGGTGCTGCTGGCGCTGCTGCAGACGCCCTGGCAGCTCTATCTCGCCTATGCGCTGATGTCGGTCGGCTGGACCGGCATGGGCACGGTGGTGATCGCGACCGTGCTGAACTCCTGGTTCGAACGGCGCCGCGGGCTTGCGCTCAGCCTCGCCTACAACGGCGCGACCTGCGGCGGCATCGTCCTCGTCCCGCTGCTGCTGTCGCTGAGCGCCAGCATCGGCTTCCGTTCCGCGATGCTGGCAGCCACGCTCGCGATGGTGGTGCTGGTGCTGCCGGTGGTGGTCATCTTCACCGGCTGGCGGACCGAAATGCCGCCGACGTCGGGTGGGGATTCATCCGCTGGCGGCACTGCCTTGCCTGCGGTTCACTCGCGCAAGACGCTGCTCGCCAACGCGGCGTTCTGGACCATGGTGCTGCCGATCGCGATCGCGCTGCTGGCGCAGATGGGATTCATCATCCACCAGGTGACGTTTCTCGAACCGCTGATCGGCCGCGCCAGTGCGGGCCTTGCGGTCACCATCATGGCGGCGATGGCGGTGGTCGGGCGCCTGTCGCTCGGCCTGTTCGTCGACCGGCTCGATCCGCGGCTCGCCTGCGCGGCATCGATGACGAGCCAGGCTGCGGCTCTGTTCGTGCTTCTGCAAAGCACGAACCCGACGGTGCTGCTCGTGTGCTGCGCCGTCTACGGTTTCTCGATCGGCAACATGATCACGTTCCCGCCCTTGATCATCCAGCGCGAGATCGGCGCGAGCGCCTTCGCCGCGGCGATGGGGCTGGGCACCTCGATCAGCGGCATCGTCAGCGCCTTCGGCCCCGGCATCGTCGGTCTCGTGCGCAGCGTAACCGGTGACTACACGAGCGCGTTTGCGATGTGCGTGGTGCTCGATCTGGTGGCGGCGGGGATTGTGCTGTGGCGGCCGGGGAGACGTACGAAGCTCGCAGCTTCGTAGCCCGGATGGAGCGCAGCGCAATCCGGGATTCGTGCCACGAACGATGACGGCCCCGGATTGCGCTGCGCTCCATCCGGGCCACGCGTCCCGCTTACCCCAACAGCACCGCATCCGCCGCCGCGACCGACTCCGCGCTCTCGGTCACGGTGCGTTCGAGCGCGCCGGCCTGCACGGCGATGTTCTCGGCGAAGAAGCGCGCCAGCGAGACGTAGCGCGCGGCGTCCGTGATGCCATCGGATTTCGCGGCGAGCGCTTCGGATGCAAGCATGCAGCCGCCGAGCGTGGCGCCGAACTGCTGCAGATACGGCGTCGCGCCGGCCAGCGCCTCGTTCGGCGCAGACGCAACCCGCTCCAGCAGCCATTTGCTGGTGCGCGTCAGCGCCTGCAGCGCCTCGCGCAATTTCACGCCCGTGGTGCCGAAGGCGGGATCGTTGGAGGCTTCGACCTGCTTCACGATTGCCGAGAGTTCGTCGAGCAGCGCCCACACCGATGCGCCGCCATTGGCCGCGAGTTTTCGCGTGACGAGGTCGATGGCCTGGATGCCGTTGGTGCCTTCGTAGATCGCGGTGATGCGGGCATCGCGATAGTGCTGCGCCGCGCCGGTCTCCTCGATGAAGCCCATGCCGCCATGCACCTGCACGCCGAGATAGGCGACCTCGTTGCCGATGTCGGTCGAATAGCCCTTGGCCATCGGCGTCAGCAGCGCCGCGCGCGCGGCAGCGTCGGCGCGGACCTTCGGGTCACTGGCGCGTGTCGAGACGTCGATGGCCACCGCGGTCGCATAGCAGATGGTGCGCGCCGCCGCGGTCTGCGCCCGCATCCGCATCAGCATGCGCTTGACGTCGGGATGCACGAAGATCGGATCGGAGCCGTCACCCTTGTTGCCGAGGGCGCGGCCCTGCTTGCGCTCTTGTGCGTACGACAATGCCTGCTGATAGGCGCGATCGGCTACACCGACGCCTTCGAGGCCGACGCCGAGGCGGGCCTGGTTCATCATCGTGAACATGCAGCGCATGCCCTGGTTCTCTTCGCCGACGAGGAAGCCGATCGCGCCGCCATGATCGCCCATGGTCATGGTGCAGGTGGGGGAGGCATGCATGCCGAGCTTGTGCTCGACGCCGCTTGCGAAAATGTCGTTGCGCGCACCGAGCGAGCCGTCGGCGTTCACCATGAATTTGGGAACGAGAAACAGCGATATCCCCTTGGTGCCGGCGGGCGCGTCCGGCAGGCGTGCCAGCACGAAATGCACGATGTTGTCGGTCATGTCGTGCTCGCCATAGGTGATGAAGATCTTCGTCCCTTTGATGCGATAGGTGCCGTCGGCCTGCTTCTCGGCGCGGGTGCGCAGTGCGCCGACATCGGAGCCGGCCTGCGGCTCGGTCAGCTGCATCGTGCCGGTCCATTCGCCGGAGACGAGCTTCTCGAGATAGATTTTCTTCAGCTCGTCGCTGCCATGCGCGTCGAGCGCCTCCATCGCCGACGCCGTCAGCAGCGGGCAGAGGCCGAAGGCGACGTTGGCGGCGCTCCAGATCTCGGTGCAGGCCGCGTTGATCGCGAGCGGCAGGCCCTGGCCGCCAAAATCTTCGGGGCCAGAGACCGCGTTCCAGCCGCCCTCGGTCCAGCGCTTGTAGGCGTCCGGCCAGCCCGGCGCCGTCGTGACCTTGCCGTCGCTGAGCTTGATGCCGTGCTCGTCGCCGACCTTGTTGAGCGGCGCCAGCACGTCGGTTGCGAACTTGCCGGCTTCCTCCAGCACGGCGCTCACGATATCGCCGTCGAAATCGCCGTAATGGCCGGCCTCCATGGCAGCCTTCAGGCCGGCGCCGTGGTTGAGCGACAGCAGCATGTCAGAGATCGGCGCGCGGTAGGTCATGGCTCACTCCCGGGGAGACAGTTCTTGCCGCCGTATTCCCATGAAACGGCAGCGGTCTCAACTGGCAGGAGGGGTGGTGGAGCGCCCGTTGGGAGCGGGGGGCGTAGCGCCCATATAAGGCATGGCGCGGCGCCACCGGCGCCTATGGTATTTTGCCCCTCCGGGCGGTTGAAATGCCGCGTCTCTCCCTATAGACCGGCACCACTCGAGGGAATCCGCGGACGGTCGTGCCGCCGCCGTTCCCGAAGGGCCTGATGGGGCGTAGCCAAGTGGTAAGGCAGCGGATTTTGATTCCGCCATTCGGAGGTTCGATCCCTCCCGCCCCAGCCAGAAGCTCCGCTTCCCCTGAAATTGCTGACGAAACCGGCCTGGCTGGGGCGCTGCTGCACAGCGCTGCGACACATCACTGCTGCACAGGGTGTCGCTCGCAATGGCTTTCCACATCTTTCGGCGCGAAGCCGTCTACTACTGGCGCCGCCGAACCCCCCGAGCGCTTGCCATCCGCTATGGCCGCCCGCATGTTTCTATGAGCCTTCGGACGACAAGCCGCGCTGTCGCCCGCCGCCTGGCCAACCAGCTGAACCTGACTTTGGACGATGTTGCGATGCTCACCGACGGCCCCGACCCGCATCTGACGAGGTCTCAAATCGAGACAATGCTCCATGCCGTCGTCGACGGGCATCTGGCCAAGCTCGACCGTGTCGCCTTCGCGGCCAAGAGCTCGCCCGGGTTTGATCTCCGGCAGGCGAAAGCCGACGACTGGAGGGCCTATTGGGCCTACGCGCTGTTGGACGCCCAGGGCGTCAATGCCGTGGTGCGCGAGGAAGATCGCGGGCGCATGACCGCCGACGGGCTCTCCGAAGCCGACATCGAGGCCGTCCAGGACCACCTGGCCATGCTTCGCGTCAACGACCTTGTCCCCACGAAGCACTACATCCTGCAGGGCATGATCGAGGGCGTCGCCGCCACGCCGACCGCCATGAATCTCGCTGTGGCCCAGGGGACCTATCTTCGGGGGATGAAGTTGGCGCTGGCCCAGTCCGACCGGCGCTACGGTGGTGTGAGGATCGAGGATGACGGACTGGTGGATCGCATGATGCTCGCAAAGAGCAACCCACCGAAGCCGCCTCCGTCTATGGTGAATCCTCCGGTGGATCGTCCTACCGATCCACCGGAGGTCGACGCTCCGACGATCCC
This sequence comes from Bradyrhizobium sp. F1.13.3, assembly GCF_040548265.1. Lineage (NCBI taxonomy): Bacteria > Pseudomonadati > Pseudomonadota > Alphaproteobacteria > Hyphomicrobiales > Nitrobacteraceae > Bradyrhizobium > Bradyrhizobium sp. F1.13.3. Next base: position 31,649 of record NZ_JBEPRI010000020.1, on the reverse strand, counting down.
GCAGTTCATTCCCATGGCCGACTTCGCGCAATTGGCGGATCGCGTTGCCCAGCAGAATCGCGCGGACGAACACTGGGACGACAAGACGCAACGACAGGCCAAGAGCATCGCAAGCCTGTTTGTCAAGTTCATGGTTCAGGATCAGCGCATTCTCGATCTCAGCCTGCTGCGCCAGGAACACGTCGGCAAGTTCGTCGATTTCCTCCGCTTCGATATCTACAAGCACTACGGCAAATCGGCTCGTGACGAGCAACTGACGATCGAGCAGCTTCGCGAGAAGGGGCGATCCGTCGTGCAGGCCAAGCGCGGGATCAGTGGCGGTACGATCAATCGCCACGCGACCTTCCTTGGCCAGATCTTCGACCACGCCACGGCGCGCGGCGTGAAGAGCCTGGAATCGATCGATCTGACCAAGCTGCGCGCAAAGAGCCGCAGCAAGAACAAGCGCGCTCGCGACGAGCGGCGCAAGCTGCCCATCGCCAGCGCGAAAGCGATCTTCCAGACGCCGCCGTTCATCAACTGCGCCGGCTGGGACGATCTCGGGAAGTGGGGCGAGCAGGGGGCTGCCCAGATCTTCCACTGTGCGCTCTATTTCGTTCCGATCCTCATCTACTACTCGGGGGCGAGGCGCGAGGAGCTTTGCGGCGCGATGGTGGAAGACATCATCTTCGATCGCGAGGGGTGCAAACCGTACATCCACATCGCGGCCAACGAGCAGCGGCGCATCAAGAACCCCCAATCGAAACGAAACATTCCCCTCCATCCGGAGCTGATCCGGTTGGGTTTCCTCGACTATGTCGGGAAGATCAGGGCGCTCGGATACAAGCTGCTCTTTCCCGACCTGTATTCTCCCAGCAGCCGGTCGCCGCTCGGCAACCGCTTCTACAAACTGTTCAAGCCGATCCTCGCGGAAGCCAAAATCACCGAAGAGGGGCTGGGCGCCCATGCGGTGCGCCATCTCTTCGGCGCGCAATTGAAGAAGAAGCTGCTGACGAAAGAGGATCGCGCGGATCTCCTCGGGCACGGCGGCGACAGCGAAACCAGCGAGCGCTACTGCGAGCCCCATGAACTCGACACCTTGTTCGATTTCATCATGAACTTGGAGGTGATCACCGGCCATCTCGAGCCACAGACCATCAACATTATCCCTTGGGTCGAGAGAATGGAGATCGCGCCGTTTTCACAGCCATCGCGTGCAAAACATTTGGCACAAGCAGCCGATGGTTAGACCACCGGAATTATAATCCTGGGGTCGGGGGTTCGAGTCCCTCTCCCGCTACCAAGCTTTCCCTCAAAGAAATCAAAGACTTGCGCCTCGTTCGCCAACGCCTTTTGTTGGGCGGCAAGGGGCGAAAACAGCTCTTGTACCCGCTTTTGTACCCAAGATTTCGAATCCTTGCCTCTTGCCGACCGCGGCGCGATCGTCCCGGCATGAAAATCTTCATCGCATCCGACCTGCACGGCGAGGTCTGGTCGCACGGCTACAACGTCCCCGAAGGACTCGATTTCGACGTCGCGGTTTTCGCCGGCGACGTCCACAACGCGTACCGGGCGGTGAGCTGGCTGACCAACCAGCTCGCGCTGTGGGGCAAGGAGGTGCTCTTCGTCGCCGGCAACCACGAGTATTACGGATCCATCCTGGAAGACGCCGCGGCCATGATCCGCGACCGGGCGCGCCGGACCAACGTGAGGTTTTTGGATGCGACCGAAGTGCCGGTGATCGACGGCGTCCGCTTCCTCGGCTGCACGATGTGGACCGACTACCGCTTCGATGCCGAGAGCCAGGCGCACGGCCTCCACGCCGGACGCTACATGAACGACCACAAATTCATCAGGACTTCGGACGGCGCCGAATTCCCCAAGCCCTTCACCCCGATCGAGGCCTATAAAAGACACCTGGCCGAACGTCGTTGGCTCACCGACCGCCTCTCCGAGGAGCACGACGGCCCGACCGTGTGCATCACCCACCACGCGCCCCATCCGGGCTCGCTGCACCCGCGCTACGCCGACTCCGAGGCGATGAACGCCTCCTTCATCAGCGACCTCTCCGACGTGATCGCCAAGCATAAGCCCGAGCTCTGGATCCACGGGCATGTCCACGACAGTTACGACTACGTCGTGGGCGGCGACGGCGTCGTGGGCGTCGACGGCGTCGACGGCGGTGCCGGCGGTGCCGGGACTCGCATAGTCTGCAATCCGGCTGGTTATGCCTGGGAGCCGAATACCGGCTTCATTCCCGACTTGGTCGTCGAGATCCCGGAGTGGTCGCCGCGCCCGCGCTTCCGTTAGTCCCTGCGCTTCGGCACCCGCCGGCCTCGCAGGAATCCATAGCTCGCCTTCGCATAGACGTCGGCGAGCTCCTGCTCGAGCGCGGTGTTCATCACGATCAGCGCGCGCACGGCGTCGATCGAATCGCCGCCGCAGGCCTCGATGGCCTGGCGGACGTCAGCCTCCAGCTCGGCAGCTTCGTCGACGGCGGGTTGCTGCTCGGCGGGGTCGGCCATCGAAGGATTCCAAGGGTAAGGAAAGGGTGACAAAACGGCGTTTCTGTCATGTTTTTCTTACATCGGTTGACAGTGAAACCATCTTGTTCTCTATCCGTTCTATGGTCAACAAGCATCTAGGCTGACGGCAAAAGCCTTGTGGAATGCGCCTTTCCTCGCTTTCGAGCATGCATTTCGGCGGAGGGATCTATGGCTGGAAGACGGGCTGCAGACTGGCGCTTCCCGACGCCGAAGCAGCAGCGGATCGAGGAGACCGCCCGCCGCCTGGCCGAGCTGCAGCGGCGCCGCGCCGGCGTCACCCACGAGGACGCCTGGTGGGCGAGCGTACTGGCTGATCCACGCGCAACGACGTCGCGTCCGCGCGCCGATCGCACGCTCGCGGAGATCAGGTCCGAGGACCTGCGCGTCGAATGCCTGAAGTGCTTCCGGACGGTCGAGATCACGCGGGCGGAGGCGCTGCAGCGCTTCGATCCCGGCTCACTCTGGAAGGAGATCGCCGTGCGGCTCCTCGCCGACGGCTGCATGCACCGGACCGGGCGTCATGAGGAGGACGGGTGCTGGCCTGACTTGCGGTGATAGACAGCCAGGATCACGCCCTTCCATTCGTTCACGACGCGGGCTCTATACGACTTCAGCCACTTCGTTTGCACGCCGACGCAAGACGGGATGCGGTGTCCCGGTCCGATCCAGAGGACGAAGGTTTCGTTCGGGTTGGAGTAACGGTCCGACATCACGCGTTCTCCTTCGCTGCCATCAACCCAGCCGGCGTCGAGCCCACGATGTCCGGCTCCTCGGTCCAGCACAGGCCTCTCCCTTCGAGCGTCAGCAGCGCATAGCCGGGGTCGACGCCGGCGATCTCCGGCACCATGTCAGTCGCATGGAATCCGGCGCCGTCGGGCGAGCGCTCGGCGACGAAGCGCAGGAGCTGGCGCTGATACCTGATGAGGCGATTTGGCATCAGGCGGTCTCCCCAGGCCGCGTGTGCTGCAGGCGTTCGTTGCGGCCGTAGCCGCAGATGTTGCAGAAGTCGCCGTGCTTGCTTTTGACGAAGTAGTGCGGGGCCGGCTTGGCATGGTGCTGTCGAACCAGAGCGCGTAGCTCGTTCGGGGTGATCTCGCCGGCGACCCACCGATCGAGCTGCTGGAGCGCGAACATCGAAGGTTCGTGGCCCTCGATGCGCGTGATCGCGATGGCGTTCGCGACGGCCACGGCGCGGGACTCGCGGGCGTCATCGGGCATCAGGCGACCTTCCGTTGAAGCGCCATTCCGACAGCAGCGTGTATCCGACCGAGTCACCCATAGTGAGAGGGGGCCCCTCGTAAGGAAACATGTCCAGCATGCGCTTCCTGGACTCGATGATCGCCTTCCTGCGCTCGATGACATCATCGACCGTGCACGTCGCGGCGTCGATCTGCGGCGCCGGCGGCGGCGTCATCGAGCTGCTGTCGAACAGGCGGCGGTCGGCCATGGTCTCAAATCCTTCTTTCGGGTCTCAGACCGTCCTTTTCGCCGGGCCCAGGTCTCAGATCGTGCCTTTGAACCGCGGGCGCCGCCCCCATACGGAAGGCAGCGCCCGCGAGTGGCCCCGGCTCCGTGCCGGCTTTGTCCGCGGCGTCCGCAGGCGTCGGGATCGAACCGAACGCTTCTCACCAGATCTCGGCCAGCGAGGCGGAATTGAACCGCACCAAGCTCGATCTGCAGCGAGCATCCCCGACGCCCCGGCGAAACGGAAGCTCATCGTGAATCGATCGCTGAAAAATATCGGAGAGCGCCGAGCGAAGTCCGCGCCTTATGGAGCTGCGCCGGCTGTCGTTCCGCTATATCGGAATTCTAGGGCCAAATTCCGATCTAACGGAGCCACCAGAGCCCGTCCTCGCACAGCGCCCAGCGGAGGCCGGCGTCGATCCAGAGGATCACATCCGTCCGGATCACGCCCGTGCGGCTTTCCGGGCTTCCGATGATCACCGCTTCGGGTCGCGAGAACGACGGCGCGAAGGACCAGGCGTAGATCCTCCGCTGCCGGATCCGCATGTCGATCTCGTCGGGCGTCGGCTGCCATCCGGTCTGCAGGCGCTCCAGCAATCGCGCCACATGCTTGTAAATAAGCACCGAAGTGGGACCCCCACTGAGACGACCGCAATGCTTTGATGTAGCACAAGGAAATTCGCTCCCGGTGGGGTCCGGATCGGCGCCGATCGGGACCCCGGTTGTCTGTCAGTTCACGAACTTGATCAATAGGTTGGCTTTCACGTAGCCGGGGTCCCACTTCGGTGCGTTTCCACACCCAGCAGCGCGAAATTCGGATGCTGCAGCGGGCCGGCCTCGCGACCGCCTCGGCCGAACTGCTGCTCTCGAGGATGCGGGCTAAGGTCGACGATTTCTGCCGGGAACGGGCCGCGCTCCGGAAGGGCGCGAGCCGGCAATCGAGTGGCCCAAGCGATATCCAGCGGACCTGAGAGCTGGTTCACACTCGCCGAAGCCTTGCGGCCTATGATCGACTCGTCGCTTCCGGAGGAGATCGATGATGGCCGTACTGGTGAAGGCGCTCTCGCGCACAACGGGCAGGGACATCGATGTGGAAGGACTGAAGATCATCCTGATCTTCTGCGGCACTGGGCTTTTGCTCTCCGTTCTGGCGGCGATGACCTATGGCCTGAACCTGGCTGCAGACCTTTTCTGAAAGCCTCGCTGGCCGCTGCACCGACGAACTCGGGCTACCCTTCCTTCAACGCCGACTTGACCTCACGTACCGGCCACCTCTCGCCGTCCCCGATCACGCGCACCTTTGCGTCTCCGCCGACCAGCACGTGAGAACTGAGATCGTCGTCAGCAGGGAGGACGACGATTTCCGTCTCCGGCTTCCAGTTCAACGTCAGATCAAGATCGCCTGGGAAAATCTGCCAGCGCGAGCCATCGTGGAGCTCGACGATGTGGCTCTCGGAATGAGATCTGATCTTCATTGCGCAGCCCGGGTGCCAGCGCTACTTCTGCCCCGATGGCGCTTGGGCGTTCGAGTTGTTCGGATTCTGCTTGTTCGCTTCGTGATGTCCGATCGCGCATCCCGCCGCGGCGCCCAGCTTGCCATGGCCCGCCATGTGGCCGGCTACGCCGCCGACGATCGCGCCCTTGATGCATCCCTTGGCTTCCGCCGGTGACGCCAAGGCGAGTACGGACAGGCAGGTGATGGCCAAGATCGCTTTCATGATCGTTCTCCGAGCTGAGGCGCTTCGGAGAATCAAGTCGCAGGGAGCAAGCCCGTTCCGCTCCGGACGGCGAATGCTCGCCGAATACCGCGTGCGGCACGCTTGGCTTTCCAGAAGCCCCCTCGCGCATTGTTGAATCCCAAAGACGCGCTTGATCGACCGGCCGGACGTGCGTTGGACGCGAGGGGGTTTGCGGGAACGGTCCATAGCTTCGGCCGTTCGCAGATTGGCATCAGAATTGAGGATTCGAGGAGCAGCCGGTGCGAATACTCGTTGTCGAGGACGACCCCCTCATCCGCGAATTCGTGGTGGAGGCTCTGCGGGAGGAGGGCTACGAAGTGATCCATGCGGCCAATGGCGAAGACGCGCTGGCATGGTGCGGTAGGCAGGTCGCCGACGTGCTCGTCACCGACGTCAGGCTACCGGGACAGGTCGACGGATGGCAGATCGCCGAGCGATGCCGTCAGCAAGATCCCGAACTCCCGGTGATCTACGCCACCGGGTTCTCGCCCGTCGCGCCGCGTCCGCTATCCGGCAGTCTGGTCCTGCAGAAGCCCTATGATCCGGCGGACATCGTCAGAGCCGTGAAAATGATGCGCAGGCGCGCTTCGCCGAATTGACGGCGGAGCCGGCTGCTCGCTTTCGTCCGGAACGCGCGCTCCAGGAGGAGCGCACGCCAGAGCGGCCCACCCTGCCACTGGAGGTTCGAACGATCGGCGTCGTCGCGCGGATCCCGCTCATTTCGCCGGAGGGCGAAGCGGACTGCCAGCCCATTTGAGGGCCGCCGGGTCGTGCAGAGGGTCGTCGTCGCAATTGGTGCAGACATACCGCGACCTACCCTCCCGAGCATCGTCGGACACAGCCTTCATAGGCATGCCGCACGCCGGGCACGCCTTCCGGACGGGATCGAACACTGGCATCTGATTTCCCCTGCGCTGGCCAGTCTACGTCCGCCGACATCGCAATCTCAAGACGGTCCGCGGAAAATGCCGCGGCGCCGGCGCCGCTTGACTCCACGACCGCAGGGTACTCAACTTCCGGCAGTGATGTTGTGGGGGTGCGTGATGGAGCAGGAATTCTATCAGGGGCTCGCGCAGCCGGTCCGGATCATTGCGGAGAAGGCTGACCCGTTCACCAGGCGCCGGCTGCTGGACCTAGCCAAACGATACGACGCCAAAGGAGGCTCGCGCGCTGCGACCTCGATCGAGCGCCCACTTCCCGTGCCGCGCACGACGCCGCCCTCGTCGATCTTCTCCGGACCGAGCGAGGCCTGATCTCAGGTTTCCTACGGGCCGCCCGCTACGTGGCGTTCAGTCAAACCGGAGATCCGGCGAGCGCCGAATTCAGGCTGCCCCCTCTCCACGTGAAGCTCGCCTAACCGGCGCGCGAATGCGCCATGAAGAACCGCAGCATCTCCCTGGTCGCGTCCGGACCGCGCGGATCCGTGTAGGATCCGGCAGGGCTGCCGCCCGACCAGGCATGGCCGGCGCCGTGGACGCTCCAGTGCTCGGAAATCGCCACCCCGCCGCCGTCGGCGAGGATAGTGCGGGTGTACGCGTGCCCCTCGGGTACTCGCCCGCGAACCACCGTGGCTTGTTGGCCCTCGGCTTCGCCGGGTCGATCGAGAACCCGTTCACCGTTGTCCGGATGCACGGTGGTGTCGCGGTCGCCATGAAAGACGATGGTGGGGACCGGAGAGCGAGCCTCCGCGACGGCTCCGGGCGCACTGCCCTGCCGCATCGCCTTCAACGCAGAGGGAAGATCGCTGGCTGCTCCGCACGCCAGACCCGAATGGACCCCGACGGCGGCGTACAGGTCGGGGTAGGTCGCGCCCATGACGGCGGCGGCGGCTCCGCCAGCCGACAGGCCCGCTACGTAGACTCGCTTAGGGTCGATGCCATGATCGCGCATGACCTGGCGAGTGATGCCGGAGATCAGCGAAGGCTCGCCACCATCCCGCTGCTGGTCCCCCGTGCGAAACCAGTTCCAGCATTTCGCATGGTTGGCTCCGCGTGGCTGCTCCGGATAGACAACGAAGCAATTCCGCTCGTCCGCCAGAAAATTCATCCGGGTGCCGGCCGCGAAATCGTCCGGTGACTGGGTGCAGCCGTGAAGCATGACGATGAGGGGACGCGGTCCTCCACCAGCGTGGCTGGGAATGAACAGCTTGTAGGTCCGGCTTCCCGCCGCATTGGCGAAGCTGGCAGAGACGAACCTTGTGCCGTCCGGTGCAATATCCGCCTTGGGAATTCGGGTGGGCCCGACCGGACCTGGCATGGCGAAACCGGGAAGATCTTTCATGCCGCCGAAGGGCGTAAGGCCTTTGTGTCGTGTGGCAGGCATGGCTTGCGTGGACGGCCCGCTCTCCCTCTCCGCGACGACACTGGCCTTCAGGTCGAGAATCGGCGGCTCGAGCCTCGCAGGCTCGACAGGAACAGTATTTCTCCTTGTCGCTGCGGAGCCGGCCTCGCCGCGCAGCATTCGCTGCAGCAGTGCTGTGGCTTCGACCAGTTGACCGGCGCGTGTGAGGCGGGTCGCTTCCCGGACCATGTCTGGATTCAGCATCGTTTCACCTCGTTCGGTCGGCGAGAGCGGCCTTGACCGCGGGGCTGGCATGAAGGGCTCCGAGCACCGAGACCGAGGCAATTGTCGCGCGCGCCAGCTCGGGCGTGACGTCCTGGTCGATGGTCGCCAAGCCGAGGACGTTGATGTGCAGCATGTCGCCGTCGCGCCGCGCCCTCTCGAGATCGACGCGGGCATATTTACGCAGCCCGAGGTCGAGACTTTTACGGGCCGTCGATTGCTTGACCACATCCGCGTGCCGCTCAAGCTGGTTGCGGATCGCCGTCCGAATGAAATCGGTGCGGTTCGAGTAGAACCCTTCCTGCACCATGAGATCGACCTGGCCGAGGTCCACATAGCCCAGGTTGATCGTGATCTTCTCCGTATCCGGGGTCCGGGGTCGCAGTTCGCGTACATTGTCCGTCATCAGGTACATCCATTGTGATCATCCAACAGGATGGTGCCTGGATGGTAAATGGACACTGCACGATGGAATTTCAAGGCGGCAGGCAAACATCTCCCGCCGCCGCGATTTCGGGACCGGATCCGCTGCCGTTTCGCAAACCTTCCGGGTAGGACGGTGGCCGAGCGCATCAACGACGACGAAGCGCGCCGTGAGGAAGACAAGTGGTCGGCCTGAGCGCCTTCTCTCAGTCCTCCAGCAGAGTGTCGATCAGCTTCAGCAATTGCTGGCGCTCCGGACCGTCGGCGCCACTACGCAGGAATTGGCCGATATCCGTATAGGAGACTTGGCCCCCTGAGCTGATGTTGGGCTGGTGCTTCACGACGGGCGTATTCGTCCGCGGATCTCGCGTCAGCGCCCAGACGTCACCATTGCTGCTTTCGTAGAGAACTCGCTCGGTCATACCGACCAATCGAAGGGACGATCATCCGTTCCAGCTTCGCCGAAGGTAGAGCGAGCATCTCTGTTCTTCCTCGCTCGACGCGGAGCGGTCGTGCCGTCGCCGCGCGGATGCTGTCTAGCCGTCTGGAGATGCCCCGCCCGATCCGCCCGTTTTTTGGCGCGGACCTCTGGAGCGCTCGCGATCAAGGCCCTGCGCGCGCGTCCCGCAACGGGGATCCAACTGCACCGACACTCCCGAAAAGCCCGTGAATTGCCCGTCTTTCAGATATCTCATGACCGGTCCGCTCGGTAATGTGGGGGCTACACGGTTCACCCGGTCGGCTCACCATGAGAAGAGATGTTTGAAGACGCGTCGGATCTGGCTGCGATGGCCGAGGCGCTAGGCCGATCGAGCGACTACCGGGTGCTCCGGCGCTTGGCGCCGCGGCCAACGTCGATGGCGGTCTCCGGACAGGAAACGAGGATCGGCATCCTGCTAGACACCGAAACCACGGGCCTCGACCACCGCAAGGACGAACTCATCGAGCTGGGCATGGTCAAGTTCGGCTACACGCCGGACGGGCGCATCATTGATGTCAAGGAGACGTTCTCCGCCTTCAATGAGCCGTCCGAGCCGATCCCGGCCGAGATCACGGCGCTTACCGGCATCACCGACGACATGGTGGCCGGCCACAGGATCGACGAGGCCGCCGTGAACGCCTTCGTCGATGATTCCGTGGTCCTGGTCATCGCGCATAACAGTGGATTCGATCGGAAGTTTTCCGAACGCTACTGGCCCGTCTTCGCGCGGAAGGCGTGGGCATGCTCCGCGACTGAGGTCGATTGGCGGCAGCACGGCTTCGATGGAGCGAAGCTCGGCTACCTCCTGAATGGCGCCGGCTATTTCCACCAGGCGCACCGCGCGGTTGACGACTGTCACGCGCTGCTCGAGATCTTGGACTTTGACCTACCAACGACCGGCGCGCCCGCGCTCGCCGTCCTGCTCGAGACCGCACGACAGAAGACCATCCGCATCTGGGCCGAACAGTCGCCGTTCGAACTCAAGGATTCCCTGAAGCGACGCGGCTATCGCTGGAGCGACGGCACGGATGGGCGCCCTAAGTCCTGGTACGTCGACGTCTGCGAGTCCGCGCTCGACGCGGAGCTCGCATTTCTCCGATCAGAGATCTATCTCCGCGACGTGGAGCCGCGCCTGCAGACGCTGACGGCTTTCACGCGCTTCTCCAGCAGGATCTGAGGCCGGCAGCTCGGGAAGAAGCCGCCGCCTGCGCATCAGCGCCCGAGACGCTTCTCGACCCGCTTGCGGGAATTGCCGACTTTCTCGACCGCGGGCGCGGACCGTCCGGTCTTCTTCGCCTCATAGCCGACTTCGTGCTTCTGCCCGCCGGCGACGCGCGCCCGGTCCTGCTTACGTCCCGCGCGGTCTTCTTCTTCGCGGCCATCAAGCCCTCCTTCTGCGAATGGCAGTGCAACGCTGTAAGGATTCGCAGGTTCCGCAACGGTCCCTCTATCCGAGCGCGACGGCGCGCAGCAACCGCGATGGACCGGCCTGCATCGGAGTCACTCGACGGGTGTATCTAGCACCTCCTGCCGCGACTGCTTCGATGCTTTCCAAGAGGGGTCGCGCCTGGTCGGACCTAACGGATGATGTCGTCGAGAGGCAGCACTGTTCGGCATCATGAGGACGAGGACACAGACTCCGCGCAATACGCCGCGTCGACCGCTGCCATCTTGTAGATGCCCTAGGGCCCTCCGGACCGGGAAAACGTGGAACTTCTCGGGCCAGCACCTGTTGTGCCGTGCCACTATTGGAGGACGACATGAGCAATAAATTTCTTCCTCTGCTGACGGCGGCCTCGCTTCTCGCCGGCCCGTCGTTTGCGCAAAAGCCGCCGGCTGCGGATCGGCCCAACAATAATGCGGTCAACAGTTCCGGCCAGAACAATTCCAGCAAGCCGGTTGCAGGTGCCAACAGCTTCACCGAGGGCCAGGCCAAATCCAAGATCGTGGACGCGGGCTACACGAACGTCACATCGCTGAAGAAGGACGACAACGGCGTTTGGCGCGGTAAGGCCAGTAAAGGCGGCGCCTCATCCAATGTGAGCCTTGATTTCCAGGGCAACGTCAACGCGGCCAAATAACCTCGCGCAGCAGCGAAGATTTAGAGGATTCAAGATGACCATTACGATTTCACGTCTCTACGACAACTATTCCGATGCGCAGCGCGCGGTGACGAGCCTGGAGTCCGCGGGCGTGCCGCATTCGGATTTGAGCATCGTCGCGAACAATTCGGACAACTGGTACAGCACCGACAAGAAGATCGATCGCGATCGCGATGGCGTTGACGATCGGGCGGAAGGTGCGGCTACGGGAGCCGGCGTGGGTGCAGGTCTTGGTGGCGCTGCCGGCCTGCTTGCGGGCCTTGGGTTGTTGGCTATCCCCGGACTCGGTCCTGTCGTGGCGGCCGGATGGCTCGCGTCCACCGCGCTCGGTGCCGTTGCCGGCGGCGCGACGGGCGGAGCCGTTGGGGCGTTGACGCAGGCCGGCGTATCCGATGAGGAAGCACCACTCTACGCCGAAGGTGTGAGGCGCGGCGGCACGCTGGTTTCGGCTCGTGTGCCGGATGCGGACCGCGCGCGATACGAAGCGATCCTGAACCAGTCCGCCGTCAATCTGCGCGACCGGAGCGCAGCCTGGCAGAAGGCCGGGTGGAAGAGCTTCGATCCCTCCGCCCAGCCTTACGGGGCGGAGGAGGTCCGCAGAGAACGCCAACTCTACGGGACCGGAATGCGATGAATACCCGGCGGCCCGCACACCAAGCGGGCCGCCATTTTCTTTTCTCGAGACCGCAAGTTGTGGGACCGGAGGCCGGTTGAGTGTCTGTCGTCGACGCTCGCACTGTAACGAATCTCCTGCGGGAATATACGGACGACGTGCTGCAGCGCTTCGACTTCGTGGTCGCGAGCGTCCACGGCCGCTTCAAACTCGACCGCAAGGCGCAGACGCAGCGGCTGCTGCGCGCCATCTCCGATCCTCACACCACCATCATTGGCCACATGACCGGGCGCCAGCTCCAGCGGCGGCCAGGCTACGAAATCGATGTCGAGAAGGTGCTGCGCGCCTGTGCCAAGCACGACGTCGTGGTCGAGATCAACGCCCAACCGTGGCGCCTTGACCTGGATTGGCGCTGGCACCAGGCCGCCCTCGACTTCGGCTGCATGCTCAGCATCAATCCGGACGCGCACTCGATCCCCGAGCTCGATCACATGCAGTGGGGTGTCGAGATGGCGCGGAAGGGTGGTGTCCCCGCCGACCGCGTCCTGAACGCGATGGCCCTTCCGGAGATCACGCGCTACCTACGCCAGAAGCGGCGCTCCTTCGCCCGGGCGGCCTGATTCCGCAGGGGCACGGCTTCTCGCTGGAGGGCACCGTGGTCTCCGTCGCCGCGAACCACGGTCACCACTTCAGCAAACCGCCGCAGGATCGGATCAAGCTTGTGGAAGGCCATGGGGTCGAAGGGGACGCCCACGCCGGCGAGTTCGTTCGGCATCGCTACCTCGCCCGCCGCCAGCCCCGCCTGCCCAATCTGCGGCAGGTCCACCTGATCCCGGCCGAGCTCTTCCCCTCGCTTTCGGAGGCTGGCTTCGCGGTCGCAGCGGGAGACCTGGGCGAGAACATCACCACCGCCGGCCTGGACCTCGAGCGGATGCCGCTCGGGACGCTCATCGAGCTTGGACCCGCTGCGATCGTGGAGCTGACCGGCCTCAGGACGCCCTGTGTCCTCATCGACCGTTTCCAGGCCGGCTTGAAACGGCAGGTGCTGTCGTCGGCGGAAACGGGCCCTCCATTCAAATGCGGGGTGCTGGGCGTGGTTAGGGTCGGCGGAGCGGTCGCGGCTGGCGATAGCGCGCGGGTTCGGCTCCCGTCCTCTTTGTTCAACCGATTGCCGGCTCTGTAGCACACTTCAGGAGGCGTTCGCCCTCGCTCGTTCGCACGCCTCGCGCCGACGTTCGCGGCGTTCGCGCCGCCGCTTGGCTCGGTCAGGGGCTGCCGCAGCGCAGGAACCTGCGTCGCAGCGACTGTCGCAGCCGGAGCCTCCTCGATCAAAGGAGCCTGGGTCGGTTCGGTCGCAGCGGGCCGGGCTTCCATGAACTCGAGCACCGCCCGTCCCTTGGCAGTGATCTGCCATCCGCTGCTGATGCGTTCGACCAGCCCATGGGAAAAGATGTCGAGATCGGGCACCCGCGCGGCGAGGCGCTTGGTCCGGTCGGCCCAATCGCGGCCACTGGTCGCAAGAATAGCCATGTCGCGTTTGAGGTCCTCCATGACGGCGAAGCCATCCGGATAGCTCACCAGGATCTTTAGGACCGTCACTTGGAAGTTCACGGCTTCTCCGGATCAATCAGCGCCACATCGTGGGTTCACGGGACAGCGCGTCGCGACCGACCTGCCTGAGAATATCGAGCAAAACCTCACCTGTGGTGGCGGCCTTCAGAATTACCGCCCACGAGGACGGCCCATTGCGTTTGCAAAAGCAGCCGTCCGACCAGGGCGCTGCGCGGATTCGCAGCGTGATTCACTGCCGTCCTTCAGGCGTGTTGGCCGGACTGACGCATCCTCTGATACGCCATGACCGCGGACACGCGGTTTGTCGCGCCGCACTTCTGCATGATGCTGCTCATGTAGTGCTTGACGGTCTTTTCGCTGATCTTGAGTTTGTCGGCGACCATCCTGTTGGTGGCGCCGCTCTCGACCTCTGCGATGATCTGGAGTTCGCGATGGCTGAGGCCTACGTCGAGCGACGTCGCCTCCTTCTGCTGAACCGCCGAAAGCAGCCGCGCAGCGAACTCCGGCGAGACGAACGAGGACTCGTTCTTGAAGACCGCCCAGATCGCCGCCTTCAATTCGCTCGCGCTGACCCCCTTCAGGATGTAGCCGTGAGCGCCGGCGTTCAGAGCGGCGATGCCGGTCTGCGGATCGTCGCAGGCGGTGAGTATGACGCAATGCGTTCCGGGAAATTCGACGCACAGCTGCTTGAGAGTCTCCAGGCTGTCGCCGGGAATCCCGAGATCGAGAACGAGGATGCTCGGACGATGCGTTTTTGCGATGTCCAGCGCGTCTGCCGTAGAGGCGCCTTCGGCTACGACCTTGAAGCGAGCCTCCGCCCGAAAAACGGCGGCCAGTCCTTGGCGATAGATCGGATGATCGTCGACGATGGCAATAGTGGCCTCACTCGAATTTTCCATATGTACTCTCACAATCAAAAAACACTGCGGAAAAGTGGCATTCCAGAATGCTGCGAGAATAAGCATCGTAAGGATAAAGTTTCAATCACTTTTGATCGGTTGACTATCTTTCGAGTATTCGCCGCCAGTTCCTGCGGTGGAACTTTGGGCGGGCAGTTCGCACAAGATTTCTGTGCCTTGGCCCGGACCGGAGATCACGGAGAACGTCCCGCCCAGTGCTCTCACTCGGGAGGCCATGCCGATCATTCCAAGGCCTGATCGGGAATCGGCTGTCGTACCGGAGAAGCCGCATCCGCGGTCGCGCACCGAGAGCCGCAACAGCCCGGCGCCGTAATTAACCATCACCGTCTGCCGGTCGCTCCCCGAATGCTTGAAGGCGTTGTTCAACGCCTCCTGCGCCACCCGAACGACGCAACGCACCTCATCGCGAGGCAATTTCTCGGGCACGCCGGTCGTCTCGAAGTCGACGAGGCAGGCGGCACGGCCTTCATGCGCTCGGATGATTTTTCGGAGCATCTGGGTGAGATCGCCGCAGTCGCCAAGATCCGGAAGAAGCAGATCGGCGGCGATCGCGCGCAGCTCTTTGAGCGCGTCCTGGAGGGCGTTCCGGAATTCAGTCAGGAGCGCTCGCGCTTTGAGTGTCCGGCCGTCCAGCTCCTGCTCCAGACCTTCGATCCGCAGCAGCGCGAAGGATATCAGCTGCGCGGGGCCGTCGTGGAGCTCGGCTCCGAGCCGCGTATGGACGAGATCGTCGATGCGGGCGGCCGTGCGAAGAGCATCTTCCGTTTCGGATTTGAGAACATCGTTCTTGCGATGCAGCAACACCTTTTCCCGGAATCGCTGCTTGATCGCCGACTTCTGCCTTTTGATCGTCGTGCTTCCCCGATGGACGACGATGAACAGAGCCAAAAGCGTGACTAGACCAACCGACCCGACCACCAGCCATGCGCCGCGGATGGCGCTTGCCTGGTCGCGGAGAAGCGCGCGGGCGTCTTCGTAGATTTCGGCGACCGCGATGATCCTTTCCGTCTCGTTCTTGTAGAGAGGCAGGAACATCTCATAGAGCGGCATCGACAGAGAGCGTTCGAACTCGCTGTCATCGTCCTCGAGGTCGGCCATCCCCGCACGGATTTCTCCTTGCAGCGAAGGCGTGAGGTCGGTCGTCGGAAATCGCTTTCCGATCAGCCCCTTTTGCGTGCTGTAGACGATGGCGCCGTCCCGCGCCCAGATCTTGACGGAGGCGACATGCCGCCTGGATTTCAGCAATTCGGCGACGGCGTCGAGTCCGCGAAGGTCTTCCGCACTGAGTGTGCCTCCGCCGTCCATCGACTGGACGTAGGGCTCCACGAAATTGGTCATGTACAGCGCGGCGGCGCCACTCGTTCCGCGCAGAACGCCATCGGCGATACGATTGCCGACCCATCCTCCGACTGCGGCGACGGAAAGCGATAGCACCAGCGAAGACAACGATGCGAACTGCTCGAAGAGCGACCTTCGCATCCACCAGCGACGCAGCCGATCCATGGCCGTTTCGACGAATGCGCCGAACGTTCCGCTGGTCTCGGGCTTGCCTTCACTCGCTCTCAAGGCACTGCCGACGCGACGAATGTGCCGATCGGCTTCATCGGCGACGCAGACTTCCCCCACGACTGGCTCCATGAAGATCATTCTCGAACAATGTCATCGGTGAACAGATGCTTAAATTAGCGACATCATATGCATCGATCTGATCGGCTTTCAACTTCCTGGCCAAACATGGTGAAGATCGCAGTGCCCACACTGCTCCCTTGATGCAGCGGAGGGTTAACACCAGCGCGGGCCGTGGCCGCGCCGCCGCCGAAAGACCGATCGGGCTTCGGACTAAAGTCCGAACGAAGGGCCTTTGGTCGGGTGCGGCGCATTCGACCATCGACGGATGTTTTCGCTCGACCTTCTACCCTACCGCGTCCATGGAGGACTCGACATGCTTCTGCAATGTGGGAGATCCGGCCGTTCGGACTCCGTCAATCCTGGCAGGAGCGCATCATGTCGAATTATCTCAAGCCGTTCGTGATCGACCAGAGCGACATCGACTTCATCCTCAGCCAGGTCAACTTCCGCCCGTTGTTCGATGCGGCGGGCAACGCCATCATCCTCTGGAACGGCACGGGCGCGGTCTACGATGCACACGGCAATCTCATCGGCACCGGCGGGTCAGTCGCCGGCGACGCGGCATCGACCGCGGCCATCGCGCAGTGGGGACAGTCCTACTATTCCGAATTCGACTTCGCGGGCTTGCGGGATCCCAGCGGTCTCAACAACAACCTGTCGCTCATCAACGCCTCCTTCGGCGCGGTCGACCAGATCTTCACGCGTTCGGCGGCCGCCGACTACGCCGGCTACTCGTCCGTGATGCAGGTGGTCGCCGAGCAGGCCTACGCCGCCGCCAAGACCTACTACTCGTCCTACAGCTCAGTGACCGGCGGCTTCAATCCGGCCCTTAACGGTGACTACGCCATCAAGGCGGACCCGAGCGGCGCCCAGACCGCGGCCGACGGCACCAAGATCGATCTGCCGAACGTCGTCGATTACACCCCGCGCATGATCAGCCTGACGACCACCACCGGCGGGGTCACCTTCGATACCTGGGCGAACCATCAGAGCGACGCCGGAGCGGCCTCGCATCAACCGAACGAGATCTACTACGATCCCACGACCGGGACGGCCACAGTGCTCGACTGGGGCGTCCTGAAGACGGCAGCGGAGGCGGCGGCGGTCGGGCCGGATGCGATCGGTCTCGGTCAGGTCGACACCCAGGCCCGGCTCGCAGCATCGGCCGGGCAGGACGACCACTTCATCGGTGGCCTCAATCCGGGCGTGTCGCCCTCCAATGGCTTCTTCGTGCTGTTCGGCCAGTTCTTCGACCACGGCCTCGATTTTATCGGCAAGGCCTCGGGCCAGACCATCAAGATCGCGCTCGCCAGCGACGACCCGCTCTATGGCATGCTCGGGCCGGACGGGCGGCCGGTGCACGAAATCACCATCAACCGGGCTACGGTGCAGACCGTCGATGCCAACGGCCCTGAATACGTCAACCACACCTCGCCGTTCATCGACCAGAGTCAGACCTACGGCTCCCACGAGCAGCTCACCACCCTGCTGCGGGAATGGGTCAAAGACCCCGCCACCGGGCAATACCACGCCGGCATGAACCTGTTCGATGGCCAGACGCTCGACACCGCCTGGACGAAGCCGGACGGCACCTCGACGCACCAGACCCTGCCGACCCTGGACGAACTGCGCGCCCACGTCGACGCCACGGGTCGCGACGCTTTGACATGGGAAGACGTCAACGACTTGCGCAACCGTGACGCCTCGGGCCACGTGATCGCCGGCACCAGCGGTTCGGCGTTGCTGCTCGACATGAACCCGCGCTTCGACGCGGGCCACATGGGCGGCTTCTACGACACCAACGGCAACGGAGCCCGGGACGCGGGCGAGGCGGCCTATGGAAACGCCGCGCAGTCCGCCAAGGTCGCGGCCGCCATCGCGACCATCGACGCCTACGCCAAATCCACGTTCGGCGCGGGCTCGAGCTTCGGCATCGACGCGACGACGCACAAGCTGACGCTGACCATGGAGACCCTTCCCCCGGGTTCTCCTCCCGGAACGCCGCACACTCTGGACGGCGCCAGCTCGCTCTTCCCCTTCGTCAACTTCGCCGACTTCAGCATCACCGTGCCCTCAGGAGCGCTGCACGACGCCGTCGGCGAAATTCTCATGGCATCGGTCGGAGACCATTACGTAGCCGGCGACGGGCGCGTGAACGAGAACTTCGGCCTGACCTCGATTCACCACGTGTTCCACGAGGAACACAACTACCAGATCCAGAACATCATCGACGCGCTGCACACTCAGGATATCGTTTCCGGTGATACCACGCACGCCGCGTTGCACGGATACCAGGTGGACACCGGCAACGGCACGAACGCCGCCGGCGACTACCTCGACGTCAACGGCAACATCTCCTGGGACCAGGACAAGATGTTCAACGCCGCCAAGCTGGTGGTCGAGATGGAGTACCAGCACGCGGCGGTCGACCAGTACGCCCGCAACGTCTCCCCCAACATCCAGGAGTTCGGCGCCTATTCGACGGAGGTCGACTCGGCGATCTCGCTCGAATACTCGCAGGCGGCCTTCCGCTTCGGCCACTCGACGCTGCGCGAAACCATCGACACCATCGATCCGTCCGGCGGGCTGACGGGCAAGATCATGGGCTACGCGCTCAAGGAGGCCTTCCTCAATCCCGACAAGTTTGCCGACGTCGGACCATCGGCGATCATCCTCGGCATGTCGCACCAGCAGATGAACGAGGTCGACGAATTCGTCACCCCCGCGCTCAATCAGGGCCTGCTGGACCAGCCGCTCGACCTCGCGGCCATCAACATCGCCCGCGGACGCGACCTCGGCGTTCCGACCCTGAATGCGCTGCGCCACGCCATCGGCTACTCCGAATACTCGAGCTGGAACGACTTCGGGCAGAACATGCAGCACCCGAGTTCGCTCGCCAACTTCATTGCGGCGTACGCCTTCGACGGCGACCTACAGAAGGCGCAGGCCCTCGTCGGGATCGTCGACGGCAGCGTCGCAGCGGGCACCGACGGCATTTCGCTCGACCAGGCCTACGGATTCATGAACGGCGACGAGATGGTCGGCGGCGCCGGCACGCTGGCCTTCAACCAGATCGACGCATGGCTCGGCGGCCTTGCGGAGATCCATCAGCCCGGTGGCCTGCTCGGAGAGACCTTCGACCGCATCTTCGTCGACCAGATCGAGAAGCTGATGGACGGGGACCGCTTCTACTATCTGTACCGGTTGTTCGGCACCAATTTCGGCGACGAGATCGTCAACGGTCAGCTGAAGGACATGGTCGAGCGCAACACCGGCTTGACCCACCTGAACGGCAACATCTTCGGCTATGCCGACCAGTACGTCGATCTCGGCGCGCACAAGGAGGTGCTCGCGGCCGGGCAGACCGAATACCAGACGACGGGCAACGAGCACAAGTACGGCGACATCGCAGCTGTCGACGCCGGCACGATGGGCGTCTATTCCAACGGTGGTCACGGCAACCTGAACGACGGCCACGTCGTCACCATCGGCGGAGTGCAGTACGTCCAGGACACGCGGCTGGCCGATACCGATCCGAACAGCGCGTACAACCAGAACGGCGGCGTCAATCTCGACGGCACGCCGAATTCCGGCGCCGAATCCAACGAAATCATCGTCGGCACCAAGGGCAACGACCTGATCTACGCCCAGGGCGGCGACGACACGGTCTACGGCGACGCCGGCAACGACAAGATCTACGGCGGCTACGGCATCGACCGCCTCTACGGCGGCGACGGCTCCGACACGATCTACGGCGGCGACAATCCCGACCTGATCGACGGCGGCGCCGGCGACGACTTCCTGTACGGCGAATCGAGCGGGTCGGACATCAACGGCCAGGACCAGGTCATCGGCGGCTCGGGCAACGACTACATCTACGGCGGCATCGGCATCGACAAGCTGTTCGGCGGCGGCGGCGACGACGTCATGTACGGCGAGCAGGACACGGACCCGTTCTTCGACGGCAACGACGGCAACGACTACCTCGACGGCGGCTCCGGCACCGACATGCTGTACGGCAACAACGGCGACGACATGCTGCTCGACGGCACCGACGTCGACATCTCGTTCGGCCAGGCCGGCGACGACTGGTTCAAGGTCGGCGACATCGCGCAGGCGCTCAGCACGGGGCCGGACGAGATCCTGGGCGGCGACGGCATCACCGACGACGGCAACAAGCCCGGTACGATCGGTTTCGACATCATGGACTTCAGTCTGCAGCACGCCCGCCCGGTCGGGGTCACCTACGACCTCGACATGCAGGCGAACCCGCTGGCAGCGGTCAACAGCGCGCAGTCGGTTCCTGCCGCCTTCGAGCTCGAGGGCTTGGTCGGCAGCGTGTCCGACGACAATCTGGGCGGGGACGCGGGCAACAACTGGGTGGTGGGCGGTTCGGGCGCCGATCTCCTGACCGGGGACGCCGGCAACGACGTCATCGTCGGCGGCTCGATCCGGCTCGACACCCTGATCGGGCAGTACATCCAGGGCCACGACGCCCAGGGCAACGAGATCGCCTCGACCTACGACCACAACAACAACAACGACGGTTCCACCGAAGCGTTGCGGCTGCAGGATGCGCTCTACCAGGGCGCTTCGCACCGGGTCGCCTACAACGATACGCTGGGCGCCGGTCTGCTCGACAACGCCGCCCTCGGCACGCAGGGCTTCGACAAGCACTTCACCGAGATGCTGCGCACCCAGTTCTTCAAGGACAACGTCCTCGGCGACGGGGGCACCGACGCCAGCACCCTGGCCAAGCCCGACATCGCGGTCTTCACCGGCAACCTGGCCGACTACCGCATCGACCCGATCACGTTCCAGAGCGCCCACGAGGGACAGATCGTCGCCTACAAGGTCACCGACCTGCGGGATCCCAACGGGGTCGACGCCAACGGAGCGCCCATCGTCACCGACGGCACCGATCTCGTCGTGGGCGTGGAACTGCTGCGCTTCGCCGACCAGGACTTCTCGCTGGTCAACACGCACCCGGGCTTGAAGCTCCACGCCTTCGATGGGGGCGCTGCGACCGACAATTTCGCCTCCGGCAACTACGCCGGCGGCGCGAACTGGACCGACGGCTGGAGCGAACACCTCGACGACTTCAACGGCGCGGCCAACGGCAGCGCCACCGCGGGTCAGATCCGCGTGGGCTCGCAGCAGCTGCAGTTCACCGACAACGCGGACGGGGCCAACGTGCAGCGGGTGGTGAACCTCGCCGGCGTGGTGGAGGCGAAGCTGGGCTTCGCCTACACCGAGACCAGCTTCGACAACGGCGACTTCGTTCGCGTCTTCTTCACCGCGGACTCCTCGGTGGCGATCCCGACGCTCCACGAACTCGGGACCATCACCAACGCCACCTCGAACGGCCCGCACACGTTCTCGGCCGATCTGCTTTCGGTGCTCAGTCCGGGCGAGACACTGACGGCCAACGCGGCGCTCCGCTTCGAAGTGGTGAGTTCCACGAACACTACCGGCGGCAACAACAACAACGGCACCATCTCGGTCGACAACATTTCAATCGACTACGTCAGGCCGGCGGCGGCTCCGACCACGGACTACGCCGTGACCTTCACGGAGAACGGCAATGCCGTCGGCATCGCCAACCATCCCGGAATCGTCGACGACGGCACGCAGCTCATGTCGGCCAAGGTCGTCCTGACCGGAAGGGTCGCGGGCGACGCTCTCAACGCGAACGACATCGTCGGCGACGGCATCGCGAGCTCCGTCGACAATTCCGTCGCCGGACAGATCACCGTCAGCCTGACGGGCAAGGCCTCGATCGCGGCCTACCAGAACGCGATCCAGGCGATCACGTTCTCCAGCAACTCCAACAACCCCACCAATGCGGACCGCATCGTCCACGTCACGGTCAATGACGGCTTGGCCGACAGCAACGTCGCGACCACGACCATCCACGTGAATCCCGTCAATGATCCGCCGAGCGTCGGCGCCGACCACGTCTACACCAACGTCGGCAACGTCGCGAACGGCATCGTGGTGCCGGACTGGGCGCTGCTGGCCAACGACAGCGACACGGACGGGCCCAACGCGCTGGCGATCACCGGGCTCGGCTCCGTCAACAGCCTCTTGGCGGTCCATGCCGCGGGCGCGGTGACCATCACCGACACCGGAACGAGCGGCACCCCGGCGAGGCCGAACGGCGGCTCGTTCTCCTATACGGTGAACGACGGCCTCGCATCGGCCTCCGCCACGGTCACGGTGACCGCGGTCAACGGTACCACGATCAACGGATCGACGGGCAACGACATCCTGGTCGGAAGCTCGGCCAACGACATCCTCAACGGCGGACGCGGCGACGACGCGGTCTTTGCCGGCGGGGGCGACGACAGCATCGGCTGGTCGGTGACCAATCCGATCAAGTTCGGCAACATCACCATCATTCCCGAGCTGCCGGACGGCCGCGACTTCGTCGACGGCGGCGCCAACGGCGCGGCGGGCGACCGCTTCACGGTCACCGGCAACAACACGGCGGAATCCTTCGCCATCTACTCCAACACCGACGACTACGACAACAATGCCGCCAACGGCATCGTCAGCAGCGCCGCGCACTTCGGCTTCACCGGGCTGCACGCCGGGACCGAGATCGTCGTCGTTCGCAACGGCAACGTCATCGCAGAACTCGACAACGTCGAGGAGATCACGATCAACACGCTGGACGTTACCGCCAACAACAACAACGGCGGGCTCGACGGCGGCACGGTGGCCGGCGACACAGTCGCCATCGTCGGCAACTTCACGGGCACGAGCCTGAACTACAGCACGATCACGGTGAACGGGGGCGCGGGCACCGACACCGTCGACATCTCCGGATTGACCTCCGACCACCGCATCGTGTTCCACGGAGGAGGAGGCGACGATCAGGTCACCGGCACCTTGCGGCCGCAGGACGTGGTCGACACCCAGACCGGTCAGCCTCCGGGCGACCAGGGCGGCGGCGGCCAAGGCGGCTCCGGCGGGGACGGCCAGGACGGCAACTCTGGCGGCGACGATCAGCATTGTTCGTCGGGCGACCATCAGCACGAAGGACAGGACGGCGCAGACACGCCGCAACCTCCGGCAGTCAACCCGGGCATGGCTGAAGGCCAGATTGGAACTTCCGCCGCCGACGTGATGGTGGGGACGACCGGCGACGACGTCCTCAGTGGCCTCGAGGGCGACGACGTGATCCTCGGCAACGACGGTGCCGACACGCTGAAGGCCGGAGCCGGAGACGACCTGGTGAAGGCCGGCGCAGGCGACGACGTGGTGTTCGGCAACGACGGCAATGACGATCTCTTCGGCGGCGCGGGCCGCGACCTGATCACCGGCGACGCCGGCGACGACCGCCTGTTCGGCGACGCGGGCGACGACGCCCTGGAAGGCGGCGCCGGCAACGACACCGTCTACGGCGGGGCCGGCAACGACCGGATCATCGCGACCGTCGGCGACGGCAACGACACCTACTTCGGCGACACCGAGGAAGACACGCTGGACTACTCGGCGATCTCCGCCAACATCACGGCCGATCTCGGCAACGGCATCGGCCAGCACGGTAGCGTCGCGAGCGCCCAGAGCGGGACCGACCAGATCTTCGGGTTCGAGGACTTCATCGGCGGCTCCGGCAACGACACCATCGTGGCGAGTTCGGTGGCGAACGTCATGGACGGCGGTGGAGGCAACGACACCTACGTGTTCGGCTCCGCGGCGGACGCCAACGGCGACACCATCAAGGGCTTCCAGCCGGGCGACAAGATCGACCTTTCGGCCATCGACGCCAATACGGGGGCGGCCGGCAACCAGTCCTTCGTGCTGTTCGCCGGCAACGTCTTCACCTCGGCCGGACAGGTCATCGTCACGCAGGAGATCAAGGACGGCGCGGAGCACACCTTCGTCTCCGGCAACACCAACGGCGACACCGCGGCCGACTTCAAGATCGATCTCGGCACCGGCAACCATGCGCTGACGACGGCCGACTTCAACGGCGTGCACTAGCGCAAGCGACATCACCGCCCGGGCGAACCGCCGCCCGGGTGGACGACGTCACCGAGGCCAAGGGCAGAAAAAGGGCAGGGCAGGACACGATGAGCAAGAACCCGAAGCGAAAGAATTCGACGGAGAATCCGATCGGCAGCTACCGCGGCATCGGTTTTGTCCTGCTGGGAGTGTCCGGAATCATCAACCTGTTGGCGCTGACCGGCTCGTTCTACATGCTGCAGATCTACGACCGGGCGCTGACGAGCCACAGCATCCCGACCTTGGCGGCGCTCTCCGCTCTCGCCATCGGGCTTTATCTGTTCCAGGGCTTGTTCGACATCCTGCGCTCGCAGATCCTGGTCCGTCTCGGGGCCCGTCTCGACGCCAAACTGGCGCCCTTGGCGCACTACGTCGTGATCGAGATGGCCCGATACGGCTACTCGACCTCCGAGGCTCTGGAGCGGGGCCGCGACGTCGACGTCGTGCGCGGCTTCCTCGGCAGCCAAGCCCCGATCGCCTTTTTCGACCTGCCATGGATGCCGCTGTTCCTCGGCTTCGTCTACCTGCTCCATCCCGTGCTCGGACTTGTCACTCTGGCCGGCGCAGTGGTTCTGATGTCGCTCGCGGTTGCGACCGAATTGCTGACGCGGCGTGCCGGCAAGGAGACACACCAGGCGGCGGTGCAGCGCTCCACGCTGGCGGATTCGCACGCGCGCAACGCCGACATCCTGCGCGCTATGGGGTTCGGCGGCCGCGCCGTAGCCCGGTTCGAAACCGCCAATGCTCGTCATCTGTCGCTGCAGACCCGGACCAGCGACATCAGCGGCAGCTTCGGCGGGATGGCGAAGGTGATGCGCATGATGCTGCAGTCGGCGCTGCTGGGACTGGGCGCCTACCTCACCATCAAGGGCGAGCTTTCGGCGGGCGCGATCATCGCCTGCTCGGTGGCTTCGGCGCGGGCGCTGGCGCCGATCGATTCGGCCATCGGGAACTGGAAGGTGATCGCCGCGGCACGGCGCAGCTTCAATCGCCTGAAGCAGACGCTCGCCGCGGCGGAGGACGGCAGCCACATCCTACCGCTTCCCAAGCCCTGCGCGACCCTGAAGGTCGAAGGCATCACCGTGGTCGCGCCAGGCAGCGGCACCGTGCTCGTCGGCGACGTTGGTTTCGAGCTCAAGGCGGGCGAGGCGCTCGGCCTGATCGGGCCCAGCGGCGGCGGCAAGACCTCGTTGGCCAAGGGTCTCGTCGGCGTTTGGCCGCTGCTCAGGGGCAAGGTCCGGTTTGACGAGGCGGATCTCGATCAGTGGCGCGCCGATGCGCTCGGCGAGCACATTGGCTACCTGCCGCAGGACGTCTCGCTGCTCGACGGCAGCATCGCCGAGAACATCTCGCGATTCGAGACCGAGCCCGACGCCCGCAAGATCATCGCCGCGTCGAAAGCCGCGGGAATCCACGAGATGGTCACGCGTTTGCCGGACGGCTACCAGACCGAGCTCGGGCCCTCGGGCACGGCGCTGTCGGCCGGCCAGCGGCAGCGTATCGGGTTGGCGCGGGCGCTCTACGGCGATCCATTCCTCGTCGTGCTCGACGAGCCGAACTCGAACCTCGACGCGCCGGGCGAGGCGGCGCTCGGGGAGGCCATCGAAGGCGTCAAGGCGCGCGGCGGGATCGTCATCGTGATCGCGCACCGCCCGAAGGCGCTGGCGGCGGTGGACTACGTCGGCGTGGTCCAGGGCGGCAAGCTGGTCGCGTTCGGACCGAAGGACAAGGTGGTCGGCGCGCCGGCGGCGCCGATCCCGTTCCCCACCGCGGCGACGGCCTGATCAGCGGGAGGTGGCCATGGACGATCGGCTGTCGTTGGGAATTCCGGACCGTAGCGCGCTCGACGCGCCGGCGCGCCGCTTCGCGCTCATCGAAGAGCGGTCGCGCGTCAGTTCCATCGTGCCCGCCATCCTGATCGCATCGTGGGGACTTCTGCTGAAACAGGTGTTCGGCGAGGGCAAGGAGCAGGCGCCCCATCAGTTGAAGTCGGACTCTCAGGAAGCGGCGACGCAGCCGGAAGCGGATACGTCGGCCGCGCCTTCCAGCGCCGTGGAGCGGAGCGCGGGATCGTCCGAACTCGTCCGCGCCTTCGGGCTGCACGCGGTGTCGATGAACGAAGCGTTCGAACCGGCAGTCGATTTGGACAGGCTCAGGTTCGACAGGACCGAAGGGCCGCGGCTGTCGGTGGTCCCGGCAAACCAGAACGCGCCGGCTCCCGCGCATCCGCTGCCGCGGGGGGCAGACGGCACGCCGGCTGCCGGCGGAGGCGGGGGCGGAGGCGGGGGTGGTGGTGGCGGAGGCGGTGGGTCTTCCGACGACCACACCAAGCCCCACGTTGACGAGCCAAAGAAGCCGCCGCCGACGAGCAAGGACCCGCTCCCCGATCCGACGAAGCGGGTCAACCACGCCCCGGTGAGCGCCGGGGCGGTCGATCTCGGCAGCGGCCTGGTCAACGAAGCCTTCATCATCTCGCTCGGCCAATTGCTGAACGGCGCCAGCGATCCGGACGGCGACCGGCTTTCGGTGCAGGCCCTCCAGGTCGATCACGGATCGCTGCAGGCGCTGGGAACCGACCGTTGGCTCTACACGCCGGAACACGACGATATCGGCTCGGTCCAGTTCAGCTACCGCATCTCCGACGGCACCGCCTCGATCGTCCAGACGGCGCACGCGGATCTGCACGCCGCCCCCGACGAAGAGATCCATGGTACCGAGGGCGACGATTTCCTGATCGGAACGCCTCTGGTCGACGTGATCGACGCCGGCGCCGGCAATGACATCGTCTACGGTCGCGAAAGCGCCGATACGATCTACGGCGGCGAGGGCAACGACCGTCTGGTGGGCGGCGACGGCGACGACACCCTGTTCGGAGGCCCGGGCAACGACGTCATCTTCGGCGGGGCGGGCAACGACACGCTGTTCGGCGAAGCCGGCAACGATACCCTCTACGGCGAGGACGGGAACGACCTGATCCTGGGCGGCGAAGGCGACGACTTTGCCTCCGGCGGGCAGGGCAACGACACGCTTCTGGGCGGTCCCGGCAACGACACCCTCCATGGCGACGACGGCAACGACAGGATCGAGGGCGGCGAAGGCAACGACCACATCGACGGCGGTGCCGGCAACGACATCCTGCTCGGCGGCGCCGGCAACGATTTTGTCGCAGGGGGGGCCGGCGACGACACGGTCCACGGCGGCGAAGGAAACGACCGCATCGACGGCGGCGCCGGCAATGACATACTCCGCGGAGACGCCGGCAACGACCACATTGAGGGCGGCGCGGGCGACGACGACCTGGACGGCGGGACGGGCGACGACACGCTCTCGGGCGGTGAGGGCAACGACACCCTGCTGGGCGGGGACGGGAACGACCATCTCGATGGCGGGGCAGGCAACGACGTGCTTGCGGGCGGCGCGGGCGACGACTGCATCGACGCCGGCTGCGGGGACGACGTGATCATCCTCGGCGTCGAGGCGGGCCACGACGTCATTCGCGGCGGAGACGGCGCGGACACGCTGGATCTGTCGCGGATCGTGTTCGACGAGAATGTCGACCTGCCCGACGGCATCGTCGAAATATGCGACGGGCAGAGCGCACAGATCTTCGAGGTCGAGAATATCCAGGGCGGCCACGGTCGCGACCGCCTGGTTGCCGACGCCCACGTGAATATCATGGAGGGCGGCGACGGCAACGACACCTTCGTCTTCCAGGACCTGGCTTCTCTGAAAAACGACGGCGGACCACGCGACCACATCGTGGACTTCAGCGTGGGCGATCGGCTCGACCTGTCCAGAGTCGGACAGGAGCTCGACGACTTCTCGGGCAAGATGCTGTTCTTCGCGGGCGCCGACCAGGCGACGTTCGATGAGGTCGGCGCCGTCACCTACCGCCATGAGATCGTTTCGGACCAGGAGATCACGATCGTCTCCGGCAATCTCGACGGTGACGCGGAGCACGATTTCGAAATCGTTCTGGATGGCAACCTTGACCTCAACGAGACCAATTTTGTTTTCACCGCCCCGCAGCAGACGAACGCGCACCACTTATCGTGAATCGGCGGACACGTGCCGGCTCTAACAATGGAGAATGAACGATGAATCTAAAGCCCACGGAACGGCCCGCGCGCGCTGCGGAGCAGTCGTTCGGGATCCGCTCGCGCGTGACGATGGTGGCCGTTCTCGCCGTCGCCCTGATCGGCGGATGCGGCGGCTGGGCGGTGCACGCCGAACTGACGGGCGCCGTGATCGCGCAAGGCAAGGTCGCAGTCAGGAAGCAGGTCAAGCTGATCCAGCACCGCGACGGTGGCATCGTGGGCGAGATCCTGGTCGCCAACGGCGACGCCGTGAAGGCGGGCGATGTCCTCGTCAGACTAGACGAGACCCAGACCAAGGCGGAACTAGGCGTGCTCAAGGGGCAGCGCGCGGAGCTCGAGGGGCGAAGGGCGCGGCATCTGGCCGAGCGCGAAGGAGCCACGGCCATCAGGTTCGACTCCCGGTTCGAGCACGACCCGTTCACGGCGGAAATCGCACGGGGCGAGATCCGGCTCTTCAACGAGAACTTGGCCGTGCGGGAGGCCAGGCGCGATCAGTTGTCGCTGCAGATCGCGCAGTTCGAGGAGCAGGTCCGCGGGCTGACCGCGCAGCAGGAGGCCAACGCCAACGAGCGCAAGATGGTCAAAGAGGATCTCGAGCGTCTGACGCCGCTCTACAACAAGGGTTTCATAGAAATCGGCAAGATCCGCACCATGGAGCGCGATCTCGTCAAGATCGACGGCCTCAAGGGCGAGATCGACGCCAACATCGCCCGCGTCAAGGGACAGATCAGCGAGTCGCGGATCAAGATCATCGAACTCGACCAGCAGGCGCGAACCGACGGTCAGCGGGACCTGCGCGACGTCGACGGAAAACTGGCGGAGCTTCAGGAACGGATCGTGGCGTCGCTGGACCGCCTGTCACGCATGGTGATCCGTTCGCCTATCTCCGGCACCGTCAACGAGCTCGCCGTCAATTCGGTCAACGGCGTGATCGCCCCCAAGGAGACGCTCATGTCCATCGTCCCCGAAAGCGCCGATCTGGTCGTCGAGGCGAGGCTGTCGCCGACCGACATCGACCAGGCCGCGAGCGGGCAATCGGCGAGGCTGAGGTTCTCCTCCTTCAACCAGCGGACCACGCCGGAAGTGGCGGGTACGGTCGAAACGATCGGAGCGGCGGCTACTCTGGACCAGGCCAGCGGTCAGACGTACTATCTCAGCACCATCGCCATTGCGGATGGCCAAAAACAAGTGGCCGGCAAGCCGATCGTGCCCGGCATGCCGGTCGAGGTTTTCCTCACCACCGGCGATAGGACGGCGCTTTCCTACCTGATGAAGCCGTTCACCGATCAGATGATGAAATCCTTCCGGGAGGAGTAGAGCACCTGTTCCCTGCTGCGAAAATGTTCAAGCTCAAGTTCCATTGCGCGGCGCACAGCCAATACCGGCTGGCGCCGGCGTTGCTTGGGCTCATCATTTTATCGGCGGCAATCCCGCCGGCAAGCGCAGACGACCAGTTGTCTCCCAATCTAGGGCTGCCTGTCGACTGCCGCCTGGGCGTGGACTGCTTCGTGCAGCAGATGCCGGACGTCGATCCAAGTGACCAGGCGTTGGATCCGCTCTGCGGCAATGCCACGTACCAGGGGCACGACGGTTGGGACATTCGCATCCGCGCGCTCAAGGATATCGACCGCCAAACGCCCGTGATCGCAACTGCCGACGGCACGGTCGCGCGCGTGAGGGACGGCATTCCAGACCGCATCTACGATCGGGCACAGGATAAAGATACCGCGGGAAAGGAGTGCGGTAACGGCGTCCTTGTCGAGCATTCCGGGCGGCTGGCCTCGCAATACTGCCACCTCAAGGAAGGCAGCATCGTCGTCCGGCCCGGAGCGCACGTGAAGAAAGGCGACCGCCTGGGGTCGATCGGGGCATCGGGCTTGGCCGAATTTCCCCATCTGCACTTGTCGGTCCGAAAGGATGGCAGGACGATCGAGCCCCTGACGGGCCGGCCACTTGGAATCGGTCGAGAAACCTGCGGCGCAACCGGGGGAAGCCTGTTCGAACCGGCCGTCCGGGATGCACTTTCCCGTTCGGCTTCGGCGATCCTGCTGGTCGGGCTCGCCAACGCTCCGCCCGAGCTTCCGAGGCTCGTTCGCGAAGGTGAACCAGCCGTGCCCAATACGTCGCAACCGGTCATCGCTTGGGTCTGGGCGATCAACGTCGAGGCCGACAGCGTTTTCAGAATGCGCATCGTCGATCCAGACGGAAAAACGCTGATGCAAATGGAAACCAAACCGCTCGAAAGGCGGAAGGCGAACTACATCGCCTATGCCGGAGGGAAGCCCGCGCAACGAGCAGGGGAGTATGGACTGCAAGTCGAAATGGTCTCGGGTGGGAAGACGATCTCATCGGCCACGCGATCAATCCTGATCCGAAGCGAGGGCGAACGGTAGCTTGATACGCTGTGAAACTAACTCCACCTGGAAGAACTGCCGCCCAGAATTTCTTCGACCGCGGAATAATCCGGCGCTCGTGGTTTTTTGATTCTATGACGCCAGGAACGCGCAATGAGCCGCTCTTCACTCACGACACCGTTCGGCCGATGGCTCCCCAGAAATATCCGGACCATGGGGATCAAGCTCGCCGCCCTCACGAATTTGTTCAGGGGCCTTGTTGGCCAGTTCGGCTTCCGATACTGCGAGCGCAGCGAAAAGCTGCGGGGACCCATCCTTTGGCTCGGAGACCTGCACAAGCGTAACGACGGCGGCCGGGGCTCCGATGCCGATCCCGCAGTTTCCGAACGTCCGAGCGACCAACGGAGCACACGCTGAAGCGCCGCTGCGCTCGGGATCGCGAGATTCGGATGCTGCAACGGACTGGGCTCGGCCGATTTCCTGTGTCCTAATGGATCGAGAGCAGGACAGAAGCGGCCTTGAGGCCAAGCTGGAACGCCGCCGCCGGCCTGCCTAAGAATTTGCGCCGGTCTAACGGCGCGAAACCTCAGGGAGCTTCAGATCGAACTTGAGGCCCAACTCGGTGCGTTATCACGAAGTTGGACCATCTTCATCGCGTAGATGCCTTCAAATCCTGGATGCTTCGGGCCGTCCAGCATGCCCGCCGGGGCGCTGTGGAAGAAGGGTCACACAAGCGACGATGAGCGCCGCCAGGATTGCAGTCGCAGTATAACGGCTGAATGCCATTCCGCCATTGGCCAGCGGCTTGTCGAGCAAATCGCCGAGTGTGGCTCCGAGAGGCCGCGTTAGAATGAAGGCAACCCAGAATAGTGCAGTGCGCGACACAGAGGTAAAGTAGTAGGCCGCTGCGCTCATGGCGAGTCCGGCGCCGAAAACCAATGCTCCGCCTTCGTAGCCAAGACCGTTGATATCAGCCATCCAGTCGCCGAGCGCCGTTCCGAGCGTCTGCGAGAAGAGGATCGAAGTCCAATAGAAGACTTCGACGCGCGGGGTCGAAACAGTGTTGACCGAGATCGATCCTTCCGACCGGTACCACACGACGAGCGAGATCATCAGAAGCGCGAACAGAAGCGAGGATCCCCCCGGATAGCCGAT
>NZ_JBEPRI010000019.1:0-143509 GCF_040548265.1 Bradyrhizobium sp. F1.13.3 | reverse complement strand
AGCCAGGACCCCGACGTTGAAGCCAAGTCCAAGCGCTTCGGTCGCGAGATCGCCGGCCGCGGTGCCGAGTGCAAAGGTGAAGAGGATCGCCGCCCAGTAGAAGAGCTCACGCCGCGTCGTGACGATCGTATGGATCGACAGCGTCCGCTCGACCGCGTACCAGCTCGCGAAGGTGGCGGCTAGAACGACCGCGAACGCCGCCGTACTGAGATAGAGGCTGACCTCCAGCTCGTCCGAGAGAAAATCGGTGATCTGCGTGCCTACGACGCTGACCAGCACCACGGTCAACCAATAGATCCACGGCACATAGCGGTTCATGCTAAGTTGGACAACGACGGCGACCACAAGCAGACTGGCCATGAGGAGACCGGTCAGCGTCGTGCCGAGACCGACATGAACGGCGAGATAGTCGGCGCCGGTCTCGCCGACAGTGGTCGACATGATCTTGATCATCCAGAAGATCACGGTGACCTCGGGGACTTTGTTCAGCATGTCGCCGATGCGTTTGTTCCCAAGCACGTGGGTTGTCTCCTGTCCAAGCTCGGCGGGGCCGTTATCGGGGAGCAGCGTGCACATGCAGACTTAGCTCCGGCTTAGGTCCGGAGGCGCCGGCAGACGGCTCCGGCGGCCCTAAGTCCTGCCTAAGTCGGCGGGGGCATACCCTCGGAGGGAACCTTCAAGTTGGAAGACGGCATTCTTCGCCATACACTCGCCTTCTGACGGCCGCTGCAGCGTCGGCGGAAGCCGCGCGTCAAGACGAGCGACGTTTGATCGAAGGCATCGCTCGAGATTTCGCTGGATGCGCCGTTCGGGATCGTCGAAAAGCACACCAAGGCGAAGGCCGCGCGGGCGGCTACGACAATTCCCCGGCCGACGAGGTTGTTTGAAGCGATGCGAGTGCTCCTGATCGAGGACGACAGCATGATCGGCGCTGCTGTGGTGGAGGCGCTGAAGGATGCCGCCTACGCCACTGACTGGGTGCAGGATGGCGAACTAGCCATGGAAGCGATCCGTAGCGAGACCTACGAAATCGCGCTTCTCGACCTTGGTTTGCCGCGTCTCGACGGACTCGACGTGCTGAAGCAGATTCGCTCGAGCAGTCGCTTGCCGGTGATCATCCTCACCGCTCGTGACGCATTGACGGAGCGCATCCGGGGCCTCGATCTCGGGGCGGACGATTACCTCGTCAAGCCTTTCGAGGTGGGCGAACTGCTGGCGCGCATGCGGGCGGTGATAAGGCGCGAGGGCAGCGGCGCTTCGCCGGTCCTCGGCAATGGTAAGCTCCAACTGGATCCTGCGACCCGTGAAGCGTCGTGCTCTGGAGAGAATTGCGTGCTCAGCGCGCGGGAATTCGCGCTGCTGCAGGCACTGCTCGCGCGACCCGGCGCGATCCTGTCCCGGAGCGAGCTCGAACGTCACATCTACGGCTGGAGCGAGGAGGTCGAAAGCAACGCGGTGGAATTCCTGATCCATGCCGTGCGCAAGAAGCTCGGCGCCACGGCGATCAGGAACGTCAGGGGCGTCGGGTGGATGGTGGACCGGCCGTCATGACCAGGTCGCTGCGCGGACGCCTATTCACCGGCCTTACCGCCATCATCGTGCTCACGGGCGCTGCCAGCGGCACATTGGCATACCTTTGGGCCTACAACGAAGCCATCGAAATGCAGGATTCGGTCCTGACCCAGATCGCAACGTTCGCGATGAATGCATCGGCCCGGCAGAGTCAGCCGGTCGGAGGCGTCGATGCCGAGTCGGAAGTGGTCCTGCACGAGCTCGGCCCGATTCCGCGGGGGTCGGCGGATGATCGCAGGCGTTGGAGCCTGCATGATGGCCTTCACAATGACGTACGCCAGGGCCGGCCGGTCCGCGTGTTGCTCCGAACGCGCCCGGACGGCAGCCGGTTCGCCGTGGCGCAAGGGGACGAGATTCGTTCGGAAATAGCCGGCGATATGGCGATCCGGACCTTGCTGCCGATCGCCGCGCTGATCCCCTGCCTGTTGCTGGTCACGGCGCTGGTGATCGGTCGGTCCTTCCGCCCTGTGGTTCGCTTGGCCGAAGAGTTGGACGTCCGCAGGGCCGACGACCTGCGCATGCTGCCGGCGGAGAGCGCTCCCAGCGAGCTGCAGCCGTTTTTAGGCTCGATAAACGGCCTGCTCGAACGGATCCGGGCCATGATGGAGCAGCAGCGGCGGTTCGTGGCGGATGCCGCTCACGAGCTTCGCACACCGATCACGGCTCTTGGCCTGCAGGCCGAAAATCTTGACCCGCTCGACATGCCGCCGGGGGCGCGGGACCGGCTCGAAGCTTTGAAAAGCGGGATGCGCCGGACCCGGCATCTGCTCGATCAACTTCTGGCATTGGCACGGCAAGATCTCGCCTCTCCCGAGGTCGAGGAGACGGTCCACCTGGAGCAGATCGCCAAGGCAGTGGTCGCGGATCTACTGGCCGAAGCCTCCGACCGCAACGTCGATCTCGGCTTCACCATGGCAGAACATGTTTCCGTGAGTGCCGATCCGGTCGCCATGGCCGCCGTTGTCCGCAACCTCGTCGAAAACGCGGTGAGACACACGCCGGATGGAGGACGGGTGGATGTGGGCGTCTATCGGGAATCCGGGCGGGCCGTCCTGCAGATCGAAGATACCGGACCCGGCGTTGCGCCGCAGGACATCGAACGGATAGTCGAGCCGTTCTATCGGGGACGCAGGCCGACCGGCGACGGATCCGGGCTTGGGCTGTCGATCGTGAAGCGCGTCGTCGACAGTTATGGCGGTTCGATCGAGTTCGAAAATCTGACCGCCGGCCAGACGGGTCTTCGCGTGGTTGCAAGGTTGCCGGCGTTGGACTGAAGGATTCATGCCCTGAAAAGCACGGTTGGGCTTTCGTTCATACCGACGAGGGTACCGGCGAGGTCGCTTCCGCGTCCGGCAACGTGTCTCGCGCGCCCGAAAGAGGCACGGGACACCCTCACTATCGGTGGCAAGATGATCAGCCAGGCGCCCCCCGCGAAAGTTAGCGGCCGCATCGCGCCGCTCCGAGGCCACGCTCGCAAGCCATCACGACCCGACCTGCGGATAAGCGCTTGAAACACGGAATTTCAAGTCTTCGGCCTTCGACAGCAAAAATTTCAGCAGAGGCGAAGTGTTCTCTACGTTGTAGCCGAGGCACAAATCGATCATCGGCGGCACGCCGCGGATCGGGCGGCTGACAATGGACGTCGGCAACAGGTTGCGCGCATAGAGCGGAAACAATCCGACCCCGTTGGTCGAAGCGATCATCGAGAATGCCATCGAAAGATTATCGACTTCATGATGCGGCGTCAGATCGAGCCCATGTTGGCGCGCATAAGCATCGGTCACAGTTGCGGGCGAGGTGGCGTGCGGAACGCCGATCAGCGGCCCGCCCAAGATATTCTTGACCCGAATGGACTCTTGGCTGGCCAGGGGATGATTCGGGCCCAGCAGAACCAGCAGAGGGTCCTTGCGCAGCAGCTTGTAGGTGACGCCGGTTACGTCCTTTTCAGGCCGCAGGAAGCCAAGATCGATCCTGCCGCGCATCAACGAAGCCGCGAGCTCCGGAGATGATTGGCTGTTGATCACCACTTCGGTTGGGCAGCGCCTCGCGCAGAAGACCCATCACCGCAGGGAGCCACTCCATTTCGTAGCCGGTCAGAAAGCCGAGCGTGAAAATACTTCTCGCGGGCTGGCCCGCACGGCGGACCGCTTCGGTCGCTGCCTCGACCTGCAGCAGTGTTACCCGGGCGTGGTCGAGAAAGACGCGCCCAGCCGCCGTCAGTTCGATGCCCCGCGCACTGCGCACCATCAAAGTCACGCCGAGCTCCTGTTCGAGGTCGCGCATCTGGCGACTTAGCGAGGGCTGCGCGGTGTGCACGCGTTTTTCCGCCGCTTCCGTCAAGCTGCCTTCTTCGGCGATCGCCACGAAATACCGCAGATGCCGCAACTCCATGTCCATCTATGCCTCGAAGGTATGGCCTGAACGTACAAAGTCTTGGTCGCAGGCGCAAGCGAGGCCTAGTTTGGACCTGCAACGAGATCTGGCGCTGAAACGGCAACCAGACTGAAAAGGCATAGCGGCGGCCTTTCTAGGGTGTGGGCGCCGCTCGAAGGAGATCACCATGAGCAAACCTGTTGTCCTAATCACCGGTGCGTTGACCGGCATCGGCCGAGCCACAGCATTCGCGTTCGCCAAGCAAGGCGCACGTCTCGTCGTATCAGGGCGTCGCGATGATGCTGGAGCCGCACTCGTCGCCGAGCTTCGCGCATCGGGAGCCGAGGCCGCGTTCGTGCGCGCAGACGTTCGCCGCAAAGATGAGGTCCGCAACCTGATCGACAAGACGGTCGAAAAGTTCGGCCGGCTCGATGTCGCCGTCAACAATGCCGGGACGGAGGGCAAGCCCGGTCCGGTCACGGAGCAGGACGCGGATAGCTACTCCGCGACCTTCGATACCAATGTGTTGGGCACGCTGCTCAGCATGAAGCACGAACTGCGTCAGATGCTGGCGCAGAAGACAGGCAGTATCATCAACATATCCTCGACGATGGGCCAGCGCGGTGCGCCGGGCGCCTCGCTGTACACGGCAAGCAAACATGCGGTGGAGGGATTGACGAAGTCGGCGGCGCTGGAAGCGGCTGGAGCGGGCGTGCGGGTCAATGCCGTCGCGCCGGGTCCAGTGGAGACCGAAATGCTGGCGCGCTTCACCGGCAGCCCCGAGCGCAAGGCTGGCCTGGTCGCCGGCGTACCGATGAAGCGGTTCGGCACGCCGGAGGAAATCGCCGACGCCGTGGCGTTCTTGGCCTCGCCCCAGGCATCGTTCATCACCGGACAGATCATCAACGTGAACGGCGGCAAGACAGCCGCCTAGTCACGCCGCCACCCCGCCCTCGATCCATTCGCCAACCAGATTCTCCAGTCCCGAAAGAAAAGATCATGACCCAACTTTTCAACAAGACCGCTCTCGTCACCGGCGCGTCGCGCGGCATCGGACGCGCCTCTGCGCTGGCCCTTGCCGCCGCGGGCGCGCGCGTCATCGTGCACTACGGACGCGGCAAGGAAGAAGCCGAAGCCGTCGTCACCGAAATCCGCAAAGCAGGCGGGACCGCCGATGCGGTCGGCGCCGATCTTGAGGCGCCCGACGGTCCGCACAAACTCGCCGCCGCGGTTCGTGATTTGGCGGGCGCCCGTCTCGACATCCTGGTCGCCAATGCTGGCGTCGCCAAGGGCGCCAGCATCGAGGAGCAGACCGTGGAGGATTTCGACCGTCAGTTCGCCATCAACGTCCGGGCGCCATTTTTCCTGGTGCAGCAGCTGCTGCCGGTGCTCGGCGAAGGCTCCAGCGTGATCCTCCTGTCGTCGGTGGTGGCCAGGGCTGCGGTCGCCGTGCTGCCGGCCTACGCCGCGACCAAGGGCGCGATCTCCACAATGGTCAAGCAGTTCGCGTCCCTGTTGGGCGCGAAGGGCATCCGTGTCAACGCGGTGGCCCCCGGTGTGATCGACACCGACATGTCGAGCTTCGTGCGATCCGATGAAGGGCGCGCCTACACCCTGGGCATGCAGGCGCTGCAGCGGATCGGCCAGGCCGATGACGTCGCCGGCGTCGTCGGCTTCCTCGCTTCTGATGCCTCCCGCTGGGTCACGGGCGAAGTCATCGAAGCCGGTGGCGGGTCGAAACTCTGACCGGAAGGCTCACGGCGACTGCTTCGCACCCATTAGGATTGCACGGGATCATGTCCATCAATGCTCCGAAACTCTACCAGGCGAACGGCTCGCCGAATTCTCGCCGGGTACGTATTTATCTGGCCGAAAAGGGCATCTCGATGCCGTTGGTGCCGGTCGATCTCGGCGCCAAGGAGCAGTTTTCAGAAGCCTATCGCGCCATCAATTCCCGTGCGGTGGTGCCGACCCTGGTGCTTCCGGATGGTACCGCCATCGGTGAGGTACCTGCCATTCTAAGCTATCTGGAGTGGGCCTACCCCGAACCGCCACTTCTGGGCACCACACCGAAGCAGAGGGCGCTGGTCACGATGTGGGAGCGGCGGATGGAGCAGGAGGGGTTTGCCTCGGTCATGGAAGCTGTGAGAAACGGCCTCGCCGGTCTCAAGAGCCGGGCCATCGCCGGTCCCCACGAGTACGAGCAGATCCCAGCTCTGATCGAGCGCAGCAAGCTTCGGATCGCCAATTTCTACGCCGATCTGAACGTGCGGCTTGCCCAAGTTCCGTTCGTGGCCGGCGACCTATTCACGACCGATTCCCGGGTGAACGAAAGCGATCCGCTTCATCCTTGCCGGCTGCTGCGCATGCGCCGCGAGTGGCCACGTCGCTCCGGTCCCAGCTAAAAGCGTGATGAAATCGCGTCGTCGCATTGTATCCCCCTGAGGGAACGCCATCGACGCTTCAAGGCTAACACTTTGCGAGGGTGGGAAAACGGTCCATCGTACCCGGAAGCAATATTTACCGCCCGAGCGTTCCCATCAACGAAATGCGTTAGCGCAAGCATGACAATTTTATGACCAGCGGAATGCACTGAGCGTAGTCTGATCCTCATATCCGATATGGGTAGAACTGCAGATCAGTGCTACGGAAAGCGGGTGGAGAAGAGCACCTTTTGCAGCCTCGATACTTTGGCGCCGCAACTGCATCGATACTGACACTCTCTTCCCTTACTCGCCGCGCTCATGTCGCGGACAATTCCCCAAAGTTGACCCATTCGTGTCTACGAGGACTCGGGGGCTTTGAGCCGATGCACAGCTGGAATATTCGTGTTTGGAAGTGAATTTGATCTCAATGTGAGTAGTGAAGGCGGATCTAAACATAGTTTAGAGCCATCGTTCCTCGCCGCCCGGAATGAAGTGGACGGAGGACGCCTCACCGCGGATCGCCTGCCGTGACGGGTCGGGGCGGAATGCATAACCGTCTTCTGGCAACACTGCCGCCAGCGGATTTTGATATGCTGGCGCCCGATCTACAGAGGGTTGCGCTTGATCAGGATGCCGTCCTCTCGCGATCGGGTGACCAGATTGAGAATGTCTTCTTTCCTGATGCCGGCGCCATCTCGCTGATGGTCGACATGGCGGACGGGCAGACGGTTTCCACCGGCGTGGTCGGGCGCGAGGGCGCAATTGGCATGCTTTCCGTGCTAGGGCCGTCGCCTTCGGGGATCACCGCAATCGTTCGCGCGGCGGGTACCGCGTCGCGAATCCCCGCGCTGCGGTTTCACGCCGTTTTCAACCGAAGCCCAGCGATCCGGCACGCGGTCCAGATCCACGCCAGGACCCTGCTGATGAAATTTCAGCTTGGTATGGCCTGCAACGCATTGCATCCGGTCAAAGCTCGCATGGCCCGCTGGTTACTCCATTTTAGCGACCGCATCGACCACGACTTCCTTCCGCTCACACAGGAGGCCCTATCGCAAATGATTGGTGTGCGACGAACGACGGTGACGGTCTTGATGCGCGATCTGCGCGCATCCGGTGCGATCAAATCTCATCGACGAGGTCAAATCGAGATCGATCGGTCGCGGCTCGCGGTCGCGGCTTGCGAATGCCACGGCACCATGCGTCTCGAACTCGAGAAGATCTTCGCGATAAGTACGGCCCGACCGATCTCATTGGCTATGCCGGATTGAAGGGCGAATAATCCCTAAAGGAAGCCTCGTTTTGCATTACAGCGATTCCAGTTGCCATGTCGCAGAAGGGTCCAGAAGCCGACATAAAAGGCTGGAGGGCTCCTTACTCGGGATTTGTATGTTGCTCAAGAAGGATTAGGGGCTTAGGCCGCCTTGTAGGCCGCTGGTCGAAGCAGCATTCGCTCAGCGTCTTCGGCAGAAACGGGCCTCCCAAACAGGAACCCTTGGGCGAAGCGGCAGCCGATAGCAGAAAGAAATTCTTCTTGCGCTTGCGTTTCTACGCCTTCGGCGACAACGTCCAGTCCCAAGTTGTTTCCCAAGCCCACGATAGCGTTCACAATAGCAATTGTGCTCCCGCCCTTGTCCAATCCCCCAACAAACGAGCGGTCGATCTTGATTGTGTCTACAGGAAAGTCGCGTAAGTGAGTGAGCGACGCATATCCGGTCCCGAAGTCATCAAACGCGATGCTGACATTCCCCTCCTTAAGCGCACGACAATTCGCAGTGACGACATCAGCTTGGGACGACAGGAAAACACCCTCAGTTACCTCCACCGAAACGAGACGTGAAGGCAGCTCCAACGCCGCAAGTCTATCCAGGAACTGCTGAGCAAATCGCGGCGACCTCAACTGGCTTTCACTCAAATTGATCGCGATATTGCCGAACTTGACACCGGCGCGCGTCCACGTACGCGCTTGCTGAATTGCGGTCTCCATAACAAAGTCGCCCAACGCCCTGGAGAGCGACTCATCTTCCAGCGCCGCCGAAAACGAGCCGGGGGTGAGAACCGAGCCGTCTTCGGCTATGAAGCGCAACAACGCCTCGAAGGCGGAATGGGCGCCATTGGCCAGCAACACCTTGGGCTGGTAGAACAACCGAAACCGGTCTTGGCTCAAACCTTCTCTGGCCGATTTGAGTACGGCCTTACGCTCGATCGTTGCAGTCTTGAGCTCCGTCCGAGTGGTGAGGCATAGGTCCTTCTATTCCAGTCCAGATCAAAGCAAACTCGTCGCCTCCCGTTCGTGCCACCAGCACGCCAGGCCCCACCGCGGCCTTTATCCGGCGAGCAATGCGACGCAGGCACGCATCGCCCGCTGCGTGTCCATGCGTATCATTAATCTCCTTAAACCCGTCGAGATCGAGCGCCAGCAACGTAATCGCAACCGGCGTCTGTCGCGATTTACAAAGCTCGGCGAGCCTTCGCCTCATAGCCCGACGATTTGCCAGCCCAGTGAGCTCATCGGAATTGGCCGCATGCTTCACACGTTCAATGAGGACCTTTTCCTCCGTGACATCCTGCATGAGTCCGTACCGCCGCACGAAACGATCGCCGTCGAGCTCAACCTCTGAGACCAGTCTGACCCACCTCAATTTTCCTTTGGTCGTATACATGCGCCCCTCGAAGCGGAACGGCCGCTTCGCGCGATCTGCATCCGCCATCAGAGCGGCAAGGCGGGTTCGCTCGGGCTCGGGATAGAGGTCGAAATGCTCAGCGATGTTGCGGTCCGCCCCCACCGCCATTTCGTGCAGGCTGAACATGCCCTCAGTCCAAATGAGTTGCCCAGTGCCTATGTCGCGCTCCCACGCTCCTAACTTTCCAAGCTCTCAAGCGGACTCGAGCAGGTTGCGCTTCTTCAGAAGTCGCTGCTCTTGCTGCTCTATGATTTTGGCCTGCTGATTGGCTTCGATTGAGCAGGCGTGGCTGTTGAGAAGCGCGATCGCCATTTCGCTCAAGTGCTGCAGGCGCGCCAGCTCCGCCTTCGTCATCGTTCGCGGCTTCGTGTCAATGACGCAGAGACTGCCTAATCGTAGGCCATCGGCAAGCTGCAGCGGAATTCCTGCATAAAATCTGATTTTTGGGCTGCGTATGACGAGCGCATTGCCTCGGAAGCGGTCGTCCTTTGTAGCGTCATGCACAATAAAAGGCTCACCAGAACAGATCGTGTGCGCGCAAAAGGCAATCTCTCGCGGTGTCTCCTTAAGGTCGAGCCCTTCGATGGCCTTGAACCACTGCCTGTGCTGATCGAGTATCGAGACGGCACTGATAGGCACATTGAGCAAATCGCGCGCCAGTCGCACGAGACTGGTGAATTCGCGGGACGGCATCGTGTCCAGGATCTGCAATGCTCGGAGGGCGGCCAATCGCTTGGCTTCGTCTGGCGGAATGGGGAAGGTCATGCGTACGCAACCTTTTACTGACTGAAGGCATGGGCTCGTTACAAAACGGCTCTCCTCTCGCTTATGGCTTCGCGCCATCCCGGGTCCGCGCTAAGAGGGGACGAAGGGCTATTGCCGGCAGCGGACCGTTCAATCCGTTCAGCGCATTACTAGCCCACGCCTTTCATAGTTCATGAACTTCCTTCTCCCTTGGTGCGCCTCAAACTGCGTCAGTAGTTCACGACAAGGCCTCATCGGCAGAAAGCGGCGCATCTTGGCGATCGT
The DNA here is from genome assembly GCF_040548265.1 of Bradyrhizobium sp. F1.13.3. NCBI lineage: Bacteria > Pseudomonadati > Pseudomonadota > Alphaproteobacteria > Hyphomicrobiales > Nitrobacteraceae > Bradyrhizobium > Bradyrhizobium sp. F1.13.3. The sequence continues at coordinate 133,428 of NZ_JBEPRI010000019.1, read as the reverse complement.
CGACCGCTTATCTCCTGTGTAGGGTTCCAGTTCATCGGCAAGATCTCGGCAATCTGCTGTCCCCAAAAGCTTTGATCGGGGCAATGAATAGCTCGCGTGTATCATTGGGTGTACTCCATGTGCTTCTCATAGCTCGCAGGCTCTCGCGTATACTCAACGTCGATCAGATTACCGGATGCCGAAACTCGCTTGCATTGACGCGTCACCGGTCTTGGCGCACTTGCAAAAAGCAAAACAAACTCGGCGAGAGCTTGCGCATCCTGGACGCGAAGTCTTGCTCCCTTTTCCCAAACGCTGATGACGAGGCACCCTGTGCAGGACAGTCCATCCGATGAAATGCAAGTTGCAGATCGTGGAGGGTGAACCGGACTGTCTTCCTTTCCCGGTTTCGGAGTGCGGGAAAGCCGAGCGTTCGGAGCTTTCGATTGCTGTGATGCATGGCAAGTTCCCGTTCATGTGCCGAGCCGTATTCCTACGGAGCTTCGGCGAAGTTCATTTAATGCCTTTCCATAACGATCGGTGCTAAGGCCCGCAGGGGCCTCGCCATCGCTTGCGATCATTTATATCCGAACTTCCTCGGCCAAAATCGACTGGCGCGGCGTAACCGCTCGGCTGTCTTACCGTTAAGGAAAAGCAAAAACGTGGAAACGATCTTTTCAACCAAAGGTGTTCACCCACGCGATAGGTTTGACTACTGGCATAGCACCGCCTGCAAGCAGATCATCGAACATGCCGGAATCCCAGAACAACGATCCACTTTTGAGGCGGAAATACAGGCCTCAAGGTTTGGCAACCTGGAGCTTGTCCAATTCAGCGTTTCGCCGATTCAGGTCTTTCACACGCCGGAGCATGTCAGGCGCACGCCTTCCGATGACCTGTTCCTCTGTTACCAATCGTCGGGCAGCGTCTTTGTCGTTCAGAACGGACGTGAGGTTAGGCTAGAAGCCCGGAACCTGATTTTGATTGACCCGCTGTTGCCTTACGAATGCCGTTTCTCGCAGGGATCGACAACGCTAGTCATCAAGGCACCGCGTCGTGAACTGAGAGCGCGGCTTGGTCGGAATCGCGAATTGACCGGGCGGCGCGTAACGGCCGACCACGTTGATGACGAACTCGCAATTTCACTTGCAGCAAAGCTGCCTCTACTCGCCGGGAAGACGGCCTCGATCACTGAGGAAATGGTGGAAAGTCATGCATTGGATTTACTCGGGCTCGCCATTGCAAGGACGAGCGAGAGCAGTTCAGTTCGCATCTCGACAACAAAAGCGCTCTCGCTGGCGCGCCTTCGTTCGGTCGTCGAGGCAAGGCTCACGAATCCGGACCTCGATCCGCAAACGGTTGCTGATGCCGTCGGCATCAGCGTGCGATACGCGAATGATCTTCTCTCAGCTCAAGATACGTCACTGAATCGTTTCATATTGGCGCGACGGCTCGCACGCTGCCGATATGCGCTAGAGGATCCAAATCAGGCTTTCCGCACGGTAACGGATATTGCTCAGGCGTGGGGCTTCTCTGACATGACGCATTTCGGACGCCGGTTCAAAGAGGCCTTCGGTGTGTTACCAAGCGAATACCAGAAATTGGGCGCGCGATCCGCACAAGGCGGACAATTCTAACTGCGCTCAAACGTCGAGAAGATTCGGTGAGCTTCCTGCAGGCAGCAAACGAAGGAGAACAAGAGACGGGCGTCCTCGACTGGGCTACGTAATTTGTGGCTTCCTTCTGGAACTTTATTCTTGTGTGTAGTTTGTAATGTCCGGCGAGTTGCGATCTGTGGCGTCGAAAGGGGCCTTCGTGGGATCACCGACGGTACTTGTTGTCGAAGACGATGAGGCGGTTCAAGCCCTGGTCGCAGATATGCTGAACGAAGGCGGCGTCGAGCCCGCCACCGCGCGAACGGGCGAGGAAGCCTTCACTCTGCTGAAGGGACGTCAGACCCGGTACAGCGCCCTCATTACCGACATCAATTTACTGGGTCGATTTAACGGTTGGGAGGTCGCGCGTGCGGCTCGTGAGGTCGATCCCAACTTCCCTGTGGTTTACATGACCGGCGCCGGTGCTGACGAGTGGGCCATCCTGGGTGTTCCGAACAGCGTCCTTCTTCGGAAGCCCTTCGCGCCCGCGCAGATCGTGACAGCCGTTTCTCAGCTTCTGAATGTCGGCTCCACGCAGCCTCCCGGCAGCTGAGAGCCCACAATGGACCACCCAGCATCGATACTCCTGGTCGAAGATGAAGCGTTAATTCGCATGATGCTCGTCGAAATGATCGAGGAGCTTGGACACAGAGTTGTCGCCGAAGCCGGACATCTGGATCAGGCCAGATCGCTCGCCGAAACTGAGCGATACGATTTCGCCATTCTCGACATCAATTTGCAAGGCTCAAATATCAGGCCAGTAGCGGAGGCCATCACGGCTCGGGGACGACCGTTCTTTTTTCTGAGCGGTTATGGTTCGGATGGGGTGCCGGAGCAGTTCAAGGGCAGGCCCGTGTTGCACAAGCCGTGCGCGATTGAAATGCTAGGCCGGACTATAGACGCGATCTGGCCGAAGCGGCAGTCTAATGAGGCTCGAGACAAAGGCGGCGAAGAGTTGTAATGCATCGGGCCCAGAGGCGGCTTGCCGCCCAAGCCGTTGCGGGCACGAGGCTAGGTGGGTGTGGTTTTTCACGCCTGGCCTCGTTTTTCGTCTGCTGCTCGGCCGCGAAAGCACTGGTAGTCTGCTCAAAGTGCGAAGAACTCAACCTGAGCAAATCTGGTCCGCCATGCCTCAGATTGTGTTGCAAAAGTCGAAAGTTGCAGGGCTCAAGATTTTTCGCGAAAACACTAAGCAGCGAGTGATCGCTGATTCGTATGACCTCAATCGCGTTACCGAAGTCGCCTGTGAATTTTGCGTGAGGCCATGAGGTCCCTCGCATCTTGTACGCGAAAGTCGCGCCCACGGCCCGCAGAATTTTGGTCATCGGCGAAAATCGACTTTTGCAACAATGTCCCTCGCTAAGCGGACCTAGTCGAGTTGTGCCGGTACTTCGCTAACGGGCCAATCGCAGACATTGCGCCTCGCACTCGATCACCCCGTTTGCACAAGGAAACGGCTTACTCCGGCAATCCGGCTTTCCTTAGCCCTTCTTCATATCGCGCAAGGTCTTCGGTCCGTCGATGAGGCACCAGGTGCCGTATGATTGACACGCGCAGCGTGGGATGAACTCGCCGGAGCCGAGCTATTGCCTTGCGTGCCTGTTCCATGCGGCCGGCCATCGCGTTGCTCGCGGCGGCCACGCGCAATCCAGCTGGAAATTCCGGATTGTATTGCAACGCCAGTGCCGCCCACGATGCCGCTTCGTCATACCGGCCTAGCAGGAAATGCGCATACGCGGTCCCGGTTCGCATGCCCGCCATCCTCGAATCCAATGGGTTCAGACGCATGGCGCGCGCGAAGCATTTGACCGCCGGCACTGGCTCGCCGAGCCAATTTTTCACCCAACCGCTGAAGTGCCATGCCTCAGCCAAATTGACATTCAGCAAAAGTGCACGGTCGATCAGAGCGGCCCCTTGCTCGAAATCGCCAACGATATAGGCGCAAGCCCATCCGCTCGCACTGAGCGCGATCGCGTCATCTTTGCCCAACTCGACCGCGAGTTTGACGAGCCGTGTTACTTCGTCAATCTCTTCCGCCGTGCCTGAGAACCAGCCAATGCCCTTACTATATGCGTAGCAAGAGGCAGCACGGCCATACGCGGCCGCAAAATTCGGATCGAGTTCAGTCGCGGTGTTGAATAGCCGCAATGCGTCCTCAATCGCCTGCCGGCTGTTGTCACTTTGATAGTGTCTAGCCAATCCGCGCAAATAGACAGCATACGCGTCGAGACTTTCCGTTGGCTTGCGCTTGGCGCGCTCGATCTCCGCTTTTTCCACGGTCGGTGCGATCGCTCCAACCACGCTCTCAGTCACTTTATCCTGCAGATCGAAGACGTTGCCGAGCTCACCCTCAAACCGATCGGCCCAAAGATGAGCCCCGGTGGCGGCGTCGACAAGCTGTCCCGTGATGCGAATACGGTCCAAAGCTTGGCGGACGCTGCCTTCTAGGATGTAGCGCACCCCAAGTTCGCGCCCGATCTGCTTCGCGTCGACGGCGCGCCCTTTGTACGTGAAACTCGAGTTGCGTGCGATGACGAATAGAGCCTTGAACCGAGACAGCGCCGTGATGATGTCCTCGGCCATTCCATCAGCAAAGTAGTCCTGTTCCGGATCGGAGCTCAGGTTGATAAAAGGGAGAACGGCCACAGAGGCTTTCTCGGGGAGCGATAGATCTGGCGCCTGACCCTGCACAGCAGCATCTATTGCCTCGTCTGTCGTTTCACGCACTGTTCCGACGAAACGGAGGCCTTTGCGCGGCAGTGTCTTGATCAATCGCTGTTCTTCACCGGAATCGCCAATGGCAGTGCGGACACCATTTAGGCGCGTCGTGAGCGCGGCTTCGGACACGCTCCGCCCGCTCCAAATGGCGTTGATGAGATCGTCCTTGCTGACGACGCGCTCCCTGTTGCGGATAAGGTAGTCGAGTAGATCGAAGACCTGTGGAGCGACAGGGACGACATTCGGCCCGCGATGTAGCTCGCGCCGCTCGGTGTCGAATGCGTATTCCTCAAAGAGATAACGCAAGCTGCCAATCCCTTAGGCTGCCGCCGGTCACAGGTTCAGTGCCGAGCCTAAGGATAAGCTGCCAGTAAGGAAAAAGTAAGCGGAACGTCAAGCTTAACCTCTCATGCCTTGGCATCATCGTCTGGCTAAAAACACCAAGGAGATGCCGCGATGAGCGCGACTTATAGCGAAATCCTATCACGACAGATCGCCGGATCGACCTTAAGCTTCCTCACCCTATTCAAGAAATATAGGGGTGCGTTTAAGGAACGGCGCCGACGCCAAAGGTTACGAACCGCCTTGTGCAATCTTAGTGATAGGGAGCTAATGGACATCGCACCACGCGCGGCGAGATCGACTATGTCGCGTCGAGTCGAGGTATCGACCCGCGAGGCATCCGCTCCGCCGGATGAACACCTGAAGCCTGCTACCAACGGGGATTGGAGCGCAGGCGAACACGACTAGATGCAACATTGGGACGGGCCGACTTCCGGTTTGGGGCCATGAGCTGACATTCACATGGATGCTATTCCGCTCGCCAGTGCTCGTTGATCTGATGCCATGTACCGTCTGCGTGTATCGAAGCAATTCCAGCGTTCAGACGCGCGAGCAGTTTAGCTCGCTTACCTTTTGGCACGGCAACTGCGAACGGCAGCTCCAGAAACATGTGAGGTGAACCGAGGACCTGGCCTGGATAGAGCCCATCGGCAATGCGTGAGCCCACATGATAGCTAAGCGCCGCAGCAGCAGCCTCGCCACGAACAAGACGGGTCAAACTTTCTTCGTAATCAGTGGTGACCACCAACTTTATTGCTGGCGCTGTCTTCTGAATGAATGGCGCGACTGGGCCGGTTCGCGGCGTTACCACGACCTTGTCAGCCAGAGCGGCGAGGTTTTTGGGAGGGACATCAGAGGCACGCACAAACAGAGAGGCGCCCGAGACAACCAATACGTCGCTGAAATCAAATAATTGCAGGCGTTCCGGGGTGATCGAGAGAGGGAAGTACGCGTCAGCGCGCCCGTCCGCCAAAGTGAGCTGTCTCTGCTCGAAAGATACGGGCACGAATTTCACGTCGACGCCCGCCCGCGCGGCGACAGCGCGAAAAATATCCACCGCCAGTCCTTCTGATTTGCCGTCCTTGACCTCGGCAAACGGTGGAAAGGCACTATCGTGAGCAACCCGGACAGGTTCATCGGTCATTCTAGCATCCTAACACTGGCGATGTCGGAAATGGGTCAAAGAGCAGAAATGATCTCAAGCGAGGTCACAAGGGTAAGGTGTGCTGGTTGATTGATCTGATAGAAGGTTTATCAAGTATTCCGTACAACCCCTCGTTGATGGAGACGAGCATATGGGCCAGACACTGGAGCTCTTCTGTTTCATCGCAATCCTAGGGATTGCACCTAGCGGTTCGGCATTAGCAGCAGATCCGCCGAAGGAAGGCAGTTACGATTACACGGCCTGCTGGTCCGGAGCGAACAACGTGATTACGTTCTCAAAAACCCACACCGCGTCCAGTTTTGAAATGACCGGTACTACCCGCAGCAATCCTCCCGAAGGTATGTTTGACAAGAACACTTTCCGATGTGTTGGCATGAATGCCTCGCTTGATGGAAAATTTACGGCCTCCACTGTGTGCGAGACAGTAGATGTCGACGGGGACAAACGCCTGGCGCACTTTTCGCTCGCAAGTGACGGAAGTCTCACCCGAGAAAATGTTGCAGGCACCGGAAAATACGAGGGCATGAAGGCGAGCGGCGTAGTCCACCCCTTGGGGCCTTTTCCGATCGTGAAAGCCGGAACGTTTCAGGACTGCAATCATCAGACCGGCACCTACAAGCTAAAGTAAGCCGAGGCAACATACCCGCTTTTGGTTGAGCATGTTGAAAGTCCTCTCAGCATCGTTCTGGTACGGCATCGGCATGGCTTTCCGAGTGCTGTAAGCATCGGGGACGAGTGTCTTCACATGATGAAGCATCGGACGATTGTGGCTGTCGCGCTCGCCGCCGAGTCGCATCTGTAAGCGATGTCTTGTTTTCCAGGTGCCAGCCCTATCCGCAACAAGTCAGCGGATGGGGTGAGCATCGCGGAGGCAAAGAGATGTTTTCAGCAAAAGCTGCGGCACTGTTGCTTGGCGTAGCGATGGTCAGGTACGGGCCACGAGCCGACAACTGGGCTTACGCCTCCATGCACTTCGATTTGCCCAGGGTACTTGAACTTTGTGCGCGCGTGGAATGCAAACGGCATAGGGAAATTCATCTTTTCGGCGCGCTAAATGCATATCTTGCGCCGTTCAGTCCATGATAACCTGTGCGTGATTGGAGACTAGCCAAATGCCAGTCAAATCGATCGTCAATCTTGAAACGGAGTTAGTGCGCGCTCGCCGAATCCTAAGCTCATGGACGCTGGTCAGGCGTCTCTCAGGCGATGAAGCTGGAACCCTCGTTAGGATGATTGTAGAGGGAATCGCAGAGGGCCGTAGACTGGGCTGGGAGCAGGCAGAATCCGAATGGCTGTCTGACGGCAAGACGAAGCCCGAAGAGCCGAAGGGCGGCCTCCACGCGGAGGTAGATGTATACTTGCACGCTACAAGCGAGCGTTCTGATCTCGCTCGCACCCGTCACATAGCTAGGCGGAGGTTGTTATGCACGCCAAAGTCCTGAAGACATGTTTTGGAATTCTTTGCTCACTTGTCGCCGTTGTTGTCGCGTTGCCTTGCACCTCAAGCCAGGTCTCCGCGGGCGAGGAAGCTTTCATCGTCTTGCCCGGCGAAGCAACCCGCTACAGCGGACAGCAAGGCCGAGAGGGAGATTTCACGGAGCTATTGGCGACGGCTGCTAGAACTGGAGGTGTGCTCGGGTTCTTTCGTCAAACCATCGCACCCAAGAGCGGTCCCCCTACGCACCTGCACGAAATGGAAGCTGAGTTTTGTTACGTTGTGAGCGGACAATTCAACTTCAAGCTGGGCGAACGCATTGTGAGTGCGCCTGCCGGAGCCTTTGTCTTCATTCCGCGCATTACTCCGCACACTTCCCAGAACATCGGCACGGAGCCCGGTGTATTGCTGTTCGGTGTAGCGCCAGGTGGGTTCGAAATGATGTTCGCGGATCGGCAAGGCGTGGATGCCGATACGAACCAGAAGCTGATGGCAAGGCACCACATGCAAGTCGTGGGGCCGCCTCTTCGGTAGATGCAAGATTGAGTTTCTCTCGCTAAGGGTCAGAAGCGCCGGTTTGGCCGGGTGCCCGCGATGTCCGGTCTGATACCGACTGAGGTCGTGCTGAACGCCGCCTCCACCTCGCCTACGGCCAACAGCGGACGTCAACTAGGCGGCACGGTCACTCATAGAGTGATTTTTTCTTTCGCCAGAATGTGCTGTACGGCAGGCCGGTCCAGCATCCGATCCTTGAAGGCCGTGAAGTTCTTTAGCTCTTGCATGGGATAGCCTCTGCGTAGCCCCCATGGATAGAAAACGAATAGGTAGGGATCGGCCACCGAGTATTGGTCCGAAAACCAGTTACGCCCAGCGAGCTTCCTGTCGATCTGTTGGAGGTATCCGTCAAAGGTCTCGCGGCCCCTCTCTTGTATCTGAGGATGCACATTAGGGTCGGCAGCGTAACGGCCTGGACGCCACATATGAGCTACGGAAGGATGAACATTTGTGGCCAAGAAGCCGATCAGCGATAACACTCTCGCTTCCGTGATTGGATCGGTCGGCCAAAGTCCAAAGCGCTTTCCCAGATATGGAAGGATCGCGGTGTTTTCGGCTAGAGGCTCTCCATCATCTAGGATCAGCGCAGGCACTCGGCCTTGCGGATTAATCTTGAGGTACGCTTCGGAGTGTTGCTCTGCGTCAGCGAAATTGACCCGTTGCGATTTGTATTCCTCACCGCTTTCTTGCAGCACGACGTGGGCCGCCATCGAGCAAGCGCCAGGAGAAAAATACAGGGTCAGCATGATGTGTTTCCCATCTTTCGGAGTTGGACCATCAAATCACGATAGATCGGCACCGAACAGGTCAAAATGCCAGCGTGGGTCACAAGCTGGAATGCCCACCGCGGCCAAGATCCGTCATGATTAGGCACGCAAAGCTGACATCGGAAGCAATTCGACCCATATCGCGACCTCCGTACGATAGTAGAAATCGCGCACTTACCAAGCAGATAGCCGACTTCAGGAATTCGCTCCTATATTACTGTTGCCCAAGTGCCCAAATCAGGAGACGGCGGCTCCATCAACAACGAGGAGCCCATCATGGCACGAGCTACGATCTCTCTGGTTTCCATTCAGAAGCCGACCGCCAACACTCCGGTCCTTCAGCGGCGCAATAAGTTCACGTCGAGCATTGATCAGCAGATCACAAAAATCGGCCTCTTTCGTGAGGGGAAGCGGATCTCTCGGGAGCAGTTCTGGGTTGACGCGAATGGTGGGGTTTTCTTCCAACTGCGCTATGGAAAGCAGCCACTGGAACTGGAGAAGGGAAAGAGCACCCTAAAGGCTATCGGCACCGGGAATGCCGCCTGGGATGATTTGGTCGAGCAGTTGGAGCAGATCAAAACGCTCCCGGTCGCTGGCGGTCTGGACGATGCACTCTCGGCATGTGCCAATGCAGTGCGCTCGAACTTCAAGACTGCGAAGGACAAGAAGGCTGGCAAGGGATCATAGCAACGCTCAATCTTGCTGTTGTCCGAACACGTCTCAAACCGGACCCTCTACTGGCTCAAAACCAACGGAGGGTCCTTCCTTTGCCAAACGAGACATTCTCGCAAGAACGCTTTCCGTTTCTGCCGGCTTTATGCTTAGTATCCATCCCTCTCTCAGGCTTGGTCTGTTACCTTGTCGTCGAAACTCAGAACTCCGCTTGGATCAACGCCATCGGCGTGCTGATTGTCCCGCTCTCGGCATTTTGTTGGATTTTTACAACGATCCGATCAGTTCACCTGATGGGCGTCAGGTTTTGGTTTCTTCCATCGACCTATGTTGGTCTCATCGGCGGCGTACTGGCGCTGCTGATCTGTCTGATCATGTTCGTGTTCTCTACTGAAGCAGAGCGTCGAGGGCACCAAGTAACCGACACCACTCTTTATGCGGCAGCTGCGATTCTTTACTGCGGCTGTGTTGTTTGGTCGTATCTTTATAATTGGCGAAAGACGGGATCGCCACTTCTATCTGTGAGCCTGACTCTCCTCCAGACCATTTCTGCTGCTTTCGTCATTGCGGCGTTGTACCTCTGGATCGGCGGCCGCAATACCAGGCGGTACGAGCGCGAACACGGCATCAGCTGATGTGAGGGAACGCTCGCGGTGCTGCAGGCAGGCGTTAAACATTGGCATTCGTCGCTGAGGGCCCACGACCCCCGGCCAGACATTTCGGACTGGCAGGATACCGAGCAGTATCCACATTCATGCGGCTGTCAGCTCGGTGCAGGCAGACGTTCGGCCTCGCGCTTCGGATAGGCGCGGACCCAAGGCGCGGGGCCGATTGGCTTGGCTCAAGGCACGGCGCCAGCGATTTATCTCAGCTTCCCGCCCGCAGGAGGCAGGCCTATGCCTCGCGGTAGGAAAGGCGGTACGAAGTGCCGTGCACTCATGCGTTCCAGACTCTGCGGTTGGGCCTAACACCCTCCCTTAGCCGAAAGGCCAATTGAGCGCGTGTCATTGTCGGCTGTCTGGGGCAAACCGGACGCCGATCCCACTTGGCGGCCACCGCTGGTTTTGACCCACTTCGGACATCGGCGACCCACCAAGTTTTCGTTCGACGCGCCCCCATTTTCTTCCAAGCGTTGAGCTTGGTCCGCTAAATTGCGGTATCCTGAACCGTGGAGGCGTGCATGAGACGGCGGGAATTCATAGGTTTCATTGGCGCCGCGGCGGGTTTGTTGCCACTTGCCACACGTGGGCAACCGGCGCGGAAGCCTATCATCGGCTACCTCAGCCCCATATCGAAAGACGCCGAAACTCCCTTTCGGGCGGCCTTCTTGCAGGGCCTCGCCGAAGTTGGGTTCATCGAAAATCAGAATGTGACGATCGTATATCGACACGCGGAAGGGCAATATGAGCGCGTGCAGGCGCTTGCGGATGACCTCGTTGCGCAGCAAGTCGACATAATCGTCACTGGGCCAAATGCCGTTCCCGCTCTCGCGGCGAAGCGTGCGACCTCGACCATTCCGATCGTGTTCCTTATTGGCGCCAATCCGATCGAAATCGGACTCGTCGCAAGCTACAACCGACCCGGCGCAAATGTAACCGGGATAGATGTTGCGCCGGAATCGTTGACCGTAAAACGATTGGAAATGCTCAATGAGCTGGTGCCCGGACCATTTCCCCTTGCTGAGCTGCTCAATCCCGCGGTCAATAAGAAAATTCTTGAGTTTGAAAGGAGGATCGCACTTGAAACTGCGCAAAAACTGGGGCGGGAGCTTCTGTTTGTAAACGCCAGCAGCGTGGCCGAGATTGCATCCGCTTTCGAGGACATAAGACAGAAACAAATTGTTGGTTTGACCATTTGGTTTGAGGCATTCTTCCAAAACAGCCGCGCTCAGATCGTTTCCTTAGCTAATCAGTACCGCATCGTCACAACTTACCCCACGCGTAATTTTGCCGAACTCGGTGGTCTGCTAAGCTATGGTCCGAACTTTCCGCTATCCTTCCGTCAGCTTGGCACTCACGCTGGGAAAATCCTAAAAGGAGCCCGGCCACAGGATTTGCCGGTGATGACGCCCACGACATACGAACTTGTCATAAATGTCAAAACCGCAAAATCACTTGGCGTGACAATCGCGCCAACACTCCTTGCTCGCGCCGATGAGGTGATCGACTAGCACGCGACTTCCGCTACTGGCCCGTTTGAGACCTTGCGATGGGCACTTAAGAATCCGCTCATCGGGGCTGACCGGAAGTCATCGCAGGAGCACTAAACCGCCGCGATTGACCCTGGCTGTTCTCTAATTCCGGGAGTGAGGTCAAGCTCTCCTTGAACATCCTTGCCGGGTCCATGGTTCTCTCCGCGGTAGGGGCGCGCCCTCCGCATGATGGCGTAAGATGACGTTAGCGGATCAATGTGTGAAGCGCGCTTTGCCCTTTCGAGCACCGCAAAGCCAGGGGCGATCTCACAAACGCCAGCGTCCCGGCAGGGACGTTCGCTCCCGCTGTTCGGCGGGAACTCGTTATCCTTCATGCAGGCTGATCAGCAGCATCCCTTGATGACCATTTAAATTCGGTGCCATCGATCCACATCCGATGCAGAATGACAGCAAGTTTTCGGGCAACCGCAACCTTGGCTTTGCGTAGGCCACTTCGTTTCGCAAGCCGAATACCCCACGCTTTGAGTGCTGACCATTTTGCTACGCGTGTCAGCAGCACATTGGCCGCCTCGTAGAGGTAACTTCGCAGCATCTTATCGCCGCATTTCGAGATTCGGCCCGTCCAGTCAATCTCCCCGGATGCGTATCGGCGAGTCGTTAGCCCTGCGTAGGCTCCGACGCTTCGTGACCTCTTGAAGCGAGCGGGGTCATCGATCGTCGCAAGAAAGCAAAGGGCCGTGACCGGGCCGACGCCAGGAGCCGTCATGAACCGTCGCACCTGAGCATTGTTGCGAGCCAGCCGCAGCACCTTGCGGTCAGGGTCCGCAATCTGTTGCTCGACGGCTTCGCGTGCCTTCAGCAATGGATCGACCGCGGCAAAAAGCTCTGACCGTTCCTCGGCCAACTGCGCGGCGCGCACAGCAAACACATTCATCTTTGCTCGTCCGATGACGAGCCCAAGATTCTTGAGGAGCCCCCGGATTTGATTTTCGATATCCCGCTTGATCTTGACGAGCAGAGCTCGACTGACAAGAAGGGCTTTGGTCGCATGACTGTCGAGATCCTTGACGCAAACCTCCTTGTACCAACCACATTGCATGATGCGCGCAATGCCAGCAGCGTCATTTCGGTCGCTCTTGTTGATCTGCATCTTCAGAACCGCCTTCGCATGCCTGGCGTCAATGCAGATAACGGGTAACCCGATCTTATTCAGCTCGGTCCACAGCCATGTCGACGTTGCTCCGGTCTCGAGTCCAATCCGAACGACGTGTGACGTGTGCAATTTGATGTACGTCGCGATCGCCTCCGGGTCAGACGTAACCACCCCTTCGCGCTCGACCTTTCCTGTCCGATCGACGATGCAGATCGAAGTCAGTTTCAGTGACACGTCTAATCCGACATAGTGCTCCACTGCCTCTCTCCATCATTGCAAGGCCCTGGGGTAGGCCTCGTCGAGTCCTGGAGAGCTGATTCCCAGAGCCTGAGTATGGCTCCGAGCCCAGAATTACCCCATGTGTGAAAACGCGAAAGATCGAAACCGGGCTAGGCTTGTTCTATCGCCGCCAAGCGTCCTGCTTTTTCACACAGCCAAGGCCCACACCCGACCTGCCGTGCGCATCCGGGCGAGCGCTGCTGGTGGACCCATTTCGTACATGCGCCAGGTTCGGAACCCATTGGCGGGCTGGTGGCCGTGGTCATCCCGTGATTTGATAGAAGTTGGCTTGAGACCAGGTCAGGCGGGAGCTTCGTGTGACGAGTGGACGTGTCGAGCGGCGACTCGCAGCTGTTTTAGCAGCCGACGTGGCGGGCTACAGCCGCCTGATGGGCGAGAACGAACTTGGTACATTGGAAGCGCTGAAAGCCCACCGCCGCGAAGTGGTTGATCCCGCTATTCTTAACCACAAGGGACGGACCGTTAAAACCACGGGTGACGGGATGCTGGTGGAGTTCGCCAGTGCGGTAGATGCGGTCACCTGCGCGATGGTCGTGCAGGCGAAGATGGCCCAACGAAACGGAAGCTTCACCCCATCAATCATTTTCAGAATCGGCATCAATATCGGCGACATCATCATTGATGGTGACGACATCTTCGGCGATGGCGTCAACATCGCCGCGCGCGTTGAAAACGAATGCGAACCGGGCTGTGTCTATCTTTCCGGCAACGCCTATGAGCAGGTTTGCGGGAAAACTGCGTTCGCTTTCGACGACCTCGGCGAGCGCAGTCTAAAGAACATCGAGAGACCGGTGCGGCTTTATGCGGTGCGGACCACGGCGGGGCCAGCGGCCGCGAGAGTCAAACCTCAGGCAGAGGCCACCAAACCACTCGCCTTGCCCGATCGGCCCTCCATCGCGGTGCTGCCGTTCCAAAACATGAGCGGCGATCCTGAGCAGGAGTATTTCGCCGACGGTATGGTCGAAGACATCATCACTGCGCTTTCGCAATTCAAATCCCTTTTTGTTATCGCGCGAAACTCCTCATTTGTATACAAGGGCAAACTCATCGACATCAAGCAAGTCGGGCATGAACTGGGTGTGCGGTACGTGTTGGAAGGCAGCGTTCGCAAGTCGGCAAATCGGGTACGTATAACGGGACAGCTGATCGACACTGGAACAGGAGCGCATCACTGGGCTGACCGTTTCGAAGGTGATTTAGCCGACATCTTCGATCTACAGGACCGGATGACCGAAAATGTGGTAGGAGCGATCGTGCCGGCCATGGAGAGGGCTGAAATAGAACGCGCCACGCGAAAGCCTACAGACAATCTTGATGCGTACAGTCTCTTCTTGCGCGGTCAGGCCAAGTTATATCAGAAGCTTGCGGACCGAGAAGCTAATAGGGAGGCTCTCCGACTGTTCAAGAGGGCTATCGAACTAGATCCAGAATATGCATCTGCCTACGCCCGAGCTGCCAGTTGTTACGCCTTTGCAAAAACGAACGGATGGCTTGCAGAGACCGAGGACGAAATTGCTGATGCCTCAAGACTCGCGCATCGGGCCGTCGAACTCGGAAAGCACGATGCAAATGTGCTCGCTGAATGTGGATGGACCCTCAGTCATGTCGTTCGCGATCTTGATGGAGGCTCCGCGCTGATCGACAGGTCGCTCGCGCTGAACCCGAACGTGATTGAAGCCCTAAATTGGGGTGGCTGGACAAAGTTGTGGCTCGGAGAGCCCGAGGAAGCGGTCCAGCGGTTCACAAGAGCTTTGCGACTGAGCCCATTGGACCCGTGGGCGGTACGGATGCGGATCGGAATAGCGCATGCGTACTTCTTCTTAGACCGATACGAGCAGGCGGCATCGTTGGCGGTGGGTGCCCTTCGCGAAACTCCAGATTATCAGGCAGGACTACGAATCGCCGCGGCGAGCAACGCGATGGCCGGTCATGAGGAGCAAGCGAGGAAGTTAGTAATACGGCTCCAAAACCTCAACCCAACGCTGTGTATTTCTAAGTTGAAAAGCGTACTTGGACCTTACCGCCACGTCGAACATGTGCACCGATATGAAAAAGGATTGCGAACAGCTGGGCTTCCAGAGTAACGCAGTCGTGCAGCATTGATGTGCTAGGCAGGCCGCAAGCCTTGCCTTGGGCTCGCATGCACGACCCATTTTTCTATGTCGGCTATTGGCCCGAATGCGAAGTCTAGGCAGCGTCCCGGGTGGTCGGCTCACAGGGGTAGACCGGAAGCAGCCGACCGACACTCCGAAGGGCGCTCATGACCACCCGATGCGGACATTCGATCTTCCACTAACTCGTGTGACTTCGAAGTACGACTATTAAACAGCCTCTAGCCCCTTGACTGTGAATCGGCGCCGGGGTCACGTCGCTTGAAGTACCGGCAGTATCCGTCTGAACAAAATAAAAAAAGCCAGGTTGGGGTGGGGTCACGATCGGCGCCGATCGGGACCCCACCTCAACGCAGATTAGGTCAGCTGCGGCAAGGAATTGCCGCCGTTACTTCAACGGGCCGAGTTCGGCGCCGATTGACACTGTTGCGCCGGCGACACGTGTTCACCTCGCACGGAATAGGAACTCAGCCTGATGTTCTCGCAGTAGCCTTCAGAGCTCCGCCCGGAGAAGTATGGGCATGTGCGGAAAAGCTCGGCAAAGAAGTTCTTGATCATTAATATTCTCGATCCTTGTTGTTCGCTTAGCGGCTGAGTGGGCGGCGCATGGAAGTGCAAGGACGCGGTTGCATCAAACGGCTTGATGGCCTCAAATAAACCGGCTGTCGGTTCTGGCGGCGCGGCCCCACAAGGAAAGGGAGCGGTCACTCGGGGGAGTCGTCTCCCTTCGGCTGTTGCGAGAAGTTGGGCGTGTGTCCACGCGCATCACGATCGCGCGGGGCGGGGCGTTCGGACGGGTCGCGGCCGAGCTTGGACTGCAGCTCGACAAGGTCGGTGAAGACGTCGGCTTGGCGGCGCAGCTCGTCGGCGATCATCGGCGGCTGGCTCGCGATCGTCGAAATCACGGTGACCCGCACGCCGCGGCGCTGAACGGCCTCGAGCAGGGAGCGGAAGTCGCCGTCACCCGAGAACAGCACCATCTGGTCGATGTGCTCGGCGAACTCCATGGCGTTCACGGCGAGCTCGATGTCCATGTTGGCCTTGACCTTGCGGCGGCCGGAGGCGTCGATGAACTCCTTGGTCGCCTTGGTCACGACGCTGTAGCCGTTGTAGTCGAGCCAGTCGATCAGCGGTCGGATCGAGGAGTACTCCTGATCCTCAATGATCGCGGTGTAGTAGAACGCCCTAAGCAGCGTCCCGCGGCTCTGAAACTCCTTCAGCAGGCGCTTGTAATCGATGTTGAAGCCCAGAGTTTTCGCCGTCGCGTAGAGATTGGCTCCATCGATGAAGAGCGCGATCTTGTCGGTCGTCGAAGGTGACATTTTGGTCCGCCTTTGGCACTGCGAGTCGCCATCGTCTGCGACGCCAGCGGCGCAATGTCGGCGATCTGCGCCTTGGCATCATTCGGGCAGGTGGCGGCGACGGCTTCGGTTGACTTGAGATAGGCGTGCGCGCGTTGGGTCAATGTGGACCGAGGCCAGTCGAATTCGGTGGTGCCGACGCGCGACCAGTGGGAGATTGGTCTGCACCCGAGCAAGCCGCCCGAGGCGACTTCCGATCGCCGGACCGAGGCATCGCCATCGAAGTGGCCATAGCCCATAATTCTTGCCTACCCGGCTTGATCGTAGGCTTGTAAAATTCGGACAAACTCAGCCATGCTGGATTGATCTTGGCTTTCAGCCATAGCCGTCACCTGAGAATCGGACGCGGGCTGGCTTCCCTGCCAGAATCGCATCACGAGATCGGCGATGTTTCTCATGGCGTACTCTCTGTATAACTGTACAGCAAGCGTTCGTTGAGCGGCAAAGCGCCCCTAGATCGGCAGAAAGAACCGGCGGGCGCTACGCCGCCGGCCTTGTCCCGCAACTGCCGGCTCGCAGGCCGGTTCCGTTGCCTTCCACGCTGGATGTAGCGGTAACACCAAGCACTGGGTCGACGCCATCTCGCGCAGGTATGAAGCGACGATACTTAGGTAGGCTTGGACTAGTGAATCGGTATCAGGCCCCGAAGTGTCGCTTTGCTCGCGGTACGTTGGCGACTTCCGCGGCAGCTTCGTCCCCTTGCCGTGGCGGCCACGCTCGCGGCGGGCATTTTCTTCATCGACACGCTGACGTCCCTGCAGTTTGCGGTAGCATCCCCCTATGTAATTGTTGTTTTGATAGCCGCTCATGTCCTCCGTGGTGTAGTGATTACGGGCTTACATGTGCATTCCTTACGGTCTTCAGCAATGTGCTCGTGCACGGGCTTGTGCTGCATGGAGCCGCTCGACATCATCATCATGGTGGATAGGATACGCTCTCGCCGAAGCCCGTGCTTGTAGCGAAACGTCGGCCTTTGGAGCTTTCGATCCGCTACGTTCTCCTTGCTTCCATTTCGGACGGCTATCTCATCGACCGGATGCGCGCCGGCACACGGTATGGCAAGGCAGTATGTAGAGTCCGGTGAGGATCGGAGATGGTTTTTGGCGATCCGAATTGCGGCTGTTGACCCGTGCGTAAGTGGTTGTCTTCAAGCGCGAGCGCAATAAACCTTCGTATTGTTCTGCGCCTCCCTTTGGGTGCCTGAAGGTTTACCTACGTGCAATTGAGTTGCTGATCGCGATCGTTCTAGGCTGCATGGGTTAGAAAATCGCACCAGCTGTTGAAGTGCGATTGTGAAAAGGATGATCGGCGAACGGCTTGATGAAGCCAAGAGGAGATTACAATGCCCAACTGCTCCGAAGATCTTAGACCGGACAGTCCCGCGCGATGCGCAGTTTGTGGTGGCAAGTTCGGCCTCGTCCGGCACCACTCGTGGCGAACGCCTCTTTGTTCCAAGAAGTGCGTCGATCGCTGCAGAGCTCGCAGGGAAAGTGATCGCAATTGGGTAGGCTGGCTTCGAATCACCTTCAATCAGCTGCCAGAGAACCGCGCGAGGTTTTGTGATGATCGAGATCTCACAGCGACCCAAGGCATATTTAGAGACCGCACGGTCTTTGTTCCGCGCAGCCCAAACGATGACCGACTCAGCGATTGCAGGTCAGCTTAAGGCCCTCGCGGACGGCTACGAGCGGCGAGTTGAGAAAGCATCGGATGATGATGCGGTCAAAGCATTGGCCCAATCGGCTGCAAGCAAACGCGAATGGCGTGCATAACCGGGTGGGCAGCTTCAAGTATGATCCTCGAATTCTGCACCATCGAAGCACTGAACCTGCGCCCCGGGTCCAAGGAGCTAGAGGCATTCAATGTCGAGCGGGTGCGCGGCTACCTCGAGTGCAATCTCGGTTGCAAGAAGAAGGAAGTGATCCACGCGCTAGGCCTAAATCCGCGCACAGTGGCCAAGGCCATCAAGATCATCCGGGCAAATGCCCATCGCAGCAAGGGGGCGCTCCACTCGTGATCACGATCATCGCTGTGCTCTGCAATCTCTCCTCTCCGCCAAATTGCCACGAGCAGACCGTCACCACCTCGGACTTCGTGGACGTCTCGATGCAGTCCTGCCTCATGGGCGCGCCGCAGCTTGCCGAGTGGATGAAGTTGCATCCGGCAGAGCGCCTGGCGGGCTGGCGCTGCGTGATCGGAAAACAGAACGGCAGGGGAGCTTAGGGTCCAAAGCCACCTCCCCGGATGTGTTGACGCGCTTAAGTGCAAACGCTGCGACTACTGACTGAGACCGCTCGATATCACTTAGCGAAGCACAGCCAGCTGAACGATAAGAGTGGCTTCGACTAGACACGTATCCAGCCAGGCGATCTCCCTGAGTTCGCGCTTGCTCATCGCCTAAACTTGCCCGTGGCGAACACTCGGCGCTCAATCGCTCGAACCTGCCAAAATCCCGCGACCGAGGCGGCAAGCGCCGGCCGGCAGTCCGCGGCCGCCGACCTGTCGACGAAATGCGCATGCAGGATCATAATTGATGGCGATGAGTTCTTCTAGGCGAGCGAGCTCTCAAGAATATTGATCGCGCAGTGCGATCCTACGCTGTAATCTGGGATCATTTGACCTCGTCGTCGCGGACACAGCGGGCAACCCTGCGGTCATCCTCACCACCTCGTCTTTCCATTGTTGTGTTGCCTTTTGCCAACCTCGGGGGCGGTCTGGAGCAAGACTATTTTATGGATGGCGTCACAGAGGCCCTGACCACGGACATGTCGCGCATATCCGGTGCATTTGTAATCGGCCGACACACCGCATTTACATACAAACGCGCAACGATCAACCTAAAGAAAATCGGGCGAGAATTGAACGTGCGCTACCTGCTTCAAGGATCTGTCCAGCGAAGTGGCAATCGGCTTCGAGCGAACGCTCAACTTGTCGATAGTGAAAGTGGCAGTCACCTTTGGGCCGAACGGTTTGATAAACCGGTTGCTGATCTGTTCGATATGCAGGACGAGATCGTCGCTCGGCTGGCTAGTGAACTAAATGCTGAGCTCATTGCGGCAGAGGCGCGGCGAGCCCAGCGCTCCGTAAATCCGGACGCAATGGATCTTTATTTTCAATGTGTCCTATCGCGAACAGAGGAACTACCCCAGAACACCTGACGCAAGCGCGCAACTTTTTCGAAGGCGCTTTGGGGGTGGACCCGGGCTGCATCGAAGCGCTGGTGGGCCGCGCAGGTCTGGATGAAGCAGCCGTCGCCGCATTGTTAACTGACGACCCTGCTCCGCGCCTCGCGATGGCCGAGGCGACTATAAACGAGGTTCTGTCGCTGGCTCCTCAGCATGCGCTGGCGCACTTGCGATTGGGCGTCGTTCAAGTTCTTACGAACCGAGTGCCTCAGGGTATTGCTGAATGCGAACGGGCCTTGGCTTTGGATCGCAACGTGGCCCATGCTCACGCTTGGATCGGTCTCGCCGAGGTTTACATCGGCCGTGCAGTGGAGACCGAAGCCGATGTGCAGGAGGCACTTCGTTTGTCTCCTGGCGATACCCGTTCCTATATTTGGCTGATGATCGTCGGAATGGCCAAGTTTCACCTTGGCGCATATGGAGAGGCGGTAGTTTGGTTGCGCCGTAGCATTCAGGCCAATCGAAATTATCCCCTGGCGCATTTTTGGCTGGGTGCTGCGTTGGCACGGCTCGGTGCTGTCGAGGAGGCGAGGCGAGCAGCGGGGGCGGCACTTGCCCTCAGTCCAAGTGTCTCCATACGCCGCGTGCGCTCCCACTTGCCCAGCGACAGCCCAATCTACCTCGCCGGACGCGCGCAATGTATGAGGGGCTGAGCTTGGCTGGGGTACCGGAGCAGTGACGTCGCTCGGTCACAACTGGCGATTCTAGACGAACCCTCTCATGTCCGATCTATGCCCGAGCGGCGACGTTGCGATGGCCTGGCCGTCCTTTGGGGCTAAGGGCCAGAATACGATACGGGGAGGCCTCAGTGCGTTAGGAGGCGCCCAGGTGTTGCGAAATCCAAAGTTTAAATGAACTTCGCTGCGAGGCGTGAGAGCGACAAGCGGACCTCGTCAACTCTTTTGATGCGGGCTATCCGTGCGATCCCAGTTCTAGATGCAAGTCGATCAAGCTGGGGCCAGCGCGCGGCCCCGAACCACGCGTGTGTCTTGGAAACGATGCCTCCTTGCGACGCACGAAATTGACCGCCATCCCGCCTCTCCCTACGTCGTTCGCGACGCGCTTCACCGAATTGTGCCTGACGTCTCCGGCCGCGAATGAGCTAGGGACGCTGGTCTCCAGATGGTAGGGGCTGACGCTTCAACGGCCAGGCCTTCCGCCAACCGCGGTCTTGCTGGACATCAGTACTGGTTACGAGGAAGCCCGCGCAATCGCGGATGACCGGGGTCTCCTTCGCCCATGCTCTGTTCGGAACACCCCCTATGCCGCCCATGGCGGATCCATCGCGTGATGTCCGGCAGTGGCGTGCTTTCAAACGCTGCCGCACGTGATCGTAAGACGTGGCGGCCTCATGGAATGCGCTTGGATGCTGACGAGTAGCGATTGCGGTAAAGCTGATGGCATTTAGCTTCGACAGCTGTGTTTTTTGCGATAGTGGCATTCTTCGAGCGCGAAGGCGTAAAGGAGCCTGCCGACAGCAGCGCAGGCCGCATTGATGGTTGGTGCGGCAGCCTTGCGGAGCAGATGTTTGAGCTTGACAAAGACCTGTTCGATCGGAGTCAGGTCGGGTCAGTATTTTGGGCAGGAAGAACCGCTTGGCTCCGGCGGAGCGGATGAGCTGGTGCACCACTTTGCTGTTGTGGCTGCCGGGATTGTCCACGAACACGGTGGCTCCGGGGAGGCCGCTATCGGTTGGTCGGGTGTAGCTCTGGCACGGGCGGGGCAAGTACCCAGCTCAACGCAAGATACTGGCCGGCGACGATCTCGTTGCCGGACAGCTTCGACGCCACCGCATTCCGGAGCCTGGCATAAGTGTTTCGCTCTCGCCCGCCCGTGTGGGACGCCGCCAAGTTGAGCCATTTGTAGGCGAGTACAAAATCCTTGGAAACGCCGTGACCCTTGTCGTACATCAGGCCGAGCATGGCTTGTGCGAAGGGGTCTCCTCGCGCCGCCCCCCGATAGTAGAGATCAGCGGCGGCGGCGTAGGCTTGGGGGACGCCGAAGCCATGCTCGTACATGAAGCCGAGCAGGCCGAGAGCGCCCGCGTTGCCGCGTTCGGCCGGCGGGGAGAGTTCCTGAAACGCGCGGGCATAATCGCCTCGATGGAAAGCGGCGGATCCACGCGAGACACTATCGGCACGCGCGATGGACATCGACGTCGCCAACAGCGCAACGGCAAACAAGGCGCAGAGAAGCGTCCGCGTCGCAAGCACGCGGATCTGTGCGCGGTTCGGCTCAGTGGAAGCTGGTGGTGATGGCCGCATTGGTCGATGTCGTGGCGATGGTGCCGCGCAATTTTGATCGAAGCTCCTCGGCAACAACTTGGGCGTCAGAACCGCTGCGGATGATTTGCGGGCGGATGAAGATGATCAGCTCGGTGCGCTGGGTGCCGTTGCTCTGATGCCCGAAGGCGTCGCCGAGGCCGGGAATTTGATCGAGCACGGGAAGCGCATTGCGGTTGCCGCTCTGTTGCTCGCTGATCAGGCCAGCCAGCAGGACGGTTTGGCCATTGGCCACCGCAATCTGGCTTTTGACCCGTCGCTCCGACACGGTCGGCGTCAGGTTTACCGTCCCGCTTTGAGGAACGTTGCTGATCTCCTGCTCGATATCGAGCCGTACGGTGCCGTTCACGCTCACGCGTGGCGAGACCTTCAGGATGATGCCGGTGTTGCGATAGTCGATGGTGTTGACCACGGTGTTGCTCGTGGTCAGCACCGTTGCGCTGCCTGTCGAGACCGGAACGACGTCGCCGACCTGCAGCGTAGCGACCTGGTTGTTGATCACGACCAGCGAGGGATTGGAGAGCACCTTGACGCTGGTGACGGTATGCAGCGCATCCAGGATGAGGCTCGGCTGCGTTGCGGACCCGATCAGGAAATTGAAGCCCGGGAAGGTCTGGTTGATGAAAGCGTTGGTGAGCGAGCCCGCGACCGAGACGGCGCCGGTGGTCGCGTCGGTGGTGGTCGCGGGCGCTGTAGTGGCTTGGGTGCCGAGGATCGAGCCGGTGTTCGGCTTCAGGCCTAGGTTCTGGCTGGTCAGATAGGTCTGCACACCATAGGACAGGGTATTGTTGAGAGTGACTTCGGCGATCGTCGCGTCGATGGCGACCTGAAGCTGCGGCTCGTCAATCTGCAGCAGCGTCGTTTCGATGATACGGTACTTAGCCTGGTCGGCATAGATCAAGAGGTTGTTGTTCACGACGTCGGGTGTAATGCGCACGTCCTGCATCACGGCTTGGCCATCGCCGCCGCCGGAGCCGCGCCCGGCATCCAGCGCGGCATTGTTGCCCTGACCTTGATTGATGGAATTGTTCGGTTGCCCTCCAGCGCCAAATCCTTGACTCAGCCCTTGGCCGGTCGCGCCTGTCGCCGGCGCTCCGCGCGACGCGAAGCCCCCCATGCTCGAATTCGAGTTCCCGTTGTTGAGCGACAGACGATCGGCGACGCTTGAGGTCGACGAGGTGCCGGAGCCGGGCGCGAGTTGGCTGTCGGCGCTGTCGAGCAAATTGCCGGACGATCCGCCGAGGAACATGTCAGTCAGAACCCGCGCGATCTGGCGTGCATCACCGTACTTGACGCGGTAGACGTGGACCGTGGTGCGCGCGGTGTCGTTGCGGTCAAGGCGCTTTATCCAGGTCGCCGCCGTGTGCAGCAGGTCCGGCTTCTTGGTCACCACCAGCACCGCATTTAGGCGTGCCATCGGCATGAACTTGATGATGTTCTGGCTGAGGCCGTTCTCGCCGGAATCGACGATCTTCTCCAACTCGGCAATAAGGGGCGCGGGCGAGCCGCTCGAAATCGGGAAGATGCCAACCGATTGGCCACGCATCCAGTCGACGTCGAAGCTCAGCACGGTGTCCACGGCTGCGCGGCGCTCGGCGCCCGTGCCCTGGATCAAAAGCAAATTTCGGGTCGTGTCGGCGCGGATCGCGCCGGCCCTGGTGGCGAAGCTATCGGTGAGCTTCAGCAGGGTCTGTGCCGACACATATTGCAGCGGAACCACCGAGATGCCGAATCCGGGCTCCGGATTGGCTGCCGCGGCATCGACGCGGCCGCCGCCGACGGCGTCGCCGAGCGGCGTCAGGCGGTAGCCCGCCGTATCGCGCAGCAGCACCACACCGCTGAGCCGGAGTGCGTTTTCAAGCACGAAGACCATGTCGGATTTCGGGACCGGGCGGACCGAAACCAGGCTCACCGTGCCCTGCACCCGCGGGTCGATCGTGTATCCGACATGCAGGATATCGCCGAGCACGACCTTCGCGACGGTCGCGACCGGCGTGTTCTCGAAATTCAGGTCGAAGCCATTGCCGTTGGGTGTCGGCTGCACCCGTGCGTCCGCCACCGCCGTCAGGTCGCTTCCCTCATACATCGCCGGGCGGAGGCCGCCGCCCTGGGTGCCGGGCGTTGTCGCCACCGTGCTCACCGCTTGTGGCTGGCGCGGCAGCAGATCCAGCGAGCGCACCTTGTCGGTGACGTCGAGTTGGGACGCGTCCACGCTCTCGCCGACGGTCGCGGAATTGCAGGACGCCAACAAGAGCGAGGTCAAGAGAAAAATGGCTGCAAGGCCGCCACGGATCGTCGGGCAGCGGCCCACTGTGCCTACGCGTTGCATGAAGGCCCTTCGCTCTGGCTGGCTGATATTTTCGGTTGCTTGCGACAATCTACCCCGAGGGACTCTTAGCGAGCCAACATGACAGAAATAAATTTGGACACCTGATTGATCGTTCGCCATCTGAGTGTCGCATCGCACGAAAATTTGTGCAGCGGCCGGAGCGTCCGCGCGTTTCCGCCTCAAACTTTCTTGAGCGAGGTCGGCGATGTCACTTCGCACAGCTGTCACAGTCCGGGTCGATAACCGTCAAGTTGACCGGAGCCGAACGGCACCAGCGCCTCGGCGCGAACTGATCCAGGATAGCGTGGCGGGATATAAAGAATGGCGAACGATTTGTCCGTTCGGTTCGTGGACTATCTCCGTCAGAATAATCATCTTGCGCCGATCCATGGGCCAGTCGACTGCAGGCAGGGCGCCGACAACAGGCAGTTGAAGCTGTGGGAGGTCACCAGTCTCTCGCCTGCCGAATTCGCCGACCAAGCCGCGCGCTTCTTCGGGCTGGGGCGCTTGGCGCTCCAGGAGATGATGGCGGCCGAACCGCTGGTCGGGTCGTTCTCGCAGCGTTTTCTGCGCGAGACGATGGTCTATCCGTGCAGAGCCTCCGATGGAAGCGCGACGCTCGCGGTAGCTGATCCGACCGATCGGGCGACGCAGCGGGCGGCGCAGATCGTGCTCGGCGCCGGCATTACGGTCAAAGTAGCGTCGTCGGAAGACGTCGCCATCGCGCTGAACAAGAGCTCCAGTGCCGAGGAGACCGAGGCCACTGAACTGGCGGCGGCCCTGCCTCGCGAAGACGATATTGAGAGCCTGCGCGACCTCGCCAGCGGCGCACCGGTGGTGCGCGCGGTCAACGATCTGATCGAGAAGGCCGTCGAGCTTCGCGCCAGCGACATCCACATCGAGCCGTTTGCCGCCGGTCTCATGGTCCGGCTGCGGATCGATGGCCTGCTGCGGCCGGTTGCGGCGCTGTCGGGCGTGCTTCCGCAGGCGGTAGTCTCCCGCATCAAGATCATCGCCAATCTCAACATCGCCGAGCGCCGCCTGCCGCAGGACGGCGCGGCGCGGCTGCGGGCCGGCCGTACCGACATCGATATCCGCGTCGCGATCATGCCGACGCAACATGGCGAAGCCGCCGTCATCCGTATCCTGCCCAAGGATCGCGGCCTGCTGGTGGTAGAAAAACTCGGATTTTCGCAGCCGGACGAAGCCAAGCTGCGGCGGCTACTCAAGCTGCCGCATGGCATGGTCGTAATCACGGGACCGACCGGCAGCGGCAAGACTACGACGCTGGCGACGATCCTATCGATCCTCAACGAACCGGGCCGCAAGATTCTCACGATCGAGGACCCGGTCGAATACGAGCTCCCCGGCGTCAACCAGTCCCAGATCAAACCGGCGATCGGCCTGACCTTTGCTACTGCCTTGCGGTCCTTCGTCCGGCAGGACCCTGACGTCATCATGGTCGGCGAAGTCAGAGATTCAGAGACCGCCCATGTCGCGGTGCATGCAGCGCTGACCGGACATCTGGTGCTGACGACGCTGCACACCGAGACAGCGGCTGCTGCGGTGCCACGCCTGCTCGACCTCGGGGTCGAGGGCTATTTGCTCCGCTCGGTGTTGCGCGGCGTGATCGCGCAGCGTCTGGTCCGGCAATTGTGCGAGCGCTGCAAGACGGCGCGGCCGCTTGCAACGGCTGATTTCACCGAGGATCCTCGGCTCGCCGCACTCGGGTTTCGGGTTGGCGAAATCATTCAGGAGCCATGCGGCTGCGGGCGCTGCGCCGGAACCGGATATCGCGGTCGCCTCGGCGCGTTCGAGCTGCTCGAGCTGTCGAATGAACTGCGTGAACTGATCGGGGAGCGAACGGACGGACTGAGCATCGATAGGATGGCGATCCAGGCGGGCATGACCACCATGCTCGACGACGGGGTCGCGAAATGCCGTGCCGGATTGACCTCGCCCGCCGAGATCCTCCGCGTTGCGACGGTGCGGTGAGGCCGTGCCGAATTACCGCTATCGAGCCCTGACCCAGGCCGGCGAGATCGTGAACGGCACGATCTCCGCCCCCACCGCGGCCGAGGTGGCGCGGCGGATTGAATATCTCAAGCTTCTGCCGATCGAAACCGCCGAGGACAAGCGCGGAACCGGCGCAGTGGGGGGCCGCAACCTGTTCGGCGGGCCGAGCGCGGCCGAGGTCACCACCTTCACGCGCGATCTCGCGCTTCTGCTCAAGGCGGGTGCGCGTCTCGACGATGCGCTGGAACTTCTGTCTGGCGATGCCGATGTAGGCCGGATGCGCCCGATGGTGGCCAAAATTCGCGCAGCCCTGCTCACCGGCGAGAGCTTTGCCAATGCCCTATCGGATCACCCCACTTTTTTCCCGCCGATGTATATTGCGCTGGTTCGAGTCGGTGAAATTTCCGGTACGCTCGATTCCGTGCTGGAGATGCTGGGGACCGAGCGGGCGCGTTCCGAGCAGATGCGGCGGAAGCTGACCGAGGCGATGCAGTATCCGGCCTTCGTGCTGGTCGCAGCATCCGGCGTGATGCTGTTCTTCCTGCTGTTCGTGCTGCCGCAATTCTCGACCGTGCTCGGCGATTCCAACGCCAAATCGGATACGGCGCTCGCCAGCTTCATTGCGGTTTCGGATTTCCTCCGCGCCAATGCGACGGCGGCAAGCCTGATCGCGGCCGCCGCGATCGCGCTGTCATGGTGGCTGTTGCGGCAAGCGCGCGTGCGCGCCGCGCTGGTCAATGCGATCTCGCGGCTTCCGGGCATCAGCAGCGCCTTCCAGTTCTATCGGGCCAGCCTGTTCTGCCGCAATCTGGGCGTCCTGCTTGGCAGCGGCGTCAACCTCACCGCCGCGCTTCGCATTCTCGTCGACATCATGGCGGTGACCGGGAGCGAGGCGAACTGGACCGCCGCCGCCGACCGCGTCCGTCACGGCGGAAAATTGTCGGACGCCCTTGCCGCGGCGGACAGCCTGCCGCCGATGGCGGTCCGTATGCTGCGGCTTGGTGAAGAAACCGGACAGCTGCCGGTGCTCGCCGGGCGGGTCGCGGAATTCTACGAAGCAAAATTGCAGCGCAGCCTGGACCGTGTCGTTGGGATCGTCGGTCCGTTGGCGATCGTCACGATCAGCACCGTCGTGGGCGGACTAATCGTGTCAGTCATGACGGCGCTGCTCTCGGTCACGCAGCTAGTTGGTTAATGAGGGTCATCGATCATGATGTCGCGCAACACCATCATTGGAGCATTTTCCACGCAGGCAGCGCGCGATAGAGCGCGATCGCAAAGGTCAGGGCGTGCGGGACAGGAAGGTTTCACGCTGGTCGAGATGCTGGTGGTGATCGCGATCATCGGCCTCATCATGGGCCTGATCGGGCCGCGCGTTCTCAACTATCTCAGCGAATCCAAGGTCAAGACCGCGCGCATTCAGTTGCAGAGCTTTTCCAGCGCGCTCGACCTGTTCTATCTCGACGCAGGACACTTCCCGTCCACGGCGGAGGGTCTTGCTGCGCTGGTCCGGCGGACGCCCGGGGTCGCCGCCTGGAACGGCCCGTACCTGAAGGGCGGCAACGTCCCGAACGATCCCTGGAATCACGCCTATCTCTATCGGTCGCCCGGCGAGCACGGGCCTTATGACATCGTCTCCTATGGATCTGACGGTCAGGAGGGCGGCAGCGGCACCTCCGCCGACATTTCGCTCGAAAAGACCACGGCTGCCAAGGACGAATGACCAGCGATGAATGACGCCACGCAGAGCGGTTTCACCTTGCTCGAGATGGTGTGCGTGCTCGCCATCATCGCGCTGCTGGCGGCCGTGCTCCTCCCGTTCATTCCGCACCAGACGTCGCGGTCGCGCTTGCAGGCCTATGCGTTGCAGACCGCCACGCTCTTGAACGCCGATCGAAATGCCGCCATCGAGCGCAGCATCAGCGTTGCGACGCTGGTCGATGCGGCGAGCCGCGTGATCCACTCGGGTGCGTCTCGCATGACGGTGCGAGTTCCCGATGACGTGCGGTTCGATGCGGTGCTGCCTCAGAGCTGTCAGCGGCAGGCCGCAGTGTCGACCATCCGTTTCTTCGCCAATGGCGGTTCCTGCGGCGGCTCCATCGCGCTGACGCGGCTCGATGCGGGATACGAGGTTCGCGTCAACTGGCTTACCGGACGGGTTGAAATCGTTGCTCGTGACATCGCCGCCAAATGACCGCACTGATGCGGGGTTCACCATCATCGAGGTGCTGGTGGCGCTGGCGCTGGTGTCTGTCTCGATCATCGCAATCGGCGCCGTCATGGGCGTCAAGACGCGCGGCGTGCGGGCGCTGGAGCAGCACGTGGCACTGATGCAGGCCGTGCGTACATTGATGACCGTCGGCATTCCACCGCGCGCGCAGTTGCAGCCGGGTACATCGACCGGGCAGGCGGCGGGCTACCGCTGGACGATCGACGTCAGCCCGCTCGGTGGCGGCTGGACGGTCAAAGAGGGCAATGCGCCTTGGGCCCCGGAGCTGGTGAGAATTCGTGTCAAATCTCCGAGCGGCGCATTGTCCGATATCCGCACCGTGCGCCTGATGCCAAGGCCTTCGCAATGATCCCGACAAGGACAGACCAGCGCACGCACGAGCGCGGATTCACGCTGATCGAGACCATCGTCGCGCTGGCGCTGATGGGGCTGTTGCTGTCGGCGCTCGCCAGCATCACGGCGCAATGGCTGCCGAGTTGGAACAGGGGGCTCGACCGGATCCAGCGCAGCGAGCTGATCGGAATCGCACTGGAGCGGATCGGCGCGGATCTTGCCGCGGCGGAGTTCGTCGCCGCCAACCGCGACAGCCAAAGGCCGCTGTTCGATGGATCGGAATTGTCCGTGATGTTCGTGCGAACCTCAGTAGGGCCGAATGCAGGGCCGGGGCTCGACGTGGTGCGCCTCGGGGAGACCACGGATCGCGGCGAGTTCGTCACGGTTCGCGCGCAGACGCGATTTACTCCGCTGGCCGACGGGGTGTCGTTATCAGAACAGGTGCAATTCGGTAGCCCGGTCGTGCTGCTGCGCGCGCCCTATCGCCTGTCTTTCGCCTATGCCGGCGCCGACCGGGCATGGAAGGGCGCCTGGAGGGATGCCGACAGACTGCCGGCGATGATCCGGCTGACGGTGCGTGACGCAGCCAGCGAGCGTGTCCTGTCGGTGTCGACCATAGCGCCAGTTCATGTGCAAATTCCGAACGACTGCACCAAGCCCGAAGGTAAATGCGGCGACAAGCGCAGTGCCGAAAGTGCCAAGGATAAGGGGAAAACGTGATGGGTGCGACCGGCAATATCGGCCGACCGTCGGCCAATCGCGGCTTCGTCATCGTCGCTGTCCTCTGGATTCTACTGGCGCTGTCGTCGCTGGCGATCATCTTTTCAGCCTATCTCGCCGCATCGGCGCGGGCGTTGGCGGCCAATGACATGTCGTTGGAGACCGAGGCGCTGGTGTCGGCCGGGGTTGAACTCGCCGCCTATCAAGTGACGCAGGTGGACGAGAAGGTCAGGCCGCAGCGCGGAGTGTTTGATTTCGTTCTCAACGAGGCCAGCGTCGGCGTGACGTTCAGGTCGGAGGCTGCCCGTCTTGACCTGAACTACGCGTCGAAGCAGATGCTGGTCGGCCTCTTCGTCGTGCTCGGCGCCGGGAAGGACGCAGCCGCCGAATACGCCGACCGAATCGTCGGCTGGCGAACCCGTCCGGCGCCGAGCAGCGAGAATGTGGAGGCCGCGCGCTACAAACCGCTCGGCTATTCGCCGCGCCAGGGGCTGTTCACCCATGTCAATGAGCTGGCGCTGGTCGCCGGTCTTCCCGAAGCCCTGGTCAATCGGGCGCTGCCGTTCGTCACGGTGTTCAACGGCGGCCCGGATGTCGATCCGAAAATCGCCGCACCCGAGATCATCGCGGCCATGAACAAGGCATCCGGGAACGAACAGGACGGATTCGGGTCGCGTGCGGCTTCCCCAAACGGCATTGCCGGCAGCACACAGGGCCCAAATTCGGAAGATGCGGCATCGACCCCGCAGAGCCCCTGCTACCGGATCGCCATTTCGATCCAATTCCGCAATGGCCGCCGCACCAAGTCGGAGGCGGTGATCGCACTCGGTGACAAGCTCGATCCCTATCGTGTGTTGTCCTGGCAGAACGATATCGAACCGCGAAATCCGGTTCTGGTTCGCGGGAGAGAATGATGGCAATACTTGCCGAGGCACGACAATGGTTTGAGCAATGGATCGGCGCTGTTGCGACCACGGTTGATGGCGTCGCGGGCAAGTTCATGCGCCGGCACAGCGTCGAGCTCGACGAAAATATCGACGGCACGTTCACAGCCCGCCTCGCCGTGCCCAAGGATGGCTCGCCTTCAACTCCGATCTCGTTCCGGCTCGATCACGATGCGCCACAGCCGCCGCTGTCAGCGGACTGGAGGGCAGCCTTCGACGGCAGCCACATCGAGGTGCGCTTGCGATCGGATCACGTCGTCAGCCGCGTGCTCGATTTCCCGAGCCAGGCAGGCGATTTCCTCGACGGCATGATCCGCGCGCAGGTCGACCGGTTGACCCCATGGGCCGCCGCCGATGCGGTCTTTGGCTGGGGCCCGCCGCAGCCCACCTCGAAAGACCGGATCGAGGTGGCGTTCAGTGCGACCTCGGCGGCGGAGGTCGATCCCCTGATACGCTTGGCCAGAATGCTCCGCGCCGCCTCCGTTGCGGTCTTGGCGCCCGCGGTTGTCGGCGACGGCGCCCCGCAGCAGGTGATGCTGCTAGATCGGTCGCTGCGCGGCCTTGCCGGACCAGCGGTTACGCGCCACCTACGCTTCGGCCTGCTCTCGACGGCGGCCGCGGCCGCGGTATCCCTGCTGCTGAACATCTATCTCGGCGGCTGGCTGCAATCGGAGCAGAAAGACTTGCTACACCAAATCTCGCAGCGCCGCGCCACGCTGCGCCTCGAGGCCGATGGCGACTCGTCCGGCCTCGGCCTCCTGGCCAAGCGCAAGCAGACGACGCCGTCGAGCATCATGGTCCTCGAAGCGATCTCGCGTGTGCTGCCCGATACCACCTACGTGACCGAGCTCCGCATTGAGGGCAATAAGGTGCAGGTGGTCGGAATGACTCAGGATGCACCATCCCTGATCCGGCTGCTGGAGCAGTCGCCGCAATTCACCCGCGCCACGTTCTTTGCGCCGACGACCCACGCGGCGAATGAATCGGCCGAGCGGTTCCACGTCGAGGCCAATATCACCGCCGAATTTGGGGGTGGCACATGAGCGCAGCATCCCGATCGCTGGCGGTCGTTAGCACCTCCCCGCTGGTCGCGACCGCAAGCTATTTCGGCCTGTTAGTGCTATTGCTGTTTATCGTCATCTCGTCGCTGTCTGATATCGCTGGCCTGCGCAGCGATGTTGCGGCCTCGGCCGGGCTGCTCGAGCAGCTTGAGGGGCGATCCCGGGCGAACACAGCGCCCGGCCAGCCTGCGATGCCGACCGGGTCCGCCTATCTCGAGGGGGCGACCGTCACGGTTGCTGGCGCCACCTTGCTGCAACGTGTGTCGGGTGCCGTGATCAAAGTCGGCGGCGACGTGCTGTCGACGCAGCTCGAGGATCTGAACGCGCCGGCCAAGGCCGGCTTCCTGAGCATGATCGCGAGCTGCGAGATCGAACAGGCGCAATTGCAGCAGGTGCTCTATGATCTGGAAGCCGGCATGCCGTTCCTGTTCATCGATCAGCTGGTCGTGCAGCCGGTCGCCGATGACGCCAAGGGTGCCGATCCCGGCAAGATGCGCGTGCTGCTCGGCGTATCCGGACAATGGCGAGGAGCAAAATGATGCGATGCTTCGCGGCGATCATCCTGCTGTGGGTGGCGTCAGTTCATGCCGCGCCGGCTGCCGTGCCTGACCGCGGTGGCGACGCGCTCGATGCCGGGCTGCTCGACGATGCCCGCCTCGGCGGACCGGTCCTGAGATCGCCGCCGCCTTTCGAACCGATGACATCGGTCCGGGTGGCTCCTTCGCCGACGCCGACGCCGCGGCCACTCAGCGCGAATCCGTTGTGGGCCATCCCGCTCAAGACGCTGTCCAACACACGCGACCGGCCGGTGTTCTCGCGGTCGCGGCGACCTCCGCCCGCGATCGCCGCGGAGCCGGAAGTCAGCAAGCCATTGCCGCCGCTGCCGCGCAACGCGGCAATCGAGCCCCCGCCGCTCTCGCTGGTCGGCACGATCGCGGGAGACGATGAAAGCTTCGGAATCTTCCTCGATCGATCGAACAAGACCGCGCTGCGACTGAAGATCGGCGACGATTTCCAGGGATGGAAGCTGCGATCCATCAACGGACGTGAAGTCAGGATGCAGAAGGACGAGCAGGAGGTCGTGCTCACATTGCCGCAGCCTGGCGGCGAAGGAAGCGGCGACGTTCGTCTCGTCCCGGTCAGCACAGAGAGGAGGCCCGTGGCCGCGCGGCGCCCGATGTGATTGCCGGCGTCCAGCGAAACTCAGATCAACGCGAGCCAGCTCTGAAGTGCCGACGTCAGGAGAAGCCCGAGCGCAAGAAAGGGACCGAACGGGATCGACGTCTGGCGTTTCATCTCGCGTCCTGCGAGTTGCAGGCCGCCGGTAACAGCAAGTGCCGCGAGTGCTGAAATCAGCAGCAAGGTCGGAACCCCTGTCGCTCCGACCCAGATCGTGGCGGCCGCAAGAAACTTGACGTCGCCAAGTCCCAGTCCGTCGACATGCCGCAACGCGAAGTAAAGGCGCTGCAATAACCAGAACAGGACGCCGACGAGCACGGCGCTCGTCATTGCAGTGAAGGCGGCTGTCGCACCTTCGGTAACGATGACGTTTGCGAGACCGAGCGCCGCCATCGCAAGGTTCAGCCGATTGGGAATGATGCCGTGGCGAAGATCGATCAGCGCGACCGCGCAGCAGAGCATGCAAAGCGCCCCGTACGACTCGATAAAATAAAGAACTTCACGATCGATATGCATGGTGACGGGACAGTGTGATGCGTGCTCATTGTGTGCAACAACTTGCGTGCGTTGGAAAGTTTAATTTCAATCGGTCCGCCGCCGCGCCACGGGTTTGCGTAATTGTGATCGCGATGCACGGCGGCGAAGCAGAAAAGGGCGACCAAACGTCTGTGCTGTCACAAATCCGCATACGATACTGACAATAGTCCGCACTACTACGTGCCGCGAGCCCTTCGTGGCAGATGACTGGGTTGACTATGCACAAAATGCGAGTGGCGGCGTGCCTGGCTTTGCTGGCAGCCTCAGCAGGCGCGCGTGCCGCGAACGCTGGCGCTATCGAGGAAGGCGCCGAGCGCTATCGGCCGTACCTGATCGAGGGTGTCGCCAGTGCACTGGTCGGTGCCCGTGCGCTGGGCGAGCGCGCTGCGGCGGCGGATTTGCCCGGTGCAAAGAAGGCCTGGCTTTCCGCCCGTGCCGGCTGGGAGCGCTCGGAAGTGTTCACCGCCGGCTTCGTCCCCGAACTCGATGCGCAGATCGACGCCTGGCCGAACGCGAGTCGCGGATTTCACGCGATCGAGGCGAAATTGTTTGGAGCGGCCAGCACTGATGTTGCCGACGATGCGGCAAGTCTCGTCGAGGATCTGAATGATCTGCAGGGCAGGCTCAAGGACATCAAGCTCACGCCTCAGGGCCTGCTGGATGGCACGGTGCGGCTCGCCTACGAAGTCGGGGAGAGTAAGGCCGATGGTGGCGAGTCGCGCATCAGTGGCACGTCGTTAGACGATATGCGCAACAACATCGCCGGCCTCGATTTCGCCTATCGCACCATTTTCTCTGTCGCGCTCAAAACAGTGGACGGCAAACTCGACGAGGTGGTGACGAACCGGATCGAGCAACTCCAGGCGATCGCCGCCACGCCCGACCTGCCGCGCGTCAACATTGCCGATCTGCGCCAGACTAGCGAGGAACTGGTCGTTGCCCTGCAGAGCGCGTCGATAAGGCTCGAACTGCAGCGGCCGACCTTGGAGGCCCAGGAGCGATGACGTTGCTTCACCTGCGTCTGGCCGCGCTGCTCTCCACTGTCATGGCACTGGCACTGCTCGGGCGCGCGATGGCGTTTCCGGTCGACGGCGACAAGACCGTGTTGCCTATTGCAACCGAACTGAACGAGGATGCGCTCGATAAGCCGCGCGAGGTGTTCCAGTCCGAGCGGACCGGCAGCAAGTCTTACCTGGCGAACCTCGGCGATCTCGCGTTCAACTCGCCGGGGCTGCTCGGCGAAGTAGCACGGCAGGCTGGCGTGAGCTGCGGCACCTGCCACGTCAACGGTGCGAACAACGCCAAGTTCTTCATGCCGAAGATGTCGAGCCGGCCCGGCACGTTCGACACCACCGGCCCATTGTTCAATCCAAAGGCGAACAATCTGGCGTTCGATCCGGTGAGGATTCCGAGCCTGCGCGGCGCTCGCTATCTTGCGCCCTATGGCGCCGACGGCCGCTTCGCCTCGCTGCGCGATTTCGTGCACAACGTCATCATCAATGAGTTCGGCGGAGCCGAGCCGTCGCCGGCGATACTCGATGCGATCGTGGCCTATATTCAAGACGTCGACTTCCTGCCCAATCCGAGCCTCGGTCCTGGGGGACGGCTGGTCGGCAAGATCAGCGAGTCCGAGCGCCGCGGCGAAGTGCTCTTCTCCAAGCCGTTCCCGCACGATCCGACGCTGAGCTGCGCGACATGCCATGTTCCGTCAGCCGGTTTCGTTGATCATCAGCAGCACGACATCGGCTCCGGGGGTTTGTTCAAGACCCCGACGCTGCGCAACGCCGATTTCAACGCGCCGTATTTTCACGACGGCCGCTTCGACGATTTCAACCAGATCGTCGGTTATTTCGACAGCACCTTCCAGCTTGGCCTTTCGGACCAGGACAAGGGCGATCTCGTCGCCTATCTGACGGCGGTCGGCGATGGCACGCAGCCCTATGAGCGCGACGGCGCCGGCGCGACGCTGAAGGAGATCAATGACTTCTCCTCCGTGCTTGCGATTGCCGTTCCCGCCGGCGACAAGGACACGGTCGCACTCGCGGTCGACACGATCGGCCGGGAGCTGCGCGAGTTGACCGAGCAATATCCCGACAGGAAGAACACCAGCGTATCCGGCGGCGAGCAGCAACGGGTGCTCGCGCGCAACAGTCTCAAGGAGCTCGTGCTCACGCTAAGGCGAATCGACGATGCCGTTGCAGCAGGACGCAATAGCGATGCGGCCACCGAGTTGAGGAATTATCGCTATCTGATGGCGGCGGCGGTGCCCGCGTTGCTGGCCAGCGCCGAGCCGTGGTCACTGTTCAATCAAACCGTGCATGACCAGCATTATGCCGCGCTTCGAAACGTGATGCGCTCCAAGCACATCGCGCATTAAGCGATCTGCATTCCGGGTGCATTTCGGATCTTCGCCGCCGCGTCGATCGCTGAACCAATTTTCTATTGGTCGGTGACTTCTTGAATCGCGGATCCGCAGCTCGCCGTTGCAAGAAGTCTCCGCAGAAATCTTTGAAACTGTCTCCATATTTCTTTTGTGCGTTCACAGTAGCGAAAAGTCTGCGTCACATTGCCACACTAAGCAGAGTGCGTTCCAACCACGAAACACCTGAGGTCGACAATGAGTTTGAATTACAAAAGGCACTGGCGAACGAGCAGCGCGCTCTGCATCGCGTCAACGGTGCTCGCCGCAACAGCCGCATATGCGGCTCACTATCCGGGCGGCCGCAGTGATTGGGACAAGCGTCCGCATCACAATCACCAGGCGCATGAGGATGGCGATCGTGCGAACCATGAGAACCCTGGAAATCACGGGGATGGCGATCACGGCGACAAGGGGAAGACCGCTTCGCCGATCAAGCACGTCATCGTCCTGATCGGCGAGAACCGTGGCCTTGATCACACCTTCGGGGTGTACAAGCCGAAGGGCAAGGGCCAGACGATCTCCAACCTGCTGTCGAAGGGCATCGTCAACGAGGACGGAACGCCTGGACCTAACTTTGCGCAAGCGCAGCAGTACTCGGTCGGCGGCCAGACATCCTTTTTTATCGGCGCGCCGACGATCTCGAAGTCGCCCTACAACGCGACCAACCAGATGCCGCAGCCGAACACCAACGGGACGCCGACCGCGCAGAGCGACACTTCGCCTCCGTTCAAGACGGTCGCCGAGGCCAGCGTTGAGAAGGACGCGGATGCGAGCGATCTCGACGTCCTCACGACCGGCTTCAGCGGCCTGCCGACCGGCGTGCTGGATACCCGCGTTCCCGGTGCCGGCGGTCTGAACGGACCGTTTCCGCTGCAGGGCGAGCAGATCAGCGACGACGACTACACCGGCGATTCTACGCATCGCTTCTATCAGGACTGGCAGCAGGAAGACTGCAGCGCCGCCAGCGCCACCAAGAAGAACAATTCGGGCTGCCTGAATGACTTGTTCCCGTTCGTGATGGCAACCTATTCGGCGTCGAACAAGAGCATGGCCAATTCGATGGGCTTCTACAACGCCCAGCAGGGTCAGGCCCCGGTCCTGAAGATGCTCGCCGACCGCTTCACCCTGAGCGACAACTTCCACCAGTCGTTCCACGGCGGCACCGGCGCGAACCACTTCATGCTCGGTACCGGCGACGCGGCGTTCTGGAGCGACGGCAGGGGCAACCCGGTGACGCCGCCGGCGAACCTCATCGCCAACCCGAACCCAGCGGCGGGTTCGGTCAACCGCTACACCGTCGATGGTAATTGGAGCAATTGCTCGGACGTGTTCCAGCCCGGCGTGAAGCCGATCGTTACCTACCTCAACAATCTGCCGTACGCGGCGGAGCCGAACTGCAAGCCCAACCACTACTACATGCTCAACAACGTCAATCCAGGCTATCTGCCGAACGGCGCGCTGTCGGGTGGCAACAACGTCCCGCCCTCGTCCGTTCGCACGATCGGCGATGCGCTCATGGAGAAGAACATCTCCTGGGCGTTCTATGGCGGTGCGTTTAACGACGCCGTGGCGCTTTCCAACGCTGCAGTTGCGGCCAATCCGTCGAACCCGAACCTCAGCGCCGCTGCGGTCGCCGATCCGGCGCACGCGCTCGGTGTTGCCTACTGCCAGATCTGCAATCCGTTCCAGTATGCGACCTCGATCATGGCCAATCCGGCCGTGCGCCAGGCTCACATGAAGGACACTGCCGATCTGATCACGGCGATCCAGAACAACACGCTGCCTGCGGTGTCGTTCGGCAAGCCGGACGGTCTGCTCGACGGTCACCCGCAAAGCTCGAAAGTCGATCTGTTCGAGGCCTATACCCTGAATGTGCTCAACGCGCTGGACAACAATCCTGAGCTGAAGGCCGAAACGGCTGTCTTCATCACTTGGGACGAGGCCGGAGGCTACTGGGACTCCGGCTACCAGCAATCTATCGACTTCTTTGGCGACGGTCCGCGCATCCCGACCCTGATCCTTTCGCCTTATTCGACGGGCGGCAAGATCAACCACAACTACGCCGACCACGTTTCGCTTCTGAAGTTCATCGAGCGCAACTGGGCTCTTCAGCCGCTCACGAACCGCAGCCGCGACAACC
Organism: Bradyrhizobium sp. F1.13.3; assembly: GCF_040548265.1. Lineage (NCBI taxonomy): Bacteria > Pseudomonadati > Pseudomonadota > Alphaproteobacteria > Hyphomicrobiales > Nitrobacteraceae > Bradyrhizobium > Bradyrhizobium sp. F1.13.3. The sequence continues at coordinate 95,685 of NZ_JBEPRI010000019.1, read as the reverse complement.
TGCCGAACCCGACCTACTCGAAGAACAACGACTATGCCCCAACCAACAGCCCGGCACTTTCCGACCTGTTCGACGCGTTCGACTTCAGCAAGCCGGTCACGTTGTCCTACACCGAGTGATCGAGCTCTCGTCCACGACTAGGTCTTGAGTCCTTCCAAAGCCGGCGCCGATCAAACCAATGCTTCGGTCGGCGCCGTCATCTTTTGCCTGCCCACTATCCGGTCAACGGGGAAAAGCGATGAAGCGCAACGAGAAGACGTATTCGGCAAGGAAGAGCGCCGCAGCCTTCCTGCTCGCGGTTGCCACTCTGGTTCACGCTCCGAAGTCGGCCAGGGCGCAGCAGTTTTCCGCCGACCTGATTGCTAGGAAAGACGACACCGCAACTGCAATGGGAACCTTGCGGGTCTTGGACGGGAAAGCGCGGATCGAGGCGACCGCGTTGCCCAATGGTTTCTTCCTGATCGATACGGCCAAACCCGCCGCCTATTTCGTCCGCCCGCGCGCGCACGTCTTCATGGACGCGAGGCAATCAAGCGCGCTGACCCGGATGTTCGTCCCGGTCGATCCAGACGATCCCTGCCGGCAATGGCAGGCTCTCGCAGAGCAGGCCTCGTCCATCGATCTCGCGAGGTGGCGCTGTCAGCGGTATGGAGAGGAAACAATTGCTGGGCGCAACACCGATGTATATCGAATTACGGCGTCGTCCAGTTTCGGCTTCGCTGGGTGGATCGACCGAAAGCGGAAATTCCCGGTGCAAATCAAAATCTCGGATGGCACGGTGATCGCTGTCGATCATATCCGCGACGAGGCCCAACCGGCGCAAGCCTTCGAGATTCCCGCGAACTTGCGCAAGTTTGACCCGCAAGCACTGATCCGCAGGATTCAGCAGAGCGACATATTGGTTGCGCCGCCGGCCTCGCAATAGGCCGGTGGGAGTTCGCGCCTTTGCGCTACTGCGGCTGCCGGCTTGTCATCGGCAAGTTCGGGCCGAGCGCAGCACGCTGCTTGGCCAGCGACCAGGGTTCGAGCTTTTCACGGGACGGGAACGTTCAAGTGACCAGCTGGGCGCTTTCGGCGATCTCGTGGTCGATAGGCCGGCTGCGACATCGAGAAGGATGCGGCGCAGGGTCAGGATGAGGTCCTTTAGAATCGCGGGTGCCGCAAGCGGCTCGTCCTTACCGCCGACCGTAGTGTTTCGGATGTCCGGAAGATGCTCGGTCACTTCACGCAGTTCGGCGTCGACGCCGGCCAGGGGCAAGGAGACCACCGCGGTACCGGCGTCCGGGACCTCGCTCGATAGCTCGAGCATTTCCTTCATCTGGATCGTTTCGTCCGCGAATACCGGACACTATGCCCCAGGTTATTGAGATGAGCAACGCCGACGGGCTGAAGGCCGTGTTGTGCCGCTCAGCCGCGATGACAAGGTCGCCGACAGTTCCGGCTGTTGTGGAGAAGCTGAAGGAGTGCGAAAATCGCTGAGCTGTCAGGCCGCAAGAACGCGGTCTTCCTTCTCCGCTTGCAGCACCGGAATTGAGAAGCAGTTGAGGAGCAGTTAAAGATGGCGACGGAGAAGCTGGCCGGAGGACGCAAGCAGGACAGGGTGCGTGTCGCGCGAGCCAAAGATTACGACTTAGCCGACCAAGTGAGAAGGCGGCGCGCTCGGCCGCCGCGGTGAACCGCAACTGCATGAGTAGCCCTGCGAGCTGCAGTTGAAGCAACAGCGCCTTGATCGATCGCGGGCAGGTCGCCGGCGAGCGCACGGAAACAAGATGCGAGTTAGATCGCGGCCTCCGAAATCCTGACTCCGTTCGCCTTTGGAATGAGTCTCGGCCGCGTTCACGAGGACAGGATAACTGTCGGCTGGCAGACCGTCGTATATTCGGCGCAGCTCTACGTCCCAGGACCAAGTCTTCGTAAGCACTTCCCGAATGTCCGGAAGCGAACGTCCATTCAATCCTCGCTGTCGAGTGGCCTGGGAGCCTTCACTGCGATGTCATCGGCTACGTTAAAATTCCGGCAGCGCAAAGTGCTAACCGATCAGCAAGCCCAGCAACCTGATTCCGCTAAATTGCGCACGATTCATGGCACAGCATGACCGTTCGTTCCGCGGCGCCTGCTCTCACAGAAGCTAAGGGGTATTCCGTTCCCTTGGGCGGGCGAGTGGAGGCTATTTACTCACAGCTCACTTCGAGCTGACCTAGGGAAAGAAAGGTTCTCGTAACCGAATTCGACAACCATCCTACAAAGGGGTGAGGCCTGCGCAAGGTTGCAAAGAAGTATCTCCACTTGTTGACGTGATCGTCCAAGTCATGACGCGTTTCAACAAGACCGCCCCGTAGCTCCAACGCAATCTTCCCGTCAGGTAGATGTTAGTACGATGGTCTGCTCAGTGCGATCTTCACCGGACGCGCAAAAGGGATCAACCGGCGACCCTCAAACCGATTTGCAACGGTTAAACGGTAGAATGTTATGAACTACGAAGTCCATTTTCAGCGTCAACTTGATGGTCTTCGTCGCGAGGGGCGCTATCGTGTATTCGCCGATCTGGAGCGAAAGGTTGGCGCGTTTCCCCGTGCTAGGCATCACCAATTCCATGGAATAGGCGAAGTGACCGTGTGGTGCTCCAACGATTATCTCGGGATGGGTCAAAATCCGGTGGTGCTCGCGGCGATGCACGAGGCACTGGACAATTGCGGCGCAGGTGCTGGTGGGACGCGCAACATTGCTGGCACTAACCACCTTCATGTGCTGCTGGAGCGCGAGCTGGCCGATTTGCACAGCAAGGAAGCCGCGCTTTTGTTTACGTCCGGCTATGTGTCGAACATGACCACGCTCAGCACGTTGGCCTCGCACATGGCGGGCTGCACGATCTTGTCTGACGAACTCAATCACGCGTCGATGATCGAGGGGATCCGGCACAGCCGCAGCGAAGCACGCATATTTTCCCACAACGATCCGCGTGACCTCGAACGCAGACTGTCCGATCTCGATCCGCATGCACCGAAGCTGGTGGCTTTCGAGTCGGTGTACTCCATGGACGGCGACATCGCTCCGATAGCGGAGCTCTGTGACGTGGCGGACGCCCACAATGCTATGACCTATCTCGACGAAGTACATGGCGTGGGGCTGTATGGCCCGAAGGGTGGCGGGATCGCCGATCGGGAGGGCTTGAGCCATCGTCTCACAGTGATCGAGGGCACGCTCGCAAAGGCTTTTGGTGTGGTCGGCGGCTATGTGTCGGCGTCTGCCACGATCTGCGATTTCATCCGCAGCTTTGGCTCCGGATTTATCTTCACCACGTCTCTGCCGCCTGCGGTAGCTGCTGGTGCGCTTGCCAGCGTTCGCCATCTGAAATCGAGCTCAGAAGAACGGGCGCGGCATCAGGACCGGGTGGCGCGGCTGCGTTGCCGACTCGATGAGGCCGGCGTTGCGCATCTCGATAATCCCAGCCATATCGTACCAGTGCTGGTTTGTGATCCCGTGCTATGCAAGCAGATCAGCGACCGGTTGGTCGACCGGTATGGCATTTATGTCCAGCCGATCAACTATCCGACGGTGCCGCGAGGCACAGAGCGGCTTCGGATTACTCCGTCCCCGTATCATACCGACGCGGATATCGAACATCTGGTACAGGCGCTGGTGGAGATATGGGCGGACGTTGGTCTGGCCAGAGCAGCATAGCCGAGTGCGATCGTGCTGTGGTGCATCGAGTGAGCCAATGTCAAAGAAGCAACTATTCGTAGCACTATTATTGCTGTTCTCCGCACCCTCCTATGCCGGCGCCCCGTTGGATGTCGAAATCAGCGGGGCCCAGGAACAGGATGCAAACGACAATGGACTTACCGACGAGGCGGTAGGCCGTGAACTTGAGTTGTTCCGAGGCGCCGAAGTAACACTGCGCCAGGCTCTGAAGATAGCCGGCAGCCTCCACCCCGGTTCGAGGATCGTGGATGTCAGTTTTGATGGCGGCTCCAGCCCATCCGTCTATCGCGTGAAGACGTTTCGGCAGGATCGCATCTGGGCGGATACGATCGACGCCAAAACAGGGCAGGTTGCGGGCAATGCTGCAGTGTCATCCATAAGCGAGTTGAACCCAGAGGATCGGCTCAACTTGATTGCCATGCGATCTGTGCGACAAGAGCTTGCAGATGCAGTCTTCGTAGCCGAGGACAGCACCTCAGGAAAGGCGCTCAGCGGCGGACTGATGAACGAAGCCGGAAAGTTGATTTTTGTGATCGTGGTTCTGTCCGGCACCAACCTCAAGCAGGTCATCCTCGAACCGCCCAGCGCCAACAATCTAGGAACGCTTCCGCATCGTTCAAAGCAGCATTGACGTCAGGATCAGGCCGTACTGACGGCAATTCACGCGTCGCCTCTTCGAAATGGTGGCGCACTCAAGTTTTAGTGACCTCTCCGACCAGTTCATTTCCCACAAGCGTGGAAATATTCGCGCCACGCCGATGTTTCTTATGATGATGACAGAAGTGTTAAGATCGCCGATGTCCCCAGCTGCCCTGGTCTCCCTAGCGACGTCGGTGCCTCCCCACGTGTTTTTGCAAGAGGACGTGCTGACGGCGGCATGGGATGTCTTCGGCGCCCGCTTTCCCGAATTCGAACGGTTCTCAAGCATTTTCTCGAATACCGGAATCGTCAAGCGTCACGGCGTCAAGCCGTTCGACTGGTACCTCCAACGACGAGGCTGGCCGGAACGCACCGAGGCGTTTCTCGAGGGAGCTGAAGCGCTCTTTGTCGACGTCGCTGAGAAGGCGCTGGCGAGCGCGCAACTTGCTGGCGGCGACGTCGACGCTGTCGTGACCGTCTCTTCCACGGGAATCGCGACACCAAGTCTCGAGGCGCGCGTTGCGCGCCGGATGGGGTTCCGGTCCGATGCGATGCGTGTACCGGTGTTTGGTCTTGGCTGTGCGGGCGGGGTTTCGGGTTTATCGATTGCATCGCGCCTCGCCGAAGCGCGGCCTGGCACCAACGTGCTGCTGGTCACGATCGAGCTTTGCTCACTCGCGCTTCGCCTGGACGAACTTACCAAAGCCAACATCGTCGCCGTCAGCCTGTTCGGCGACGGCGCTGCCGCAATCGTATTGCGCGCCGGCGATGGTGGTGAGACGCAGATCGAGGCGACCGGCGAGCACCTTTGGCCGGATACGCTCGGGATCATGGGATGGAGTGTCGACCCGGAAGGATTCGGCGTCATCTTTCGCCGCACCATACCTGACTTCGTCACGAGGCATCTCAACTCCGCCGTGACGGAAATTCTCTCCAGAATGCGCCTCTCGATGCAAGACATTGACCGGTTCATCTGCCATCCCGGCGGCACGAAGGTTGTCAGTGCACTGGAAAGCGCACTCGCGCTCGACCAGGGAACGCTTTCCCATGAACGACAGATTATCGCCGACTTTGGCAACATGTCGTCACCCACTGTATTGTTCGTGCTCGAGCAGGCCCGCGCGAAGGGGCTGCCGGCGCGGTCGCTGTTGACGGCGCTCGGACCCGGCTTCACCGCGAGCTGTGTCGCGCTACGGCACACTGCGTGACGTTTGCTGAACTGATTCTCGGCGCCATCACGCTGCAGCGCGGGGGCGAACTCGTCATTTCGCGCGCCAACACTCGAAAGCTCCTGGCCCGCGGCGCCGTTGAGGTGGCACCCCGGCATTATCCGTTGATCATCACGGTTCATGCCGCCTGGCTGTTGTCGCTGTGGGTGTTCGGACGCGATCAACCGGTGAATGTCGTCGCCCTGGCCGGCTATCTTGTCCTTCAGTGCCTTCGCTTCTGGGTCATCTGGACGCTCGGCTCACGATGGACGACGCGGATTGTTGTTCTGCCCGGACAACCGCTCGTGTCAGCGGGACCCTATCGATTTCTGCCGCATCCCAACTATGCCGTGGTCGCCGGCGAGATCGCCGTGCTCCCTTTGGTTCTGGCTCTGCCGCTGCTGGCCGTCGTCTTCAGCATCCTCAACGCTACGGTTCTCGCGATCCGTATCCGGGCAGAAAACCGCGCTCTCGCCGCATCCCGTAAGACAATGCGTGCGGCGCATGGGCACTGAACGGGTTATCGAGCCCAGTGCGGCGACGTGGCTTGGCTTCGTCCTGATGTGCCTGGGCATGTTCATGGCGATCCTCGACATTCAGGTCGTCGCCACTTCGCTACCCACGATCCAGAGTACACTCGCCATATCGCGAGAGGCGATGAGCTGGATCCAAACCGCGTATCTAATCGCCGAGATCATCGCCATCCCACTGACCGGGTGGCTTACGCGCGCTCTGACGCTGCGATGGCTGTTCGTTGTTGCGATCAGCCTCTTTACTCTCGCCTCCATCGGTTGCGCGTTCAGCAGCAGTTTTACAACGCTTGTCAGCTTCCGCGTGCTTCAGGGCTTCGCTGGCGGCGTGCTGATTCCGGCGGTTTTTTCCGCTGTCTTCCTGCTGTTTCCGATCCGCTTGCATCCCATTGCCACCACCATGGCCGGCATTATGGCCGTGCTGGCGCCCACGGTCGGGCCGGTGGTCGGTGGCTGGATCACCGACACATGGTCCTGGCATTGGCTGTTTCTGATCAATGTCGCCCCCGGCGTGGTCGCCGCATTCGCCACGCCAATGCTGCTGCCGCGCGAACGACCCCGGCTTTCTGATCTGGCCACACTCGACGTGCCGTCTCTCGGACTTCTTGCGGGTTCGCTTGCCTGCTTGGAGATTGGCCTGAAGGAAGGCCCGCAACACGGGTGGCTTTCGCCATTCTGCTCTATCCTGATTGTCTTGAGTGCTGCTGCGGCAACTGTCTTCACCATCCGAACCCTCAGGGCCGCGCACCCGGTGGTCGATCTGTCGACATTTGGATCTCGCTCGTTTGCGATCGGTTGCGCATTGAGCTTCCTCCTCGGAATTGGATTGTTCGGCTCGGTCTATCTCATGCCGGTCTTCCTCGCCTATGTTCGACACCATGACGCATTTGAAATCGGCCCGATCATGCTCGTCACCGGCATTTCGCAACTTGCCACCGCGCCGATCGCGGGCCTGTTGGAAAGCAGGTTCGATCCCCGTTGGTTGTCGGCGGCGGGGTTTGGTCTGTTCGCGATCGGACTGGGTTGGAGTGCATTCGAGAGCCGCGTCGCCGACTTCCAGGAAATGTTCTGGCCGCAAGTCTTGCGCGGCGGTGCGATCATGGTCTGCCTGCTGCCCCCGACACGGCTGGCGTTGGGTTCGCTGACTGCATCGCAGGTACCCGACGCAAGCGGCGTGTTCAATCTGATGCGAAACGTCGGGGGCGCAGTCGGTATCGCGCTGATCGATACGGTCCTTTATGGGCGCACCGGCGGGCATGCCGACGCTTTGCGCGAGCGCCTGATTGCAGGCGATGTGACGGCGGCTCAAGCGATCGGACTTGACCTGACCTTGTTTAGGTACCCTCCTCCAGGGGTATCCGATGCTACGATACAAGCCTATCTGCGTCCCATGGTCGAAACGGCCGCATTCGCACTCAGTGCCAACGAAGCCTGGGCGCTCCTCGCCTCCGCGGCATTCGTCGGGCTATTGCTGATTCCGTTCGCGGCGGGTCCATCGGCAGACATTGATGCGGGCCGAAGGTGAGTAACGCCTCATATTGCGGCAGGCCGCCTCCGACACGCCATTATCTATGCCGATCACGCGGAAAGGTAGGCGCGCGGCGCCCAACGTGGTCAACCTGATGGAGCCGCTGCGCCGGAGCGTTGGTCAGGAGGCCGCGCGGTGAATGCGAGCAAGGGCGCCAAGCAGCCGCGAAAGGCTGCTGCGCGCACAAGGAGATGCTGATGCCGATCATCGGCAAGAAGCCGAACAAGCGGCGAAGAAGCGGCCGGCCAAGCCGCAACGAAAGTCGGCCTAGCGAGAGGGTAGGAGAGCCGTATTGTTATCAAAGAAGCCTCGGCAATCCCAGAAGCGATCCGGCTTGGTCGACGAGTAGGGCGGGATCGAACAATCTTCCAGAGCGAAACCGATGGCTGACCTGGGAGCCGCTCGCCGATCAAGCCCGCCGTCTGCGTCGGATGCCGCGATGCGCATGGCAGATCAGCTGCGAGAGGTGACCGTGAAGGCCCCGTTGCGGAGGCGGACGTGCACGATGTGGACCGCGTTATTTGGCTGATAGGCCGTCTCGAAAGCCTGAATGTCCCGTTGAAGCTCAAATGTCGAGACGGCGGCTTGCGTGTTGAAGAGCTTGCTGTGGCGCAGTTTTCAATGGATATCAGAACCGAAACTGGGCATACAAAGTTCAACTTAGGGCATTAGAGGATGAAGCACCCGGCAACGGCAGACTGATCGTGGGCGCGCAGCGAGCGTGAATGTCGCTTGTGGGCAGAAATCGGCACCGGGGCCAACGTTGAAATATGTCGGCTAAGGGCCCACCGTCGGACTCAGACATTGCCTTCTCTCGATGCTCCATTCGCTCATCTCGTCAGCCCCCTACCAGCAGCTTCGACTTCGTCTGATCAAGCGCTTAGGCTATGGTAAGGCTGATCAGATTGATTAGCGCGGGACTCAGGACGATCGACGCGCCCTCCTTAATGGCGTGCGTGTGCCGTCCTTGGTGGGGCGTGTCCGCGAGACAGAAATAACTTCGTCACCTCGTAGCAAAGCGCGCCTCGAGCAAATCGACTTCTCTGACCAGTTTGCGAGCGATCTCGTCTGAGAGCCTGCGGGACCGCGCGATCCGATAGAGTTCAGCTCGCTCGGCGCGAAGCGCGGCGAGACGAAGCTGGCGCTCGATGTCGTCCAGCCGTCGCGCGAGCGCACGTTCCTCCCCGATCTTCGAACGCCCGTCGATACGCTGGCGATAGAGTTCCATGATCCGCGCGCCGGCATTTGCATAAAGATCCGCATCGCTACGGCCTCCGCCCATGTCGTGCTGTGCTCGCCGCACCGCTTGAATCGCAGCCTCCGCCGCCGCGATGCGCGCTCGGTCCTCGTCTTCCTGATATGACGATTCGGAAGGTAGTTGTAGCCCCCTTAGAAGATGCGGCAAGCAGAGGCTCGCGGCAATCAACGACACGATAATGCCCCCGGCTGCCAGAAAAATAGCAAGGTCACGGGCGGGAAATGCCGATCCATCGTTCAATGTCAGCGGCAGTGTCATAATGCCCGCAAGCGTGATAGCTCCGCGGACTCCGGCCAAGGAGGTGGCTGCGATTAGGCGCCAGCTTGGCGCCGTGGGCTTTTGTTTTTCCAGCGTGGCGCGTAGCAGCATAAGCCGAAGCGCGGTCCAAACCCACAGGAACCGAAGCACTGCAAGAGCGCAGCTGAGGGCGATGACATAGAGCAATAGCCAAGCCGGATCATGGTGCCTGGCCTCGCGCACTACCTGCGCCGCGCCGGTGACGATCCTTGGAAGTTGCTCACCGAGCAGCACGAAAATTATGCCGTTGGCGGTAAATTGAACCGTTTCCCAGACCGCGTTGCGACGAATCCGAGTAACGGCGAGTGCCTGACCGCTCTGCTCGACGTAACTCATGGTGACTCCGGCTGCGACGGCGGCGAGAATGCCGGAACAATTGAGATGCTCGGCCAAAAGGTACGCCCCGAAGGGCATCAGCAAACTGATCAAAATCTGCGAACCGGTCTCCTCGCCGAAACGTAGCCATACCCAATTTTTTGCGAGATATGCAATCCGGGTGACGCAGACTCCAATCATTATCCCGCCGATCGCGACCCACAGGAACGTGCCCACGGCATCAACGAGGGAGAACGTGCCGGTCAAAGCCGCGGTTACAGCAAAACGCATGCAGACCAGACCGGAAGCGTCGTTAAGCAGGGACTCGCCCTCAAGGATGTGCATCAATCTCTTGGGGATCGGCACGCGGGCACCGATCGCGGATACGGCGATGGGATCGGTCGGCGAAAGGATCGCCGCAAGCGCAAAGGCGACGGCGAGAGGTATCGCCGGGATCATCCAATTGATAAAGAGGCCGACTCCAAGAACCGTAAAGACGACGAGGCCAAGTGCCAGTTCCAGGATCGTCCACCTATCGCGGAACAGACCTTCCTTAGAGATGCGCCAGCCGTCCAAAAAGAGAAGAGGTGGCAGAAAGAGCAGGAAGAAGATATCCGGCTTCAGCACGACGCCGAGATTGATCACGGAGGCGATGACTGCACCGATTGCGATCTGAACGAGAGGAAGTGGCAGGGGCACCGGAGACATGCGCGCGAGTCCGCCGCTGATGACGACGGCGACCAAGAAAAACAAGGCAACAGCAATTGTCTCCACGCTTTATCTCGCGATGCACCACGCGACCCGTTCGTCTTCTTTGGAACCTTGCTCGGATGATGACAAAGAAGATTGGTAGGCGCGGGTAAAACTTGGAGGACTCTGCTGTATTCGGCGCGGCTCACCTATGTTGACGGTGGAAAACGTCCGGTCTGCCTTATGAACCCACATGTAGCTGCACCAGGTCACGGAAGCGATCGGCTAATGCCGGACTCATGCTGCTCGTTGTGGCGCCCGCCCGCCGCAATCGGGCTCGCGAATTGCTCCTATCAGTCACTCCGAGGCTGACTTAATCCGCACCGTCACAGCAAGGCGAATGACCCAAAACGCCACATCCTATCGGCCATCACTCGTGCGAGTGCTCGCGTCAGTATCATCGCTAAAGCGAGCTGATCGCCGACTTCGAATGGCCATGTCGTTTCGGAGTATGGGAAAAGGCTAGTCGATGCATCCGCTCAGATCGAAGCGATCCCCCGCATCTCAACACTGCAAGCGTATCAGCGGCTTTATAAAACTGGATCCTGGTGCTGAGAGAGGGCTTCAACATGCTCGGCCAGCGGGGATATCTCGGCCTTGGCTCACTTCAGCCTGTATGTGCCGGTCTGGTGATTGCAGTCGTGAAACGTTCCCGTTTTCACGACCGGAAAAGGCCCAAGGGGTGGACTATGCCGCTTGCCTTTATGTCCTCGTATTTTCCGGTGCCTGCAACATTTTCTCCGGTAAGACTTCCGTCACTTGCGAGCGAAAGTATGCCAAGCGTTTGTCTCCATCAACGTCTAGCCTAGCCCATCATCTCATGAGCGTCAGCCAGATTGCGATCCGAGCAGCACTTCCACCTGGCCACGCGACCACTTTTGCCGCAGCACGATGGCGCCGCGTGCATCGTGGCCCACGACGTGGAACGAGTTCTTGCCAATATCGATGCCGATCACGGCGATCGCGGTATTGGGTGTCCGGGACATGGCGTGCTCCTTGTCTTTGGCGCCCCTAGCGCACGGCCGGACCATCCCACAAAGCAGACGCTGGATGGGTTGGCCGCGCCTCGGTTTTGACGGCCGTCATTGCTATCGCAAACTGCGGCTGGAACCGTTATGCTGCCCTCACGGGTTAAGCCGAGGAACCGCTCCACATGAACGAGAGTATCCACGAAAACACCATCTCTGATCTGCAAGATCGGGTGACGGAACTCATCGAGCAACAGACGGCCATCTCGGAAGTGTTACGCGCCATTGCGAACTCGCCGCACGACATGCAGCCAATCTTCGACGCCATCCTCGACAGCGCCACGCGTCTCTGTCGTGCAGACCTAGGCAGCCTACGTCTCTCCGAAGAAAGCGGCTTTCGTCGCGTGGCGCTGCGAGGCGATCCCCTTTTGACTAGTCGGCTGTCGGCATCATTCCCGGTGGTCACACAAAATGGGAGCCTCCCGAGTTTATTTCCCGCAAGCAGGTTACCCACCCACATCCCCGACATTCCAGCACTTCTTGAAGGCGATCATCCGGATGATCATTGGATCACGGCGGTGAAAATAGGTCTTCGAACGGGCCTGATTGTGCACTTGCTCAACGACAATGAGATAGTCGGGATAATTAGTCTGGCCCGCAAACAGGTGCAGCCGTTCACCGACCGACAGATTTCCTTGTTCACGGACTTCGCTGCGCAAGCCACTATTGCCTTGGAGAGCACGCGTCGCGAGCGGCAATATCGCGAGGCCCAAATGGCGCTGGCACATGCCCACCGCGTCACGACGATGGGCCAGTTGACGGCCACGATCACCCATGAAGTGAACCAGCCGATCACAGCGGCAATCACATACGCGTTAGCCGCTCGGCGTTTCCTAAACGCGGAGCCGCCAAACCTTCATGAGGTAGATGACGCGCTCCTTCGGATTGCCAAGGAGGGGAATCGCGCAGGCGAGGTCGTCGAGCGAGTTCGTGCGCTCATTAAAAAAATGCCCGCACGAATGGACGCCGTAGCGATTGACGATGCCATCCTTGAGGTTGTTGCTCTCACCCGTGCAGAGGCCGCGAACAATAGCGTGTTGGTGCGGACGCATTTTGCGGCGGGTTTGCCGCGTGTCCAAGGCGATCGGGTCCAACTGCAACAAGTGATGCTGAACTTAACCGCCAATGCCTTTCAGGCGATGAGGGGTGTTGGGGAAGGCCCGCGCGAGTTACGGATCGGCATCGAAGCCGTCCCGTCCGAAGGTGCCGTGCGCGTCGGGGTGCGGGACACCGGCCCGGGGCTGAGCCCGGAGAGCCTTCCGCGTCTATTCGAGCCATTCTACACGACCAAGCCCGAGGGCATGGGCATGGGCCTCTCGATCTGCCGCTCGATTATCGAAGCCCATGGTGGGCGGCTATGGGCGACCCCGTGCGACCCGCAAGGTGCTCTCTTTCAGTTTACAATCCCCGCTGACTGAGCTGCGATCCTTAATCGATGTCGCTTATTGGCCGATTCCGTTGAAAAAGGCCCGATATGGTTCACTGCGGTTTCAACGGAGGATGTTCGACGCGGGCATGTCGCGACGGGCTTACCGCTTGGATTGCGTTCTATTCTTCGGATAAGCCGCGAGGTGAGGACTACTCCGTGAGGCAATTCGACGAACAGATCGCAAGCGGGAAGAGCGTTCTTGAGCGTTTGCTCGGGGACAGGTCCGTCCATCTCTCGCACCGTTAGCTTCTGGCCCTAAGCTGAAGAGCGCTTCAGCCGCCGTGATGCCCGCTGTCGCTGATAAACAGGACGTTCAACTTCTCCCAATTAAATTGCGAGACAGCGTGATCTTAAGTTCAGCTGAATCGTGGCGACACTGACCCGTAACTCGCGGAACGAAGTGGACGAAAGCTGAACCTGCGCCGTCAGCGCCACGTTCGACGAGGGCGCGCCGGAGTTGATCTCGGCGATAGCGTTCTGCCACCATGGTATTAGCGTTCGGTCCCGAACGGTTCGGATCTGACCGAATTCCCGTTTGACAAAAACAGGCCGCGCTTTGCCGACCAGAACCGGATGGTTCATTTGATGGCCGGCGGACTGTTGCAGATCGCGGCTTTCGGTGCGGGCGCTCTCAGCGTCGGCAACCGCGCGCAGCGCACGGTGCGACTTATGGCAGCGCCGCCGTCGCTGGCTAGGCCGAATTCGAATGCTCCCAGATCCAAATCCCCCGCAACCAGGCTGATCAGAAGCCCGCAGGCAGCTTTATTCGGCTGCTGAAGGTTCATTGTGACCGCGGAATCGAGTGCTCAATTTACACAGTCATGCCCGGCTTAAGGCCTGCCACCTCTCCCGGCGGGTCGAGCCCCAGACGCCGCGTTTTGCGGTCGCGATCGCCAATCACCCGCTCGGCTTGCCAGGTGGCGAAGACGCCGAGCGGCCGCAACTCGGTAATGACCGCCTTGGTCGCGACACCGGCGCCGTTTCGCATCACGCTCGCCGCTTTTCCGATCGAGAGGCGATTGAGCCGATCCTCGCGCAAATTGAACGAGAGCCATTGCCTGCCCGCCGCCTCGACCATCAGGATTGGTTGACCCGCACGAACGTTTTCGCCGACCTCGGCTGCGATGACGCTGACCACGCCGTCGGCCGGCGCCCGCAACATCATCTTGTTGAGATGGCGCTCGAGCACAGTAACGGCCGCGGCCTGCACCTGCGCGTCGGCGATCGCGCGCGCTTCCCGGTCCCGCCACGGCGGCATCGTAATTAGCCTGGGCTTCCGTCACGTCGGCGCACGCGCTGGCGACGTCGTTCTCGGCCTGATCGAGTGATTGCTGGGACTCGAAGCTCTGGCGCGCCAGCGTGCTGCTCCTGGTGAGCTGGGCCTGCACATAGTCGAGGCGGGCGCTGGCCTTGGCGTTGGCGGCTTTCAGTGACTCGACCTGCTCGCGGCGGACGCCGGCATAGATGTTGTTGCGGTTAGCGGTTACTGATGCCAGCGCGGCCCGCGCCTGATCAGACTGTGCCAAACTCCACCGCGGAGAGTCGCGCTAGAATATCGCCTTCGCGCAGGTGGGCGCCCTCCTCGACCGCAATCGACTGGAGCTGTCCGGTCACCTCCGGCTCCATCGTCACCTCGGTCGTGCGCACGACACCGACGACTGGGGGCGTCGATCCGGAACAACGGGCGGAATAGATCACGCTCGCGACGAGCGCGAGTGGAATCGCGACCATCGCGCCAAGCCTAGCCTTGTGCATCTCGCTGTCCTCTCTTGACGACAACAGGCGATAAGCGGGCGCATAGCCGCGTTTTTGTTTCGCTCGTGCTTGTTTGGAAATGGCGTTGCTATTCGAAAAAACGGAGGCGCAAGCTTGTGGCCGCCGAGGCGCGGCAACGCGATGGGGGGCACATAGTCGGGGCGAAAATCCCCCATCTTTGGCGCGATACACGTTCATGACCATTGGCGAGCGGTCTTTTCGCCTCTAACGAAGAGCCGCGGTGACGGTCATAGCGATGCCCGGCTGAATTGGACCGTTTCTACGGCAAATCGGCCGATTGTCGCGCCGCTACTGAACGCTGACCGGAAGCTCAGGATTGCTGGACCGCGGGGCTAAAGTTCCGACAGCGATTGAACCGGAGGTTTTCTCGCTCGAACCGGTTCGCGATCGTTCTCAACAAGAGCCGAGGCCGTTGTGCGCTTTCCGAAGCGGGTTAGAAGCAGAAGCCTTCCACCGACGACATTCTCATTCAATATCGCGACAAGTATTGGCGGCACAGTCGCGGCTGAACGATGACGGAGTCCGCGTCAGACCGTCCCACCAGCAAGCTCAGTAGATGAAGCCAGTCAGTGGCGGAAAGCGAGATAACTCGTGAACAACGTTGCCGACGCCGCCGAGGCCGTCCCGCAGTTCATTCAGCGCCAAGTCCTCCAAATCGTCTTTGCCTCGACCAGCGGCCACACAGCGTATGTGGTGGATGAGCTGATTTCTTCATTGAAGCGCATTAAAGCAGGTTGGGATATCGTGGAAACGATGGCCGAGAAGACGCATCCAGAGGATTTGCTGAGCGGAGATGTTCTCCTGCTGGCCTCCTCGACTTGGAATACGGGGGGCATGGAGGGACAATTGAATCCACACATGTGGGTGCTGCTCCATGACAAGGCGAAGGCTCTGGATCTGGCTGGAAAACCGTGTGCGTGTATCGGGCTCGGGGATCATCGATATTTTTACACGGCGCGAGCGGCGGATCATTTGCAGCAGTACATCGAGGTCCATCACGGTCGGCTGATTGTTCCAACGCTAAGAATCGTGGACGAGCCCTACGGCCAGGAGGAGGCAGTAAGAGTTTGGGGCAAACAGTTGGTAGATGCGTCGAAGCTGGTAGATCGGTATTAAACCATGTCCCGGATCTCTCTCAAAATCGTAGGTGCTTCCGGACAGGGGATTAACTCAATTGGCGCGATCATCGCGAAGGGTCTCAAGCGATCCGGATATTGCGTTTTTGGCTACCGCGAATATCCATCCCTCATAAAAGGCGGACACGCGAGTTATCAACTCGACGTTTCGAATGAGCGCATCTGCAGCACCGAAACCAAGGTGAACGTCCTTGTCGCCCTTAACCATCACGGTCTCGAGCTTAATATTGAGGACTTGAAACCCGGAGGGGTCGTGCTGCACGTGGCGCCCGGGTGGCAGTTTCCGGAGGATCATCACAAGCTGATCGCGGAGCGAAGCCTTCGCGTCATCTATTTCCCAGTTGATGACATGCTCAGTCGCCTCGGCGCGGGGGCAATTCTGTCGAACGTGCTGCTGACCGCCTTTGTCTGGTGCATGCTGGACCAGGATCTCGAAGCTCTCAAGTCCCTCGTCGGTGAGAAGTTTGCGACCAAGAGAGCGCTTCTCGAACTCAACATGCGATGTATCGATGAGGGATATTCCTTTGTCAACCCAGAGCAGGAGAGGATCACCATCACGCTGCCGCCGCCTGACAAGGAGTTCGCGGGCCACCTTTTGATTACCGGTAGTCAAGCGATGGGGCTCGGCGCGGTTCATGCGGGGGTGCGGCTCTATGCCGGCTATCCGATGACACCCTCCAGCCCGCTGCTGTCATTCATCGCCGAGTTCGAAAACAAGACTCATATGGTTGTCAAGCAGGCGGAAGACGAAATTACCGCCGCGCAGATCGTGAGCGGGGCGATGTACATGGGAACCCGTGCGCTCACCGCCACCTCCGGTGTCGGGTTTGATCTTATGAGCGAGACACTGTCACTGAATGCCATGATCGAGAACCCGACGGTGTTTGTGCTGGCGCAACGCCCTGGGCCAGCCACCGGCCTGCCGACCTGGACGGCTCAAGGGGGCCTTCTGCAGGCCGCGCACTGCTCGGCCGGCGAATTCACGCGCTGTGTGATCTCGGTCAGCAATAGCCAGGATGCCTTCGAGTTGATGCCGGTCGCATTCGAACTGGCCGAGCAATATCAAATCAGTGTCATTGTCCTCACCGACAGGCAGATCGCCGAGGCGCTATACACGCAACACCCTTACGATCTGGAAAAGACCGATATCGATCGCGGACGGCTCGTTGTCGACCCCGAAAAGCTGAAGTTTTTGAAAACTTCCGATCGATTTGACCCGGACGCCAACGGCGGCATTTCGTCGCGATGGCTTCCCGGCAGCGAGGCGGCGACTTATTGCGCGCAGGGCGACGAACACAACTCGATGGGTGCCGTTAACGAGTCCAGCCTCAATGCCAAGTTGCAAATGGAAAAGCGATTGCGGAAGCTTCAGACACTAAAAGCAAGGCTTCCCGCACCTCAATTGAGTGTCGCAGGTCGTAGCGCAACGATGGCCGATTGGACGAAAGTAGGCGACCAGATCGAGTTGCTCGCGATCGGCTGGGGAAGTACCGGTGACGTATTTCACGACGTCATGTGCAGCGATGAGCTGCGAGCGCGGAAGATCGCGTATTTGCATTACACCTATCTGTGGCCACTTCGCACCGAGGAATTGCGAAAAGTGGCAATGCGGGCGAAACGAATTGTCCTGGTGGAGCAGAACTATCAGGGGCAGTTGGGCATGCTGATCAGAATGGATTGCGGCATGGATATCCCGGATAAAATTCTCAAGTACGACGGTCGACCGTTTTTCTACGATGAGCTTCTTTCCTCCGTGTTGGAACGATGTGGGGACGCTTCTGGAGGCAAAGAGAGTCGTTCCGCTTTAGACTGCGCAGGCACTCGATCATGAATATCGCTCCACATATCCGCCCTGCCGCCCTTGCCGACTACTATTCGGAAACCAAGTGCATCTGGTGCGAAGGCTGCGGCAACTATGGCATATGGACTGCCGTGAAGCATGCGCTGGTACAACTGAATTTGCAGCCTTGGCAGATTTGCCTTTGCTACGATGTCGGCTGTCACGGCAACGGCTCAGACAAAATTGAGGGCTACCGGTTCCACGGGCTCCATGGTCGCGTCATCCCGTTTGCGGCGGGCGCGAAGCTTGCAAACATGAAGGTTCCGGTTATTGCGTTCGGCGGGGATGGCGCGACGTTCTCGGAAGGTATCGGGCATTTGATTCATGGCATGAGGAGCAATTATCCGATCACGTTCGTCCTGCACAACAATACAAACTACGGACTGACGACAGGGCAGGCGAGTTCGATCACGCCACAGGGGCAGCCAATGAACACCAGCCCCAACGGGATTCCCGAGCACACGCTGGCGAGCATGGACCTGATCTTCGCGCTCAATCCCACCTTCGTTGCCCGTGGCTTTAGTGGTGACATCAAACTGATGACCCGCATTCTGAAGGCCGCGATTCAGCACCGCGGCTTCGCGTTTGTCGAGATGCTCCAAGCTTGTCCGACGTACAATCATTTCGCAACACACGAACATCTATTGGATCGATACTTCGATGCAAACGCCGATGGTCACGACCCAAGGAATCTGCTGCGCGCGAAAGCGCTGGCTACTGAGGTTCAGGATCGCATCCCCTGCGGCATTCTTTATCAACGCGAAGACATTCCCGACTTCTATAATCGTTTAATTCCTCGACAAGGCGTGGAGACCACCTGCGTAGAGGAGGTACGGAGGTATGATGTCAGCGAGTACTGGAAGGAACTCGTCTGATTGAATTGAATCGTTGGTACGGGGTCCGTTCATCCGTCTGTTCGCGCGATGTTGGCAGCGTCGGTGCCTATAACCTTGGCTCATGACCTGGGTCCCCCGCAACGCCATCGATTGAAAGGTTTGCGAAGCGGATTTGTGTCCGCCGATGGCTCACGGCGAGAACGACGCCATCCTGCTGGCCAGCGTGCCTCGTCTTAACCGCTGTTGGTCGATCTAAATGAGTGGCCGGATGTCAAAGCAACAATCATTCACAGCCTATCATAGTTGCTGATCTGCGCACCCGTATGCCGGCAGCACGTTGCGCGGCGAAATCAGTGCGGTTCAGGAGCAGGACGCAGACGGGA
The DNA here is from genome assembly GCF_040548265.1 of Bradyrhizobium sp. F1.13.3. Lineage (NCBI taxonomy): Bacteria > Pseudomonadati > Pseudomonadota > Alphaproteobacteria > Hyphomicrobiales > Nitrobacteraceae > Bradyrhizobium > Bradyrhizobium sp. F1.13.3. Next base: position 77,030 of record NZ_JBEPRI010000019.1, on the reverse strand, counting down.
ATGGACTTGCCGACGAGGCGATAAGCCGTGAGTTTGAGTTGTTCCGAGGCGCGGAGGTATCACTGCGCCAGGCGCTGAAGATAGCCGGCAGTCCCCACCCCGGTCTGACGATCGTCGATGTGAGTTTTAATGGCGGCTCTGGTTCGTTCGTGCATCGCGTGCAGACGTTTTGGCAGGATCGCATCTCGGCAGATACGATCGACGCCGAAACAGGGGCAGGTTGCGGGTAACGCCACAGTGTCATCCATGAGCGAGTAAAACCTGAAGATCGACACAACCTAATCGCCATGCAATCTGTCAGGCAAGGGCTTGCAGATGCTGTTTCGTAGCTGAGGACAATGCGTCAGGAAAGGCGCTCAGCGGCGGAGTGATGAACGAAGCTGGCAAGTTGATCTTTGTGACCGTGGTTCTGTCCGGCACCAGCCTTAAGCAGGTCATGCTCGAGCCGCCCGGCTCCAACAACCTACAAGTGCGTCCGCCTCGTTCCAAGCAGCATTGATGTCAAGGATCAGTCCACTCTGACGGAAGCCGGATGTCGGCTTTCAGTACCTTTTCCGTCCACAACCATCGGGCACGCTGCGCGCTCGGCTGACGCATCGGCAACAGACCCGTGAATTCCAAGAGGCAAATCTGCGCGTCGGCAGGGGAAGAGCATGCAAATGCTGAACTTTGAAGAAAACGGCTCCATTGTTTGAGAATGATGCCTGCCTCAAACTAGCGTAGGCAGCGAGGAAGCGTTACAGCGACGCAATGGGCGGCATGGAGCAGGATGACCTCCGATGGAAGGAGTGACGGCTGAGGGCTATGGACAGCGGGTTGGCGAGCGATTGCGAGTCGAAAAACGCACGCGCGGTGGTTACCGGGGTATTGCGCTCTGTGGCGGATATATCAGCGTTTCGTGCGGCTTCACCGATCGAGGTCATTTCACGCGCATGTTCAACCGGATCGTTGGCGTAAGTCCGGGCGCCTGGTGTCGGGCGCCGGCGCTCAAGGAATAGAAACCGAGTGACCAGTGCGTGTGGACTTGGCGGGGAGTCAGTTGCCATGTGGAGTCGTTGTCGCAGGCTAGATTGGGCGGTCGCTGTTCTATTCTCCCTCGTTTTGGTGAGTTGCGCCGCGAGACCCGGCCCAGAGGTGCTGACGCCCGTGGCTGCCTCGTCTGGTGAGAAGGCGCTGCAGATTTATGTGGCGACCACGCGTGAGCGAGAGACTTCGTCGGGGAATGTATTCACCGCGAACCGCGCCAGTGTGCTCAACTTTGCAAAGTTTGTCGTCTCGGTGCCGCCCACCCACAAGTCCGGCAATGTCGAAATGCCGACCGCTACGCCGGATCCGCGGAGCAGCTTTGCTGTGGTGGCTCAGTCCGTGATGAGCGAAGCCGAATTTCGTAAAGCCGTTGCTCCGCAGGGCGATACTCGGCGAAAAAAGCACAAAGCCTTCGTTTTCGTGCACGGGTTTAACAGCAACTTCCAAGAGTCGCTGTTCCGGCTCGCTCAATTGCAGGCGGACATCCAAATCGACGGGATTCCGATCCTGTTCTCCTGGCCATCGCAAGGTCAGATAGCTGCCTATGAAATGGACAAACAATCGGCGGGCTATTCTCGCGACTATCTGATGGCGTTACTAACCCTGTTAAGCAACAGCTCCGAGGTCAGCGACATAGTAGTGGTCGCCCACAGCATGGGTGCTATGTTGACCGTTGACGCTCTGCGCCAGCTTCGTATCGCAGGCAAAGATCGAGTGATCGCCCGGCTAGGCCGTGTCGTGCTGGCGGCCCCCGACATCAACGCGGAGACGTTCCGTGCTCAGGTAGAAGCCATCGGTCCGCTCAAACCACCTTTGCTGGTTCTAGTTTCCAAGGAGGATGGTGCGCTTCGAGTGTCCAGTTTTCTTGACGGTGGCATCGCGCGTGCTGGCGATATCAACGTTGACGATCCCATTGTGCGGGAGGCTGCCCTGAAGGAAAAAGTGCAAATCGTCGACATTTCGAGGCTCGCAAAGCACGACGATCTCGGGCACGACCAGTTTGTCAGTGTTGCTGTACTTTATTCACGATTGCACGACCAAGCCACGCGCTATCGCAACACGGCTGGCACATTCACCTTTGTGGATGACGATGAGCCGCTCTTGAGGCCGATCGACATCGGAAATCAGGTTGCTGCGCAATGACGGCTTGCAAGGATCGCAGGACTCTTCCGGAGCACAACTCCGGCGAAGCGTCTAAGAATGCGAACTTGGCGCGAGCGGCCGTGCTGCCGTTCAGTCAAGGGGGATCGTAAACTGAAAGAGAGCTCCGCGCGGCTCGCACCCAGTCGCCCACAGCCGCCCACCATGGGCTTCGATGATCGAGCGGCAGATCGAAAGGCCGATGCCCATGCCATTGGGCTTCATCGTGTAGAAGGGTTCAAAGAGGCGCGGTAGGCTCTCCGGGCGCAGCCCATGACCGGTATCTCGCACCGAAACGCACACGCCCTCCGGCTCAATTCTCATGGTGCGATATTTATTTCGCGGTTGCCGTCCTCAACGCCACTCATTGACTGGATGGCATTGGCGATCAAGTTCAACATCACTTGTTGCAGTTGCACCTGATCGCAATGGATGCGTGGCAACTCGTCCGCCAGTTGCGTGTCCACCGTGACGCCAGCCTTGATCGCCTCGCTGCGGCTTAGCGCGAGTACCTCCAGTAGCGCTGAATTGAGGTCGATGATCTCCTTTCGGGGTGGCACTTTTCTGATGAGAGACCCGATCCGGCGACGACTTGGTTGGTTCGACCGGTTTCGTTCACAATGCAAGTGAGCGCCATCCTCGCCTCCGCCACATCGGGCGGGTTTGTGTCTAAAAATCGTAGTGCAGCAGCAGCGTATGTGCGTGCCGTCGTAATGGGCTGCTTGATTTCATGCACAATCGAGGTGGTAAGTTGGCCCATAGTAGCGACGCGGTTGGCGTGCGCCAGCTCGCCCTGCATCTCGCGATATTGCCGCTCGCGACGGGTGCTCTCGAAGGCAATGGTGGCTTGTGCAGCGAAGTCCGTGAATAGGCAAATCTGTCTGTCGGTGAACGGTTGTATCCGTGTGCGGCCAAGACTAATTACGCCGACTATTTCATTGTCTTTGAGCAGCGGCAGAAACATGGCCGTTCGATAACGAGCCTTCGCCGCCGTGACCCAAAGATCCTCCCGATGGTCGCCGTCAAGTGCTGTCAAGTCTGGATGTGGGCGGGTAATCTGGTTGTGGCTAATCGACCCAGAAAACTCTCCTTATCGAGCATTGGAAATGATGACTGCACCTAACCAAAAAGGGGTCCCCTCGCACCGCCACCAGACGGAGGCCGCTTTCTTTGAAGCGACGCAAGCTGCCCATGTCTCCTCGACAGAACGTTTGGCGCTGTCGAGGATGGCGTCGAAGACGGGCTGCAAGTCATGCGGCGAGCTCGCAATGGCACGCAGCACTTCCGAGATGGCTGTCTGTTGCTCGATGAGTTCGGTCACCCGATCTTGTAGCTCGGAAGCGATCCCTTCTGCCTGGATACTCTCGGTCATGCGGAGCAGCCTCAGCTTAGACGCTGAGGATAGCATAACAGCTCCAGCCGTGGTTCGCGATAACTCTCACGGCCGTCGAAGCCGAAGATGTCCGGGCTGGGGTCAAAACGGAAGCCCCGTCGGATCCCGCGCCGAAAAGTGCCACCACCGGAACTCAGTTGATTTCTCGACCACTTCGCCGGTGCGTTGTTCTTTGCTCTTCGGCCTCGACGCCCTGCTTCAGAAGCACGCGCGCCGTTTGTGCGAAGATCTCGGTCAGCGGGTGTCCCGAGGATACGCCGACTTCCGCTCTCATGCCGTCACCAACTGTCGCGCATAGCTCCTTGTCGGTCGGCTGGCTCACGAATTAGGCGGGGACTCGTCATCGCCCACCTCCATTCCGGCGATTCTCCACTTCTGTCCGCAGCAATCGCGATCGAGTTGGATCTCTTCCTCCTGCGACATTTCGAGGCAATTTGTGACGCCACGCGGCGCCACCTTCCTTGCGCCGGCTCATCCGGTCGCCGCGCTCAGCTGTTGGCATTTCACTTATTTGATGGTTCTTCGAGGAGTGTGTGAATCCTAGACCCATTCTTTCTAGCGTTGCGACCACCGAAACTCTCGAGGAGTAGTGCCGAGCATATGTCGGAAATGACGCGCCAGATGACCTTGGTCGAAAAAGCCCACGGCGAACGCAATTTCCGCCAACGAGAGATCCGTCCGAGTCAACATCTCCTGGGCGCGTTCGACGCGCTTTTGCGTGAGGTAGATATGCGGCGTTACCCCGGCAGATTGCTTAAACTGGCGCGCAAAATGATGAACTGATAGTCCGGCGACTCCAGCCAGCATCAACAGATCGATATTTTCATCCAAATGCACTTCCACGTATTCCCGCACCCGACGCATCGCGCCGGGCGACAATCCGCCGTACGCCTGCGTTGTTCGCGGCAGCGTTGAAATATCAATCTGGCGCGGACGCGTGTGCAGGCTGGAGTTCGTTGGATGGCTCGTGGCAGGGGCGGGCGGAGTGACAAGCGCGGGCCGACTGTCATCGCTGCCGGCGATCAGCAATCGCGCGGAGATATCGCCCCGGTGCTGGTGCCGGAATAGGTCGATGTTTCGTCCGAAAATCGACCACAGACTGGTACCAGCCTGGAGCCCGCGATCATCGAGCATAAGGGAGGTGCGCGCCACCCGGTTTGCGCCGATGATGCGTTGGTTGCCGTCAATCGCCAGCAGCATGCCTGAAGCGGCTGCTTCCGGCGGCGCTACCGCGACAATCCACTCTCGACGGAACTGCTCACGAAAATATCGTTCCTCTATCGCGCGCGCCGATCGCACTGCGAGCACCCCAGTCAGCGCGTGCGCGCGTTCGGAGAGTCGAGGATCGATGGCAGAGACATCCAGCACTGCTATCAATCGCCCATCGACCCCGAACACCGGCGCCCCAGAGCAGCTCAGGTTAATGTGTCTGGAGCGGAAATGCTGGCTTCTGTGAACGGTGACGGACCGCTCTTCGGCGATGACGGTGCCGATGCCGTTTGTGCCTTCCACTTCCTCGGACCACACCCCGCCGAGCCAGGTTCCCCAATATTGGAACTGGCTTGCTAGAGCATTTTCACCACGATGGGCGACTGCTACGCCCGAGCTGTCACAGAGCAAGACGGTGTATGCAGCCTCACGAACCACCTCATACAATTCATCTATCTCCTGCTGGGCAGTGAAGATGAGCTCATCCAGCGGTTCGCGAAAATGTTTCAATTCGGTAGGCGTGAGGATGCGTGGAGCTTGGCTATCGAGTGGATCGAGGCCGTGTTTTTTTGCCGATCTTTGCCAGGAGTTTGATACAGCTTGCATCCCCAGCGGAGGCGTCGCCCCTTCGGCTACCGAACAAACGCGTTCGGCATGCCCTGCGATAGTGTCGAGCGAGCTTGCAGACCGTTCCGAGAGGCCCATCACCGCACCTGGCTTCCTATGGGCGCGCTCCTGGCGACGGCGCGCCGTTCATTTCCGGCCGTGGGCGAAACACGCTAGTTGCGTCGAGCGACGCCGGCACCGCAGAAACGAAAAAAGGCGTTGTCGATGCGATGCGGTATCTTAATACTTCCACATCGAAGGCAATTTGCGGAGCTGTTTCCGCTTTAGCAGAGTGCGTCCAAATTGCCGATCCCGAAGTAACCAGATTTGGACGATTCAGCACGACCTGTCTCTCGAGGCAACAGGCCAAATTCCACATAAAAACAGCAAGGGCGTCCGGGCCGGATCAAACCCCTCCAAGAGCGGGGTGATCATTCAGGAGATGCTTATGCCGCCGGACAGGTCTTCGCGCGGTCTTCTCCGCTTCGAAGAAGGAGAGCACTATGATCAACATCCGACACGTGGGCACCGCGCCAGACTATACTAAGAAAGACTTTGATGCCGCACCAGTGCGAATGTACGCCGCCTTGCACGAGGCGCAGGTCGATCTAGCGCATGTGGACCGCATCACAACGATAGGACGGCTCACGGCCTCGGTCGCTCCTGAAGTGACTCAGCCCATTGCGGCAATAGTCACCAACGCTCAGGCCGCTCGGCACTTCCTGAATCGTCGACCGCCGGACCTGGACGAGGTACGAGAAGCCCTCGATTGCATCGTGACGGAGGCCTATCGAGCAAGCGACGCGATCTACCGGATCCGCGGGCTTTTCAAGGAGACGCCGCCGAAGAGAGAGCGTGTGGAGATCAACGGAGCGATCCGCGACGTGCTTGAGCTGACGCGTGGGGAGGCGACGAAAAACGGCATATCGGTGCGGACGCAGTTCGCAGAGCCATCGCCTGTCGTCCAGGCAGATCCGGCGCAACTGCAGCAAGTAACCCTCAATTTAATTATCAACGCCTTCGAGGCAATGATCAGCAGGCGTGAAGGATCACGCGAATTGCTGATTTGTACCGAGAAATCGGATAACGGCGCGCTGGTGGCGGTACGAGATTCCGGTCCGGGACTGGATCTGGAGACTGTGGACCGCCTGTTCGAGGCCTTCTACACTACCAAGGTCCAAGGCATGGGCATAGGTTTGGCCATCTGCCGTTCTATCATCCAAGTGCACGGTGGACGATTGTGGGCGAGGGCGAACGTGCCCTGCGGGGCCATCTTTCAATTCACATTGCCCACCCACAGGCCCGAGCAATCGTGATGGATGCTGAGACGATCACGCGCCGACTTATACCGGCCTTATCCCGGAAGCGGCGAGTGTTGCCATGCGGGGCACGTCCGAGGCGGGCCACTCACGATGAGGTCGGGCATGCCAGCGGGCGCACTTCGTCGGTGCATTCTTCCTTGCGCTTCGGCCTCGACGGCCTGCTCCACACAAGCTGGCGCGGCGTTGCGCAAGACCTCGTCAGCGGCCCGCAAAAAGTTCTTGGTTTGGAGAGTTGGAAAACGTTAGTGTCGGCTTGGGCGTATCAGTAGAGGCTTCGAACACCCCCACGATACGACGCCTTATCTCCTCATGCCGTCACCAACTTTCGCGCATAGCGCCTTGTCGGTCGGCTGGCTCACGAATGAGGCAAGCATGGCGAATCAGGCCCCTTCATCGCCAACACCCATACGGACGCTTCTCTGCTATGGCATTGCAGTTCTGTCTGTCGCAATCGCAATCGGATTGGGTTTCTTCGTGCTTAGGCACTTCGAAGCCATTTTAACGCCGTTCCTGTTCGCCGTCGCAGCGACCGTTTGGTACGCTGGAACTGGGCCAGGTGTGCTCGCAATTGTCCTCTCAGTCCTCGGTCTCAATTACTTCTTCCTACGTTCCTCTTTTTCCTTCGGCCCAATTAGCTATGCCGATCTCATTTATTTAACCTTTTGCATAGTTTGCGCCTTGGCTGTCAGCTGGGTCAGCGCCGTGCGACGACGGGCCGAGCACGAGCTTCGCCAGACCCGCCGGGAGCTCGAGGCGAGGGTTGTTGAGCGAACCGCGAATCTACTGCGGAGCGAAGGCTATCTGGCCGAAACGCAGAAGCTGACCCGTACCGGCAGTTGGGCATGGGACGCCCGTAACCAGAAGGTGCTGTATTGCTCCGAGGAAATGTTCCGAATTTACGGACTGGATCCGCAGAAGGATTTACCGACCCGCAAGAACTTTCGGCAGCGGGTCCATCCGGAGGATCGCAACAGGACAGACGCGAGATTCTTGAGGGTGGTCAACGAAAAGGTTGACAGTTTCGACGAGTACAGAGTTCTGCTGCCTGACGGAACGGTCAAGCACGTCATTTCGTCAGGGCACCCGATTCTCGACGGCAATGGAGAGCTTATCGAGTTCATCGGCACTGCGACCGACGTAACAGAACGCAAACGCGCCGAGGAGGCACTGCGGGACCGCGAAGCGAAGATTCGGCGCCTGGTCGATTCCAACATAATCGGAATTTTCATTACTGGTTTGGAAGGTCGGGTTCTCGAGGCCAATGACGCGTTTCTTCATCTCGTAGGACATGACCGGAACGATCTGGTTTCAGGTCGCGTACGCTGGACGGATCTGACCCCACCGGAATGGCGCGAGCGCGACAAGCGCGCCCTTGCAGAACTGAGCTCAAATACGAATGCTCAGCCGTACGAAAAGGAGTTTTTCCGGAAAGATGGCCGCCGCGTACCCGTACTGATTGGAGGCGCACTGTTCGAAGAGGGCGGCAACGAAGGCGTCGCGTTCGTACTCGATTTGACGGACCGCAAGTGCGCCGAGCAAGCGTTGCGGGAAAGTGAATACAAACTTCGTCAGATCATTGAAACGGTACCAGGCCATCTTTGGTCAGCCAGCCCCACCTTCGAACCAACCCATCTCAATCAGCACCTTTTGGACTATCTTGGTAGGCGATTTGAGGATTTCAAAGAGGGTGGTTGGGAGGCGTTCCTGCACCCGGACGACCTTCCAGAAACTGCAAAGGCCATTTCTCACGCGGTTCAGACCGGAACTTACTTCCAGGTGGTGCACCGTCTCCGTCGGGCGGACGGCGAGTTTCGTTGGCACCATGCTCGTGGCGAGCCTCTGCGCGATCAGCAAGGACGCATCATCCAGTGGTACGGCCTGTCTGTTGACATCGATGAAGCCAAGAAAAACGAAGACCGACTACGCCGCAGCGAAGCCTATCTGGCGGAAGCACAGAGGCTAAGCCATTGCGGTGTGACGGCCTACAAAGGCATGACGGTTTTCTATGGGTCGGAAGAGATTTACCGGATCTGGGGGTTTGATCCGGCACAGGGTGTTCCAAGCCGCAAAGCGGTGCTGCAACGAATTCACCCTGACGACCGTGACCGGCTGAACGTAGAGGTTGAGCTCGCGTTGGCTGAGAAAAGGCGTTACTCGACCGCGTATAGAATCGTACTGCCCGATGGAACCGTGAAACACCTAGAATCAATCGGCCAACCTGTGTTCTCAACAGATGGGGAACTGGTCGAGGTGGTCGCTACACAGATCGACGTGACGGAGCGCAAACGGGTCGAGGAAACTTTGCGGGAGAGCGAAGCGCGTCTTGCAGAAGCGCGGCGCGAATTGCAGGCGACCATCGACAAGATCCCGGCACTGGTCGCAAGCCTTTGGCCGAACGGAGAGCGCGATTTCGTGAATCTCGCCTGGCAGCGTTTTACCGGAATCTCGCAGGAGGAGGCGCGCGGCACGACGCAGATGATCCCGGTTCACCCGGATCACCGCGGGCTCGGTGCGAGCCATTGGCAGAGGTGCCTCGAGACCGAAGAGCCGTTCGAGCAGGAAGAGCAGCTGCTGCGGGCCGATGGACAATATCGATGGCATTGGGTTCGCCGCGAGCCGGCTCGTGACGAGAACGGAAAAGTGATCAAGTGGTACGGCATCGGCTTCGACATCGAGGATCGTAAGCGCGCCGAGGAACGCCTCCGCGTGCAGCACACGGTCGCGCAGATTCTGACGGAAGTAGCCACGATCGAAGAAGCCACTCCGAGAATACTGTGGGCTATGGGCGAGTGTCTAGGATGGGACGTGGGCGTGCTCTGGCGCGTGGACCGCGAGGCCGAGGCGCTGCGCTGTGTCGAGCTTTGGCATAAAGGGTCGATAGAAGTCCCGGAATTTGAAAGAGTCAGCCGGGAGTGCACATTCGGTCCGGGATCGGGACTACCGGGCAGGGTATGGTCCAGCCTTGAGCCCGAATACATTGCCGATGTCGTTCCTGATGAAAACTTTCCGCGTGCACCGATCGCTGAGCGGGAAGGACTGCGCGCGGCCTTTGGCTTTCCTATCCTGCTCAGGGGGGAAGTCCTGGGCGTGATCGAGTTTTTCAGTCGCGAGATCAGGCAACCCGATCAGGAGCTGCTGAACATGCTGGCTACCATCGGCAGCCAAATCGGTCAGTTCATCGAGCGCAAGCGCGCTGAAGAGGCCTTCCGCGAGGTGCAACTGGAGCTCGCGCACGCCAACCGCGTCGCGACGGTGGGCCAGTTGACGGCCTCGATCACCCACGAAGTGAACCAGCCGATCACAGCGGCAGTCACGTACGCGTTAGCTGCTCGGCGTTTCCTGAGCGCTGAGTCACCGAACCTTCGGGAGGTCGATGACGCGCTCTCTCTTATTGTGAGGGAGGGGAGTCGCGCAGGCGAGGTCGTCGGGCGAATCCGCGCACTCATTAAGAAGGCGCCCGCGCGAAAAGACGCCGTAGAGATCAACGATGCCATCCTCGAAGTTATTGCTCTCACCCGTGCGGAGGCCGCAAACAATAGCGTTTCGGTGCGGACGCAGTTAGCGGAGGGCTTGCCGCGTGTCCGGGGAGATCGGGTCCAGCTGCAACAGATTCTGCTTAACTTGATCATCAATGCAGTCGAAGCGATGCGCGACGTCGGTGAAGGGGAGAGGGAATTGCTGGTCAGCAGTCGTCACGAACCGGATGGCGTGTCAGTCGAGGTGCGCGATTCAGGTCCAGGCTTCACGGCGGCGGATATCGACCGCGTGTTCGAGGCTTTCTACAGCACCAAATCGAGCGGTTTAGGGCTTGGACTGTCGATCTGCCGGTCGATTATCGAAGCGCATAACGGACAATTGTGGGCGAGGCCTAACATGCCACGTGGCGCTATCTTTCGTTTCACTGTGCCGGTTGATCCGGCCGCCGCATCGTGAGTGGAATGCTGCTTCGGATCGATGGGGTGGCAGACGTCGAGTCCAGCAAGCACCTTGATCACCCGTGGTGAGACGCGATGCTAACATCGCGGAGGATGAAGGCTTATTCGTCTGCGCTAGGCAACGCGACCTGGGCTATGCGGCTTTGTCGGCGTCAGTTGCAATCGGTCGGCCATGCGCGCCAGGTCAGGCAAGGACGATGCCCGCATCTTGCGCATTACTTGGCCACGATGAACCTTTACGGTGATTTCGCTCACGCCGAGGTCGGCTGCGATCTGCTTGTTTAAACGCCCGGTCACCACGAAGGCCATGACCTCGCGCTCCCGCGGCGTCAAGGTCTCGAAACGAGCTTTCAGCGCTGCCATAGCTTGTTCCTGCTCAAGCTGCGCTCGATCACGGGCGTGACCGAGCTGAATCGCTTCAAGCAAATCCTGCTCTCGGAATGGCTTTGTCAGGAATTCGATCGCACCCCCCTTCATCGCCTGTACCGACATTGGAATGTCACCATGTCCGGTAATGAAGATGATGGGCAACTGCCTTTTGGCACCTGCTAGTTCGCGCTGCAGTTCGAGTCCGCTCTGGCCGGGAAGCCGCACGTCAAGGACCAAGCAAGTGGGTCCTTCTGGACAATCTGCCTTGAGAAATTCGCTCACCGAACCGAGCAGGCTGATCCGAAAGCCGGCCGATTGAAGCAGCTTGCCTAGTGAGTCCCGCACGCCCGGATCATCGTCGATGACCATCACCGTTGGCGGTTGGTCTTTGGCTTGTTGCTCTACCACATGTTCCTCGTTGACATGCGCATTAGCTTTGCCACTCCACCATAGATTATAGCGGGATTATGACGTGGGCGATAGAGGGAACGACCAGCCCAATTCGGCTCCGACGGATTGCAGCCTTCGGCGAACTGGCTGATTGAAGTCGGTCCAGTGTTCTGCGTTAGGCAGCCAGCTGCCCACCAAACTTGAACCGACTGGCGGCGGCAGAGCGCAACCTTCGTATAGTGCCCAGATTCCCATTTGGTACTCGATCTTTCCGTTAGTTCAATAGTGAGCGCCAAAGCCTGCCACTACGGTGAATTCTTCTCCCCCGAGGCCCATCACTCCTGCGGCCTCTCCTTGCCCCTCCAGCCCGGTCCAGGCTGGAGGGGGCTTTGGGAGCTATCAAGGCTAGATTGATATGAAGGTAGATGCATTTGAGGCGGCGTGCTCCATGGACCACAAAGTTTCCGGTCGAGTTACTATACGATTGTATAATCGAAGCACGTAGCGGTTGCACCTAGATTGGATGAGCAAGAGTGTATGGACGACATCCGTTTCTCCCAACACTGCTCGCGGTTAGCGGTCGTGCCAAGTGTCAAATACCAGACCAATAGTTGCCATAGTCGATGATGACAGCGCGGTTGGAAATGCAATCGAAGTTTTAATGCGTTCGGTAGGATTGATCGCCAAGGCATTTTCGTCGGGGGAGGAATTCTTGCGCTCGCCCGAACTGAGCCGCACCGGCTGCTTGGTTGTCGACTTCAACATGCCCAAGATGAGCGGCCTCGATTTGCACGACCATTTGTCTCGATTGGGCAAAGAGATCCCCACCGTGCTGATAACTGCGTATCCGAGTGATGATAGTTGTGCCCGCGCACTTCAGGCTGGGGTCATCTGCTATCTGCCCAAGCCGTTCGACGAGAGCGACCTCCTGACTTGTATTCAAGCTGCGCTAGATCGCTCAAAAGGGAATAGAGGCTCGCGTTAGCGTGCCTACGTTGCATCAATGATTGCTAGGCACGCGACAGTCGCCTCCGCTGGCCATCGGCGATGTATCTCATTCACCTCAATATCGCAGCGGGAGCGAGCTGGACGTGTCCATTATCTGTCGACTGATCATCGTGCGATGCGCTTCAGCGACTATATGCGGAGCACGGGACGGCCGTGCCGGCAAACGCTGCTCCTGCTCATCGTTGTGGCCGGGTGGCGCGGGGGCGGCCCAACTCTGTGTTGAGGGTGATTGAGTTATACCAACGTGTAGTTCGTGCTTTCCAAGGGTAAGGGAGAGACTACGAGCTTCGTTGGGGCGAGCTTTACCCGTGCACAATTGCGGCGTTTGCCCACCGACGATAAGCATGGGGAGATCCAACATTTGGCTGACATGTATGCACGGCTCCATAGTTCATAAGAAGCTGAGGTTCGGCCCTTTTGAACTGTCGATTGGCGAGAGGACGCTTCGGCGCGACGGTCGAGTGCTTCCCCTCGGGGATCGGGCGTTGGACATTTTGACCTACCTTGCCGACCGCCCTGGTGAGGTCATCGCGAAGCAGGAGCTGATGGATCACGTCTGGTCGGAGGTAACTGTTGAGGAGGGAAGCCTCCGGGTCCACGTGGCCGCAATCCGCAAGGCGCTTGGCGACGGGCAATTCGGCAATCGATACATCGCAAACATCAAGGGACGGGGCTATTCGTTCGTCGGCACCGTCGTCCCGCCGGCTGGTGGTACGGAAAGCAGGAACGCCAAGTTCTCCCCCCAAAGCGGGCTCCCCATGCGACCGATCATGATGATTGGGCGCGAAACGGTCGTCAGCGAGGTTAGCGAGAAGCTTCGAAATGAGCGGTTCGTAACTCTGCTCGGCGCCGGGGGTGTTGGCAAGACAACCATTGCCTTGGCTGTTGGCCGCGCCACTGTCGAGGAGTTTGGCGGGAAAGTCCATTTTGTCGACCTGGAGAGCCTTACCGATCCGGGGCATGTTGCCGGAGCTGTCGCGACGTCCCTGGGACTTACACTCAAGTCGAACGATCCTTGCCTGGAGCTGGTTGACCTCATTCGTTCGCAAAAGCTCCTTATCATTCTCGATAGCTGCGAGCACGTGATCGAGACGGTCGCGTTGCTTGCCGAGCAGCTGTACCAGGAAGCAGAACAGGTCTATCTCCTGACTACGAGTCGCGAATCGCTGAAGGTCGAGGGCGAGCATTGTTGCCGGGTTCTTCCCCTTGATGTTCCACCGGATGGCTCGGAGCAGACGGCAAATGCCGCGCTTGGATATTCGGCAGTGCAGTTGTTCATGCGGCGTGTGGCGGCGAGGGCGGGAAGCGTCGTTCTCAGCGACGGAGAGGCGCCGTTCGTCGTGGACATGTGTCGAAAGCTGGATGGCTTGCCGTTGGCAATCGAGTTGGCGGCGGGTCAGGTGGCCGTGCTCGGCATCAAGAACACGGTTGCCCGCCTGGTGTCTCGGCTGGAACTGCTGAGGCTAAGCCATCGGACCGCTGCCCCCAGACACCGGACCCTTAAGGCAACATTGGATTGGAGCTACAATCTGCTTTCCGACGAAGAGAGGGTGGTTCTCCGACGCATTGCCCCCTTCGTCGGTGATTTCACGCTTGAGGACGCGCGGTCTGTTGTAGGCGAACTCGGCGCAGGCACCGGAGAAATATTCAACGCGATCGCCGGCCTTGTTGAGAAGTCATTAATAGCAACTCGGACCGATGAAACGCAGACACAGTATCGGTTGCTAGACACGACGCGAGCATATGCACTCGAAAAATTGGAGGAGCATGCCGAAGGCGACGTAGTCCTCCGCCGGCATGGAGAATACATCGCTGGCTACCTGGAATCGCAAAGAGTTGCGCTGTTAGCAATTGAATGTGCAGAAGCCGACAAGTCGTAGCACGCTCCTTCAAGCAGGGAGCCGCCTACCCATCTAAAGCTGGTGCAAATGCGTTGCGGCGGCAGGTGAGAATGGGCAGTCAACAGGGCGGCGCTTTCAAGTAGGTGAAAGCCCCACCCGGAAAACGCTCCAGCCGGAACAGTCATGGAGGTAACGAAATGGCTGAAGCTTCCGATAGGCGTGTCACGAATTGGTGACCGCGCGAGTGTGCAGGCCGCAACGCGAGTGATTACCGAGCAAGCCTTAACCTGCTTCCATCAGGAGCCGTCATGATCGGGCTCTCGGGCTATGTATTCTCGTCGCTGCGGGAAGGCAGCATCGCGCTATCGCGGGGCTCTGGCAGCGGCCTAACTCCGATCCTGCTTTTTGCTGCAGAAGAAACTTCGCCCGGTTGCGTCGAGCGACTTGAGCACGAATATGCGCTCAAGTCCGAACTTGACCGCGAGTGGGCAGCCCGACCTGTTGCGCTTACATACGATAGCGGCCGTATGACGCTGGTGCTTGAGGATCCCGGCGGAGCGCCGCTCGATCAATTGCTTGGCCGGCCACTGGACGTATCGCATTTTCTCCGCATCGCGATCCCGCTCACCGGCGTGCTGCGCCATGTGCATGAGCGTGGCCTCGTCCATAAGGACATCAAGCCGGCAAATATACTGGCGGAATCGGAAGGCAGCGGCGTGTGGTTGACGGGGTTCGGGATCGCATCACGCTTGCCGCGTGAGCGCCAGGCGCCAGAGCCGCCGGAGACTATCACCGGGACACTTGCCTACATGGCGCCGGAGCAGACTGGCCGGATGAACCGCTCGGTTGACTCCCGAAGCGACCTCTACGCGTTGGGGGTCACCTTTTACGAGCTGTTGACCGGCGCCTTGCCTTTTACCGCCGCTGATCCGATCGAGTTGATCCACTGTCACATCGCGCGAGAGCCTGTCGCGCCGCACGAGCTTGCAAGCGCGCTGCCGGCTCAACTCTCGATGATCGTCATGAGGCTTCTCGCGAAGACCGCCGAGGAGCGCTACCAGACCGCAGCAGGAGTCGAGGCGGATCTCCGCAAGTGCCTCACCGCTTGGGAGTCGTTCGGGCGGATCGGCCCGTTCCCGCTCGGTCTGCAGGATGCGTCGGACCGGCTGATGATCCCGGAGAAGCTGTACGGACGCGAGAGCGAGATCGCCACCCTGCTCGCTGCCTTCGATCGTGTCGTGAAGCATGGCGGTTCGGAGCTCGTTCTGGTCTCCGGCTACTCTGGCATCGGCAAGTCGTCGGTCGTCAACGAGCTGCACAAGGTCATCGTGCTGCCTCGCGGCATCTTCATTTCGGGAAAATTCGACCTGCGCCTCAGGGACACCCCCCACTCGACATTGGCTCAAGCGTTTCAGGGTCTGATTCAACAACTGCTGAGCGACCACACGGGCAACGTCGCCCGCTGGCGAGACGCGATCAAGGAAGCTGTCGGAAACCATGGCCGTCTGCTGACCGATCTCATTCCCAACCTCGTTCGACTGATCGGCCCACAGCCGACTGTGGCAATCCTCTCGCCGGTCGACGCCCAACTGCGATTTCAGACCGTGTTCCAGCGGTTCGTCGGCGTATTTGCGAGGGCGGAGCACCCGCTCGTCATTTTCGTCGATGATCTGCAATGGCTCGATCCGGCGACGTTGACGCTGATCGAATATCTCCTCCTCCATCCGGATACGCGTCACCTGTTGCTGATTGGCGCCTATCGCGACAACGAGGTCGACCCGGCAGATCCACTGATGCTCAAGCTGAAGGATCTGCGCCAGGCCGACGCGAAAGTCGATCGGATCGTCCTCGGCCCGCTATCGGTCGACGACATCAACCAAATGGTGTGCGACACGTTGCGGCGTGCGCCCAACGAGATGCGACCGTTCGCCGAACTAGTGCACAGGCAAAGCGGTGGCGGCAATCCGTTTTTTGCCGGACAGTTCCTCGCCAGCCTCGTCGAAGAACGGCTGATCGAGTTCGATGCGAACTCGCGGTCGTGGACATGGGATTTGGACGCTATCGTTGATAAGAGGTTCAGCGACAATCCCGTGGACCTGATGATAGGCCGGTTGAGACGTCTCGCTCCGGAGGCCCAGGATGCATTGAAGCTACTCGCTTGCCTCGGCAGTCACGCTGACTTTGCGACCTTGGCCGAGCTGCGAAGCGAATCGGTCGAAGCGATGCATGCAAGCTTTCGCGATGCGGTCCGTGCCGGCGTGGCTGTCCCACGCGAAGGAAGCTACCGGCTCTTTCATGATCGGGTCCAGGAGGCCGCCTATGCACTAATTCCGACAGAAGGTCGCGCCGAACTCCATCTGCGGATCGCGCGCCTCCTTGTCGCGGAGACCGCAACGGATAGGGTCGCGGAGAAGATCTACGACCTCGTCAACCAGCTCAACCTGGGCTCGGCGCTGATTTTCGAATGGCCCGAGAAGGTGCGCGCGGCCGAACTCAATTTTGTTGCAGGTCGCAAGGCGAAAGCCTCGACCGCCTATGCTGCGGCGTCGACCTACCTCGCAGCAGGCATCGCCATTTTGTCGGAGGACGGCTGGCAAAGATCCTATGGTTTGATGTTGAGCCTGTTCCTGGAACGAGCGGAGTGCGAGATCTTGGGCTCGAACGTGGAGCAGGCCACCGGACTCGTGGAAGTGCTACTCATCAAGGCACGGTCCAAGATCGATCATGCCGAGATCTGTCGTCTGAGTATCATGCTTCAGTTGAGGCAAGGCAACTACGCCCCGGCGATCCACTTGGCGCTCGAATGCCTTAGAACGTTCGGCGTTGACCTGCCGGACTCGCCAACCCCGGGACAAGTACGAGTAGAATATGAGGAGATGCGCCAGGCCCTCGGCGGGCGCCCGATCGAGCGCCTGATCGACCTGCCGATAATGGATGATCCGGAGATGCTGGCCGTTATGAAGCTCTGCAGCTCGATGGGCGAATTGGCCTATCACGCCAACGGCGAACTGTTCCAGATGAATTGTTTAAGGATGGTCAAGCTGAGCTGTCGGCACGGAATAAGCGGATACTCTGCGATCAACTACGCTGGGATCTCCGTAGCTCTTGGTCCGGTGTTCCATCGCTTCGCAGACGGGGAGGCATTTGCGCGGTTGGCGGTCGCAGTCGCCGAACGATACGGGTTTACCGCACAAAAAGCGGGCGCACATTTCCTCATGCAAATGGCGGTCCTGTGGACGCGTCCAATTGAAGATGCTCTGACCTGCCTTGAGGCCGCGGCTCGAGCTGTCGCGGAGACCGGCGAGATGGTCTACGCCTGCTGGAACCGTCAACACCGCGTCACCGATCTGATGGCGCGCGGCGATCCTCTCGACCAAGTGTGGCTCGAGTCGGTAGATGCCCTGGATTTCGTCCGCAAATATAAATTTGGTCAGTTGGTCATCTTGAGCATTCAGGGTTTCGTCCAGAGTCTTCGCGGAGCAGCGGGAAGCGGCGCTCCCCTCGACGAGGCGGCGCTGGAAGCGCGGGTGCTTCGAGGCGGCGTTCCAATCGTTGCCTGCTTTCATTGGATCCTGCAGTTGCAGCGGCACTCCTTCCTGGGCAACGCGGAGAGAGCTCTTGAGTTTGCCGCCAAGGCGAAGCCAGTTCTCTGGTCGGCTCGTTTCAATCTTCAGTCGATTGATTACTGCTTTTATCATTCACTTGCCATCGCCGCGGTCTTTCCGGCGTCTTCGCCGGAGAGACGAGCGGAGCTTCGCGAGGACCTCATTGGACACCTGGAGTCATTTCAGCGATGGGCGGAGAGCTGCCCGGCGACATTCGCGCATAAGCACGCCTTGGTTTCGGCGGAATGGGCGCGCCTCGAAGGACGGGACATCGAGGCCATGCGGCTGTACGAGAAGGCAATCCGCTTGGCGGCGGAGCGCGATTTTCTCCAGGACCGCGCGCTCGCCAACGAATTGGCAGCTCGATTCTACCGCCTTCGCGGTCTCGAAAAGGTGGCAGATGCGTTTTTGGACGAAGCGCGCGACTGTTACGTCCGCTGGGGCGCTTGGGCTAAGGTCGCTCAGCTCGACAGGACCCACCCGCGGATCCGACAATCGGCATCATTGGCGGCAAAGCCCACCATCGAGACGTCTGTCGAGCGGTTGGATCTGGCAACGGTCATCAAGATGTCGGAAGCCGTGGCGGGCGAAATCGTCCTTGAGAGGTTAATCGAGACGCTGATGGCTATTGCGGTCGAGCATGCCGGGGCCGACCGTGGCCTTCTGATTCTTCCGCACGGCAACGAAAATCGGATCGAGGCGGTCGCGAGTAGCGGCCGCGATGGTGTCAGGGTCCGTCTTCTCGGGACACCGGTAGTGGCGTCTGAATTGCCCGTGCTGGTCCTTGAACAGGTTATCCGCACTGAGGGCCAAGTGATACTGGATGACGCCCGCGGGCAGAACGCATTTTCGCAAGATGAATATATTAGCCGCAAACAGGCACGGTCGCTTCTTTGTTTGCCGTTGCTGAAACAGGCTGAGCTGATCGGCGTACTGTACCTCGAAAACAGTCTGGCGTCGCATGTGTTCACGCCGGGGCGGATCGCGGTGCTGAAGCTGCTCGCCTCACAGGCGGCAATCGCGCTAGAAAACGCCCGATTGTACCACGACGTCGCAGAGCGCGAGGCGAAAATCAGGCGACTGGTCGATGCGAACATTATCGGGATCTTCATATCGAGTCGGAAGGGTGAAATCATCGAAGCCAACGACGCGTTTCTCAAGATGATAGGATTCGACCGAGAGGATATCGCAGCGGGCAACATGCGCTTGGCTGATTTGACGCCGCCAGAATGGCCGGCCAGCGCCGCGCGCTCCCTGGTGGGCATTGACACGACTGGCGCAGTTCAACCTTATGAAAAGGAGTACTTGCGAAAGGACGGCAGCCGGGTGCCTGTGCTGATCGGCTCGGCCGCGTTCGACGAACAGCAAGATCATGGTGTCGCCTTCGTGCTTGATTTGACTGAGCGCAAGCTCGCGGAGGCAGAAGCACGCGACAGCGAGCGGCGATACCGTGAGACACAACTGGAGCTCGCGCACGCCAACCGCGTCGCGACGACGGGCCAACTGACATCATCGATCGCGCATGAAGTGAATCAGCCGATCGCCGCGGCGGTCACGTACGCGTTAGCTGCTCGGCGTTTCCTAAGCGCTGAGCCACCAAACCTTCGCGAGGTCGATGACGCGCTCTCTCTTATTGTGAGGGAGGGGAATCGGGCAGGTGAGGTCGTCGGGCGAATCCGCGCGCTCATCAGGAAGGCGCCCCCACGAAGGGACGCCGTAGCGATCAACGACGCGATTCTCGAGGTTATTGCTCTCACCCGTACCGGAGCCGCAGACAATAACGCCTCGGTGCGGACGCAACTGGCGGAAGGCCTGCCGCATATCCGGGGAGATCGGGTCCAGCTGCAACAGGTACTGCTTAACCTGATCATCAATGCAATCGAAGCGATGCGCGACGTCGGCGAAGAGGAGCGGGAATTGCTCATCAGCAGCCGTAACGAACCAGAAGGCGTGTCGGTCGAGGTACGGGATTCAGGTCCGGGCTTCGCGCCGGGGGCTCTCGAACGGGTGTTCGAGGCGTTCTATACCACGAAGCCAGGCGGTTTGGGGCTTGGGCTGTCGATCTGCCGGTCGATCATCGAAGCGCACAACGGACAATTGTGGGCGAGCCCCAATGTGCCACGTGGCGCGATCTTTCGTTTCACTGCGCCGGCTCATTCGGCCGCTGCGTCGTGAATGGAATGCTGCGATCCACAACATTTCCGAAGCATGTACTACTCGGCGCACGTCGATCAAATCAATTGCGGCGGGTTTCGATGTCAAACAGCGCGCGATGTCGGTCACCGACAATCTCTCGGTGGCCGCGCATGGATCGGGTGGGGCGTACTCAACTCTCCGGAAGCAAAGGCGCGAATATTCAACGCTCAATTCGCTGCGTCGTGCTGAGCAACTAACCTTCCATAACGTTGATTAACAAGGCAGAAGGAGTCCCCTGCTGCACGCTCCCGCGAACCTGAAGCCTGGGATACCTTGTCTAGGGAGTGACTATGGAAGGACTTCGCAACACCACACCAGAGCCCGTCGTTCCGGCCGATAAGCAGTTCCACCTGGTTGCGAGCAGCTTGGCCAAGCTGGTGGAGACTGCTAGGCGAGAGTTGGGCGTGATCAGGAGGCGGCCGAGGCGCCGCTGGCCGCAGCATCGTACATCCTGCAGGCAGAGATCGGGCGCTGTTCGGGCGCCAGCCCCACCATGGGCGGTCTGTCGCCTTGGCAGATCTTTCGCGTGCGAGCTTACATTGATAGCAATTTACATCGCACGATCCACGTCCGGGATCTCAGCGCTATCGTGCGCCGAAGCGCGGCGCACTTCTCTCGTAAGTTCAAACTGACCTGGCGATTCTCGCGGTTGCGATCGCCGCAATGATCAAGGCTGCGCCACATTTGGTCGAACTTGCCGAGGTCATCGAGAGCATCCGGAGAGACGGGGCGGGACCGCGGGTGCCAGCCGGCACCCGGCCTTCCCTGCGCCCCTTTGGCTTTGAGAGGGTGGAGCGACGAAGCAAAGCTTGGGCGAAAATGCGCCGCGAGATCGCGATGTCGCGACTGCGATCCGAATGATTTCGACGCTCGGTTCTACTTCTCAATCGAGACCGTCATGCCCGGCTCGAGGCCTGCCACCTCTGCCTCTGGGTCGAGGCGCAGGCGTAGCGTGTTGCGGTCATGATCGCCCATCACCCGCTCGGCTTGCCAGGTGGCGAAGGCGCCGAGCGGCCGCAGCTCGGTGATGACCGCCTTGGTTGCGGTATCGGCACCGTGCCGCATCACGTTTGCCGTTTCTCCCATCGCGAGACGATCGAGACGATCCTCGCGCACATTGAACGAAAGCCATTGCTTGCCCGCCGCCTCGACCATCAGGATTGGTTGACCCGCGCGAACGTTTTCGCCGACTTCGGCGGCGACGACGCTAACCACTCCGTCGGCCGGCGCACGCAAGGCCATCTTGTCAAGGCGGCGCTGGAGCACGGCGACCGCGGCGGCCGCGGCCTGCACCTGCGCGTCGGCGATTGCGCGCTCCTCCCGGGTCGGTCCCGCCACGGCCGCATCGTAATTGGCCTGGGCCTCCGCCACGCCGGCGCGTGCACTGGCTACGTCGTTCTCGGCCTGGTCGAGCGATTGCTGCGATTCAAAGCTCTGGCGCGCCAGTGTGCTGGTCCTGGTGAGCTGGGCCTGCACGAAGTCGAGGCGGGCACTGGCCTTGGCGATGGCGGCCTTCAGCGAATCGACCTGCTCGCGGCGGACGCCGGCATAGACGTTGTTGCGGTTGGCGGTTGCCGACGCCAGCGCAGCGCGTGCCTGGTCCGCCTGTGCCGTCAACTCCACCGCGGAGAGCCGCGCCAGAATATCGCCGGCGCGCACAGTGGCGCCCTTCTCGACCGCAATCGACTGGAGTTGTCCGGTCACCTCCGGCTCTACCCTGATTTCCGTCGTGCGCACGACACCGAAGAGTACAGGCGGCGATCCGGAACGATTTGCGGAATAGATGAGGGCGCCCGCGACGAGGACAAGCGGGATCGCCACGGCGGCGGCAAGCCTAGCTTTGTGCATGTCGCTGTCCTCTCTTGACAACAAAAGCCGAGATCACGGCGAGCGCGAAATAGACCAGCGCCAGCAGCCAGAGGCCGAGCCAGTCATGCGTGACCTCCCAGATGCCGGCGCCAAGCTGGTTGATGCGGACGAGGCCGTCGATCGCGGAGTCGGCGGGAAAAATCCGACCGAACGCGAGGGCCTCGTCAGGAATAGCCTCGCGCGGCCAGGCAAAGCCGGCCATGAAAAACTGCGGCAGGCTGGTCGCCAGCAGCAGGATGGTTGCGTTCTCCGGCCGCGTGAACCAGGCCCCGATCGCCTGTCCCATGAAGCTCGTTGCCAGCAGGAAGATGGTCGCGACCGCGAGGACTTGCGGCAGATGGCCGAGCGTCGAAAAACCGTAGATCCGCGGCAGCACGATGAGATAGAGCGCGACCACCGGCAGGTAGATGGTCAGGTGCGCGACGCCGCGGCCGAGCACGCCGGCAAAGGCGCCGCCTGCACCCGCCAGCGCCGAGCCGGTCAGCATCGCCGCGCCGATCAGCAGGGTCTGCTGGAGGATCAGCACGAACGCTGCCGGTACGACATAGCTCGCATAACCGCCCACCGGGTTGAAGATCGGTTGCAGCAGAACGTCGGCTGGGCTCGAGCTCGCGAGCTTTGCCTTGACCAGGCTCCCGTCCGAGCGTCCGCCGCGCGAGACCAGCTCGGACGTCAATGCGCCGACGGCCGTGGCCACGCCGCTTGCGGTCGATCTGAACAAAAACAGATAGGTGGCGTCGGCGTAGACCGGGATGTGCGCGGTGATGCCCTTGAGCACGTCGCGCTCGGTGTCAGGCGGAATCTCGACGGCGGCAAAAGCGTGCCCGCGATTGACGGCGGTGCGCGCCTCCGCGAGCGTGCGCGCGCGAACCGCAACGCTCAATGCGCCGCTCGCATCCAGCGTCTCGACCATCCGGCGGCTGAGATCGCTGAGGTCGTTGTCGACGACCGCGATAGGCAGCTTGCGAAGGATCTGGTTCAGATAGGGTTGCGGATAGTAAATGCCGTAAACCAGCGGCGCCAGGAACAGCACGCTGAAAGCGCTCCGCGTTCCCAGCACACGCCGCCACTCCGCGGTGAAGGCGCGGCCGATGCCGCGCGGCGTGGGCTCGATCGCGGGGGACTCGGCAGGTTGCGCCGTCTCGAACCAGCCCTTGCGCGTCAGGCTCGCCATGCGCAGCCATGCCAGACCGGCAAACAGCACCGCCAGCCCCGCGAGCGCCGCGAAAGGAATGGCGGAATCCGAGACCGGCAGCCCCCGCGCGGCTTGTCCGAGCAAAACGGCCATGTACCAGCGCAGAGGCAGGATCGCACCCCAGCCCTGCGCAAACGCGTTCATGCCGATGGTGGGAAAGCCGACGCCGGCGTAGCCGAAGGCGGGCGATGCAATGAGACCGGCAAGCCCGAGCCCGGTCGCGAGGTCGCGGACCAGGAGCTGGAGCAGGGCGCCCAGCGACAGATAGGCGATGATCAGGAGCGAACCGGCGGCGACCATCAGCGGCAAGTCTCCCCTAAAGGGGACTTGCAGCACGCCTTCGATGACAAGCGCCGCGGCCAGCATGATCAGGAAGAAGATGCAAAACAGCGGCGCAAGCTTGCCGGCGAGCGCTGCGACCGGATCGCCGCCGGCGCTCGCGAGCCAAGCCCGCGCATCGCGGCGGCGGAATTCGGAGCCGACCGAATAGCCCGCGGCCAGCGTGATCACCACATGGATGATCGTCGGCAGCAGCGCGCGCAGCAGGAACTGCGCATAGTTTTTCTGCGGATTGACCAGCGCAATGGTCTCGGTCGAGAGCGTCCCGATCGAAGCCGCCGCGGGCGCGGCGCGCCTGGCGGGCGCGGCCACGGCCGCCGCGGCGGACAGCGCATCGCTCAGACCCGACGAGGCGATGCCGGCCGCCGTCAGGAATTGCTGGTTATAGAACCCGACGACCTGCGGTCGGCGCTGAGCCTTCAGATCGCGCTCGAAATCCGGCGGGATGTGAATGGCCGAGATCGCCTTGCCGGAGCGGATGTCCTGCACGGCAGTGGACAGCGTCCCGGAGCGGTCGACGATCTTCAGGCTCGGCGAGGCCGCGACGTATTCCACCAGCGCACGCGAGGCGTCCGACTTGTCTTCGTCGACAATAGTCACGCCAAGACCGCGGATGACCGGATGGCTGAAGACCGTCGTGAGAACCACGAACGCAAACAGAGGCACGCCGAAGATCAGTAGCAGCGCCACGCGATCGCGAAACAGCCAGCGGCACTCACGCCGTGCGACTAGCCAGAATCCGGGCTTTGGCGCTGGCCTCATGGCCGCGACTTCCAGTCAAGATAGGCGCTCATTCCCGGTCGCAGCTCGGGCACCGGCTGCACCGGATAGGCGCGGATCGAAAACGTCCGCAGGTCGAAATCGCCGGTCGCGCGCGTCGCCCGCCAGCTTGCATATTCGCCCTTGGTGGCGATCAGCTTGACCTCGACCGTGACGGAGCGGTCGCCGAGTGCCGGAATGCGGACATCGAAGCGATCGCCGACCTTCAGGCCTTTGACGAGATCCTCGCGAAGATCGAAGTGGACCCAGAGGTCGGCCAGATCGATCAAGGTGACGAGCGGGACGCCCGGCGACACGTATTCGCCGGGCTCCACGTTGCGCTGGTAGACCTGGGAGGCGATGGGCGCGTAGACGACCAGCTGATCGATGATCGCATGGACGCTCTGGATGTCGGCGCTGGCCTTTTCGACGTTGCTCCCGGCAATGGCCCGTTCCTCCTTGGTGTAGCCGTTGACCGCTTGCTCATAGGCCGATTTGGCCTGATCGACCGCGTGCTCGCTTTCATGCAGAGCATCGGTGGCCTGGTCGAGGCGGGCCTGCGGCGCGTTGCCCTGATCGGTCAAAGTGTGCGTGCGGTCGTACGTCTTCTGCGCCAGCACAAGTGCGGCCTGGGCCCGCTCCATTTCCGCCTTCCGTGCCGCGATCACTTCCACCCGCGTTCCGACCAGCACGTTGGCAAGCTGCGCATCCGCAACAGCCTTGGCGGCCTTCATCTGCTCGTGCTTGGCCAGTGTCTCGGGATTGTCGATCTGGACGAGCACTGCGCCCGCAGCAACGTTCTGGCCGCGCTCGACGGGAATCTTGCCGACTCGTCCGTCCACGCGCGCCGCGATATCGAGCCGCGTTGCATCGACCTCGCCCTGGACGAGCAAGGGTTGAGGCCGCAACAGATAGAAGACGGAAAGCCCGACCGCGGCAGCCGCAACGACACCGACGATGATGGAGGGCGTGCGTGTCGGGCTGCGCACAGCTTTCGTCTGTCCGTCACACGACGCTTCGGGCATCGCTTGAATGTCCTTGTCAGAGCTCGGCACGTCCATGCCTGACTCCCTTTCTCATGACCGGATGGCCTTTTACTTTGTTCGGTTGTCCAGCCCAACCGCAATCGCGCGGCACTGAATTTTTTGAACCACAGCCGACCATGTGGCCTGTCCGTTGCCCGCGCTTGGACATTTGATGCCGTTACTTGTTGAAAGCTGCTGCTCTCGCATCGGTGGTCGTCTCGATGCAGCGGGAGGGACAGCGAGGGATCAAACAGCAGACCCATTCCAGCGGTGACATTCCTGTCCAAGATCAATGACGGCGATCGCGTCATAGTCGCGTCACCTGACCCGGTCCGTGGTCGGGCCAGGATGCAGGTGCGACATGCCAAACGCCGTCACGAAATCAAACCCCACAGTCCCTCGTCTCTTCGTTCTCGAGCTGAATGCGGGCTGCATTCACGCCATGAACACGGATGGCTCCGAACGAACGACCATTGTGACCGGCTGCCACCTTCCGGACGGCATCGTCGTGGATGTCGAGGCAGGTCACATCTACTGGACCAACATGGGTATCCCGAGCCTGGACGACGGGTCGATCGAGCGCGCCGACATCGACGGCAAGAACCGCAAGACAATCGTCCCGCAGGGACATACCCACACGCCGAAACAGATCATCCTCGATAACAAGGCCGGCAAGCTCTATTGGTGCGATCGCGAGGGCATGCGCGTCATGCGCTGCAACCTCGACGGTTCGCGGCTGGAGACGCTGGTCGAGGCGGGGCATGGCGAAGCCGATAGCAAGGACCAGACGCGATGGTGCGTTGGGCTGGCGATCGACCCGAAATTTGGGCGCATCTACTGGACGCAAAAGGGCCCCGATAATGCCGGGCTCGGCCGTATCTTCCGCGCGAATGTCGAAATTCCCGCAGGCCAGACCGCAGCCACCAGATCCGACATCGAGATTTTCTATGACGGTCTGCCGGAGCCGATCGACCTGGAGATCGATCACAAGAATCGGATTCTCTACTGGACCGATCGCGGCGACCCGCCGCGCGGCAACACGGTGAACCGGGCTTCGATCGACGACAAGCCTGCCGAGTCCGAGATCGTGGTGACCCACCTCATGGAGGGGATCGGCATCGCGCTCAACGTCTCGAACGATCGCATGTTCGTGACCGATTTCGCCGGCTCGATCTACTCCGCAAAACTCGATGGTTCCGGCGAGCGTAACTTCCTCTTCGCCCAGGGAAACCTCACCGGCATCGCCTACGCCGAAGTCTAACAACGCATTGGAGAGAATGACATGACCGACACCAAGCCCATTCGCCGCATCGCCATCATCGGCACCGGTGTGATCGGTGCGAGCTGGAGCGCGCTCTTTCTCGCCAAAGGACTGCAGGTCGTCGCAACGGACCCCGCACCGAACGCTGAAACCGCATTAAGGAAGTTCGTGGACACCGCCTGGCCGGCGCTGAAGCGCTTGGGCCTGTCGCCTGGAGCGTCACAGTCGAACCTGATGTTCACGGCCGATCTTCCCAAGGCACTCGCCGGCGCCGACCTTGTCCAGGAGAACGGGCCGGAGCGGATCGAATTCAAGCAGAAGCTCTATGGTCAGCTCGACGAGCTGCTGCCGTCCGATGTGATCATCGCATCAAGCTCGTCGGGTCTCACCATGAGTGAGATCCAGAAGGGCGCGGCATCCCATCCGGAACGTTGCGTCATCGCCCACCCGTTCAACCCGCCCCATTTGATTCCGCTGACGGAGATCGTCGGCGGAGCAAAGACATCGGAAGCCACGATCCGCCGAGCATCAGAATTCTACACGTCGATCGGGCAACGGACGGTGCGCGTCAACAAGGAAATGCCGGGCCATGTCGCCAACCGGCTCCAAGCGGCGCTGAGCCGCGAGATCTATTACCTCGTCGCCGAGGGGGTGGTGAGCGCCGCCGACGTCGACACCGCCCTGTCCTGGGGTCCAGGCCTGCGCTGGGGCGTCATGGGCGGCCTGATGCTCAACCATCTCGGTGGCGGTCCGGGTGGCATCGAGCACTTCTTCCAGCAGTTCACCGGTCCGATGACGGCCTGGTGGAAGACCCTCGGCTCGCCGGTGCTGACTCCGGACGTGCAAAAGAAGCTCATCGACAGCGTCCATGCCGAGGCCGGATCGCGCACCATCGCGGAGCTGGAGGCGGAGCGCGACGAAATTCTGCTGGGCCTGATCGAGCTGCGCAAGAAAGCTACCAAGCAAACCTAACGAAATCGGTGGCCTCAGCAAAATGAATCACACGAACCGTCCATCACTTTTCAGGCTTCCGAGCCGCAGCGAGGAGAGATCGCAAATGTCTACCGCAACCCCAGCAAGCAAAAGCGCCGCGACAAAGCCGGCGCCCGCACCCAATGGCGACTTCTACCAGCTGGCCGACCTTCTCACCGGTGAGGAGAGAGCGCTCGTCCATAAGGTGCGGGCCTACATGGAGACCAAGGTTCAGCCGCTCATCAACAAGTACTGGTCCGACGATGCGTTCCCGTTCGAGCTGCTGCCGTCGTTCAAGGAGCTCGGCCTCGGCGGACTCGGCTTCGAGGGCTACGGCTGCGCGGGCGGGAGCCAGAAGCTGTTCGGCTTCGTCGCGATGGAACTGGCGCGCACCGACGCCTCGTTCTGCACGTTCTTCGGCGTGCACAGCGGCCTCGCCATGGGCTCGATCTATCTCGACGGCTCCGAAGAGCAGAAGCAGAAATGGCTGCCGGCGATGGCGCGTTGGGAAAAGATCGGCTGCTTCGGCCTCACCGAGCCGCTGGTCGGTTCCGGAACGAGCGGCGGTCTGACCACGACGGCCAAGCGTGAAGGTGATACCTGGATCCTCAACGGACAGAAGCGGTGGATCGGCAACGCGCCGTGGTGCGACATCTCCATCATTTGGGCGCGCGATCTCGCCGACAATCAGGTCAAGGGCTTCATCGTCGAGAACAAGTCGACGCCCGGCTTCAGTGTTGAGAAGATCGAGCACAAGATCGCGCTCAAGGTGGTCCAGAACGGCCAGATCACGCTGAAGGACGTACGGGTGTCTGAGGCGAACCGCCTCCAGGGGGGCAATTCGTTCCGCGATACCGCGCGCGTGCTGCGGATGACGCGATACATGGTGGGCTGGGCGTCGACCGGCATCCAGATGGGCGCATACGAAGCCACCCTCAAATACGCCCAGGAGCGACTGCAATTCGGCAAGCCGATCGCCTCGTTCCAGCTGATCCAGGATCTACTCGCCAAGATGCTTGGCAATCTGACCGCGTGTCAGTGCCTAATGCTCCGCTTGGCGCAGCTCGATGACGAAGGCAAGCTTGGCGACCATCATGCCGCACTGGCGAAGGCGTTCTGCACCTCGAAATCGCGCGAGACGGTTTCATGGGGCCGCGAGGTGCTGGGCGGCAACGGCATCGTCGCCGACTACAATCTCGCGCGCTTCTTCGCCGATGCCGAGGCGCTCTACTCCTACGAAGGCACCTATCAGATGCAGAATCTGATCGTGGGCAAGGCCATCACCGGTCACGGCGCTTTCCTCTGACCTCTCAGCGGGCCGGCGCACCAGCGCCGGCTCCCCCACCCAGGAGACACGACTATGGTTTCGGGAACTGCACCGTTCACCCCTTCGCCTACAACAGCACCAAACTCTCTACCCAGAGCGGCGCTGGCCCTTGCAAACGTCCAGTACGAGAAAAAAGGTCCGATCGCCTACGTCACGGTCAATCGACCCAAAGTGCTCAACGCGCTCAACACGCCGACCTGGACCGATCTGCACGCCGCATTCGAGGACGCAAAGGCCGACGCGTCCGTGCGCGGCGTCATCCTCACCGGCGCGGGCGACAAGGCCTTCATCGCTGGCGCCGACATCAGTGAACTCGCGCATGTCGACGCCTACGAGGCGGAGGAGTCCAGCCGGTTCGGGCAAGGCGTGCTGGATCTCATCGAAAATCTCGGCAAGCCGGTGATCGCAGCCATCAATGGCTTTGCGCTTGGCGGCGGCTGCGAGACGGCGATGGCTTGCACCATCAGGATCGCCGTCGAACATGCCAAGTTCGGGCAACCCGAGGTCAAGCTGGGCTTGTTGCCCGGCGGTGGCGGTACGCAGCGTTTGCCCCGCCTGGTGGGAAAGGGTCGTGCGTTGCAGCTGATCCTCACCGGCGAGACGATCTCCGCGCAGGAAGCCTATCGCATCGGCCTCGTCAACGAAGTCGTTGCCGCAGCCAGCCTGATCGATCGTGCCGAGACAATTCTGAAGCAGATCATGGCCAACGCGCCGATCGCCGTGAAGTTCTCGCTGGAAGCCGCCAACAAGGGGATGGAGACGAGCCAGAGCGAAGGCCTTGTGCTGGAAGCCTCCTTCTTCGGCATTTGCGCCGCCACCGAAGACAAGAAGGAAGGCACCGCCGCCTTCCTCGAGAAACGTGCGCCGCAGTTTCGCGGACACTAAAACAAGGCCGCTCTCTACGAGGAGTTGGAAAGGATGCCCATGGCAAACGACAACATTTTCTCCGGGCTGAAGGTGGTCGACCTCGCGAGCTTCATCGCGGGTCCCAGCGCCGCCGTGATCTTGTCCGATTTCGGCGCCGACGTGATCAAGGTCGAGCCGCCGAGCGGCGAGCTGTGGCGACACGCGAACCATATGCCACCGCAGCCGGTCGCTGACGATGCCTATCCCTGGCATCTGGCCAATCGCAACAAGCGCGGCATGGCGCTTGATCTGAAAACTCCGGGCGCCCATCAGGTTCTCGAGAAGCTCGTCAAATGGGCCGACGTTCTCATCGTCAACACGCCGCATCCCGCGCGCAAGAAATTGAAGCTCGAGTATGAAGATGTGGTGGGGTGGAACCCGCGGCTGATCTACGCGGACCTCACGGGCTTCGGCGACAAGGGACCGGATGCGAATCTTCCCGGCTTCGATATCACGTCATACTGGGCGCGCAGCGGCTTGCTGTCGATGACGCGCGATGCCGGTGCGCCGCCGACCTGGCCGGTGGCCGGAAGCGGCGACAATGCCACCGCCGTCGGGCTCTATTCGGCGATCGTCACCGCCCTGTATCG
This sequence comes from Bradyrhizobium sp. F1.13.3, assembly GCF_040548265.1. NCBI lineage: Bacteria > Pseudomonadati > Pseudomonadota > Alphaproteobacteria > Hyphomicrobiales > Nitrobacteraceae > Bradyrhizobium > Bradyrhizobium sp. F1.13.3. The sequence continues at coordinate 46,747 of NZ_JBEPRI010000019.1, read as the reverse complement.
TCGCGAGCGCACGGGGGAGGGGGCGCATGTCACGACCTCACTGCTCGCCGAAGGCGTGTGGTCCGCCAGCGTCTCGATCCAGGCAGCACTCTGCGATGCGAATTTCTTCGGGCTGCATGATCGTATGCACCCAGCAAATGCGGCCATGAACGTGTATCGCGCCAAGGATGATACCTGGTTCGTTCTCATCATCACGCCCGACAAGGTGGAGGCCGTAGCGAAGGCGATTGGCCGCCCCGATCTCCTGACTGATCCGCGATTCTCCGACCCGGCCAAGCTGACGGCGAACATGACGGAGCTCACGGCGATTCTCGACCAGACCTTCTGTTCCGAGCCGATGGCACATTGGTACGAGGTGTTCAACGGCGTGCACGTGACATTCGGAGCGGTGCGGGGGCCACAGGAGGTGATCAACGACCCCCAGCTCCGGGCGAACGATATCATCGTTCCGCTCGAGGGCGCCGGCGGCAAGCTGACATCCACGATCTCCAGCCCGCTTCAGGTGCATGGCGTCGCGAAGGTGTCGGCGAAGCGCGCCCCGAAGATCGGAGAACACAACGACGAAGTTCTCCGGCAACTGGGATTCAGCGCGGCCGAAATCGATGGTCTGCGTGCGAGCGGTGCCATTCCGAAGGCAAAGGAACACGCGGCCTAGCGCGACGGCATGATCGGGGCGGCAAGCCGCCTCGAACCTACAGTGAAATTCACCAGAGAGACCAGGATTTTGACCATGGATGAAATCGTTACCGAACAAGCCGCGGGCATTCTGCGCATCCAGTTGAACCGCCCGACAAAACGGAACGCTATGACGTCAGCCATGTACGTGGCTCTCGCAGATATTTTCAACGCGGCGGCGAATGACCAGAGTGCGCGTGTCGTCCTCTGGCATGGCGCGGGGGATTCGTTCTGTGCCGGCAACGATATCGAGGACTTTCTGAAAAATCCACCGGGCCCGGGAGAATCGCCGCAGGCCCGGCTGATGGACGCGCTGCTCAACTTCGGCAAGCCGCTGGTCGCCGCAGTACACGGCGCCGCGATCGGCGGCGGCACGACCATGCTGACGCACTGCGACTTCATCTACGCGGGCGAGAGCACGAAATTCCAGATGCCCTTTATCAATCTGGCTGTCGTTCCGGAGTTCGGATCGAGCTGCTCTGTGCCGGCGCGGATTGGTCACGTCCGTGCGGCCGAGCTGATTCTGTTGGGAACTCCCTTTGATGCCAGGCGCGCGGTGGAGTTGGGTCTGGCCACCGAAGTCGTTCCCGACAGCGATCTTCGGGCGAGAGCAACCGACACGGCCCGGAAATTGGCAACGAAGCCGGCCGCTGCGTTGCAGGCCAGCAAGAGGCTCATGAAGCAACCGTTTCGCGAGCAGATTAAGGCCGCGATGAAGGCCGAGAACGAAGAGTTCAGCACGCAAGTCCGCTCCGAAGACGCAAGAGAGGCGTTCACGGCCTTCGCGGAAAAGCGCAAGCCTGACTTCGCTAGGACCGTCAAATCTGCAGCGACTGCATGACCATGGATAACCCGATGAATGTATGCGTATTGATTGGAAGCCTGCGGAAGGCTTCGTTCAACGGGATGCTGGCGAATGCACTGATCTCGCTCGCGCCATCCTCAATGAAGCTCGACATCGTCGAGATCGGAGGATTGCCATTTTACAATGAGGATCTCGAGACCGCAGCTCCGCCGGCGCAATGGACCGCGTTCCGCCAGCGGATCAAGGCCGCCGACGCAGTTCTGTTTGTCACGCCTGAGTACAACCGGTCTGTCCCTGCGGTCCTCAAAAATGCGCTGGATGTCGGCTCCAGGCCGTACGGAAGCAGCGTCTGGGACGGCAAGCCCGGCGCGATCGTCAGCGGCTCGCCCGGGGCGATCGGAGGCTTCGGCGCCAACCATCATCTCAGGCAGTCGCTCGTGTTCCTGAATGTGCCGACGCTGCAACAGCCTGAGGCCTACCTTGGCCATGTCGACAAGCTCTTCGATGAGCACGGCAAGCTCGCCGGCGACAGCATCCGCAAATTTCTCGAAGGATTCATGCAGGCGTTCGCGAACTGGGCTGACACGATCCGATCTCAGGGGCAGCGCGTCTGACGCGGTGGGGCAATAGCAAGCTGAAACCACAGGGAAACCGTCAGAAATGGAATGGCCGCATTTGTTCGAATTCGGCGCGGCATGCGTGGCTGAAGTCATGCAGCAGATCGATCGTGCCATCGATGGCCATTTCACGCAGCTCGACGAAGCTCTTGTCCGGCTCCAGATAGGTGTCCAGGATTTTTCGGGCGACGTCTTCGGCTTGATGGACCACCGGCTTTGATGATATCGCCCGCATCGCGCTCAATTTGGCGTAAAGACTGACCAGGTTGGGAATGTCGGCTTTATCGTGCTGGAGCGCATCGATGTAACTTTTGGCGGCGTCTTCGATGAAATCCCTGTACAGGGTCTGTCGGCGAGTCTCCTCGTGAAGAACCCACTGGGCGCGGACCTGGCTTCGTTGGCTCCGCCAATTCGCTATTCCGCTCGTCAAGCCGCCCACGGCTGCTCCCGTGAGAGCGGCGAGCGCGGAGATGATTGAGGCGTCCACAGGTGCTATCTCCAACCGGCTGGAGAGGCCGGCAGTAACGGTTATCGGGCCTGGCTTTCGACTATGACGCAGACGACCGCGGCCCTTCGGAAATCAGCCGTGAGCTCCGTTGCCCCGACAGATACGACCAGAACCACTGTGTCTGAACTCGAAACCTGTTCTGAAGCTGCGGCAGCGCGAGCACGTGCAGACCGGCCCACACCAGCCAGGTCAAAAAGCCGCTGGTGCGCAAATGACCGGCCTCGAGGATGGCGAAGTTCTTGCCGACCACCGCCATATTGCCCTTGTTGCGATACCGAAACGGACGACCATCCGTGTGTCCGCTGACACGGTTGGCGATGACATGCCCGACGAATCGTCCCTGCTGAATAGCTGCCTGCGCCACGCCGGGGACGGGGTGACCATCCTGGGTCATCGTGGCAGCATCTCCCGCTACAAAGACGTTGGGGTCCTCCGCGATGTCCATGAAGGCGCCAACGAATGCGCGCCCGGCGCGGTCCGTCTGCGTTCCGAGCATTTTCACGACCGGCGAGGCGCTGACGCCTGCCGTCCACAGCACGGTGGCGCTGGGAATGCGGACGCCGGCCGCGATCACGCCCTGGTCGTCGACCTTCTCGACCTTGACCCCCGTCGACACCTCGACGCCGAGTTTCGCAAGTCGCTTGGCGGCCTTTCGCGACAGCGATTCCGCAAAGGTCGGCAGAATGCGCGTGCCGCCATCCAGCAAGACAATTCGGCTCTTGGCCGGGTCGATCTTGCGGAAGTTGTTGCGCAGGGTCACCGAGACCAGTTGAGCGATCGAAGCGGCAAGCTCGACGCCGGTCGGCCCAGCACCCACCAAAAGGAAAGTCATTTGGCGAGCGCGTTCCTGCTCGTCATCGGTTGCTTCCGCCAATTCAAACGCGCTCAGGATCTTGGTCCGGATCGTTTCGGCGTCGTTCAGGCTCTTGAGGCCCGGTGCGAACCGCGCGAACTCACCATGACCGAAATAGCTCGGACGCATTCCAGTCGCGATCACTAGGAACTCGTACGCGAGCTTTCGACTGCCAATCTCCGGGCAGATGGCCTCGACGGTACGCGCTCCCAGGTTGATGCCCTTGACTTCGGCCAGCAACACGCTGAGATTTTTCTGTTTCGCCTCGAGCTGCCGGATCGGCGCCGCGATCTCGGATGGCGCCAGAACAGCGGTGGCGACCTGGTACAGCAGCGGCTGAAAGATGTGGTGATTGCGCCGGTCGATCAGCGTGATGTCGACATCGGCCCGTTTCAGGGCCCGCGCCGCCGCGATACCGGCAAAGCCGCCGCCGACGATCAAGACGCGCTTTTTGCCCGGCGCCGCCTGTGTCGACGGCTGCTTTTCCTGCGGGAACGATTTGGTCAGAACTGTCGTCATGGGTGTACCGACTCTCTTGGGCCAGCGGCCCGTTAGGATGGATACTGGGGAGCTGCAGATTATTCTTGGATGGCGCTGCGCTGCATTGAACGGCCGTGCCTCATCATGCGGGGGAGGGCGAAAGGCGTTCGTACAGCATGCGCGGGAGGACCAGCCCGAAGGCCATGGCCATGATGATCAGAAATGCCGTGGCACCGCTCGCTACGATACTGATCAGCGGAGCCGCCGGCGCGTCCGGACCGATTGAGACCAATTCGACAAGGCCCGTCGCGGTATTGAACAGGAAGAAGCCCGGCATCAACGAGACGACGGAGGAGAAGGCGACAGCTGCGAAGGGCGGATGCAGGCGGTCGACGAGCGGCGTCTTGAGAATGCTGACGAGTATGCAGGCGACGAGCGCCCCGCTTGGAGCACTTCCCCCGGCGAGAAAGATCAGCGCCCAGCGGGCCGCATGCGCCAGCATGCCGACCGCGATCGGGAATGCCAGCAGACGCCATGGCATCGAGAAGAACGTGCCGAAGGAAGCGACGGCGCATCCTGCCGCGATCACGTCGATGACCAGGGGAACAGGCGGAGACGGTCCAGCGATCGCGAGGTCGCCGCCGGCGGCGGTGAACCTGAACAGGCCGCCGGCGCAGATCAGGAGCACGATGATGCCGGCATAGGCTAAGCGAGCGAGCCCCAGCGCGATACGCGTACGAGCAAGGTTGATCGCGCCGTTGAGGATATGCGGACCGGGGACCAGCACCATGCAGGGACAGAAGCCGACCATAGTTGCTGCATTCGATAGCTGGAAACGGCCGACTGCAGCAGCCACGACTCCGGCGATCAGCGCAGCACAAAGCGGCTGGATGAGCGGATTGTGGCTGAAGCCGGACAACCAGCGGCGGACAAGCGCCCCGATGGCGGCGCTCGATGCGATCAGCAGAAGGCCCGTCGTATCGAGCGTGCCGAATATGACACCCAGCAATGCCGCGCCGATCGCTTCGAATAAGGTAAAGCGCGGCGTGGACGCCGTCGGCAGCCGGCCAGTCGACTCGAGTGCGGATTGAGCAGCCGCGACCGGCAGCTTGCCATGGCAGATCTGATCAATCACGCGCGTGACCGCAAGGGCCCTGCCCATGTCGACACCGAGTGGCTTGGCAGGAACGATGTGTGAGACGGGCGCGCCGTCGACCTTGACGATGAGATCGCCCCAATATGGCAACACCTTCACCGCCACGCCGAGCACGCGCGCAAGGCGCTCGGCGGCGCCAACCGTCCGTTCCGTGGTCTGACCGTGAGTAAACAGAAGCGTGGCCGCCAGCGCGGTCATCTCCGATGCCGCCTCGCAGGCCGGCGGCTCGGGATACGGTGTATCCCTTTTCAGATTGGTTAATTGCGCTGCGCGGTCCAGAAGCCGGAGCATCGCTCACTTGCCGTGTGACCGCTCCATCTGCCGCCGCCCGAGGTCCCCGCAAGCCTACCCGTGCCGGACGCGAATTTCTCGTGAACCGTCACTGACGCTCGAACCGAACCGGATCGCGCAACGTATCCCCTGAACTTCACCAGATTGGGATGGGTCACGATGCCGTCGGAAATATTGACGGTGAAGTTGTAGCTGGGATCGCATGCGCCCCTCTGCGTCACGAAGACGAGATCCCAGGAGCCGTCATAGGCGGATCGCGCTTGCGCGGCCGGTGCAACGGCCATGAGGCAGACGGGTGCAATCATCCAGATCGGCGACATCTTCATCGATGGTCCTCCAAGTCGTGCATTGCGGGTATCCGAACGATGATCTGATTTAGAAAAAGCCGACGCCCGGTGCTTGTTGAAACGTGCTCAGATTGTCCTGAACTGTACATCGCAACGCGTGTCGCCATGTCGGAATTCGTCGGCGGACCATTTTGAGCATGATTAGCCCCAATCGAGCAGCCGCGTTCAATCGCCACTGAGGGGGCGAATGCATATTGCCCCCACGCATTGACAGCCGTTCGAACCGAACACGTGGGCAACACTCGTGAGAGAACACGGAGCAGCGAGATGAACTTCAAATCCACCGCTGTCCAGGCTGAGGAGAGACGGGGGCGCTTTGCGTCATCGCCTACCTCTCGTCCGCAGGCTGGACATCGCAGCGCATCCGACTTCGCCGCGCTCGCCAAGCCGCGGGTGATGGTGCTTGCCGTCTTCACCGCGCTCGTCGGAATGAGTGTCGCGCCGGCTCGCCCCGATGCGCTCACCGCTTTTGCCGCGGTTATTGCCATCGCCGCCGGGGCCGGGTCCGCCGGCGTCCTCAACATGTGGTACGACGCAGATATCGACGCAGTCATGAGCCGCACTGCCATGCGGCCAATTCCCCTCGGCAAGATCTCCAGGTTGGAGGCGCTTATCCTTGGGTTCGTTCTTGGTGGTCTGGCTGTGGTGGTTCTCGCCTGGGCGACGAACCTCACAGCAGCCGCATTGTTGGCTGGCACGATCCTCTTTTACGTCGTCGTGTACACGGCGTGGCTGAAGCGGTCGACGCCACAGAACATAGTCATCGGCGGCGCCGCAGGTGCGCTTCCGCCCTTGGTTGGGTGGGCCGCGGCAACCGGACAAATTGGGTTGGAGCCGCTGACGCTCTTCCTCATCATCTTCCTGTGGACGCCGCCGCATTTTTGGGCGTTGGCGCTCAACCGCACCGACGACTACGCGCGTGCGGGCGTGCCGATGCTGCCGGTTGTCGCGGGACGCGCTGCGACAACGCGTTGGATTCTGTTCTACAGCAGCCTTCTGGCTCTCGCCTCGGAGCTGCCCTGGGCGATCGGATCTGCAGGCACGATGTATTGCGCGATCGCCGCCATCGGTGGAGCGATCTTCCTTCTGCTCGCGGTTCGCTTGAACCGGAGCGTCGAGGCCGATCGCCACGCCGCTCCAAGACTATTTGTATTCTCTATTGCCTATCTATTCGTGCTGTTCGCGGCTCTCCTGGTCGACCATCGAGGCGAGTCTTTGTCTTTCGTGCACGCATCGCAGAATGGCATCGTCAACTTCAGAGAGGCCTGACATGCGCTATGGTTTACTTGCAATCGTCATGATCGGTGCCGCGACCCTCGGCGGCTGCGAAGGCGTGCTCGATCCGAAAGGACCGATTGCGCTGGCAGAGCGCCAAATTCTATTCAACGCCCTAGGTATCATGCTGGCGATCGTGATCCCAGTGATCGCTGCGATACTCGGCTTTGCTTTCTGGTTTCGTGCATCAAATGAGCGTGCGCACTATCGGCCGGATTTCACATATTCGGGACGCCTGGAGTTGCTGGTTTGGTCCATCCCCGCGATGACGGTGCTCCTGGTCGGCGGCGTCGCTTGGATCGGTGCACACGACCTTGATCCGGGCAAGCCGATCAGCTCAGCGGTCAAGTCTGTCAACGTTCAGGTTGTCTCACTCGACTGGAAATGGCTGTTCATCTATCCAGAACAGGGGATCGCCAGCGTTAACAAGTTGGTCGTTCCGGTTGGTACGCCGATCAGCTTCGAACTGACCTCATCGAGCGTCATGAACAGCTTCTTCGTGCCTCAGCTCGGGAGTCAGATCTACACCATGTCCGGAATGGCCACGCGCCTTCATCTGCAGGCGGACCATCTCGGAACCTATGCGGGGATATCCGCCATGTTCAGCGGTGACGGCTTTCCCGACATGCACTTCACTGTCGATGCTGTGACCGACGACGGATTTGCGCAATGGGTTCGGCAGACTGGCCTAACTGGTTCGGTACTCGATAGGCCGGCTTATGCCGATCTAGTCAAGCCGACCAAGGCGGTCGCGCCGTTCACCTATCGTAGCGTCGTCCCCGATCTGTTCAGCGGCATCGTAAGCGCTGGCACGGGCACCCAAGAATCTTCTCTCTCAATTTGTTCAACCTCGCAGAGGGCAGAGCGATGAATCTCCTTGGCAAGCTCGATTGGAACGCAATTCCCCTCCATGAGCCGATCATCATGGGCGCAACGGGCTTCATGGTCCTGGTCGTTGTGGTTGTTCTCGGGTTCGTCACGGCGAAGGGAGCCTGGCTCTACCTGTGGCGCGAATGGTTGACCTCGGTCGACCACAAGCGGATAGGCGCCATGTATTGCATACTGGCGCTTGTCATGATGCTGCGCGGTTTCAGCGATGCGATCATGATCCGCGCGCAGCAGGCGCTGGCAGCCGGCGGTGCACAAGGCTATCTGCCGCCGGAGCATTTCAATCAGATTTTCTCGGCCCACGGCACGATCATGATTTTGTTCATGGCAATGCCGTTCGTGGTGGGGCTCATGAACTTTGCGGTCCCGCTGCAACTTGGTGTCCGCGATGTCGCGTTCCCAACGCTCAACTCCGTTAGTTTCTGGCTGACTGCCTCGGGCGCGTTGTTGGTCAACATATCGTTGGCGGTCGGTGAGTTCTCCAAAGCCACTTGGTGGGGCTATCCTCCCCTGAGCGAAATGCAATACTCGCCAGGCGTCGGTGTCGACTACTATCTTTGGTCGCTGCAAATCTCCGGTATCGGCACCCTGCTGGCGGGCATCAACTTCGTCACGACAATCCTCAAACTGCGCGCGCCAGGGATGAGCTATATGCGCATGCCGGTCTTCTGCTGGACCGCGCTTGCCGCTAACCTGCTCATTGTCGCGGCCTTTCCGGTGCTGACCGCGACGCTCGCGATGCTGGCACTCGATCGCTATCTCGGCTTTCACTTCTTCACGCTCGAAGGCCAGGGCAATCAGATGCTATACTCCAACCTTTTCTGGGTATGGGGGCACCCCGAAGTCTACATCCTGATCCTGCCAGCGTTCGGCGTGTTCTCGGAAGTGATGGCGACCTTCTCCGGCAAGCCGCTGTTCGGCTATCGCTCGATGGTAGCCGCGACGATGACCATCTGCATCCTCTCCTTCCTGGTCTGGCTGCACCACTTCTTCACAATGGGTGCCAGCGCAAACGTCAACGGCTTCTTCGGCGTAATGAGCATGATTATCGCTTTGCCGACGGGCGCGAAGGTCTTTAACTGGCTGTTCACGATGTACGGCGGCCGGGTTCGGTTTTCGGTGCCAGTGCTGTGGTCGATGGGCTTCATGGTGACCTTCGTCATCGGCGGCATGACCGGCGTGCTCATGGCGGTACCTCCGGCCGACTTCCAGCTGCACAACAGCGTGTTCCTGGTCGCGCATTTCCACAACGTCGCGATCGGCGGCGTCGTGTTCGGCGTGATGGCGGGGTACAATTATTGGTTCCCCAAGGCATTCGGGTTCAAGCTCGACGAACGCTGGGGCAGAGCCTCGTTCTGGTGCTGGCTCGTCGGCTTCTATGTCGCCTTCATGCCCCTCTACGTGCTGGGCCTGATGGGCATGACCCGGCGCATGCAACATTACGACAATTTGTCCTGGCAGCCATGGTTGATAGCGGCGGCCGTCGGCACTGCTATCATCCTTGTTGGGGTCGTTTGCCAAGTCGTGCAACTCGTTGTGTCGATCCGTCATCGCGAGGAGCTGCGCGACGTGACCGGTGATCCCTGGAACGGTCGTACGCTCGAATGGGCGACGGCGTCGCCGCCGCCTGCATGGAACTTTGCGTTCCAGCCCAAGGTCGCCGGACTGGACGCTTTCTGGAGCAGCAAGAACCTCGCGCAAGCGACAACGCGCGAGCCGACGCCGACGCGCAAATATGAGCCCGTCGAAATGCCGAAGAACAGCGCCACCGGCTTTGTTACTGCCTTCTTTGCTGTGGTCGTCGGCTTTGCGCTCATCTGGCACATTTGGTGGCTGGCCATCGTCGGAGTGATGGGCGCATTCGCGACCTTGCTTGCCTTCTCGTTCCGCCGCCACAATGAAACTGAGGTGTCAGCCGAGGAGATCGCCCGGTTCGTACGATCCCACCAGGCAGGAGCCGCAGTATGAATATCGCCGTCGCAATTGATCAGAGTCCGCCAGACGCACTGCCAGGTGCGAGTGAAGCGGGACCTGCTGCAAAGAGGATTGTGGTCACCTATGGCTTCTGGATCTTCCTGCTGAGTGACATGGTCATGTTTGCAGCGTTGTTCGCGAGCTACGCGGTGCTCGTGCACTCCACGGCAGGTGGACCGACTGGCGCCCAGTTGTTCAACCAGACGACGGTCGCGATCGAAACTGCTTGCCTTCTCTTTTCGAGCTACACTTGCGGATTGATGTCCTTGGCCATCAATTCGCGCCGCTACCTCGGGACCTATGTAGGGGCTCTGATCACCTTGGCACTCGGAGCCATATTTCTTAGCCTCGAGATCCGCGAATTCCTGGGCATGATCGCCATCGGTGCGGGGCCGCAGCGAAGCGCGTTTCTGTCTGCATTCTTCACGCTGGTCGGATGCCACGGGCTGCACGTCGCGCTAGGGCTGATCTGGCTGATCGTGATGATGGTGCAGGTGGCGGTATTTGGATTCGCTGCGAGGGAGCAGCATCGCCTGCTCTGCTTCTCCTTGTTTTGGCACGCGCTCGACATCGTATGGGTCGGGGTATTCACGGTGGTTTATCTGATGGGAGTGAGTTCATGACTGAAGCTCGACACGAACGCGCGCCCGGAGACAGGCCGAGCCGCGAGATGCCCGCATCGTCTCCCTCCGAGTTTCTGGTCTATTCGATCGGCCTATTTCTAGCAATTCTTCTCACCGCCACGTCGTTCTGGGCTGCAAACACGACGCTGCTCTGGCCGGGCGGCGTATTCCTCGGGCTCGCTGTCCTCGCTATTGCCCAAATGGGTATTCACCTAGTGTTTTTCCTGCACATCAGCAGCGGGCCGGAAAGCACCAACAACGTGCTCGCGCTCGCCTTTGGCGTTCTCATCGTATTCGTCGTGATCGCCGGTACGATGTGGATCGTGGCGGATATGAATACGAACATGATGATGCCGTCGGGCGCGCCGATGAGCATGAGGATGCAACATTGAAGAGCGTCGCAGGGTGGCTGCTGCCAATCGGGCATGCCGTCCCTACGCAGCGCGTTTGCGATAGTTTTGGCGGCCCCGCCGGTCTTGGCGGCGCGACCGTCGTTTCAGGGCAGAGTGGGTTGAATTGCGTCTTAAGCGTCAGACGCGATTGATGCCCCATGCGCTGTCGAACAGGGCTGAGGCGACGTCGACGGTCAGCGTCGGCCAGGCGATCGCGAGCTCATACAGGTTCATTGTAGCGATCGATCCGGCGAAGCTGCACACCGTCGTCCGTCTGGGGTAACACTTGATCCCGCAATAGTGCTTTGAGCTGGAAAGATCGTGAAAGTAGGCCCGTTCCAGCGGTCGCGAACACGCCGCGCAAACAGCTGAACTGCGCGGCGCCATGTTGTTCACGACCACAAACTTCATTGTCGGAATGGCCATCTGCTCGATCCGTCTATCTTGTTGTACGCTTGCGAGTGCTATTGCCATCTCTCGCGCGGGGCATTTGCGTGATGTCCACCTGGATCACCTGCCTGCATGCATCGCTTAGTTCGGACCCGCGCTCTCTGAGACAGGCCGCTATGCCATCGGCATTGGGGATGAACGAGCTGCAAAGTCTGAACACGTCGGGCGTGCATACCTGGCGCTGTTCCGCTGTCCCTTGCGAGGACGAGCGGGTGGGCCAAGTCGTTGCGAGCAGCAAGCACAGGGACAGGCATGACGCACCAAAGATCTCGACCACGACGGTGTCATCTATATTGGCCTTTCGGTTTCATTAGATGTCTCGCGTGGTTAATCGAAGCCAACACTAGACCTCATCACGCAGACATCGATACGCGATCGTTGGAGCAGGGGCTTGTCGCCAAACGTCATCGTTTGTAGCTTCCGATCCTGATGCGGCCCTGCCTGGAGAGTGGGCTCGCAGACGCGGAGGTTGTTTGGTTCGACCGGTTTGTGCCAACGTCGGACACGCAGAAATCACCAAGTCATTACACGTTTGTCCAAGCGTTGAGGTTGACACCAACGCTAACGTTCTATGTTGGAATGACACGCCTGATACGGACTGGTGGCGGGGCGAGGACAATGCTGCAAGGATTCACTGCTCCTCGGTCGCCGCTCGGGGCTGCTGCGCTGGTCCCGTCGCCACCCTGGCACTTCGCGGGTGACGTGCTCGCGGTGGAGTTCTGGAATGATCCCGATGTATCAGTCCATATCCTTCCCACGGGTGTGGAGCTTGATGAGCAATGCCGGGGCCATTCTGTTGCGGTCTTCACAGACTATCAGTTCACCGCGCAGAACGATGAGCATCTGGACCCGGCCAGATATCAGTGTCGCGGATTCAGCGTTCTCCTCGACGCGATGTGGAACGGGACGAGAATAGCGTGGTGCCCATACTGCTATGTGGACAACGACGCCGCATTGATGAGAGGCTGGATTCAAGGCTACCCCAGGAAGTTCGGCGCTATACACCAGACCCGGACTTTCGCCGCTGCGAGCATGGCGTCGGCGGCCGTCGTCCAGGATGGCAGATTTTCGGCCTGCATGTCCGCACATGGCCGCATGCTGGTGCAGGCGGGCGTCACTTTGCGCGAAAAGGCCGACCATCTCGTCGGCTTGCTCGATCGGCGGATTGTCGGACGGCGCCATTTTCCGCGGCTTTCCGCGGGCCTGCACGACAAGCCTGCCGTCGATGAGCTCGTGCGATGCGTTTTGGACCACCTCCTGATCACGAACGTCTGGATTGGCGAGGGCGAGCTCAATTTTCCGGAAGCCTATGGCGAGGAGTTGGATATGCTGGGGCCGCTCAAGGTGGGGCGCGGATACCGGTTCTCGTTTTCCTATTCCGTCACCGATATCGAGGTTTTGGCAGACCTGACTGCCTAGCAATGGGTCGATGCCAACAGGTGTTCCGGATTGCGGCAGGAATAGACAAGTCGACGCATTTCAATCAAATCCAGCGACGCAGGTTCCGATAGCCTCTGCGTCGAAAGCGATGCACTCAGGACGCGGGAATGCTCAAGGGCTTTACAGTTCCAAAGTCGCCATTCGGCCAGGCAGCTCTAACTCCACCGCCACCCTGGCACTATGCCGGAGATGCTATGGGAGTCGAGTTCTGGACCGACCCCGACGCGACGGCAGCCACATTGCCGAGCGGTCTTTCTCCCGATCCGAAGTCAAACGGCCACGCCGTCATGATGTTCGTGGATTGGCAATTCACCGCCCAGGACGACGAATATCTCGAGCCGGCCCGTTATCAATATCGCGAGGCGTTTGTCCTGGTCGATGCAATGTATCGCGACGTGCCGGTCATGTGGTGTCCGTACATCTACGTCGATAACGACGCTGCGCTCGCGCGCGGGTGGACGCAGGGATTTCCGAAGAAGATGGGCAGCATCTTTCAGACGCGCTCCTTTGTGGCCTCAGGGCCCGCGGCGGCGCCGATCGCGCCCGGAAGCCGGTTCGGCGCCAGCCTCTCGACGCATGGCCAGCGTCTTGCGGAGGCATGCGTTACCCTGCGCAAGCCGGTTGAGGACGGATTGTCTCTGTTCAGCCGCCCGACGGTTTTGCTGCGATATTTCCCGCGACTGGTGGCTGGATCTCAGGACAAGCCTGCGGTCGACGAGCTGACGATGTCGGTCACCGACAATCTCATCGTTGCCGGCCCATGGATCGGGACGGGAGAGCTCAACTTTCCGGAAACGAAAGGCGAAGAGCTCCACACGCTCGCGCCGAGGCGGATCGAGGCGGGATTCCGCTATTCACTCTCCTACTCGATTAGCGATCTGAAGGTTCTTGAAGACCGGGGCTCGTAAGCGATCTATCTGGAAATGAAAGACTTTTGCTCATTTTTCGAATGGTTGCCCAGCAACAGAGCATTTGCCCGCATTTAACAGTTCAGAACACTACTTAACAAGCCAGGAAGCTCCCCGTGCTGCACTCTTTCGCCGATCCAGGCTGTGGGGCTGATCGTCGAGGGAATGACTATGGCAGGACTTTCGGTTACCGCACCAGGATCTTCTTTGGCATCCGACCAACAGTTCAATCTGGTTGCGAACAGCCTCGCCATGCTGCTTGAAACAGCAAGGCGAGAGCTGGAACGTGATCGAGATGCGGCCAAGGTGTCACTGGCCACTGCATCCCACATCCTGCAAGCGGAGATCGAGCGCTTTTCGGGCGCTAACGGCTCAACGAGGGGCGGTCTGGCGGCGTGGCAGATCCTGCGCGTGCGAGCTTACATCGACAGCAATCTGCACCGCACCATTCACATTCGGGATCTCAGTGCGGTCGCACGTCGAAGCCCGGCGCATTTTTCCCGAAAGTTCAAACAGGCCGTTGGTGATTCGCCGCATGCCTACGTGGTGAGAAGGCGCCTGGAAAGAGCCTGCCACCTGATGATGACCAGCGCGGCGTCACTGAGCGAGATAGCCCTGAGCGTGGGCTTTTCCGATCAAGCACATCTATGCAGGCTCTTCAGGCACGCCTTTGGTCAAAGCCCGGCCAACTGGCGACGCAAGCTCGTAATCCCCTGCGAGCCCACTCCGAGAGCCGACATGGACGAGAATATCTCATGAGCGGTCAGCAGGGGACAGTCCTCAGCTTCGGTCCCTTCGAACTATCGATCGCAAACAGGCTCCTGACGAATGAAGCGAAAATCGTGCCGCTCGGCGCGCGTGCCATAGATATTCTCATCGTCCTGGTGGAGCAGGCAAACAAGGTCGTCGGCGGAAGAACTCTGATCGAACGCGTTTGGCCCGAGAAGGGAGCCGAACAAGTCAGCCTGCGTGTCCATATTTCGGCGCTGCGGAAGGCGCTCAATCAGAGCGACCCCGGCAGGCGATACATCGCGAACATACCCGGGCGGGGGTACAGCTTCATCGTACCAGTTACCTCATGTGCCTCACAAGTGTCAGAGAATGCCAAGCTGCCTCCGAGGCCCCGAGTGCCCGCGCGCCTGATGCGGATGCTCGGACGAGAACACGCCGTGGCCGAGATCCAAGCGAAGCTAGCCGGGCAGAAGTTTGTCACGATCGTCGGGCCTGGCGGCGTCGGCAAGACCACGGTGGCGGTCGCGGTCGCCCACGAAATGTGTGCAGCTTTCGACAGCCATGTTCTTTTCATCGATCTGAGTGCGCTCGCCAACGATTCACTCGTCGCGCCGGCCATCGCAACGTCACTCGGCATGTCGGTGCAAACGAGCAATGTCGTGCCGGCTTTGATCGATCGTTTGCAGGAAAGGCCAACGCTCATCGTTCTCGACTGCTGCGAGCATCGGATCAGTGGCGCCTCCGCCGTCGCCGAGGAACTGATTCGCCGTGTTCCGACATTGCATTTGCTCGCGACCAGCCGGGAGGCGATGCGCGTCGAGGGTGAGCATGTCTACGAACTCGGTGGGCTTGAATGCCCTCCGGAAGATAGTGACTTGTCGGCGCGGGATACGCTGAAATACCCTTCTGTTCAGCTGCTGGTTGATCGCGTGCGGGCCGTGCGAAGTGACTTCGAGCTGACGGACGCGGATGCGCCGATTGCCGCAAGAATCTGCCGGCGGCTTGATGGTATTCCCTTGGCAATCGAACTCGCAGCCTGCAGGGTCGACATATTCGGCCTTGGCAAGACCGCAAGCCTGCTCGACGAACGACTGAACCTGTCATGGGTGGGGCGCAGGACCGCCCCGTCGAGGCACCAGACGTTGAACGCCACACTAGAGTGGAGCTACGATCTGCTCGGCGAGGCAGAGAAGCGCATATTGAATCGACTGAGCGTATTTGGCGGCGGATTCACGTTCGAAGCGGCGGTTGCCGTTGTCGCCGATGAGATGGTCGATGAAGCAAGTGTATCGGATTGCATCTGGGAGCTTCGTTCGAAGTCGATGATTGCCGCCCAGGGACAGGAGGGCCGACTTCGCTTGCTTGACCCCACCCGCGCATTTGCCTTGCAGCGATTGGCGAGGACTGACGAGCCGGACCTTTTTCGCTGCCGTCACGCCCTTTATTTCACCGACCTGTTTAGGCAGGGCGCGGCGGCTGACACATCGGGCTGGCCCAAGGCCCTCGGAATCGAGGTCGATAATCTCAGGGCTGCTCTGAATTGGGCGTTTTCAGCCAACGGCGATGCGAAAATCGGCGTCGAACTCGCCGCGGCATCGGCAAGCGCCTGGATGGGCATGGCGCTGCTCAACGAATGCGTGGAATGGATGAGGAGGGCCATTAGTCATCTCGATGACGAGAATTCGGGTACACGACAGGAGATGGTTCTTCAGTCGGCCCTCGCCAGCTGTGTGATGTTCACCGGTGGTATGACAGAAAAATCATACGCGACCTGGGCCAAGGCGTTGCTTCTCGCAGAGGGCCTGAACGATATCGACTATCAGATGGACGCGCTGCTCGTGCTGTGGGCTCACGAGTTGCGCGTTCCGAATTACGCAGAAGCGATCAGGTTGGCGGACCGCGGCGGCGAGGTTTCGGAAGGAGCAGGTCGGATCGGCGCCATCGCGACGGCCAACTATATGCGCGGTATAGTTTACTACCATGCCGGCCGAATTGTGGAAGCCCAAAGCCTGCTGGAATTGTCGCTCCATCGTGATGATGAGGCTGCACGACAATTGCTGATCAAGCGGTTTGGCTATGATCGCAAGGTCGACAACCTGGCCGGTCTTGCGACCTTGGCGTGGTTGCGAGGCTCTCCGGATCAAGCCCGCAGGTTCAACCGGATGGCCGTCGCCGAGGCGCGCCAATCCAATCGGACTGTGAATCTTTGCGGGGCGCTCACCTTTGCGGGCTTCATCGCATATTTGACCAATCCGGATGACGGCGAAGCCGAGGCACTGGTGGACGAACTCGTCACCTATGCCGGGAAATACGCTCTGCATAACTACCAGGGCTTTGGTCTCGGCATGCAGGCCATTTACAAAATCAGACGAGGAGAGCAGATCAGTGCGGCCTGCGCAATGCTCTACGCAGGCCTCGAGAAGCTGTCTGCGGCCCGCTATGGAATTTTCGATTGGTTCTTGCAGGCGGAGTTTGCGATGGGTATGGCCCTCGTGGGCCGGCCGAGCGAAGGGCTTGATATTTTCGAGCGTGCGACGATCGATCTCGGCGAAAGCCGATGGTATGGCCCGGAGCTGTACCGCATCAGGGGCGAATTGGCGCTGAGCAGCGGCGAGGGATTGGCGGCTGGCAGGCAATACTTTCAGCGAGCGTTCGAGCTTGCAAACGAGCAAGCAAGCCTGTCGTGGGCGCTCAGGGCAGCGACCAGCCTCGCCATTGCCGAACGGTCAACCGGACGAAAGGAAGCTGCGTGGCGCACTTTGCAAGCCACTTTCGGGAAGTTTCGGGACGATCTTGAGAGCCGCGATCTACGGCTTGCTAAGCAGGTATTGACCGTTTCGCATTCGCACGATGGCACCGCCAAGTCGATGCAGTGACAGGCTTGTTGCAAAAGGTGGTTTCGGATACCACTTAGGGGCTGGGAGTGCGTTTGCACGAGACTGACGGCGAATGGTGCAACCAAATCGTCGGTCTTGGCGGAAAAATAAATGTCGGTCCAACAAGTTGGTTCACCGAGTGCAGTGCGGATCTGGTTTGGCCCATTTGAGCTGAGTGTCGCCGAGCGCTCTCTCAGCAAGGCGAACCAGGTCATTCCACTGGGTGGCAGGGCGTACGACATCCTGATCGCTTTGCTGGAAAACGCCGGTGAAGTCGTCCCGAAGTCCGATCTGATCGCGAAGGCTTGGCCTGACGTAACGGTTGAGGAGGGCAGCCTACGCGTCCATCTGTCGGCGCTGCGCAAGGCACTGGGCGACGGCCAGTTCGGCAACAAGTACATCGCGAACATCCAGGGCCGCGGCTATAGCTTCATCGCGCCGGTCTTGCGACTCCCCGCGGACCGCGGCAGGGGAAGTGCATTTTCGGGATCATCCAACCTGCCGCCCGCGCTGGGCCGAATGGTTGGTCGCAACAACGTGGTTCTTGAGATCCAGCGGATGCTTCGGACGGAACAGCGCCTGATTACAGTTTTGGGTGCTGGGGGCATAGGCAAGACAACCGTTGCCCTGTCAGTCGGGCACGGGGCGCTGGCCGACTTCTCCGGGGCGGTATTCTTTGTCGATCTTTCAACGTCAAGCGATAATGAGCAGGTCGTTGGCGCCTTCGCTTCCGCGGTCGGGCTCGCCCCGCAATTGGTCGATCCAAGGGAGGCATTGCTCAATTTTCTGCGCGCGCGCAGGGCGCTTGTCATTCTCGATAGTTGCGAGCATGTCATTAAGAGAACCGCGGAGATCGCCGACTATATCTTCAGGAATGCCCCCGAAATCTACATACTGGCGACCAGTAGGGAGAACTTGCGCGTTCCCGGTGAACGCGTATTGCGTCTTTGTCCACTGGACTGCCCGCCAGAGCAGCCGCGACCGACCGCGTCAGAGGTGCTTGCCTATCCGGCAGCACGGTTGTTCGCCGAACGCCTCGGTGCTCGCCGCGGCAACTTTTCGCTCAGTGACGACGAAGCTCCCTTGGTTGCCGAGATTTGTCGCAAGCTCGACGGCATTGCGCTCGCCATCGAGCTCGCCGCCGGAAGAGCCGCTGTCTTCGGTGTCGGGAATACCGTGGCGAGGTTGGGTTCGCGCCTCGATCTTCTGAAGTTTGGTCGCCGCACGGCGAATCCGCGGCATCAGACGCTCAAGGCAACGCTGGACTGGAGCTACGATCACCTCTCCGAGGTCGAACGAATTGTGCTGCGACGTGTCGCAATCTTCATCGGGCACTTCTCATTGGAAGCGGCGTGCGCGGTTGCGGAGCAGGGAGGAGTTGACCGGTCCGAGATCGAGGCCGCGGTCGAAAGCCTTGTTAACAAATCGCTCATTGTGGCGTGGCCCAGCTACCGGCGGATGCTTTATCGATTGCTCGACACCACACGCTCCTATGCCTCGGATAAATTGGCCGAGAACGGTGAGCATCATTCCATGGCGGCGCGCCACGCGAGCCATCTGAGCCGATCGTTGCAGGACAACCGCGGGAATCTCTTCGATCTGGAGCCCGGACAAGCTCTGACAGACGCGACGCAGCACAATCTTGGAGACATCCGTGCCGCGCTCGAATCGAGTTTTGGTCCCAATGGAAACGATCGCGCGGCCACACGAATGGCAGCGGCAGCCTCGCGCTTGCTTCTCGCCAGGTCGCTTTTCATAGAGTGCCGGGATTGGATGGAGAAGGCGATCGATCGGATTGCTGCGGACGACGACCCGCATGACCAAATGGAAATCCACGCTTCGCTCGCCTTGTCGCTGATGTTCACCGCCGGCAACAGCGAACGGGTTCGCGATGCCTTCAATACCGCGTTGACGCTCGCGGAACAGCTCGAGGATGCCTACCAGCAGCTGCGTCTTCTCAGCGGGCTGTCGATGTATCTTCATCGTACGATCGACGCGGCGGGCAGCCTTGAGGTTGCGCGACGTGCAGAGGCCGTCGCGAACAAGACCGGAAATCCGGAGGATGCGGCGCTTGTGGATTCGATGCTGGGAGCTGCGTACTATATGCTTGCGGACCACGTTCGCGCGCCAAAATACCTCGAACGGGCCCTGAGCGGAGCGCCGGCTTCCCGACGATTCAACGCAACTCAGTATCTGTTTGATCTACGCACAACCTCGTTGTTCAACCTGACCCGATCGCACTGGTTCGCCGGCAATCTCGACAGGGCCGCCAGTCATGCCAAAAGAACCATCGAGGAAGCAGAGAGATCGGACCATCCGATCGCGCTGTGTCGAGCCCTGATTCTGACGATGCCTCTCTATTTCTGGACTGACGAGCTGGGACAGGCCGCGCGGAACCTCTCTGCGCTCGAGCTCACCGCCGAGAAATATTCACTGGAGCCATTTCGCGCTGTCGCCGTGGGACTTAAGGGGCGCTATCTGGTCCGCGTCGGCCAGGCAGAGGATGGCATGTGTCATCTGCGGGACAGCTTGGAAAAGCTGCGGGGCCTGCGATACGAAATGCTTGTAACGGATTTTGTCTCCGAATTGGCCGTGGCTCTGGCAAATCAAAACCAACGCGCGGAAGCGCTGGCTCTCATTGATGAGTCGATCGCAACGCAGCTTGGATCGAACAGGCCTCTTCACGTTCCGGCTCTGTTCTTGGCCAAGGGCTTGGCCCTTGCGTGCGGAGAATCCCAGCAGCTTGATTTGGCTGTGGGGTGTTTCAAGGACGCAATGACGCTGGCAGCGCGACAATCGGCGCTTTCGTTTGAACTGCGGGCAGGATTGGAGCTTGCGCGGATTTGGGTTGATCGGGGTCAAATCCGAAGGGCACATGAGCTCATCCGAGCCATCTACAGCCGGTTTATCGAGGGCTTCGAAACGCCGGATCTCGTGTTGGCGAGGCTAGTCCTCGAACAGACGAGTGTTCTTGCGCGGCAAGCCGGATGAAGGGGCGAAGCGTCATTGTGTGGTGACAATGCCAAGGGTCTGTGCGCGTGATACGGCCTGCGCGCGCTTCTCCACGCCGAGCTTGGTGAAAACGCTCTTGAGGTGCGACTTCACGGTTTCGGGGCCGATATCAAGGCTTCGGGCGATTTGCTTGTTGGACAATCCATCCGCGATCAGCGTGAGAATGTCAGTCTCGCGACTGCTCAATCCGCCGAGAATCCGTGCGTTTGAGCTCGGCGCCGAACGATCTTGTCGTGCTCGCTGCAGACCCGCCGCGAGCCGATCGGCGTATGGGATCAGATCCGTTCTGAGGTTTCCCCCCTCTCGGGTGGCTCGAAGAAGCTCGGAAATGACCGGTCCCTCGTCCAGAACGGTCTGATAAAGGCCGGCCGCCCCAGACGCGACAAGGACGCGGCGGAAGCGGCTCACGGCCTCCGCGGTTGCCCGCGCTGAGCTGGACGGCCGACTGGCGGATCGCAATGCAGATCAGGAATTGACGGTTTTCCATTGCTTCGACTGGTGCTGCAATTGTTGCAGCATTGAAATGGCCTCTTCGGGATGAGCTTGCTGGCCCAGCAAATGAGCGCGGGTCAATTTGTGGTACCATTCAATCTCCGACCAGGCGCCAGGCCTCGGCGCAGGGTATTTTCGCGAAAGGCGTTCCAGGCGATCGACGCATGCGGCGGCTTCGTCCAGCCGGCCATCCTTCAGGTAGAGCCGTGCTTGCTCCGCGATCACGCCGCCCGAGAGCCTGCCCCAATTCCGCCCGACGCCCAGATTTTCTGCCCGCTCCAGGAGGGTGCGGGCTCGCTCGAAGTTCATCCGAGCCGCGGCGACCCTGGAGATCACGAAATAGGTGCTCCACCCGCAGTCGAGCATTGTCCCTGAGTTGATCAGCGGGATGCGATCGATGACCCAGGCTTCCGCCTCATCGAGCTCGCCTTGCTCGTATTTGATTCGCGCGATCAGACTTGCTGGCAAGGCCGCGGCAATTGAGTTCGGGCCGACATCCTGCTCGGCAATCCGCAAGCCCTCGCGGTAGTGCTCGTCCGCCGGCGTGAGACGTAGCTGCCGCTCCTCAGCAAGCCCGTTCAGGCAGTGCCGATACACCGAGGCAAAGACATTTCTGCGATCCTCCTCGACCGAATAGGGAATCCACGGCGTCGCATGAAATTGCTTAAGGTCGCCCGCCTTCATATGGCTGAAGCGCACGACGTTTGAAGCAACGTTCGCGGTCCAAGGATCGGATGAACGGTTCACGCAATCCTGCGCCAGAGGCAGCGCGCTTTCGCTGTCATCCTTAAGCGCGATGGCGACCGAGCGGATCGCCTGGCATTCGCACAGCAGGTTGCTGTTCGGTAGAAGCGTTTTGGCGATATCGCCTTCGATGTCGGTTGCGAGCTTCAGGGCCTCGTCAAAATGAAGCGCGAGCGCCAATCCCCAGGCGATCGCCAATCGGACGTCGCACTGACCTCGCATGAGTTCGTCGGGAAACTGCCGCTGCCATTCCAGCAAGGTGAAGAGATCGCCTCTCTTAATCAACGCCATCGCGCAATTGTTGATCCAGCCGATCGCGCGATCAGGAGCGCCAGCTGTAATCGCGTGCTGGACCGCCTCGGTCCACAATTCGTGGGAGGCATACCAAAGGGCCGCACGCCCGTGTTCAGGAACTTCACCCGCGGTCTGCCTCCAGCTGCCGTCTCAGATATTCAGCAAGCAGCGTGTGATAGCGAAACCAGACACCATCATTGTCGAGCGGCGTGAGCAGCATCTGGCGCTGGGCGAGCGATGCCAGGATTGCACGGCTCGCGCTCAAGCCTGTGACAGCCTCGCACAGAGGACCGGAGAGCCGATCAAGAACGGCCGTTCGCAGCATGAAGTCGACCAGTTCGACCGGAAGCGCGTCGAGCATCTCCGTCAGGTAGGCGCCAACCGGGCGCTGCGAACCCGAGAGATTGTGGACATACTCCCTCAGGCCGGATCCGGACTGCGAAGGCATGGATGAGATAATCCGCAGCGCCGCGGGCCACCCTTCGGTCTTGCGCTGCAAGAGTTGGACGTCGGGGAATTCCAGAACTCCGGGTTTGGTGCCGTCCAGAAATGCCGTTGTCTCCTGCATGTCGAACCGCAGGGCTTCGGCATCGATCTCGATCAGCTGGTTCTGGGCGCGCATGGTCGCGAGCGGCAGCGGAGGTTCGGTGCGCGTCGTCAGCACCACGTGACAGTGGGACGGTGAGTGCTTCAGAAAATACGCGACGGTCTGATGGATGCAGGGAGCGCTGACCCAGTGATAGTCCTCGAGAAACAGGCAAACATCATCCTCGATCTCCGCCAGATCGTTGATCAGGCTCGACAGGATCGCCATAGGGTCGATCAAATTGTTCTCGAGGATCAGCCCGATCGCGCCGGCACCGACGTCGGGACAGGCCTGGTGCAGCGCTTGCGAGACGTAGAATAGAAACCGCGTGGCCTCATCGTCGTCTGAATCGATCGTCACCCACGCAACGGCATCGCCGTTTTGCTCGAGCGTCTCGGCCCAGGTGGCCGCCAGTGAGCTCTTGCCGAAACCCGCAGGCGCCTTGATGACGCCGAGTCGCTTGGCTGGGAGCTCGGACAAGATGGCGAGAAGCCGGGGTCGTGCGACCAGCCCCCCGAACCGTGCCGGCAGGATCTTGGTCGCAAGGAATGGCAGCTGCCCTCCGCGGGCAAAGTGCCCGTTGCACGTGTCGGATGGCTGGAGCGCGGCTGGATCAAAGGCTCGCCCTACCCACATCGGTCCTCCCCCCATTCGGGCGATGCACATAATGGTGAAAGTGTACGATCTCTGTTAGCGAGAGGGAAGCGCCGGGCATCGTTGGTTGTATGCAGTCCGCATGCCGGTCGCCACGTGCTGATCCCTTCAAATCCGCGCGTGGGGCCGAAGGCAAGCCGATGTCTATCAAGAACGCACGCTTGGGTTTCGAGCGGATCATTGAACATCCGGGAAAAGCACCTCAAGCCTGTACCAAAAGCCATGGCTGACGATGAGCTTCGTGGAAATCTACTGTTTGGCCACTTTGAGCTTTCGAGCAGGAAGAGGGAACTTCGGCGCGACGGCGTGGTGCTGCCCCTCGGCAGCAGGGCCCTGGACATCCTGATCTACCTTGTCGAGCGTCCGGTGAGGTGATCGCAAAGCAGGAGTTGATCGATCACGTCTGGCCGGACGTGACCGTCGAGGAGGGGAGCATCCGGGTCCACGTGGCCGCGATCCGCAAGGCGCTGGGTGACGGCCAGTTCGGCAACCGCTTCATCGCAAACATCAAGGGACGGGGCTACTCGTTCGCCGGCACGGTGATTCCCCTCGGAGGCGCCACGGAAAGCGGGAGCGCCAGATCTCCGCACCAAGGCAGGCTTCCGGTGCGACCAATCACGATGATCGGACGCGAGACGGTGGTCAGGGAGGTCAGCGACAAGCTTCGAAATGATCGGTTTGTGACGCTGCTCGGTCCCGGTGGCATCGGTAAGACGACCATTGCCTTGGCCGTCGGCCGCGCCGTCGCTGAGGGGTTCGGCAGCGAGATCTATTTTGTCGATCTTGAAAGCCTCACCGATCCGAACCATGTCGCTGTGGCCGTCGCGACCTCCCTGGGACTTGCACTCGAATCGAAAGATCCAAGCCTGGAGCTGGTCGACCTCATTCGGTCGCGAAAGCTTCTCGTCATACTCGATAGCTGTGAGCATGTGATCGAGGCGGTCGCCTCGCTTGCCGAACAACTCTACCGGCAAACGGAAGAGGTTCATGTCCTGACCACGAGCCGAGAATTGTTGAAAGTCGAGGGTGAGTATTGCTGCCGGGTTCTCCCACTTGATTGTCCGCCAGACGGCTCAGAGCAAACGGCAAATGCGGTGCTGCGATATCCGGCAGTGCAGCTGTTCGTACGGCGTGTGGCCGCGAGAGCAGGTGGTGTGGTTCTCACCGACAAGGAAGCTCCATTCGTCGCGGAAATGTGCCGAAAGCTGGACGGGATTCCGTTGGCAATCGAGTTGGCGGCGGGTCAGGTGGCGGCCCTTGGCCTCAAGAACACGGTTGACCTCCTGGTGTCCCGGTTGGAATTGCTGAAACTAAGCCATCGGACGGCAGTTGCCAGACATCGGACGCTCAAGGCGACATTGGATTGGAGCTACGATCTGCTGACCGACGCAGACAGGATCGTCTTCCGACGCATCGCTTCCTTCGTCGGCCATTTCACCCTGGATGGCGCGCGGTTTGTAGCGGGTGAAGCCGGCGTCGGCGCTCAGCAAATCTTCGACGCGGTCGCAGGCCTGGTTGAGAAGTCGTTGATAGCAACCCGGATCGATGCGGCGCAGGCGCAGTATCGGTTGTCGAACACGACCCGGGCGTATGCACTCGCAAAACTGGAGGAACATGCCGAAGTCGACATGGTCTTCGGCCAGCATGCAGAATACCTCGCTGGACACCTCGAATCGCTGAGGCAGAATCTGTCAGCCCTGCCCGGTGCTGAAAGAGTTGCAGCCTATTCGGACCAATTGAGCAATGTCCGTGCGGCGCTCGAATGGAGCTTTGGCCCGCACGGGGATGCCGAGACGACAACGAGACTGGCCGCCGCTTCCACGCAGGTGTTTCTGGAATTGTCACTGCTGATCGAGTGCCACGCATGGGCGGAACGCGCGATGGCAAGCCTTGGCAATCCGCTTCAAGATCCTCGCCGCGCAATTCAAATCTCTGCATCAATACCTCTGACCTTGATGCATACGGAAGGTAACGATCAACACGTCCGGACCGCTTTTGCGAATGCGCTGGAGATTGCGATCGAACAGGAAGATCTCGCTTATGAGCTGAGGATTCTAAGCGGTCTCTTCATGTATTCGCACTGGACCATGGACATTCGAGGCGCGACCGTCCGAAGCAAGAAGCTGGCGTTGAGGACGGGGGAGCACGACGACATGGCGCTGGCGGAAGCCATGTTGGCGGCCTCCGAACATCTGTTGGGAAATCACCTCGCAGCCCAATTGCATTGCGAATCCGGCCTCCGGCACCTGGCGTCCGGACCACGCTCTCGAACGGAACCGTATCTTTTTCATTATACGAGCTTCCTGCTCGTCGGCATGGCACGTTCTCTCCTGTACAAAGGCCTGCTCGACCAAGCAGTGCATTATGCAAACCGCGCCAGAGAGGAAGGCAAGAGGTCAGGCCACCCCACCACGTTTTGCCGATCCCTGGCCTTGGTCCTTCCGGTGTTTCTGACCATGGCAGACTTGAGGCAATCGGATCGGTACATTGGTGAACTAAGTGATCTCTCCGCCGCTCATTCCCTGACGCCGTATCGAGCCATAGCGATCGGCCTGAAGGGGCAATGGTTGCTCCTTCAGGCCAACCGCGTCGACGCAGTCCAATTGCTCAAGGGAGCGCTGGAGGGGCTTCACGCCCAGCATCAGGAGATGCTGAATATGGATTTTACCTGCGATCTGGCTGCGGCTCTTGCGGACCTTGGTGAGCACGAACAAGCGCTAACCCTGATCGTGAATGCAATCGAGCAACAGCAGCGCGCGGGCAAGCTTCTGCATATGCCCGCTTTGTTAAGGATGAAAGGACTCATCTTGGCCTGCCGATCGGCCGAAGATTGTCTTGAAGCCGAAGGAAGCCTGCTGTTGGCAATCGACTGGGCGAAGCGCCAGTCCGCCGCGCTATTCGAACTGAAGACTGCAACGAGCCTTGCCGGCTGTTGCTGAAACAGGATCGCTTGCTCGAAGCCTACAAACATCTCAGCGTGGCCTTTGAGCGAGCGCCAGGGGGAACTGAATCTCCCTCTCACAGGCGCGCCCTGGAGCTCCTCGACCAGCTCCAATTCGGCGCCAGGTCAATCGGCTAGATCGGTCTCCTCGGCGGACCGTCACTGTCTGCGCAGGCCGGTTCAAGTCCTCGCATTCCGATACAAGCCCGAACCTGCAGTTGGGCGCATGTTGTGACTGCAAATATTGACAGCGGGTTTGAATGAAATGGGCAAGCTGCTCGCGGACATCATTGTCAAACCTTGCAGAACGCAGGCGTCAAGCATTGTTACGGCGTGGTGGGCGACACACTCAGTCGGATCGCGTGGCTGGCTCGAAAAAGCGACATCGAGTGGGTGTCGGTAAGACAGAATTTCCTCTAGCCGAGGCCGCTTTGCTGCAGCAGCGGTGTGGCAGCCTGATCCATTCGCCGCACGGCATGAGTGCGGCCAAGTATGGCTGCCATGGGTAGATCGAGATTGCTCAAATCGCCGGAGCTTGTGGCGTTGCCCGTGGCAAGGTATTTCGCAGTCGTCGGCGGCGCACTCGCCGCTCTTCTGCTGATAGCCGGCTGGACTTTGCCGGAGCTGCCGGATCGGTTTCCCGTTCGGCGGGACAACATCGATGGGGCGACTATCCGGATCGAATCCGCGCGCAAATGGCCGGAGAAGGTTGTCCTGGATACCGGCCAGCCGACATTCGCGCCGGCATCCATCGACGCAGCGCCGGCCCGGGATCAGGTCGCTCAACTGCCCGATGAAACGACGGATAAAGCGAGCGTCGCCCCCGTGGCCAATTCCGTGGCGAAGTCAAAAGCAGATGCCCGGCCGATCGCTGCCTATCATCCACCCATGCGAGCCAGGCATAAGACGACCAGGGTGGCTCAATCGACTCATGTGGCAAGAGGCCGCGGTCCCGCTGAGCTCCAGAGCTCGGTCGAGGCGTGCTGCTGGTTCGAGCCGATAGACAGGCGCGCAACGTCGAGACCTGCCTCGCGCAATCACGTCGCGCGTCGTGATTCATGGACAGGCTGGCAATTGCCGGAGGCAAATTGAAAGTCGGGGCTGATCTGCCAGCGTCGTCTCTTGTCTTCCAGTGAGCGCACATCCAGCATGCGCACGATTGTACAATACGAGCAGTTATGGGCAGTTATGCTAGGGGCGATCACGTCGAAATGCCGGCGCAGGCTCTAGACGCTGCAAATGGGGCACTGCGCAGGCGAGCAACCGACGGAAGAGATACCGTGCGTTAGAGCTTCGGTGCATTGACGATGAAGATTCTCGCGACGCTCCCGACGAAGGGCCGGGATCTCCGGCTGGACCTGTTCCGAGGCGTGGCAAATTGGGGAATCTTCCTCGACCATATTCCCAACAATATCGTGAACTGGGTGACGACGCGAAACTACGGCTTCAGCGATGCCGCGGATCTCTTCATCTTCATTTCCGGCTACACTGTCGCCTTCGTCTTCGCACGGATGATGCTCGAACGCGGGTTTATCATCGGCGCAACCAGGCTTGTGAAGCGGGTTTGGCAGATCTACGTCGCCCACGTCTTACTTTTCGTGCTCTATCTCGCCGAAATCGGATATGTCGCGCAGAGGTCTGGTAACTCCGGTTTCACCGATGACTTCAACATACGAGGCTTCCTCGACAATCCCGCGCAGTTCCTGTTCGAGGGGCTGATCCTGCGCTTCAAACCGGTGAACATGGACGTGCTGCCGCTTTACATCGTGTTGATGGGCGTCTTCCCGCCGATACTCTGGCTGATGCTGCGCAGGCCCAACATGACCCTGGCCGCTTCGGGGGGGCTCTATTTGGCGGTCAGGTACTTCGGCTGGAACCTTGTGGCCTATCCAACTGGCCTCTGGTACTTCAATCCATTCGCATGGCAATTTCTGTTCACGTTTGGGGCCTGGTTTGCGCTCGGCGGAGCGGCGCAGGCGATGCCGTTCATCCGGTCGCGTACTGCGTTGGTGCTCGGCATCGGCTATCTTTTGTTCGCTCTGGTAATGACAATGGCGGCCCGGTTTGACGAACTGCGGTCACTGATCCCGCCGGAGATCTACGGCGCCTTCAATCCGAACGATAAGACCAACCTCGCACCTTATCGCCTGCTGCACTTCGTCGTGTTCGCGTTCTTCGTCGTTCGTCTGCTGCCACGCGATTGGCCGGGGCTGGAATGGCGAATCTTTCGGCCCGCAATCAAATGCGGTCAACAGTCGCTCGAAGTGTTTTGCGCCGGGATATTCCTTTCCTTTGCCGCACAAGTCGTGTTGGTCGAGATTTCCGGCGCGATCTGGATGCAGATCGTGGTCAGCATTGTCGGGATACTGATGATGACCGCGCTGGCGTACTACCGGTCCTGGTCGAAGAACGCCGACAAGGCGCCGAAGGCCAAGCCGGTCGTCGCAGTGGCAGGTTGAGAGAACCCGAGGGATCGCCAAAGGGTCTATTCCGCCCTGATGTCGCTTGGCGCCTTGTTCGTCCAGCGATGGAACGCGCGGCGGAATTCGTGGCGCCGCTGAATCCGAGCGCCAACGCAGTGTCGTCGTTGGAAAGCCTGGTCGTGCGCAGATACTTCAGTGCAATCTGGGCACGGAGCTCGTCCAGCAGGCCGCGAGCCTTCCGGATCGGGTGGCCACAAGCAGGCTGCCCACCCACATCAGCGACTTCACAGCAGTTGACGGCGACCATCGTGATGATTTTTTGATCTCGGTGGAGAACGCAGGTAATCGAACGAGCCTGTTTGTGCCGTTGCTCAAAGATGATGAGATAGTCGGGTTGATTAGTCTGGCCCGCAAGCAGGTGCAGCCCTTCAGTGCGGGGAGAGGATTGTTCTCGACGCATAGCCCCTTTGATGGTCAATTCACGCTTGAGGACGCGCGGTATGTCGCAGGCAAATTCGGGATAATCACCTGGCGGCAACTCGGACCGACGAAGCGCAGGCACGGTATCGATTGCTGGACACGACGCGGGCATATGCACTCGAAAAGCTGGAAGAGCATGCCGAAGTCGGCGTAGTTCTGCGCCGGCATGTTGAATACATTGCCGGATGTCTGGCGACGCCTGATCGCCTCCGGGCTAAGCGAATACCGATCAGGTGAGCGCTCCGGCGCAACAAGCTAGATGAGAGGCGCAATCGACAAGCAGAGAAGCGGCACCGTGAGCCAATAGCAAGCATGGTGGCTGCAGCCTGCACTGGCAGAGAAGAACCAGCATGGGCTGAGCACAACCAGGCTCAAGGGTGCCGAGGACGTTGCTTTGGTCTCATTGGGCACTTAGCTGTGGGCCCAGGGGACACCGACCTCGTCGTGCACCAGCACCGCGTACGTTAGAGGCCGTCGCTTGCGGATGCCGACGAGTTGCCGTGGAAAGTCGGCTGATAGCTGGTCTTGGCCATATGTCTTCCCCAATGCACATGTCCAAGAACGGAAACAGGCACGACCGCTGGATTGTGGATCGAAATCTGTACTGCCGCGGCATTGCTGCGGATGTGACGGCATACACAAAAGGCCGCCTGCGTTGCCGCAAGCGGCCCAAGTTGAGGGAGGAAACGCCCAAAGGGGGCAGCGATAGCGGGAGCACTACCGCATACCCTAGCTAAGACGATCGCAGTCAGCGGCGCAATTGCACGTAGGTAAACTTCGGGCAACTAAAGGGGCCACGGAACGATACGAAGGTTTATGGCGCTCGTCCTTACAGCCGACCACCGCATTGAGGTAGACGAAAGCCCGCCACGGTGGGCGGGCTTGTCGCTTTCAACGGGCGCTCGAATTCAGCGGGGGGTCGTTGGGGCCGCGACCGCTTGTTGCGCTGGTGATTGGAGATGCGCGTGTTATCAGCCGCTTTTCAGATTAAGCAGAAATCTGCCAAATGTGCTCCTTTTGAATGTTCTTCACCCTATAGACCGGCGGGTTCGACCTGCCATCGAAGCTGATGTCAACAACTCTCGATTCGGTGTGTAATCTCTCGGCAATCAGCACTGCCTGCTGCAGGGATACTTGCGCGTTGCGGAACACCTCCAGCTCACGACCAATCGTCCTTTCAAGTTCGGAATTGTGTCCGTCTAGCGCGTGCGGTGTTTCATTCGATTTGGCAGTCGCCTCCGGCGAAGGCACGAAGGTCGACAAAATCACGACACGATGAGTCTCGTTTCCAACATCAGCAAGCTCCCGCGAATGCCAACTTTCGCAATTTCATAGTAGTGCCTACGGTTAGGTCGAACGCCATCCACGAGGACGGGTGTTGTTTCTGCCGCACGTGGTGACACACGGCCCTTTCCCGCGTGGACGACAACGGCTCAGGAGCTGGCTCTTACTGCGATACTCAAATGCGCTGCTTTTGCCACGAAGGCGCTGACCGACTACCTAGGTTTACGGAAACCGAATTACCCGGACCGATGAGGTCCAGCACCTGTACCGATGCGGAACCAGCTCCAATCAGGGTCATTACATTCCATCGGATCTATGCGTCGCTTCTGATAAGTCCGCTTGTCGAAATGTGCCTGAACGGCGCGATCCCTCCGAATTCCCCGTGTCCCTCGTAATCTCGACAACCTCGATCGCTAAACCCCCGCGCAACAAAACGGATTGATCGTCGAAGAACACTCGGGCAGGTGTTGCTGGCTCGACTTGCTAGTTGAGGCGGCATGTGTCGCGCTCGCGCGTCAGATACGTCCAAATCCGAACAGCTGCGTACAAGAGCGAGTCTCGTTGAAGATGCATAGTGGGATGCATCAATGATCCGCGGATTCCGCTGCTTGAAACTATAGCTGCGAGGACCATAGGGATCGACGGTCGAGTGCGACAGCCTCCACCAGCTCTTGGGAAGCAAAGGATCGCCTCTTCATGTCGGTGAACGTCCCGCAGCTACATTTGCGAGCTGATCGCCGCCTCGTACTTCGGGAAATGAGACCGCAGACAAGCCCTACCGCAAGCGGTCGCCTTGTAGATCGAGAGCGGCGGGGGTGAAGGAACTTGGTAGTTTCATTACGATTGTGGTCTGGGCCCTATTGTTCCTGGCGTTCTTAACGTTCTTAAGACCGAGCGCGATCCTGGCGGTGCAGGGGGGCGAGGCGATAGACGTCGTCTCGCGAGTAGGATCCTTAAAAAAGCCCGGACTGAATGGACAGCTGAATAAGTGCACGCTCTAAGCGCGTCGAGGACCAAATGTCGAAAGCATTTTGCTTATCAGATAGAAGCGGCCTCCGTTGGAAAGCGGGTCCCCTCACGCCCACCCGTGTCGGTTAGCCAATGCTCTCTGGCGAGCAGCAGCGCGCCGCTGGCGGGCCATCAAGTAAGTCACAACCATCGTGCGGCCACCGCGGTTCGATCGAGCTTATCAACATCTCGCCGATCACTGAGATCGCGCAAACCGGTATCAAAATGCGACGCAGATCTCGGCTCTGGCGTTTCCTACAACTAGGCGGCCAGTGAGCGCCGCCGCAATTGGCGGCCTCGTTGGATTCGGATGGGCACAAAGCGTCAGATATTCTTATGTAGCAAGATGTTTGGGGTTCCGAATATACCGGAAGTGAAGCTTGTCGGCTCCGATTGAGCGCCCGCAAGGTCGCATGTTCATTGAGAAGCGTTTGAGTGCAGAGCGATCAGAGCTGGAGAGATTAGCCAACGCTCCTACGAACCGCCTCAGATTCTGGGCGGCGGCTAGAACAAACTCGTCCTGGGCAGGTCGAGTCCACATTCCGGCGGCACGTCCGGCCTGGTGGTCGCTCGCCGCCTACCCGGTCGCCCCACCTCCCCTCGACCGACAGCGCGAGGCTATCCGAGCCGAGCCCGACCGAATCCAGTTTCCATGATCGCCCGCAGCGCTGCGAAGGTGCCGCCGGGCTTGAGGCACGCCTCGACTTCCGCCTCGAAGTCCGCACGCGGCATCTGCGCCAGGTCGCGCCAGCGCCGGGTCGCGTGCGGTTCATAGAGCTCGTTGTCGAAGACCAGCATGAACTGGGTCTGCACCAGTTCGTCCCTGCGAAGGCGGTCGCGTAGCAGGGGCACGGCGCTGGCAGCCTCGCTGACAGCCGCGATCCTTGAGTTTTCGTCGTCGGTCCCGGCAAGGGATTCGACGACAGCTGCCCGTTGGGACCCAAGCTTGTGCCGGCTCGCTTCGTCGATCCGAAGAACTTCGGTCTTCGGCTGTCCGTCAACGGCGAGGTGAAGCAGCAGTCCAACACCGGAGACATGATCTGGTCCGTGACCGAGCTGGTTTCCCTCCTTCCCGAACACGTTGCATTGGAACCTGGAGACATCCTGCTTACGGGTAGGCCGGAAGGCGTGGGCTTGGCTTCCGATACTTACTTGCGTACAGGAGACCAAATCGAAGCCGAGATCGATGGTCTCCGTAAGTTGCACGTTGAGATCATACCTGATGTGTCAACACCCAGAACGCCGCGCGCGGGATAATCCCTGCGACCGTCGATCCACCCAAGGCTCGCTAGGAATTTACAATGGGATCTGAAACCGCCGCAGCCAAGCTTCGGTTCATCGACGGCCAAGGGCTGGGATAGGGGTCAAACGTCTGAAGAAAGGTACCGCCAAGGAAAGAAGCGATACATCGGAGGTCCAGCGGGCGCTCGAACCTCTGTTCGTCCATCTGAACCTGGCCACCGATGCCGAGGCAGAGCTTGCTTCTCTCGGCTTTCATCGAACCCACCATCGAATCCTTTACCTGGTCGCCCGACACGCCGGGACGACAGTCGGCGATCTCATCAGCACCCTTTCGCCCGACCCCGCAGGCGGTTCAGTCACCCATGAGACAGCTGAACCAAAGGGGGTATATCGAACAGCGATACTCAAGTAATGACCGGCGAAAGCGATGTCTGTTCATCACTTCGAAAGGAGAGGCTTTGGTCGCTCGGCTCTCCAGCCGCCAACACGGCCGTTTGGCGAAAGCATTCGATCTGGCCGGCCCCGCCGCCGTGAGGGGATTTTTGACGGTGATGGAGGGAATGCTGACGGAGGACGATCGGCATTTCGTGGAGACCTCGGCGGTATAGGTTCCCGCTTCGCAGCGATCTCGCGGCCGGCTTCTTCCCAGAGGACCACGGCCGCGAAGAAACCGACGAATCCACCCGTGAAGTTCGCCGCTTCCCGTAGCGCCTCGAAATCGCCCGAGATTGACGGTCTGAGCGGCCGACTCGATGGTACACAGCGGTGGTCACAAAACGCGTCGGCTCTTTACTGGAATCCTAGTTTTTCGGCGTTTTTTCGCGCATTTGCGGCATCGGGGAAGGGAGTCCCACTATCTCCGCTGTGCGGTGGCTGCTCGCGAATCCGCTCGCTTCTTTTTGCGTCCCTCGCGAGGTGAGCTCAACGGCATTCCGTTGATAACGCTTATCCCATCAGGCCACCCGCCGAGCGCCGCGTTGGTATCGGAAAACTTCTCAGTCGTGACGAGTTTCTTCCGGGTCGGGTGGCGCGAGGAACGAGTGGTCCTCTCTCAAGCTGGCACCTCGGTGCCACTCTGTCGATGCAACGCCGAGCACGGTTCAGTGCGATTATGCGCCGTCGGGTAGGGGACGGTCTCGATGGCAAGGGAGCTTGCTGTAAATCAGCCGCCTTATGGCTTGGCAGGTTCGAGTCCTGCCTCCCCCACCAACGATATAAACGGCTTAGCCGTTTTCAAATGACCCTGATTTCTGCCCCGGAGGGCAGGGGGCAGATTTCGTCCAAAGTTCAAAAGACCTTCGAGTCTTTGAAAAATTGCGCACTCGGGGGCGTCGGATTGAAGATATTTACACCGCGTTGAAGATTCCTACACCTGAGGTCCGTGCTACGCTCGCGGCATGTCTCGTCCGCAGACCCTGGCCGAAGCCGTCGCCGCAACGCTGTCCGGCGACAAGGAGTTCGCGCACGCTGTCGATGAATTCCTCGACGACTTCTATCTGAACCCGCCGACCCGGCAGGCCCGCATCGATACCGCGCCTCCGGAAACGGGAGAGGTGCTGCAGGACGCTTGGCTCGGCGCCGTCGGCGAGCACCTGGCGCGGCGGTGGGGTCTCGCGTTGCCCGCATGGACGCAGCGGCCGCAGCACTTCGGTCTTGCGGAGCCCGCATTTCTGCCGGCGTCGTCGGCGCTGCGGGCCTACATGTTCTTCGAGAGTCCGATCGCCTTCCGCCGCCGGCGCATCTTCACGCTCCCGGAGCCCTTGCGCCGCGCGCGCTTCCCGACGTAATGCGATTTCTGCCGCGGGCCCTGCGGCCAACGCGCATTCTGCGGGCCTAATCCGATTTCTGCCGGAGACCGTGAATCAGGCTTTCTCTGCCTGAGGCCCTCCGAATGCGGCTTTTTCTGCGGGAGTACGGCTTTTTCTGCGAGAGCGGATGTAACGGTTTTTCGACAGGAAGCCATCGATCTAACGGTTTTTCGACCGAAGCAACACTTTTTCGACGCGCATCAGTCCTTGCGCATCGGCAGCTCGCCCGCGCATAGACATGCGCGAGCTCCTGCTCGAGCGCGGTGTTCATCAAGATCAGCGCGCGCACCGCATCGACGGGATCGCCGCCGCACGTCTCGATGGCGTCGCGTACGGCAGCCTCCAGCTCGGCAGCTTTGTCGACGGCGGGTTGCTGCTCGGCGGGGTCGGCCACCGAAGGATTTCAAGACGTAGCGTTCAGGTGACAAATCGAGGTGAGTGTCGTTGCGGACCCAGTGGAGTTTCACAGGGCGCTGAGGTCGTCCGGCACGTCGCCGAACTTCCGGATCAGCGAGGCGTAATCGCCGCTGGAAGGATCCCCGCCCGCGAGAACGGGAATGTGGCGCTCCAGTATTTTGGCTAATGATTCAAACCGGGGACTTTGATCGATGCCGCACCACACCATGACGGCGAGCCTTCCCCTTGGAGATAGAACCCTGCGCATTTCGCGCAAAGCAGCTGGCTGGTCGGCGAAGAACTGGGGCCGAACTGGCCGTACGCAACATCGAACGCGCTGTCGGGTAACGGCAGTTTGTCTGCACTGGCCTCCTGCCACTGAACCGAGGCAGCGTCATTGGCCTTCCCAAGAGATCGTGCCACGTTCAACATGCCCGGATTGATTGACGCCCGTCACGACCACGGTTGCGCCCACCTTCACCGCCGCGAGGCGCGCCACTGTTCCAGTGCCGCAAGCAATCGACTACGCGTTCGCCATGCTTCGGTCGGGCGAGGTCTATCAGGATGGGAGCCCATGGCCCAAACACAGCCGGGACCAACTCCCGTTCGTAGACTTCGGGCGCACTACCAGCGACCTCCACTGACCTGCTGACCCATCAGATGATGCCAAAAGGACGGTCGATCCTGCGCCTCTATAGCTCAACACAGCCATATCCGCCACGGGTCAATCGCGTCGATCCCGACGGCATCCCAGCACGTCCCTTTGGCGCCGCCAACGATATCAACCCATGATCCCGTAAAGGTGCCAGGATCGGCCATCCAAATCGTTTACCAAAGCGGACGACGAACGGCCCAAACAATTGCTCGACCGTTATCAAGCGGCCGGCGCACGCACATCCCGATCGCGCTACTTGTTCGGGACCCGACCGCTCAACGCGCCCATTACGAAAGTGTGTCTCGGAATTCGGGCTGCGAGACCCCACGTTGCACTGTCACCGATCTTGTTGGGGACCCATTCCTCCGCGGTTGAGTCCCAATGATGGGTGTCGTCGAAGTCCTTCCAGAGTGGCCGCCTTGGCTTGCTTTCACCGTTGTGTCGGTTTGCATTCAGTGTGCGGAGTTGGAGGACGAGTAGCCCAGCCATCATCACCCATTCGCGAGCGCTATATCGAGAGTTCCATTTGATTGCCGCGAGCATTGAATGCATCCTTCAAAGTAAGAAGCCTTTGCCACATTAGCCCGGGCAAGAACGCAGGAATGTAAACTACTTCACAGTCAGCCAACATCTTCGACATAGCCGCGGGCGATCTCACTGCGCGGCCATCGTACTCTATCTCGTTCGATATTTGGGAGTCATTTCGCCGTGCGATCAAAACGCACGCGACGATGGGTAGCATTGTTATTTTTATCGCAAAGGCACGTTTCTCTTAGAGAGTGAGTTTTATTGATCGTAGGTGCGCTCTCAATAGAGGCCAGCGCATGCTTGAGCATTGGAACAAATGGTACGATACCTTGGTTTCGGTCGAGGCGCTCGCCATTGTTGTCGTTATTGCGGTGGTGGCTGCTGGGGTTATTACGCTATTGGAAGGTCGGCGGCGTCCAACAAAACCTTGATTGGGAGACGTCGGCAAGCTGATCGGCCAACGCGAAGGGATTGGAAAACGTGGTCTTCTCGCGGCGACTCCCTATTCACCGGACATCGAAGCGCGCGACGCAGCATGACCACTCGGCAATATGTACGGCTGTTATCGGGGCAGCATTTCGGTATAGGGTTAGATCTTCACCAGGTCGGAACGCGCTCGCAGCGTCAACAAGGCAATCTCATCTATCGACGCACAGGCAATCTGCGAGCTGTGCAGCTGCTTCTGGGGCACACGAAGATCGGGAGCACTGTCCGCTACCTGGAAATTGAAGTCGACGATGCGCTCGCAATAGCAGGAGCAGGTGAATGTCTGAACTACTGGGCGGAGCGGACATGCTCTGCCCATCTCTTACGGCCAGCTCCGGGCCAGAAGCGGCCAGAGCTATCGCTGAAAGTTGGTGACGGCGGGAATCGGAAAGGCGGCATATCGTGGGGGTGCTTGACGCCTCCACTTCTCCACCGAAGGAGCGATATGCCGTGTCCAAAGATAACATCATCAAGCTGATTCAACCAGGAAACGTCGAGGATCAACTCACCGAAATTTTGCGCAATGGGGCGCGTGTTCTGTTGCGGTCGAGGCCGAGGTCGCGGACTTTCTCGGCAAGCATGCCGATTTGAAGACTGCGGACGGCCACCAGCGGGTCGTGCGCCACGGTCACCTGCCGGAACGGGAGGTGATGACCGGTATCGGTCCAGTCGCCGTCCGCCAGCCGCGTGTACGTGATCGCGAGGCGGACGCGACCGACCCCGACCGCATCCGGTTCTCTCCGTCGATCCTGCCGCCCTACATGCGCCGATCGAAGTCGATCGAGACGCTGCTGCCGATCCTTTACCTGAAGGGTATCTCGACCGGCGACTTCTCCGAGGCGCTGGCAGCGCTGCTCGGCAAGGATGCAGCCGGGTTGTCGGCATCCGCCATCGGCCGCCTGAAGGACGGCTGGCTCGACGAGCATACCGCGTGGCAGAGGCGCGATCTGTCGGCGAAGCGCTATGTCTACATCTGGGCTGATGGCATCCATCTTCAGGCGCGCCTCGAAGACGAAAAGCAGTGCATCCTGGTGCTGATCGGCGCGACGCCGGAAGGCCGCAAGGAACTGGTCGGCTTTACCGATGGCGCCCGCGAGAGCGCACACGACTGGCGCGATCTGCTGCTCGACCTGAAGCGGCGCGGGCTCGAGGTGCCGCCGTGGCTCGCCATCGCCGATGGAGCGCTTGGGTTCTGGAAGGCCGCCGGCGAGGTCTGGCCGACAACGCGCGAGCAGCGCTGCTGGGTGCACAAGACCGCGAACGTGCTCGCCAACTTGCCGAAGAGCCAGCAGCCGAAGGCCAAGTGCGCGTTGCAGGAGATCTGGATGGCCGAAACCAAGGCCGCCGCCGAACTGGCGTTCGACGCCTTCATCGAGAGCTACACGCCAAAATACGAGAAGGCGGCCGACTGCCTGAGCAAGGATCGGGACACGCTACTGGCGTTCTACGACTTCCCGGCCGAGCACTGGAAACACCTGCGGACGACCAATCCCATTGAAAGCACCTTCGCTACCGTGCGCCACCGCAACAAAGGGTTGCCTGTCCAACAGGACGGCGCTCGCGATGGTCTTCAAATTGCTCGAGGCCGCGCAGAAAAGCTGGCGTCGTCTCGATGGCCACAACCAGTTGCCAAAACTCATTCTCGGTGTGACATTCAACGACGGGATCGAGGTCATCGCCAAACCGACTGACCGTCAGTCCATAACCGCCGCCGCCTGACCGGCTAGGCCGTCACCAAAATTTAGCGATAGCTCGAAGCGGCCACCAGTTAGCAGACAAGCGCTTAGCACCGTCCGCGCTGGCCCACTCAGGACGAGAACCACAGTCCGGCATGAATCAGACGGCCTTTGGGGCCGCCTGATTAGCCTCAGAGCGGATGACCTATTGGCAGAGATGCGGGAGACCGTCAGCACCCGTGAACGAGGTGCCGGGCCTGCAGGTGATGCCGTTGCGGGCAGCATACGTGCTCCAGTTGCCGTACCAGCCGTTGGGGCCGTAGCCCCTGCCGCCGGACCCGATCCCGCCGGACATGGCGTAGGAATTACTCCAGCCGCGGACGGTAGCGGCCGCTGCCACGGGCTGGTGATACGCCGTTCGCCGATATCGATACACGGGGGTCGTCCCGGTTCCAAGACCGGTGCAGTTGGCGAATTCAGCCTGGCATTCGTCCGGATTGGAGAGAGCCGCCTGCGCCAGTGCAGCAGAGCTGGACAGGGCGGATGTCGCAATAACGACCGCGCCAAGAACTTTCAGATTTATCATGGCTTCCTCCCTTGCGTTAAACCGTGGCGCACAATGCCGAGTCTGGCTTCTTCTTGCGGGTGATCGAGCGCGCCTTCTGATACGCGTGCCTTGACCTAGATCAAGGGAGGCGCGGGCGAGCCTGTTCATTGTATTGATCACTGGGCCGGCCTTCTCCACCAGCCCAGTGTTCAACAAGGCCCGGCCGGGGACTCGATCTCCGGCCGGGCTTTATTTTGTCATGAACACCGAGAGACTGACTCGACCTGTGCGCCGTGAGACGGGAATTACTGGCCGCCGGCCCTTCGATTCATCTCAACGGCCGCGTTTGAGTCTCCGCGAGGATGGGCCATGAACCGGCCTGACGAGCCAAGCCCGGGTAAAGAAGCGCCAAAGCCCAAGCCTTCGCGCGCGGAGGAGGCTCGACGCATCATCGAGGAATATGCGGACAGCCTGCGTGAGATCATCGGGAAGCTCCGTCGGCGCCTCAATGGAGGGACTGCCGGCTGAGACGGTGACGACCAGGTGCGGGGCTTCGGTTTCGATCAGGCGGGTGCCGATATCCATGGTGCCGCGAGGCCTTTGGTCAACGCTCGAGGAGTTTGCCTCAAGGCACCTGAGTCCGGCATGGGCCACGAGCGGCCTTTCGGTATCTCCGGCTGCTTACTTCGCGGTTGAGCACCGGGAACGGGCATCGTCGGCGCTGCGGGAGGTCAGAGATGGGCAACAGTGGAAGTGATGGCAATTCCGAACCGGTTCTTTAAGCGGAACGAGTGCTCAGAAGATCAACGCTCTCCACGCAGGTGAACGGCTTGGCGGCTTGTATTGTTGAAGAAGAATTCAATGGAACGGGTGCGGGTGTGTCTTATCTGTTCGACCGAGCGACACAATGCGCGGATCCACTATGAAACTTACGACAATCGGAATAGCAATTCTCCTCGCTGTCCCAAGTCCCTTTGTCCTTGCAGAAGGCACATTGAACTACAACCTTCCCATTGCTCGCCCTGCTGTTAGAGGCGTCACGATCCTGGCCCCCGGACGATCAGGCCTTAGAACACTACCTCCAGGAACTCGCTCACGAGCCTATGTCACTCCAGGTGGTGTACGGATCTATCGCGACGACTCCGTTCCGGGTGGTCTGCGGACCGACCACGACGACCCTCCTTCCTACAATGATCCATCCAAGTTTGGCGGCGGCTGATCTGTGACATACAGCAGCGCGATCGGCTCGCCGCACAAAGCGCATAGTGACCCGACCCTCGACTACATGACCGCAAAAAGAGAGGAGAGGCTATTACGTCTTCGACCAGCGCAAAGGACCGCTGCGGGTCAAAATGCGAAGAACTCAACGCGAGCACATCTGGTCTGCCATACCTAGGTGAGCGGACCTCGTGAATAAGTGGTCGAGGGCTGCAACGAAGGCGTCGATCAAGCGATCCGGGTTGTCATCTACAAGCCGCTTGTCGAGCCATTCCGGCAACAAAGTAAATTGCCCCACGATACCCCCTTAATCCAATCGAGTCATGCCAACCCCCGCCGATTCAGCGCGCGAGTTAGGGGTGTCGCCACTTCGCAGAACGGCCAAAAGCTGCCAAAAGTGCTTCTCAATGCATCCGCCTAGCCAGCCTTGATGTGCGCGTTTTCGTGGATCGCGCTAAGTTTTCGAACCGTCCATTCTCCGCATTTATGGAAGAATTAGAGTCAACTCTAATTAGTCAGCGCAACTGCTTGTTTGGCGGAGTGCGCGAAGTATCTTGTTTGACGAGGTCCGGCGGGACCGGCAACTGAAGCAAAGAAGCTTGTGCGGAGTTCTCGCCATGATTGAAAGGTTAATGGAACGTCGCGCTCTGCCGCGCGAGATCGTTAATGTGCCGGCCTTGATTTCCTTCGATGGAATTATGGGGGTGCATCCGTGCGTGGTGCGCGACATCAATGCCTTTGGCGCATGCCTTTCCGCGCCCCATTATATATTCGCCAGCGAGTTTGATCTGTTGTTCAGCGGGCTTCGGAAGACGGTTGCTTGTCGAGTGGTATGGAGGCGAGCCACTATTTCGGGCGTGGTGTTCGTTGTGCGCCGCCGCGCACCAAAGCCGGTGAGTGCAAGCATCATTCAGCTTAGTCCGCCCAATGCACTCCCGCCGGTGAGGCCCGTTGACGACGTGTGCGTCCTCCCTTTTGATATGCATTGACCTAGTGGTCCGGCATCGAGTGGGTAGAAGGCTCGTGACAACCGCGATGACCAGCTGTCGCTGGCGGGATTGGGCTGCTGGCAAGTTTGACGCGCTATCCAACAGATGCACAAGGATTTAGTGCAGTAGCGAGAACACCAGCGTGGGGACGCCACTCACACAGGATGCCCGCTAGGGGCCGTCACAAGCGGGCATCGCGGCGTGAGACCTTGGTCCGCTCCCGGCCGGAACGCCGACATTCCGGCGCCGCTCGACGCGGGAGCCCTGCTTGGCGACCCAGCTCTGTAGATTTCAACCGTAGCTTCCAAGCTGAGCCGCAAAAGAGCGAACGCTATCAAGGCGATTTAGGGGAGGAAGTATCGAAGTATCTGCGACGAGTCCCGCGCAACTGGGACGACGCGTGTGATTAGTGATTGTGGCAACAGTACGGGACTGCCGGCCCGGCTCGGTACTTCTCTCACAGCGCTCCGGTAGCGGTCCTGTACGTGTTCGGGACCGCTCCAGTACTGACATGGTGACAAATCGAGTAAGCGAGCAAGTGCGCTATTGTCGCCCAACTCGGCTTCAAGGTCATAACCGCTACCATTCGCGCGGTCGTCGCAGGCCGTGCCGCCAGCCCAAGAGAATGGCGTTTAGGCCGATCCGACTGCGTGACGGCTTAGCTGCCAACCAGAACGAATTTGCACGGTCTGCCGACAAACCAGCTCGGCGCCGCAAACCTCGTGATCATATTGCCGTCAGCGGTCATACACATGGCTTCGACATGGACGTTCAATCCTCAACGTGACAGCGAAGCGCAGACCGAAGCGAGCGAAAGTTAGGGGCTATAGCCGACCGATTGATCTAGGAAGATTGCCAACTTTTTGAACTATGCGTCGGGTGGGGCCTGTTGGACCGGCAGCGACATTAGGAGAATTGGGGCAGCTCGCTCAAGCGTAGGGCGCAAAGCGTTTGATCACAAATAGGGATCTGGCGAATGATACGGACGTTTGGGGTGCTGGCACGTTGTGGCTGACGTGGTTCCGCACCAGCGATCGCACAGCTCGATCGTTGTCCCGGGACGTTGCGGTTCACAGATGTGGGCGAACCAGGGAGGATTGGTCAGCATTACACCGACATTTGCCCGGCGGGTCTTTTCGATAGCATCGCAAAAAGGAGCGGACGGCTTGCACCTGTCTCGCGGGGGGAAAGAGGCAACGCGCAGGCCGTCCGCAAGGGCAGCTATTCGAGAGCGCGCCAGGGTAGGCTGCTTGGCTTATAATTAGATCGGGCCGAGCGGTTGCTCCATTAACCAGAGGTATACCTGCGCTAAACCGAAGTTTGGCGGGATTGCCTTGCGTTCCGCTATGCGCCGCGTGACGACCGGCGGCAATCGAATTGCCGAACCTGTTCAAAATGCTTTAGTCTTGCAGGCCGGGGCACCGGGCGCCCCTGCGATGACACGGCGCCCGCGGCACATCCGCCCGCGTAGCGGGACGAGCGAGCTGAATGGCAAGACCCAGTCTCAGTGAACGGTGGTCGGCGCGTTCTGCGATGTCTCGCTACGCGACAGCCCCCCTGTCGGTCGCGGTGGCGATCGTTGCCGCGGAGCTGATCACACGCGTGCTGAACGCCGAGGCTATCGCGTCCTCGATGCTTTGCGCAGTTATTTTCTCTGCGTGGGTTGGCGGGCTTGGCCCGGGATTATCAGCGGTTACGCTCGCTCTCTTGGCCTTTCATTATTATCTGTTGCCTCCAAGCAGTTCATTTACCTGGAAGCATGACCTTTTCGCTGTAGGCATTTCGGAGATACCGCGTCTGATCCTGTTCTCCATCACATCTCTCATCGTTGCATTCCTGTTCTCGGCCCAGAGGAAGGCAACAGAAGCACTTCGGCGTTCGGCACACGACCTTCAGGTGGCTATAGGTGATCAGAAGCGGATTGCGGCCGCGCTCCTGCACAGCGAAATGTATTTGACCGAAGCGCAGAGATTGAGCGGTACCGGGAGTTTTGGATGGAACGTCGCCAGCGGAGATATTTTCTGGTCAGCACAAACTTTTCGAATCTTCGGATGCGATCGGACTACGAAGCCGACCGTGGAACTTATTGTCCAGCGGACCCATCCCGAAGATCGCGCCGCCGTGCAAAACACTATCGATCGCGCCACCCGCGAGGGAACCGAATTTGATCATGAATATCGACTGCGGATGCCGGATGGATCGGTTAAACATGTTCATGCCTTGGCGCGCGCCGAAAGAAATGCTTCGGGGAGCATCGAGTTTGTAGGCGCGGTCACCGATGTTACGACAGCAACGGAGACGGAACGAAAGCTGCGACGCAGCGAGGCCTATTTGGCCGAAGCCCAGCGCTTGAGCCACACCGGAAGTTGGGCTTGGGATGCGCGTCGGCGAGAGTTCGTGTTTCGGTCCCCAGAAGCGCTCAGCATGTTGGGATTCGACCCGGGTGAGGAGGCTGTACCACAGCAGCCCTTGTGGGATCGCGTTCACGGCGAAGACAGGAGCCGGGTTATCGAAATGGTGCGGCAGGCTCTCCGAGAGAAAACGGACTTCGAAGGCGACTATCGCATCGTTCTTCCGGATGGTGCGACAAGATATGTGCACTCCGTGGGACATGCTGTTGTCGGTCACGACGGTGAAGTGACCGAGCTGGTCGGTACGCACATCGATGTCACGGAGCAGCACCGCGCCAAGGAGGCGCTGCAAAAAGCCTTTGACGAAATCAAGAAGTCCGAGGATCGGCTTCGACTTGTGATCGACACGATCCCGACCTTAGTCTGGCGCGCAGGACCGGACGGGGTCCCCGATTTCCTCAATCAGACGGCGCTCGACTACACGGGCCTCTCACCGGATCAGGCCGAAACCGGCTGGCCTCGCGCCTTTCATCCTGAGGACAAGAAGAGCATGTTGATGAAGTGGAGCGCAATACGGGCGTCCGGCACGCCCGGTGAGCTTATAGCCCGCCTACGGCGTTTCGACGGTGAATATCGCTGGTTCCTATTTCGGGGTGTGCCGCTTCGCAATGAACACGGCAACATTGTCAAGTGGTATGGCTCGTCCACCGACATAGAGGACCGCAAGCGGGCGGAGGAGGAGTTACGGCGAAGCGAAGCCAAATTGGTCGAAGCACAGCGAGTGAGCCAAACCGGCAGCTTCGTCTGGAATGTCGTTACTGACGAACGCGTCGGCTCCAAAGAATTCTTCCGGATCCTTGGATATGACGAGCCGGGTTCTGTTACCTCTGCAAACGTCCTTGATCGCGCTCATCCGGAGGATCGGGCTCGCGTCCAGGAGACGATCGAACGTGCAGCCCGCGGCGGAGAGGATCTCGACTACGAGCATCGGCTGCTGATGCCGGATGGCTCGGTCAAATATGTCCATGTCGTCGCCCATGCTGTCAGAGACCAGGCGGGCCAGTTGGAGGAGTTCATTGGGGCGGTGGTGGATGTTACAGCGCCCAAACAGGCCGAGGAGAAGCTGCATAACGCGCAGGCGGAGCTTGCGCATGTCATGCGGGTGACCACGTTGGGCGAACTGACAGCCTCGATCGCCCACGAGGTGAACCAACCGCTCGCTGCGATCATCGCTAACGCTGGGGCCTGTTTGCGCTGGCTCGACCGCGAAACTCCAGACCTGCCCGCTGCGCGCCGTTCGGTGGAATGGGTCATCAATGGTGGCAACCGGGCAAGTGAGGTGATCCGGCGTGTCCGGACGCTCGCGAAAAAATCCGGCTTCGAAAAAGTACCGCTCGATCTCAATGACGTCGTCAAGGAGGTTATCGTGCTG
Source organism: Bradyrhizobium sp. F1.13.3 (assembly GCF_040548265.1). Taxonomy (NCBI): domain Bacteria; kingdom Pseudomonadati; phylum Pseudomonadota; class Alphaproteobacteria; order Hyphomicrobiales; family Nitrobacteraceae; genus Bradyrhizobium; species Bradyrhizobium sp. F1.13.3. The sequence goes on along the minus strand of NZ_JBEPRI010000019.1, from coordinate 2,211 downwards.
GTAGAGCGTGAGTTGACTAGCCAGCTAGTCTCATTGCGTACCGAGTTGGCGCCCGCTCTCCCTGCGATCCTTGGTGATCGGGTTCACTTGCAGCAGGTGATCATCAATCTCGTAATGAACGGCATCGAGGCGATGCTGCCGATCACGGATCGGCCGCGCGAACTGGTGATCCGGTCAGGCCAGGACGAGGCGCACCGCGTACTCCTGAGTGTGACGGATTGCGGCGTCGGCATCTCCGCCGAGAGTGCGAGCCGGCTGTTCGACGCCTTCTTCACCACCAAGTCCAGCGGCATGGGAATGGGGCTCTCGATCTGCCGTTCGATCGTGGAGGCCCATGAGGGCGGTCTATCTGCATCGCCCAATCAGGGGCATGGGGCGACGTTTCAATTCGTCCTGCCCTCGCGACAAAAGGAGGCGTCGTGACTGAGCGTCCCAAAACACCGCGTGAGCCTATCAGCGCGAGAGAGCCGCTCGTCTTAATTGTCGAAGACGACGAATTGATGCGTGAAGCGCTCAGCAATCTCTTTGCATCGATCGGACTGGAGGTCGAGGTGTTCGGTTCGGCAACCGAAATGCTGCAAAGCACACTTCCAGATGTCGCCAGCTGCCTGGTCCTGGACATCAGGCTGCCAGGAATGAGCGGTCTGGAATTCCAAGGTGAACTCGCCAAGGCGAACGTTCATATTCCCATTATCTTCATGACCGGCCATGGCGACATTCCGATGAGCGTGAGAGCCATGAAGGGCGGGGCTGTCGATTTTCTGACCAAGCCGTTTCGCGATCAGGACATGCTGGACGCCGTGACGCTGGCGATCGAACGGGATCGCAAGCGACGCGAGGCCGACAGGATCGTCGCGAACCTGCAAACCCATTTTCAGACCTTAACCCCCCGCGAGCGCGAGATTCTGGCCTTGGTATCGTCTGGCCTCATGAACAAGCAGATAGCTGCCGAACTCGGACTTGCCGAAATTACCGTCAAGATTCACCGTGGGCACATCATGAAGAAGATGGATGCGAGATCGCTGGCCGATCTGTTGCGAAAAGCCGAAACTCTCGGAGTTCGCCGCGGCAAGCCTTAGCATTCGTCGGGCGAGGATCGCGTATTAAACCTCAACGTTACGTGTCTCAAAAGACCAAATGGCGCCTGGTTGGCTTACCACGTACTCGAGCGGACAAACCTAAGTATGATTTCAGAATCCCGATTGGCGGCCCATTCTTAGCCCGGGGAGGGCGAGCGTCTTGCTCCCGCGCCTGGAAGGTCGTCTTGTCAATGCTTTCGATGATTTCAGTTGTTGACGACGATGAACTCGTCCGTGAAGCAACCGACAATCTACTCAGTTCAGAAGGATACCTCGTCCACACATTTGCGTCGGCCGAAGAGTTCCCGCAGTCACCCCAGTTGCACGACTGCGCATGCGTCGTTGCGGATGTGCAGATGACCGGCATGAGCGGGGTTGAGCTCCTCAACCATATGCGCGCGCAAGGGCACAGTACGCCGTTCGTTTTCATTACGGCGTTTCCCGAAGACCGAGTGCGGGACCAGGCGCGGAAGGCCGGAGCCATTGGCTTCCTGGCAAAGCCCTTTACGGTGCCCGACTTGATCAAACATGTCGAGGCCGCCATCGGTGGCGGGGATGCCGGCTAAGATCACAGGCGCCGGTTCATGATCTTGATGCGGCCCGCGCCGGCGCCTTACCCCGTCTTCAGCACACGCTCGATGCAATTCCCACGCAAAACGAAGGTATGGGGCCTCGCAAACCAAGACGACAGTCGGAACAACCTCCGTAGGATCGAGCCGCTCGCGCTGTTCGGGCTAGGCTGGCGCCCGTAGCTGGAATCAAGAATGCGCCGGACGGCGGCTGAGACGAGCGAAATGCGAAGGATGCATCCATGTCAACGGACTCGTGCGAGCTCGTTTCGAGGCTTCGCAGCTACCGCCCAAGCCCAGCAGGACTGTCGAGTATTTCTGCGATTTTTCCGCGAGACGTGATGCAATTGCCCGAGTTCTTGCGATCGAACAGGCTGCGATGGACCATATTGGTAACCGGCATCTTTGCGGCATTTACCGTGGTACTGCTCGGGTTCGTCTACTTGAAGACGAAGCATGACCTGACGTTGCGATCCGACCGAGCCATCGCCTCGCAGATTGGAATTCTCGTTGCCTTGCCACCGGGTCGGAGAGTCGACGCAATCAACGAGGGCCTGCGGTAC